>JAERMQ010000115.1 GCA_016844745.1 Ignavibacteria bacterium | reverse complement strand
ATTCCTGTCATTTATACCTAAGAAAACTCATTGTTTTTTGAATTTTAGTACACATTATTTTTTTATCAATTTTGTCCTTTTTACGCTGGTGCAGTACATACCTTCTTTATGATTTCCTGCAGTTGCATAATCTTTATAATGAATATTTATAAAATGCGCAGCACCACCTGTGAAACCATACCCTAACCAAATCTTATTTTCTTTTATTAATGAAAAAATTTCCTTATAAGTAATAGCGTTTTGATGCCCAATAATAATGAACTTCTTATCATATTCGATTAATTGGGCTACATATTCCCTGAATAAAGAAAAGGGGGGATTGGTAACAACTATGTCTGACTGTTTTAAAAGTTCAATACATTCTTTGCTACGGAAATCACCATCGCCTTCCAAATGTTGAATTCCTATTTCTTCGGGGTCCGGGACTTTGTTATCATTTTTGTCGCCGTTATATTCAAGATATATGGCTTTCTCCGATTTATGTTCACTAAATAAATCTGCATTTTGGTTTTTATAGCATGTTGTTATTAATTTTTTAAGCCCTAAGTTTTCAAAATTAAATGAAAAATAATGAAAGAAATTACTAACACGAGGGTCATCACAATTGCAAAATACAGTCTTGCCTTCAAAATGTTCTTTGTAGTGTCTTAATTCTTTTTCAATATCAGCGAGTTGAGTATAAAACTCATCTTTTTTAGCGTTCTTAGCGCCATGTAAATTTTTATTGGTAGCTTCTCTTTTCAAGATATTTTTTCTATAAATTATTTTTAAATATTAAATTGTAATTGGCGATATCCCTGATTCCTACACCACCACCACATTCCCCGCTTCGCTTGTAATGTCGTTCTTTTTTGCTTCTACTCAGCCCCATTATTTGAATAAGGCTTTAGGGATTCTATGATTGAAACTGCATCATCGAATCCGGATTCAACAGTTTTTATACTTGTTATACCGCCATAATAGCCGTCAAGATGTAAAACAGTATAAGCATTATTCAATCCTGTTAAAAGTTTTTTATCAATCTTAGCAAGATTGCTTTGATAATAATCAATTGATTTTCTTCCCCTTCTTTTCGGTACTTTCTTTATATTGAATAAGCCATCAAGGGCAACTAATATACCTGAATAAGCAGTGCTACACGCAATCTTAACATATTTGTCATCAATATAATATTTCCCATCTTTACCAGAAGACTTTAGAATATCTTCGGCATTTTCAATATACCTCATGGCTTCTTTGTAAGGATTTTCGTGTTTCATTTTTGCTCCATTATTGCATGTTATTCGACTAACAAATTTACGAAATTATTCAATTATTATTTTCTGAATTTTCAAAAATAATTTAATAATCTCCTACACCACCACCACATTACTCGCTTCGCTTGTAATGTCGTTCTTTTTTGCTCGGGCGCGTAAAAAAGCAGGTCTATTTTGTCCTCACTCCGCTCCATTATTTGAATATGGCTTTAGAGTGGCAATGATAGAAACGGCATTATCAAAACCCGCTTCAATAACTGCTATCTGGTCGCCTCCATCATAATACCCATATAAATGCAAAACTTCATAACCATTATTCAAATATTTCAACAATCTTTTATCCATTTTTGATAATACTTCCTTGTAATATTCAATAGATTTTCTGCCTTTTTTCTTAGGAACTCCTTTGATATTAAACAAAAAATCTAGTCCCTTGAGCATACCTTTATATGCTATACCACAAGCTGAACTAACGTAATTTTCATCTTCATAGAATTTCCCGTCTTTACCGGCAAGTTTCAGGTCTTCTCTTGCGTTTTCAACGTATCGCATTGCTTCTTTATAAGGATTTTCGTGCTTCATATTTGTTCCGAATTTTCAAGTCATTGAACAAACAAATTTACGAAATTATTCAAGCATTATTTAAAAATTGTCTGAATTAGGATTAAAGATAATGGTCATTAGTCAATGGTCAATTGTTAATGGTAATTCATTATTCATAATTAGTAATTCGTAATTAGTAATTAGTAATTAGTAATTAGTAATTAGTAATTAGTAATTAGTAATTCGTAATTAAATTATCTCTTGATATACCCATAAACACTACCTCCGCCAACGGCGATTAAAGCGTCGTAACCACCGAAATCAAATTCGCGGTAATAAACGAAACATAAGTAATTGTGAGCGTTCGTAGCGGCATTGCCTTCAAAATAATCATAAGAAATATTATCGAAACTACGTGCCTCGAAATTATATCTTCCGGTTCCATACAGGTAATTATGCTTGCCACGCCGCACCCAATGCCGCAAATGATAATACCGCATCTCTTCGTCATACGACATCATCCAGCTTCCGTCAGGATTCCAGTTATTAAACGAACCAGCAATAAATACATCTTCATCCGAATGCCATCCGTCCGGCTCCATAATAAATTCGATATTTACATAATCATCTGTCGAAGCCGAAACGAAGTTTGTTAGCATAGCGCCATCATCGTCGTAATCGACCGAACTGCCATTCCGGCGCAAATCCGAAAACGGCAACCGAACAGGCGAGCCAATACGCGGAAACCAGGCAGTATTTGTAAGTTCCAGGATGCGGTAATCGTTCTCGGTGGGTATTCTTTCAACCCGGTATTTTTTCCCGAAACTTGCAAATCCGCCCTGCATGGCTTTGTACTTAAATTTATATTGCTTCTCATTTTTGATGAATCTTGGATTTTCGGTTGTAACGTAAGGCTCCGACCAACGGAAATTGCGATAGAAAACGGCAGTGTGCAATTGATTTTCCAATATCGAGGATGGTGCGGTAACGGTAGCCTCCATAGCAACTGCGGAAAAGGAGACGTTAAATTTCGGGCGGTACATATCGCCGAACACATCGAGCCTGCATTCTGCACGCGGCTGAAGAACGAAGAAGCGACCCTCGCATAGCGGGGGTTCAACCTGCGAATCCATTTCGTAGATTTTCACCTTCCAATTACCTGAAAATTTGAATTTAACCTGCTCGTTTGGAGCTTTAATGAAGCCCCGATGGGAAAAATAATATGATGAAGGAGCCGACGTGCGCCAGTCAATATTGCTTGTTCGCAGGAATCCTATATCATTCAGGAAAATATTCTCATCCTCGCTCCAGTCCGCATTGCAATGAACGAATTTTGCAATTAAACTTGGCGGGATTGGCGCATCAATATCGATTTCAATCGTAACGTAAGCCTCACCGAAGGAGGATTGAAATTGCGGTGAGTCGGTTGGTAGAATAACTATTGGAGGCTGCCTTTCATTGGAACCTCCGTAAATTCGGAGCATCCTGATTTGTGGGGGGATTTTGGGCTCGGATGCCTGGCAGGTGTAATATCCTGAGCCAATTGTAAGTATAAATAATGATAACAACTGGAACATTGTCATTCTGAACTTTTCACACAGCTTCATTCGCAGCAATGACATCCACAGAAAGTTTTCATTATACGGCTTTGCGTGAAAAATTTTATTTCCCGCAAAGTACGCAGAGAACGCAAAGAATATTCTAATAAGCATATCATTCATTTAAGCAAATATTAGTTATTAAGAATTGAGTTCATCCAATCAAGATACTTTCTTGAGGCGGAATGCAAAGAAACCGATATAATTTCGGGAGTATCATAGTTATGCAATTCCGTAATCCTGCTCTCAAGATTATCGAGTTTATTCTTATGAGATTTTATCAGAAGCATAAATTCCTGAGTCTGGGCAATTGAGCCTTCCCATTCGTATATTGATGTAATATTATTAACAATTGAGCAGCAGGCAGCCAATTTCTCGGAAACAAGTATTCTGCTTATCTGCAGTGCATTCTCGTAAGAGTCTGCCGTTACAAAAATTATGCAGTAATCTGTGGCATTTTCCATATTTTTCACCATATTTGCAGATTAAATTTTAGCAAATTATTTTACTGTTATTACAAATTAATAAATTTTATGATTGAAATTATAATTTTTCATTTGCATATTATCGCAGCATTATATGGATTCACACAAAACTGGCAGCGCAGGCGTTTTCGCGATGGTTTTCTGGCAGTATTAATCATTGGATTGTTATTTACAATCGGATGGGCATTAACCGGAGCTATCGCAAGATTAGTATTCCCCGTTGAATACAATACTACTTTCTTCACTCAGGATTCGCTTTCGCTTGTTTTACTATTAATTCCGGAAATTTATTTTTTTAAATATTTCATTTTGAAGGATGTTTAATTCAAAAGAATATTGAATTTTAAACCGGAAATTTCTAAAAGTCTGTGGAAAAACTAATTAAATGGAAGAATGTCATTCTTCTTTTCTTTTTCAACAGGCTCCTAAACTTCTTAATCTATAGGGGGGTTCTAAGCGAAGCGAAGAATCCAGTTTTCTTTAAAATCAACAAGATAGATTCTTCGCTTCGCTCAGAATGACAGCCTAAATTGAATTTTTAGAACCCACCTATATAAAATATTTTTTTGTCGATTATACCCTTATTAGTTTTAATCAATAAGAAATATGCTCCTGAGGATAAATTCATTTGAGCCGGTTTTAGAAAATATTTCCCATCAATCGTTTCTGAAAAAGTTATTGGTAATTCGCCAACTTTAATTCCTGATATATTATAAATCATCGCATGAATATTGCCTGTATCAAATTCCAAATATCCATAATTTTGGTTATTAATACCAAAGTGTAAATTATTCCCTTCAACTTCTGAAATATCGATAAGTAAAGGAAAGATACGAACTTCAGCTATTTTTGAGGAAACTTCGCCACATGGATTTTTTACCCTGCATTGATATTTGCCGGAATCCGAAAGGGATGCCTTATCAAAGATAAAAAAATTGGAATCGGGAGCATTAATTTCTTTTCCATCTTTTAACCAAATATACTTCAAAGGTGGAGTGCCTTTCGCTTGGATAGATAATTCGAATCGTTTTCCCTCACGAATCGACAATAGATATTGAATTTCCTCTGTTATTTCAGGAGGTACGTATGTTTCCAAAAATGCAGTATCGGAAATAACCGTTTGGTTTATGCCGGGGCAAAATGCCGTTAAATAATAAAATCCGGTATCATCAACGGTCATACTGTCAATAGTCAGGACATCGGTATTGGTTCCATGAATCCTGATGTTATCGCTCATTGGGGAATTGCCTTTATACCATTGATACATTGCATCCTTAGAGCATCCATGCAATTCGCTATTAAAAACCGCCGAATTACCCGCACAAGCCCTGAGCATAATTGTTTTCAGAGTCAATTGTAAATTATAAACCGGAGGTCTTTCCCTGACGAATATACCTGCAATCATACTTGTATCACTGCCGCACCTACCCTTAATAATGGCATAGAATTTCCGTCCTGAATCCGATTTCCGGGCATTCGAAATACTAAGGAGATTTGAATTCACTCCCTGAATATTATTACTATTTACCAATGGAAATTGCCCTTCAAACCATTGAATTGAGTCCGGACGCGGTTCGCCGTCTGTGAAGTGGCATTTAATCGAAAAAGTTGCCGATTCGCCATTGAAGACCTGCAAGGATTTTGGATTGTCGATAATTCTTGGCTTCTGACCGAGATATAGCAGTAATTCTTTTGAGTAAGCAGTATCCTGCGCTACGGTATCGACTACTGCACAGGTATAAACACCCGTTTCGAAATAGCTGATATTGTTGAGTTCAAGTCTGTTTCCCGTAGATATTAATATAGTTTGTTTATTCTTTTTCCAGATATAAATGAGATTTGAACCGTTGGCATAGATTTCGAACAATGCCGATTCTCCTACACAATAGAAACCGCCTCCTTCTTCTTTAGTTATAACAGGAGTTGAGTTCAGGGTGTATGTTGAAAATATTATCCCGTAAAATATTAGATATAAAAATATTTTTTTCATAATTTTTGCATTTAATTTTATAATGTACAAATTTGAAAATGTTCCAATTTGCAAATTTGAGTCCTATCTAAAAACCAAAAATTGAATTCCAAAGTACAACTTTAGAATTAGTAAGCCCCTGATATATCTCATTCCAAAATTCCGATTTTGGAATGTAATTTTCCCCAAAAATGCTCTTTAGAGTGGACTCAAATTAATCAATTTTTAATTTTTCAAATTCTCTAATTTTCAAATTAAAATTCTATTTAATGATTTTAGAAACAGCACGGAATTCATCCGTACCTGAAACAACAAGCATTTCGAATAAAATTGATTCCAAAGTAGAAATGATAACACCTTCACTGCGCATCCTCTCAATTGCAATCGATTTATCATTTAATTTTCTCGAAGAAGTACAATCCTCGATTAAAATCGGAATGAAGCCTTTCTCCCTTAAATCCAAAGCTGTCTGCAAAACGCAAACATGGGCTTCTATTCCGAAAACAATAACATTTTTCTTATCCATCCTTTTTATTTTTTTAAGGAACTCATCATCCTTCATGCAACTAAACGTCATTTTTTCTAATGGTTGATATTCCTCTTCCAGGGCGGCTTTCAGAGGTTCGATGGTTGTTCCCAATCCTTTAGAATATTGCTCGGTCACAATTACCGGAACCCCGATAATTTTTAATCCGCTAATAATTTTTATACAATTATCCGTTAGCTGCGAGTTATCGTTAATGAATGGAAAAAGCTTTTCCTGTATATCGATACAAACTGCAACGGTATTGTCTTTCAATAATCTCATATTAACCACCTTCCTTGAATATTGATTATTTTATTACCATTTTTTTTACAATTTGGCTGCCGTATTTTTCATTTATTTCATCCATAATTTTCTCCCTGCGAAGCCTGATTTCAGCTCGCCAGGTCGAAGATGAAGATTCAATTGTAAGGCAGCCGTCCTTGAAATTTTTAACTTTCGAACTTCGGGCTATAGAGTCGGAATAAAGTTCGGTCCAAATACTTTCCAATCTTACTTTTACTAAATCATCTTTCATGCCGATACCTTCGACAACCTCGCTTAAAATATGAAAAATATGCTTTGGTTCGTTACTCATTTTATAAATTTATCATTAATATTATACAGCAATTTATCAAAATCCAATATAGTCTGCAAGTAAAGAATTAATTAATTTGTTATCCAAAACTAAAAATAAATATTCAAATTTTTTTGAAAAAGATTAGATTTTTACTAAATTGTTTTGAAATAAAAAGTTAAATGAAAAGCAAAATAATTTTTGATGACGGCTCGAATAGCAGTTTCAATATTAATGATAAGTTCAGATTTTGCGATTGACTCGATGGAATGGAAGCAGGGGTATGGGATTCATCCGTCAAAAACCGGAACATATCAAAAGTACTGTGGATGAAATGGAAAAAATAATGGTCAATGGTTAATGGTTAAATCAATCAATCATATCGGGATAGCGGTTCGGAACTTGGATGAGAGTATCGAACTATTCGGGAAAATATTCGATTTTGAGGATGTTCATCGAGAAACTGTTGCTGAACAGAAAGTAGAAATTGCTTCTTTCAAAGTTGGCGATGTGGCATTAGAGCTTACTTGTGCAACCGACCCGTCCTCCCCTATTGCAAAATTCATCGAAAAGCGTGGCGAAGGCATTCATCATATTGCATTCAATACCGATGATGCAGTTGAAGAATTATCGACATTAAAAAGTAAAGGAATTAATCTAATAGATGAAACTTTGAAAGAAGGCGCTCACAATATGTTGATTGCGTTCCTGCATCCCAAATCGACTGCAGGAATTTTAATGGAAATTTGCCAGAAGAAGTAGAAAAATTATAAATGAAAGCGACTGAATTTGGTAAAAAATTTGATTCCAGTGAAGATATTTCGGGTTTGCTGGATTTAAACAGAGCAAAAAGAATCAAACAAAGCCCTAAACTGATAAACCTGGATATGCCGCAATGGATGATTGAAAAATTAGACAAAGAAGCCTCAAGATTAGGTGTAACCCGTCAATCGGTTATAAAAATAAATTGCGACAAGGGGGAATATTCAGCAAATAAAGAAATAACAAATGCTGAAATATGTAAGATTCTCAAAGTAGGAGAAAGAACGATAGACAGGGTAAAGAAGAAATTCATTGATGAAGGATTTGAAAGCGTATTGGAGAGACGACCTTCAAACCAGAATTACACTAAGAAAGTGGACGGGGATATTGAAGCAAAATTGGTTCAAATCTGTTGTAGCCAACCACCATCCGGATTTGCAAAATGGTCGCTAAGACTATTGGCTGACAAAATGGTAGAATTAAAGTATATAGACTATATCTCACATGTGTCAGTAGGTAAGGTTTTAAAAAAAACGAACTTAAGCCTTGGAAAGTAAAAGGATGGGTTATACCTCCAAAACAGAGTAGCGAATTTGTTGCAAATATGGAACATGTTTTGGATATATACAAATTGCCGTACGACGAAGAATTTCAGGTGGTGTGCATGGATGAATCACCCAAACAACTGATTGAACAGGTTG
>JAERMQ010000040.1 GCA_016844745.1 Ignavibacteria bacterium | reverse complement strand
TTTTTGTTCGGTGAAGTGGTTAAAATTGTTTAACTTATAATTTGTTATGACGTTTATAATTGCAATTTCATTTATTTTCACTGATTAAGGTAATAGTTTGAAAAAGACATAAAAAGCAATAAATTTGTAGTTTTGTTAATATCGAAATGTTATGCCGTTACCACAAAATTGGACAATCAGAGATATCTTAGCTTTGACCTACGTTAAAGGCATTAATGCTACTTTACTCAAAAATTCGATAGAAAGCTATTCCGGCGTAGATGAATTATTGGAGAAAAGCAATTCCGCATTAGGTTCAAAATTGCGTCAAACAGAGATTTTCAGTACACCCAAAGAAATTTTCTCAAATCCCGAAATTGAAAAACAACTTGAAATATGCTCCCAAAAAGGATACAAAATCATTTCGCTCTGGGATGATGATTATCCACAATATTTGAAAGAAATTTCCTATCCCCCACTCCTGATTTTTGTATTGGGTAATCTTCAAAAAAGCGATACAACATCAATTTCGATTGTAGGTACCCGGAAAAACAGTGTTTATGGCAAGTTAACAACGGAGCGATTTTCTGAATTTTTAGCTACCCGTGGTATTATCGTAACAAGTGGCATGGCTTTCGGAATAGACACTATTGCCCACAAATCTGCAATAACTTCCGGAGGGATTACTTATGCTGTTATAGCTTCAGGATTGAACACAATTTCACCTCAACTTGCAGCCGAGTTCGCAAAAAAAATTGTTGAGTCAGGTGGAGCAATTATTTCGGAATATAGCTGCAATACGGTTGCCCGCCCAGGGTACTTCCCGCAGAGAAATCGCATTATTAGCGGTATATCCAAGGCAACCATTGTCATTGAAAGCGGTCAGCGCGGAGGTTCATTAATTACGGCAAATTTCGCATTCGACCAGGGGCGTGAAGTATTTGCAGTTCCAGGTAATATTTCATCTGAAAAAAGTAAGGGAACAAATCTCCTTATTAGGAAAAACATTGCTTCGATAGCTATTACTCCTGAATTATTATGGGAAGATTTAGGGTTTGAACAGACTGAAATTGATTCTTTCCGCCAGGATTCAAAAATTCTTCTCGATGATGAAGCCTCTTCGAGAGTCTACTCTACATTAACATATGACCCGATGCATTTTGACGAGTTACTGAATCTTACCGGTATAGATGTATCTGAGCTTCTCGTAAAGTTATTGAATCTTGAATTCAAAGGCATCATTCGTCAATTACCGGGCAAATATTATATAAAAACTAACTGATTATTCAAAATTTTAGTAATAAGATGGAAAATGATTACTCAATAATTTATAACAGATATTTAGAATCAATTGAAAAGCATTTATTTGATTTTATCCCTAATATTGAGCCACAGGAACTTTACGAGCCATTTCGATATATCATTTCTGGCGGCGGGAAAAGAATTCGTCCATGTCTGATGATGATTTCCTCCGGTGCTGTTGGAACAAATCCAATTGATGCATTAGAGGCTGCTTGTGCTATCGAAGTTCTACACAATTTTACCCTCGTTCATGATGATATTATGGATAAATCTCCCATTCGCCGCGGAAGGCAGACCGTTCATATTAAATGGAACGAATCCATAGGTATCCTGACAGGAGATTTGATGATAGGTTATGTTTACCGGCTGCTGGAGCGATATGCAACTCATAAGAATCAGAGAGAAATATTCCGGTTGTTCAATAATGCATTGATTGAAGTTTGCGAAGGACAGGCTCTGGATATGAAACTTGGAGTAACCAGTATTACGACCAAACAGCAATACTTCAATATGATAGAAAAAAAGACGGCAAGACTATTGCAATATTCAGCAGCTATCGGCGGATTGATTGGAAATGGCTCCGAATCTGACGTTACTGCGCTTGAATCCTTTGGGAAAAATATTGGAATGGCATTCCAGTTACAGGACGATTTATTGGATATGACAGCAGAGCAAATTAAATTCGGCAAGAAAATTGGTCAGGACATTATCGAAGGCAAGAAAACCTATCTTATACTTCATGCTGCAGAAGTCGCTGTTGAAGAAAGCGATATGGAACTAATCAATAAATTCATGAAAGAAAACGGTTTACCTGAAGAGTATGTTGGGCGTATGCAAGAATTATTAGTCAGGCTCGGTGCAATGCTCAAAGCAGAAGAAATTGCCAATGATTATTTTGATGCTGCCTTGTCGGATTTGGATAAATTAAGTAATAATGAACATGTTGAAACTCTAAGATGGCTTGTACAATCTTTAAGTAAGAGGAATTATTGAGATAATGAGATTAAGTTTTATAAATATAGGATGCAAAGTTAACTTTGCTGAAATATCGGAGATAGCGGACGAATTCGTACGTGAAGGCGCTGATATTGTAGAATTTGGGAAAGAAAGCGATGTTGTACTTATAAATACTTGCACCGTTACTCACCATGCAGATGCCGATTGCAGGAAAATAATACGCAGGGCAGCAAGAACATCTCCTGAAGCATCGATAATCGTTACCGGATGCTACGCACAAATAAATCCCGATGAAATAGCTGCTATTGATGGAGTGGCTGCCGTTGTAGGTATGAATGATAAATTCCATATCAGGAAAATAATCGATGATTTAAAACATAACGGAGCACCCGCTATTTATATGAGTATTCATATCAATGATGAATTCCACGGCGCCTGCTCTGCTGATAATGATACACATACACGGGTATTTTTTAAAATTCAGGACGGGTGCGATTATTCTTGCTCCTATTGTACTATTCCACTTGCCCGTGGAGGAAATAGAAGCATGAGTATTGATGAAATTTCACGGCGTTTAAAGCAAATTGAAGTTGGTGGATACAGGGAAATCATACTTTCGGGAATTAACCTGGGTGATTACCATTACACTCCTGATAAACGATTTATTGATGTTTTAAGGCATATTGAGAATACAGGTACTAATATGAGAGTTCGTATTTCATCAATTGAACCTAATTTACTGACAAATGAAATCTTAGAGCTGGTTAGTAACAGCCGAATAATATGTCCGCATTTTCATATACCGCTGCAGAGCGGTTCACCACAAATATTAGGACTGATGCGCCGCCGCTATAAAGCATCATATTTCGAAGAACTTATTAATAAAATTAAGCATAAAATTCCCGATTGCTGTATTGGAGTCGATGTGATTGCAGGTTTTCCGGGAGAGACCGACGAACTATTCGCTCAAACATATAATTTGCTTGAAAGCCTGCCTGTATCATATTTACATGCATTTACTTATTCCGAACGTGCAAACACCGATGCAGCATCATTTTCGACACAGGTAAGTCCTACTTCCAAGAAAGAAAGAACATTAAGGCTTCGTTTGCTTTCGGAAGAAAAGAAAATGGTTTTTTACAAATCGCAAATAGATACTGAAAGATTTGTAATTCCGGAAGTGATTTCCCAAGAAACCGGTTTTGGCTCAGGCTGGACAGAGAATTATGTTCGGGTCAGATTTCCCATAAATGAACTGCAAATAAATTACGATAAGGAAGCTTCTGAACCAGTAAAAGTAAAGTTATTAGAAATATCCGGTTCCGAAGTTTTAGCTAAAATATGTTAAGTTGTATTAGGGAACTTGCCGATTCTCAATTATTCCTTAATTTTGGAGTTTATTCATTGTGAAAAATAAAAATAAAAATAATTATGAGTACACTTTCCTTTATACATTGGAACATATCGCCTGAAATATTCAGTATTGGTCCGGTTCATATTCGTTGGTACGGACTTCTTTTTGCATTGGCATTTATTTTAGGTTACCAGATTTTATTTTATATTTTCAAAATCGAAAATAAAAGTCAGAAGCAATTGGACTCATTAACTATTTACATGGTGATAGGCACTATATTTGGCGCACGACTCGGACATTGTTTATTCTACGAACCGAATATTTATCTTGCAAATCCGATTGAAATCCTTTATGTATGGCATGGCGGTTTAGCGAGTCATGGTGCGGCAATCGGAATACTATTATCACTTTGGCTGTATCTTCGTAAAAACAGGGAATTTAATTTTTTATGGATGGTGGACAGACTCGTTATTGTTGTTGCTCTTGCAGCGTTTTTTGTTCGATTAGGAAATTTCTTCAATTCCGAAATTCTTGGCTTACCATCGACCGTTCCATGGGCTGTAGTATTCGAGAGGATAGACAAGTTCCCACGTCACCCTGCCCAGCTTTATGAAGGCATAACATATCTTCTTCTTTTTATCGTATTATTATCAATTTATATAAAAAATAAAGTAAATCTAAGACTTGGACTAACAACAGGTATATTTTTAACTTCAATGTTTACCATGAGATTTCTAATTGAATATGTAAAAGAATACCAGGCAGAATTCGAAAGTACATTACCATTAGATATGGGACAGTTCCTTAGCATACCGTTCATCATACTCGGCATCATTTTTCTTTTCGTATCATTAAAAAGAAATAAAAAAATTGAAACTTAAATTAATTATATTTCCAATTTTTTTATTATTTCTTCAAAAATCGTTTTCAGCGGATATCTCCGATTCCACATCTGATAAGCTTTTTAGCCGTATAATAAAAAGTATTTTTCCTAAACCGGACAAAACACTTAACCAACCTACATTAGAATTCAATTACGGATTTGCAAAACCTTCTATGAAAGACTTTTCTAATGAAGAAAAGTTATCTCCTGCGTATATTGGTGATATTCGTTACGGATTCACGAGAATTTATAAGGAATTAGATTTGGTCGATGAAAACTTAATATATTTGGCTTCAGAATTCGCTTTTTTAAATAATTACAGTTCCCATTTGAAACCTGCATCTATACCCAATATTGGAATTACACAAGATAATTGGCGTTTCGGATTCGGCATGAATAACGGTTTCGGATATAAACTTAAAAATTCCAATTTTATACTTTATCACAGCGGAGCATTCGTATGGTCACATATTGATTTCGAAGGCAATGCTAAATTAGCTGGCAATCAGGCTTTACTCAAGATGTTTGATGAGAAGTTCAGGTTTGGTTCTATTTGGGAAGGCGGTGTGAAATATCAATTAACAGGACCATTTTATTTAAAAATCGGGTATGAGCATTCAATAGTTTTCCCTCAATTCTATTGGTGGAAGTGGTTTGGTTCATGGACTTTGGAGAACTTAAGCCAGCGATGGCTCGATTTCTTTGAAACCGGTTTTATCAATCATAATCCCACGACTTATCCAATTTATCGCTTTTTAATCAAAAACAGTTTATCCCTATTGCTGTATGAATTAAGAAGGGAACAAATGAATTGGCCTTTTGAATCGGAGGCACCTTTGAATTATGATTGCTTTAAAATGGGAATTACAATTATTTTTTAATACTATCAAAATCTCGATATAAATTCTAATCCGATAAACCTTGTAAAACCCCTTAGTCTTGTTTGATGAATCAATAAGTCCCGAGCGGATAATTCAAGTGTTAACCCTCCTGCAACTGATAATCGAAATGCCGCATTCAACAAACCCCTTTTGGATAGGTAAAGTCTGTTATTGTCGTCTAACTGGGCATTATATTCCAAATTAAATGAGAAATTATTCCCTACAGATTGTTCTAATCCAAGCCAATAATTTGGAGCTTTATCTGGGGTAGCTGCTTCAAAAGAAAACCCAATTCCGCCATGGAAGGAAAGTTGTCCTAATGCCCATCGGAATGCCTTACTCGATGCAAGAAACAATCCGGGAGATAATGTTGCGAATCGTTCATGTGTTTTACTATAAATTCCTCTTCCCTGTGTAGATATCCCTGCTGTGATGGCAGGAAATGAAATGGTCTCATCGAGCAAACGGTAACGAATGTGTACACCGGGATATTTTTGAAAAACGGGTTCATCCGAGCCTATAATATTACTACCGCTGAATGCAATTGCCATTGAGAAACTTTCGAAAGGCGCTGCACTTAATTCGAGGGCAAGACCACCGTTATTGAAAAACTGGGCATAAAAACCAAAGCTTTTTTCAGGAATAACTCCTGCTGTCGGCATATCGACAATAAAGCGACTTTCAAGATTGGCTGCGTTACCTGCTGTACCCTTAGCAAATAAATACGAGGGTAGGAATATAATAAAAATTATTATTAAAGAAGGTAATTTTAGTATCATAAACTAAATCAAAATTTAATTGAATTTCAAATTCCTTTATAATTTTACAATAACGGAAATATAAACTAAAAATTTTATTGCATCATTCGGAATCCGATTCATGATATTTTTAGCATAGGAAATACATAATTATAACTTTATGACAAAAACCGTTTATTTTTCAGGTTGTATTAAATTAATTTTCAAATCATTGAATTAGTCAAATTATTATTTTTTAAATTCAACATTTTTCCGTATTTTTACTGAGTAAAATGGAACCATGAGGGTTCTTAAATAATTAGTAAATTGAAAATAATGTTGAACTAATCAGAGTTTAAGAGAAATGCCATTTATAAAATGGGATGATAAATACTTAATCGGATTCAACATCATCGATGATGCACAAAAAAAATTTGTTGCCGGAGTTAACGAGTTGCATGACGCTGTTAAGGCAAATAGAGGCAACGAAGTATTCATCAGATTTATTTACTGGCTTGCCGATTATGTCAGTAAAAGTTTAAAACATGAAGAAAATATCATGGAGCAACACGGTTATCCTGATATCGATGTTCATATTAGCGAACATGAGATGTTTACCCGTGAAATCAACGATTATTTTTTTGATTTTGAAACCGGAGTAAAACTTCATGTTGACGAAATTTTAGAATTTTTGGAAAAGTGGGTAAAAAGCCATTTAATGGAATTCGACCAGGAATTCGGTGCATTTTTAGTCGCCAAAGGGGTTGTTCCGCGTTTCAAGAAATTACTCTAATATTCTTTTTTACAGCTTCTTTCAGCCATATTGTTTTCTAATTTTAAGAAAATAATATGTTTTTTTTATTTAGAAGTCTGTGGAAAAACTAATTAAATGGAAGAATGTATTCTGAACGAAGTGAAGAATCCAGTCCCAATGCCGTAACCGGATTCTTCACTTCGCTTACGAATGACATTCTTCTTTTCTTTTTCAACAGGCTCTTAGTAACATTTTCATTTCACCAAACACTCATATTGTAAAAGCAATGCAATATTCAATTAAACGTCTAAATGAGCAATAAATATTTTTGGATAAGGAGTAATGAACAATTTTCAAAGAACATCAGGCTTCGGAGGATATCCGGGATTCCCCCCCGTATTAAAAGCCCTTTTAATAATCAACGTTTCGGTTTATTTTTTTCAACTATTTTTTCTGAATAATTTTACAATTGCAGGAATTTCATTAGAATCTATATTTTCACTTCAACCATTATCTTCACCAGTGCAAGGTCATGGCTTTTGGTCATTCATGCCATGGCAGTTAATATCTTATCAGTTTTTACACGATACCCACGGATTTTCACATCTGTTATTTAATATGTTCGCTCTATGGATGTTTGGTTCGGAACTCGAGCATTTATGGGGTTCCAGGAAATTTTTAATTTATTATTTATTGTGTGGTATCGGTGCAGGATTAGCTCAACTCTTTATTGCACCTATGTTCTCACCTCCAGCGCCAGTGATTGGGGCTTCCGGTTCAATTTACGGAATATTGCTTGCATTTGGGCTCACATTCCCAAAAAGACCAATATTAATGCTGCCGTTTTTTATCCCTTTACCCGCATTGGTTCATGTTACAATTTTTACATTGTTAGAATTGTGGACAGGACTTTCCGGTTCTGATGGAATTGCCCACTTTGCTCATTTGGGAGGCGCCCTGACTGGTATTCTACTAATTAAATTTGCCGATAATTTAGGTTTATATGAAAAGCTAAATAAATTATTTTCATCTTCACGTGCTTCCGTACATCAGAAGCAATCGGTTCATCAGCCTGCAAAAATATTTCAGGTTGACTGGCAGTTCAAATCCCAGCAAAAAGAGCCTCCTAATGAACCGTCGAAATACACTGGTTCTACATTCGATATTGACGGTGAAGATATAACACAGGCAAAAGTCGACCTTATTTTAGATAAAATCTCAAGCTCCGGTTATCAGAATTTATCCGAACGGGAAAAACGGATTTTATTTGAGTTAAGTAAAAAAATAAAATAAGTGAGTTCATTAATATAATTCAAGAAAAACCCCCTAACCCCCTTTGAAAAAGGGGGGATTTATTATTCCCCATTTTTCAAAGGGGGTTAGGGGGTTTTTCTTAGTTAAATTAATGTATTTTTTTAAGTATAAATTTTTTTGTTAAGAGTAACTTGTGTCATACTTAGTTGAGTTCATAAATATATAAACACACACCCCTAAATCCCTTCTCGAGAGAGGAATTAAGGGGTGTGTTTCATTTTGTATTTTAATCCAATAAAATTAATTTCCCTTCGAATATTCTATTTCATTACTGCGAACTTAGCCATTATGGTTTCAACTTCAGTTGTAACATGGATTAAATAAGTACCTGAAGAAATTTCCTTCATCGGAATACTTATATCGTGTACTCCTACGCCCAACATTTGAGAACTCATATATTCCATAACTACCCTTCCCGTTATATCCAGTATTTGTATGCTCACAGCCTGTTCGTACCCAACCTCCAATTTGAAAGATATATCGCTCGAGGCAGGATTAGGTTTAATATCCGACATATATACCGCTGCCGATTTATTCGGTGCTGTTAAAATGTTGATACGTTTTTTATCCAAATCATACTGCCCATCAGCCGATACATAAGCAAGCTTATAAATATATTCTGAACCGGGTATTAGAGTTGGGTCGTTATCCACAAATCTGTATTTACTGCCGGAAATATTGTTAGTTGCAATTAACGAAGTATTGTTCATATAACTTGTTATCTTGACAAAATCAGGCTCTTTAGAGGATTCTGGTGTTTCAGTTGCACGATAAAGTTCGAAACCAAAAATACCTTTTTCGGTTTGGGTTTCCCAATCAGCAATGACTTTTTTGTCAATTGATAATAGATTCATACCATTGAATTCTATCCCAACATAATTTGAGGCTTCCTTGCAACGTACGGTTCTTAATGTAACATTACTAAATATAGCACTTGATAAATTATAATTAGTCGGAGCAAATCCTGTTGTACTGTACGCTCCCTGAGTGCCGTTGTAGTTGAATACCCTTACATAATATGGTGTATATGAAGAAAGACCGGTAATGATGTATAAATTAGTATTTATCGGACCCGAATATACTGCATAGGAATTATCACCGATATTATCACCTAATCCGAATGAGAGATTACCGGAATACCAACGACCATCGGACGGAATAGTAACTGTACCGCTTTCACGTGCAACAACCAGGAAATTACTTCCATTGCCAGGTCTTGCTACACGGAATGCCAATCTCGCTAAACCATTCTGGCAGGAATAAGCTGATAATGTAAGATAGGTTGATTGAACCGAAGGTTCTATACCATAAATATATGCAAACTGGTTACTATATCCGGGGAAATACAAATTGCTCGATGGAGTAGCCGTTAATTGTACGCCACCTGTTGTGCAGCCCTGGGTAGCATTAGTCCAGGAACCATACCATGTAAAATTATTTAATGATAATACTGATAAACCCTGAGACAGTGTTCCTGTATTATTTTGATATGTTCCACCTGAACAGCCTTGTGCTAAAGCAACCGATGTTAAAGTTACATTAACATTTGCCGGAGAAGTGACTAATCCGCCGGACCTGTCGGTAGAATTAATATTTATCGCTCTGGGGATTCCGTAAGGCAATGCTTGCATTATTTGAGCAAATTTAAGATATAGAGGTCTGTTAGGATTCAATTGTATCGATGACCAGCTCTGATTGTAATATGTATAAGAATCATTTTCCCAATTATAATCCCAAATCTTCACCCATACTACCCTTCCTGCAGGAATGTTACTGACAGTTAATGTATTGGCTCCATTTCCTACAAAGACTAAGTATTCAAGGCTGCCTGATACCAATGTAGAAGCTTGGGATAGATTCGTTGTTGCACCGTTTGGTACCCAATCGACCGGTGGAACGTAAGTAACAGGGTTATCAAGCGAAAGAACAACGACTCGGTCGGAACCGTTACCTTCAGACCAATTGAATGTAAGATTTGTAGTTGCTCCGGCGCCCGGAACTTCACTTATGAATAAAATATTACTTGAATTTACTGTTGGAGATGCCTTTCTCGACCTGCCATAAACCGCAACATTTGGATTATTTGAATAAGCGCTTTGATGCGTTATGGAGTAATTCTTCGAACCCGCCGTTTGTGGACAGAATTTAACAAATAATGGTTGTGAAGTCATCAACTCCGAAATTGAATAAGTAAGCGAAGGCGACGATTGAGTCGTATAGGTTATATTATTCTTACTAATTGCATAGTGTAACGGTGCCGTTACGATAACAGGAGAATCGAGACCAGATGCGCTTATTGAATAAGATTGCGGCGAAGAACATAAAAACTGCTCTGTATCGGAAAATGTAATTGATGTTGCCGATACTTCAATAAACGGATTTGTTGTTGTAACAAAATTCTGCGATGAATACTCTGTAAATCCGCAAATGGAATTATATGCTTTGATAGCGAACTTGTATGTACTGTTCGGCTGTAGTGTTCCCTGTGGTAATGTATGAGTCAGGGCAGTTCCCACAGTGGGATTCCCCTGAACAGAATAATCATATTCATACAGATACGTCGAACTTCCGTAATTACTTACGGCAATATGATAAGATGTAGCTCCGCCAACATGATTCCAGTTAACAGTGAAATATGAAGCATGAATATCGTTTGATGATAGCGTTGCCGGAACTGTAGGCTTTTGTGTAACCTGTATCAAAGCAGTAGAACTTGAAAGGTCTGAACATGCACAGCCGGTAATCCTCGCCCTAATCTGATAATTATTGAGGGCAAACCTTGCTCCACTTATTAGTAAATTAGCTGTTACTGTACCGCTTGTTGTACTTTGATAAGAGTAGATATTCGAAGCGTAATTCGACATCGGTGATAGCTGGCTTAAGGGCAGCCATGTTCCCTGAGAATGATACTCCCAAACAACTTTATTATCGGCACAATCAGGTGATTCGAACGAAGCATTATAACTCAAATTATTATACTCACAGGTTGTATTTTGAGTCTGCGGACTTGATATCAAAGCATAGGGTTTATATACTAAAACCGTAGCAGGAAGTGTAGTTGTTGTTTGGCTGCATGGATAACATTCGAAAATTTCACGGAATTTATAGCCGTTTACTGCATACGAAACATTGGTCAAGGTAATATGAACCAGATTAAAGCTTTCAATCTGTGTATTTCCCGGTAATTGAGTGTTTAATGTAACCATATTCCACGTACTGCCATTATTAGAAGAATATTGCCAATAATTACTTTTATAATAACAAATAGCATCGGATGGATAGAAATAGGCATCCATAGTTATTGGAATGGTAGAACCGTCGCATATACTGGAATTGCCGGATACCGTTCCTGAGTTTGGTGACTCGCTGACAAAAAGATTTGCCGGGTATGTTTCAACTGATTGACAAATCTGATAGGTGCTTGTAAATACAGCTTTAAAGAAATATTGATCCAAAACTAAGGAATTATTGGTTGTTAAAGTTAAAGTCTGTGTTGTGGCTCCAGATATGGTGATTGGATTATCGTATGGGTCGGTATTACCATTTGTCAAAGGCAGGTAATCAATATCATCAGGAGATACATACCATTGAACATCACCTGAGCCAATTGCCGTAAATTGAATTTGAGAGCCATTGCATATACTCGCCGTGTTCGGTTCTTCGAAAACCATTGGTAGGACATCAACGGTTACAGTTGCCGATGTCGAATATACAGGGGTCGGGCAAGTACCGCAGTAGAATGCTGCTCTAACTTCCATTTTATCATTAATCGAATGAGTCAGACCGGTAATATATATATTATTTTGATTTGTAAATCCAATTTGTTGCCATGTAGCACTGCCGGCGAGTTTTTGTTCCCAATTGAAATATGATGTAACACAAGTACCACCCTGCCAGGCAACGCTTAAATTCGCTCCATCAGATTCGCATATCGATGTATTCTCAGGATTCTGGGAAGGCTGAGGAGATGAATCCACATTCAGAAGAGCAGCCTGGGTATAAGATTTTGAACAATCCGAATAATATTGTCCGGCAAATTCCGCCCTGAACATATAACCGTTCAATGATGCCGTGGCATTGCTCAAAGTTAAAGTACTACTCGTTGAAGCTCCCGATACGGTAAAGGATGAACTACCGATAGTCATCCTATTAGAAACGAAATTGAAATATGTAAATGTGGAACTGCCGGGTTCTTTGTACATCCATTTAATATTTCCAGCTCCTGAAGTATTAAAATATGTCGATTGGTTAACGCATATTTCCGATGAGGAAGGATTTTGACTAACACTGCCAACCTGGTCAATTTTGATAAGAGCGGTACGGGAATCTTTATTGCAGTAATCCCTATAAATGGTTGCCCTGATTTTTACATTATCGAGCAAAAATGTTGGTAATCCGATTCTTAGCAAATCCCCGTCATCGGAAGGTTGAGCAATATGATAAACAGTGGATGAGTTTTGTGATAAAAACGGTGAAGGATTACCATTACCATCGAAAACATGAGTCCATGTTGATTCGCCTTCTTTTTGATATTGCCAGTCAAATTTTACATCACTTCTATAACCGGAGTTAAGCTTAGCTAAAAACTCGATATAAGGAGTGTTTTCGCACGCTGCGGGGTCAATGTCGATCGGGTATGAAGTATTAGCGCTGATAGTAGAGGATACTCCTAATGTGGCAATCGGACCATAAGCATTTTCATCATTACAAAAACTTGTCCTTGAAGTTGAAAATACGGGACGGTATTGCCAGTTAGATTGATTCGGAGAAAGATTAGTGAGTACTAATAAAGAATTATAGCTTTCAATTCCAGTCCATGTGCCGGAAGAACTTTGGCGGTATTCCCAACGCCTGAATGAAGATTGTGGATAGGATGTTATAATCCCGGCATTAAGATAGGCTGTTTCGCCTTCGCATTTATATACATTATAATCCTGGGTAAAATCTAAAGAATTATAGGTTACTTTAGAATAAACATAACGCGCATCCATTGGAACGGGGTCACTCTGGGTAAATGTAAAACTGCCGGTTGTAGGCACACCATTTTGCGCGAGACTCCCATTTTTAAAATGATATAGTGTAGCTCGTCGTCCGGTAGCATCCACAGCATCGTTTAAAATATAATCCAATGGAAGATATGAAGGTTTTGGATTATCAATATCGAACTGATACAATAAATATTTAGGATTGCCTGACGGCAATTGATTTTGAAGATTTCCCGTTACATCGACAATACCATCTTTTGATGTATAGAAATTAATCAACATAAATGGCTGCGGACCTTCCATATAACATCTCAATGCAACGTCCTTAGTACCGCAAAATCCTTTAAAATTCAAATTATTATCGTTATCGGCAGCAAGAACTATTCGTGAACGGGTAGACTCATATCTTGGATTATAGGTGGTATAAGTTGTCTGATATTTTAAATAGTCCTCGGATATACCATTAGCTGGGAAAATTCCTATTAAATAACTCTGACCGGATTTCAATCCATCAACAGTCAAATTCCTGAATGTCGAGGATGTACCGGAATAAACAACTCTTACAGTTGAGTTTGGCAATGTAGTAGCGGAAGACCATGATATTGTCGATTGGTCATTAATACCGGATTGTGCATAACTGTGACCGTTTTGCGGTAGGGTCATCGTTCTTGAAGTATTTGTCGGATTATATTCATCCATTAATACGACAAAAGAATTACAGGGTACATTCTGCCAACGGAAAGCAAGCTTTTCATCCGTAATTGCACTAAATTGAATCAATGATGGAACTCTGGGAGGCGGATTTACTAATGCCGAACTATTATCACCGGAAAAGATTGCCCAATCTGAGAACTTGGTAATTCCGGTGGCTTTAACAAATTGCAATGCATCGCCGGAAGCGCTCCTGCCTCCTGTTGTCGGAACGTTCAAACGATAAGATACCCACCGGTTATCCGTTGTATTCCACCTTGCCGGGAAAGCTTTTACGTTCGTAAAGTTAGCGCCTGCACCGTTTTGTGGAATATTCAGGGGCCAATAAAATTTAACAGAGCCGCTTGAAAATGAACCTGATGAATTCGAGTAATTAATTGACCAGTTTCTCATCAAAGCATAAGAATCATCACCGGGACGGTTGTAATTCGAAACCGGCGAGTTTTGAGCCAACTGAACCGTGATTTGTTCTGTCCTGTTCTGGGGCGAGGCAGTTCCCGGGTTAACCTCTATCCATGCTTCTTCAAAAGTATTCGGATAAACGCTGTAATTTACCACTCCAAGCGGATAGAACCAATTATCGGCAGTGTAATTAGGAATATTTTTTTGGATTAATGAAGTTCCTTGTGTCAGTACAACCATCGAGCCGGCAGTTTTATTGAGCGAAATATCGTCTGCACATTTTGCTTCGACAATAAGATTGCCGTTATGCAAAACAACCTTTCTCTTCTGGACATCCAAATTACCGAGAGTATAGCTGTTACCTGTTGTCTGTTTTCTTGATAATATAAAATTGCCGTAAAGATTTGATATGTTCGTCATAGTTGAGGAATTCGGGTCCCCAATGAAAACCAAATCCCCATAAATAGTTACGGAATTATCAATTAAATACATGTCAATATCTTTGTTAACAGTGATTGCATGGTCTTCCTCTGCAAGGTCAACCACCTCGGTAAATGTACCGGACTGAATTGTTAACATAGTACCGTTTTCGCAGGCAGCCAGTGCGTCTTTGATATTGGGGAAATAATAAGTGTTATAGTTAAGATAGTTTGTATAAGACACCGGACCGAATGAATTGCCGGTAGGATAGAAACCCGTTGCATTGGCAGGAGTTGTATTTTGGCTGCCGGCAAGCCAGGGAGTAAATGCAACATTCCCTATTACTCCTATACCATGCCCGCCATTTTCATTTTTATTAAACCTGTTTTTAGTATGACTTGGTCCATTAGCCGAGCCGAACCAGTTATTATCGGCTTTAACGGAATATAACGGATTGGTAGGCTGGTAGCGGATTGCTGACGAGAATCCACCAAAATAATTATAATTTATTCCGATACCCAAATCCTGTACATCCTGATTGACAACTATAGCAAGATTAGCCGTATTAGAAGAATTTCCATCGAAATAATTATAATCAACTAAAACTCTATTGATGGAACTTCCTTCTGCAAAAATTCCATAATAGAAACCAGCAGTTTGCTGCCCGTCAGAGTGGGAAATGATTATGTTATTGTAATCGACTCTCGTATCGGTAGAATTTTTTATATGGATAATTGAGTTGGATGCAGTAGCAGAATTAGCCGTCAGTGCATTATTATTTACATCTGTGAATGTAACATTTTCTAAATTGATTGCGCTTCCGGCAATTGATGAAATTTTATTTTGCCGGATATTAACATGGTCGGAATTTAAGATTAATATTCCATTATTAGTTGAACTTCCAGAACCAACAGTAATTGAATTATCGCTTATTTGAAGATAACTTGAGCTATTGAAATAAATATTATTACCCCCGCAACTTTCGAAAATATTAAAATTCACGAACCAGTTCATTTGATTTGTAGAGTTCCCATTCCCATTAATGTTAAAAGCATTTTGACTAATGTTGCTGAATTTATTATTTTGAAAATAGATATCACTTATATAATTTGAGGTCGTATTGGATGTCACTCCATAAGATAAATTCCGTAATTCAAATCCTATTATAAAAACTTCACTGCTACCACCCGAAAAAACAAATGCAGTGCTTGAATTATTACCATCAATTATCGGTGGATTACTGCCAGTACCGTGTGAATAAATATCTGTCGGCAGGGAACCCATTAGAGTAATCTTATTTAAATTAAATTGATTTTCGTAATATGTACCCGAAGATACTTTAACAGTAGAATAATTTGGAGCATTAGCAACAGAACCTGCAATTGTATTTTTAATCGATATCGAACCATCGGTTGAAGGCAATATTTGTGTTAGATTAGGGTCAACAAGTGCCGAAGTATGCAGGACCGAATTTTGTGAATAAAATGTATTGTTGTTTGCTGTCCAGAATTCATATAATAAAGAGCCTGGGAAGTTTGTATTAACGGCTTTGATTACTATATTCCCTTCGACTTCAAAATTATTATTCATAATAAACAAATAATCGAAAGAATTCATATCGTAATTATCTAATATAATTCCATTTCCGGAGCCACCTGCAGAACCATAAGATGTCCAAAGATTAGGTCCCTTAAATTTATTAGATTCAATACTGAATATACCGTTTATTCTCGATAATCTTACGCAATATTTATCATTGCCCTGAATAAATGAATTGTACTTAATTAATCCGCCGTCCGAATTTACATTTCCTTGTACGGTGCAAATAAATTCAATGCAGTCTCCGGCACAATTTTCAAATTTGTTACCTGAGTTTGAATCATCGCTTCCTATTAGGATATTGTTTAATGATGCTGTCGTTGAACGACTAATCGCCGACACACCGCACCCTCCTGTCGTGTTATTGGATTTTAAATACATATTGGAAAAGTAACATCGAAGGATTTTCACCGTTGAACTTTCCAATATTGTAATACCATTATTACAATTAGAAATATTCAGGTCGGTGAACTCGTGATTACTTCTGCTATGTGTGAATATTCCTACTCCGGCTGAATCATTGAAACCGCTTTCATCCCGATAATTCATAATATCGAAATATTTTATTTTGCAACTATAGGATATAACCCTAAAACCGGTAGTTATAGATAAACTCGACCCGCTGAGCGTTGCATGGTTTGTTGGGCTATTGCCCTGAATTGTCAGATTTACAACATTGACAGTGACCGTTTCGTTGAAGGTCCCCGAGCAGGTCAAAATATCACCTGTTGTGGCTCTTGTTACGCCGTACTGTATATGGCGCCATGCAGTTGAAGTCGATGTGCCGCTGTTATTATCATTTCCGTTCTGTCCATCGACATAATAGGTAGTTGCAAGCGTGACATTAAAACTTGCCATAAATAATATAAAAAATAACGAAATAGACGAAAATCTTTTCATAAAAGAACTCCTGTCATAGATTTATTAATAATAATTTCAAATATCTTGTTTTCTAAAAAGGCTCAGGGACTATGAGTCAAAGTGTTTTTTAATTTTTTGATTCTATTAGTAATACTTAAACACACTCTTATGCGTTCAAATATGCCGGAATTTTCGTACTATACTTACTTTATTTTTATTTTCAGTTGAAACCATCGAAAGTATTTTGCAATAGCCGTGAAATAATTCACTTTATTTATTAATCTTAACTTTCAAATATATAATATTCTTATTATATAGCAATGAAGAATTTTTAATTTTCGAAATAACACACCCCTTAATCCCCCTCACGAGAGTGGAATTAAGGAGTTTGATATTTAATTAAAACTATTTATCTAAAATGTATATTTCCGGCAAATTCCTGCCTCTGCCGTCATAATCCAATCCATACCCAATAACAAATTTATCAGGAATTTCCAATCCAAGATATTTGCAGGAAACTTCTACTTTCCTCATCGATGGTTTCGAAAGCAATACGCAAATTTCCAAAGAAGCAGGATGATGTTCATTAATGGCTTCGGATAAGGCTTTGAGCGTTATTCCAGTATCGATAATATCTTCGATAATAATAACATCTTTCCCTTTGATTTCAAAATCAAAATTTGAAATCCTTACATTGCCCGAACTCTCCATCGCAGCGCCATAGCTTTTCGCATTTATTACTTCAACTTCACATTCCATATTGCATGAACGAATCAGGTCCGCCGCAAAAATGAAAGCGCCTTTCAATACGATAAGAAATACCGGTTTTTTATTGGAATAATCTTGATTTATTTCACCGGAAATCCGCATTACAGCTTCTTCTATAGAATTTTTGTCGATGAAAGGAATAAACTTATTTCCATTTATTATGATTTCTTTTTGCATAATTAATTAAATTAATATGGAATAGATTGTAAACTAAAGAATTATAAGAATGTCATTCTGAACGAAGTGAAGAATCTTCTTCAATTCGACAAGATTCTTCACTTCGTTCAGAATGACATTCTTATTTTTTCTCATTATCCCTTTAAAAAAATTATTTCTGTTTCGCCGTGTATTTCAGCTCTGCCCTCAGATATTTGCTGGTCAACTTTGTCACTTTATTACTATCGCTTGCCCTATGTCCGCATAGCCATATTATATCGCTTTTTGAAGCCAGTACACAAATATTTTTTTTGTCGATTAATGGAATTTTTTTGTTAATCAGATAATCACTCACTTTAATTCTGCCGTCCATTCCAATAGGAGTGAAAGAATCTCCGGGTTTCCAATTCCTGATGATAAGCCGCGCCGGTACTGTTTCATAATCGAAAAATTCTACATGAGGATTATCATTGAATTCAATATCCTTTTTGTCAACTTCCTTCAATTCAAGCCTATAATCAGCAAATAGGAAAGTGCCTGTCTTAGTAATCTCCATATTAATTTTTTCAGCAGACATTTCCCGATAAAAAATAATTGCACGTCTATCGCGCAGTGCAAAAAGTGAACTCCCTATTTCGCAAACCGAGCCAGCTTCACTATGAAGTAAATTCAAAATTCTATCTATTGCTGCAAGTGAAACAGGCATTGCATTTAAATATTTCTCTAATCCCATTTGAATTATTTCGCCCTGAAGGAATTCATTGTAAGTGGCGAGTGATGATACCTTCAAGGAAAATCGACTAATGGATTTATCAATTGCTATTGATTGTAATGCATTATCAATAATTGAAGATAAATATTCATCGGCTGATTTAATTAACTTTGCAGTTCTGTTCAAAGTATCTATTATTGCAGGATTATAATCTTCGGCAAGCTTGGGCAGTAAATCATTCCGGATTTTATTTCGCATGAATTGCGTCAGCACGTTCGTTTCATCCTCATGGTATTTGATTGAGCATCGCCCGGCATAATCCCTTATCTGGGATTTTTTCAATATTAAAAGTGGTCTGATTATATTTACGTTCCTGCTCAATTCGCGTTTCGAAGGAATACCGGAAAGACCTGTCAATCCGGAACCGCGAAATAAATTGAACAGCATTGTTTCTGCAGAATCGTCGGCATTATGTGCTGTTGCCACGAGCGATGACTTCGATTCCCTGGCAACGCGTTCCAAAAATAAATATCTTAGAATTCTACCAGCATGTTCGATACTTAAACCGTTCTTCTCGGCATAATGACTTACTCGCCCTTTAGATGTATTGAACCTTAATCCGTAATCTTCTGCCGCCTGCCTAACAAATTTTTCATCATCATTCGACTGTTCTTTCCTTAAACGATGATTATAATGAGCTACGATGAAGCTGAAACACATTTTATTGCAAAGCCTTGAAAGTATATCCAACATGACCATTGAATCTACTCCCCCACTCACCGCAAGAATGATTTCAATACCGCCGTCAATTTTTAATTCTTTGGTTATAAAGGATTCCACCTGGTCAACCATACTCTGGGCTACAGAATCGATTTTCTTTGTGGGATAAATATTTGAAGGTTTCAGTATTTCCTTTTTTTTGGCACTTAATACCGGAGTGCTGATAACCAGCTCCGGTATTTTTTCAGGAAGAACCTTTTTCAGGGTTATTTTATTAATAGGTTTGTTTTTTTCATGTTTGGTTTTCAATTGAACTGTCGCTTGTTTATTCATAAAAAGCTAAGGATGCAAATGATACTGCCGAAGCTGTTTCCTTATCATTCCACTGATTATATCGCAGGAATACACCTTCTTTTGGCTTTAATATTTCGAGCATAGCATAAATCGGGGAAACCCCGCAGATATTTCTGTGGTTTTGTACTTTAGTGATTTCTTCAAAAAATGCTTTATGGTCACAATTGGCTAAATAATTTATTAGTTTCATATCTTCTTTTTCGAGGAAGGGAAGAATAGGTTCGGCATCGAAATCGTTTTCGAAACGCCTGCCGATGTGGGCAAAGTCAACGCTTGCAATGTATGCAGCTTTTTTACCTGAAACTCTTATCGCATCTTTTATTTTATCAAGATATTCGGTAAATCTCGGATTTTCAGATGGCTGGCGGCTTGCCATCATATCATCATGAAGCGAACCAATAAGGACAGGTAAAATAGTAATATCCCTGTTCTTGAATAATGCCTGAATGAGTACGGCTTGAATTTCAATGGAATGTTCCGAAAGATGCGCCAAATCATCAATAGTCATTTCAAAAGATAAATTTTTCCTTATTTCGGCAATTATACTTTTATCAGTTTTAATATTACCAAGTGGAGTTTGGAAATCTTTTTCGGTAAACATAAAATAGTCGCTGTTTCTTTTGTGGGCTGTTCCCAAGATTACGAATAAGTCGGCATCGGTTCCGGCTAAAGCCCGGTAACAAGCTGAATAATTTTCATAAGCCTTCCTGCCAATCATAAAATCGATATGAGGCGATATCAATGCTACTGCGGATGTTTTAATACCATCGCCCGGTATGGTATTCAGAATGTTTTCAATTTCCTGAGCCAGCTCTATAGGGTCGTTGGAATAGGAAACACCGGAACAGTACGGGGGGCGGATAGAAGATTGCTTATAATCATCGAAATATTTTCGCATATCGTTGAATTCAAGACTATCCATATATCCCATCATATCGAGATAATGCACCAGGCTTATTATAGCTGTTAAATCAGGTTCTTCACCCGATTCGTCTTTTAAATCCGTTGCTAATTCGAAGAAAGTTTTTTTCCCATCGAACATCTGGAGTACCGGAATAAGCTCTATCGGCAGTACGACAGGCTGCTCTGCATATCCTTCCGGGTCGGAGAAAATAACATATTTCTTATCGTCCTGCTCGACAATTTCGGCAACTATATCTTCCCTAATCATGGGTATAGGTAAATTTATATCCATATTTTACTCTTTAGTAATATTTTGATTTTCAGTTATTGAATCGATTTTCTTCATGAAATAGGACAATACATAAGGGATTGCGATAGCCGACAATAGGAATACAATAGCCGGAATCAGCATCCAATTGTTTCTTGTTAATAAGTAAATCACTCCGAATATTATGCCACCAGCCAAATCGGTCAGGATGAATATTAGAAGAGCGCTTTTATAACCTTTCTTTATGTCGGAGCTATTGCCCATGGTTCCTTCTTAACTATTCGATTAAAATTTTAAGAAATTTAAATAAAATCAACATTTTCAAATAAATAAATAACGCTAATTTAAAAAAAAATTCCGAATGAATAAACAATAATAATCACAATCGATATATTATTCGTTTCAATATTTTACATTATAAGAAATATTTTTTCAGTAACTTCGTAATAAAATAAAAAAGAGTACTGAATATGAATCATACTGATACAATAAAGGATATTTCAATTAAATTGGGACAAGCACCCGATTTATTTCTTAACGAGAGTATAAGGTATTATCTGGAAAGAAAATTGAAAGAATATGAATTCGAGTTGCTTTCAATGAAGTTGAAATATCAAATAAACACGATAGAGGAATTCGAAAATTTATTTTTCAATGGTACTGTCGAAGAATCGGCTGCTATGGATGATTTCAAAAAGTTCGATTTATTTTCTTACAGGATTGATGAGATAAATGAATACCTGAAGCAACCTTCATGATAACATCCAACATAATAACTGGCAGTATGTTCAAACCTATCCGAAATATTTTCATAATGGCAGCGAAAAAAATGTAATCCAGAGTTTGATATCAGAGGTTACATCCGAAGCTATGGAATATATCTTATCTTTTATCAGGACAACTTTGAATAAATAATCATTCAACTATGAGCCACTGGACAATTAAATATTGCTTCTTTTTATTTATGATATTTTTATCTTCAACTAAAATATTCTGTAATCCTTATTGGATAATATTTACTCACGATTCTATTGTTGAGTTAAGCGACGAAATTGTTGATATATCAGTAGATAATAATGGTTCAGTATGGGTTGCAGGAAATTTAGGCTTAACTCAATTCAAGGATTCTTTATGGTCGTATATAAAACCATCGTTTATAGGTTTAAAAAATGACCATGTTGTAAAAATTAGTTTTGATAAAAAAGGAAATTTTTGGATGCAAGGTATTGGTGGAATATATCTATATGACGGTATTTCTGATTTAAAACTATTCAATAATTCAAATTCTGTATTAAAAGAAGAAAGGCGAATATTAATGTTTAATAATGATAATAAAAATAATAAATGGTTTGCAACCGGTTATGGATTAGCTTTTTATAATGACACAAATTGGACTTTATATACAACAAAAAACTCTGGTCTAATTTATGACGAATGTTATAATATTGCTATTGACAGCAGTGGCAATAAATGGGTAAGCACAAGATTTGGTATTTGCAAATTTACAGATACAAGCTGGATTAAATACGATACATCCAATTCCCCATTACCCTCTTCATTAATCTATTGTAAAGTAGATAAAAACAATAAAAAATGGTTTGGTGCAGGTGATAAACTATATACATATAATGATACAACTTGGTATGTTTATGATAAATCAAGTACGGGAATTTCCGATTTTGCGGCTTATAATATTAAACACGATAAAAATTCAATCGTATGGATAAATGCTGGAACTTTTCTTATTAAATACGATGGAATAAATTGGAAAAAATTCATACCAAATGTCAAAACTAAATATCAGGATATTACTTTTACTAATTTTGTAATAGACAGCAGTGGCAACCTTTGGTGTAATAATATGTGGCGTAACTATGCTATTATTTTCCATGAAGGCGGTGTTCTTGATATTTCCGGCATAGAGGATTATACAAAAATCGATGAGGGAGCAGTTTCAGTCTTTCCAAATCCCTTCTCTACCACTACCAACATCAGCTTCACCCTTGCCGAGCCGTGCCATGTGCGCCTCACAATTTACGACACTTACGACAGCGAGGTAGCTACAATCGTCAGCGAGCAGCGCAACACCGGCACCTACACCGAAACCTTCGATGCAATTAGCCTTGCCGCCGGGCTCTATTTCTATCGCCTACAGACAGGCGCTGCTGTTATGACAGGGAAGACGACATTTATTAAGTAAAGTAATAATAAAGCCAGTCACATCGAAAATTAAAATATTTTGGTGATTTATTGCATTTCTTTCTAATTTTGTAATGAGTTTTTTTATAGATAAAATTTAAATACTAAATTTCTTAACTATGGAGTTACAATGCCAACAGTCAAAACCCTTCAAAAAAGAGTTAAAAATAAATCGAAGATTGATACTACTAAAAATACTCAACAAAATTTTTATAATGGTCGGGAGCGTTTGTCGGATTCGTTTTTCAAAGCAAACAACCGCTTAATTACAAAAATTGGTTCAGGATTGGGTGATTTGTCAATTGAACAAAAATATTTAGATGGGTTTGGTGAATGAAGCACCTGGTAGATACTGGAGCTTTTATTGCTTTCTTTGACTCCTCTGATAACTACCATCAATGGGCAATTAATATCTTTGATACATTTTCCAGAAATCGGGTTTTTACTTGTGAAGTTGTAATAGCCGAAGTAGTGTATATGCTTCGAAAACGCATCAACCTATATGCAGCAGACAATTTTCTAAATGCGATTGAGAATGGCTCAATTCAAATAGCTTTCAAATTAAGTGATGAAGTTTCCCGGCTTAGATTACTTATGGAACGATACAAGGATGTACCGATGGATTTAGCAGATGCCTGTATTGTCAGAATGTCAGAATTAGAAGAATATTACGAAATTGTAACTGTTGATAGAGATTTCTACATCTACAGACGCAATGGTAGGCAGCCTTTAAATTTAGTCACACCTTTTGAATATTGAAAAAATATTTAGCCTCAAAATTCATCATTATAAAAAGAAATATTTCAGCTTGTGATTCGTTTTCCTGCTTAGTTTTAATAACTTTTTTGTGTTCCGGTGATTATGAAATTATATAAAATAAGAATCATTCTTTATCTGTTTATTGCCATTATCTCTACCTCTTTCGCTCAGGAAGAAATCTGGTATGCCAAGGGCGAACAAGCGATGATGAAAGCAAAGTTCGATGATGCAATAAAATCATTCTCCAAAGTAATAAATAAAAATCCGAGTAATGCCGGCGCTTATTTCAACCGTGGACAGGCTTATCTTTTCAAAAATGTTTTCGACAGCGCTGCAATGGACTTCTCCAAAACCATCGAATTGGCTCCCGAACGTGCTGATGCATGGAATAATCGTGGTCTTGCAATTCATTACGTCGGACAATATGATAATGCCATCCTTGACTTCAATAAAGCCCTCGAACTGGATTCCAACTTCTCAGAAGCTTATATTAACCGTGGAACTACTTATGCCTCACTCCTTGTGTTCGAAAAAGCGCTTGCCGATTTGAACAAAGCCCAGGAACTCGATGCTAAAAATCCTGCAATTTATTATCAGAGGGCTGGTGTATATTATAAACAAAGGGAATATGCAAAATCAGCAGAGGATTACACAAAGACAATCGAATATGGGATGAAGAACTCAAAAGTGTATTATAGTCGCGGTAATGCCTATTATAAGAACAAAGATTATGAAAAAGCTATTAAAGATTATTCCAAAGCTTATCAATTAGACCCGAACGATGATGAAGCTTTGAATAACAGGGCAGTAGCTTATGATAAAATAGGAAAGAAGGACAGTGCTGAAGCCGACCGCCAATTATTAAATAAAAAATCAGGAAATAAATACCTGCCAATCGATAATATTCCCTTTAAAACTTACAACGACTCAACCGAATCTTATTATATAAGCCTACCGGAAGGCTGGCATTCATGCAGACATATCGATGAAAATATTTCAGAATTATTAATTGCTTACGAGCCTGTCTTAAATATTAATGACCCGTATGTAACAGGTGTAAGGCTTGTAAGTCAAAGAGGTCTATCCAAATTATATCCCATAAAAACTCCACCCGAAATAATAAATTTCTGGAAAGGGAGTGCATTGAAAAATGCTGAAAATTATACTAACTACACTATACTATCCGAAAAGTCATTCCATGCCGGCGATTGGAATGGGACTATTATTGAATCATATATGCGAATTAAAGAAGATTATCCGCCAATGAGGCTATTGGAAATGATTGTAGTTAAAGGTGACGATATAGTCTATGGATATTTCCAATCAACCGAAAAGCAATACGGATATTTTGAGAAAGTTTTTGATAAGGCTTTAAAGTCGTTGTATGTTAAAAAATGATAAAAGAAGAATTCTGAATAATAATAAAATGTGCAAGATTGTCATTCTGAGGCAAAAGTAAAAGCAAGCTTTCACTGACAAAGAAATGAACAAATTTACCATCCCCTACCCCCTCCTAAAATAGGAGGAGATAAGAAAAAAGTCTTTAAAATCCCCTACTATTTTAGGAGGGGGTAGGGAGTGGTAAATTCAATTATTTCATTTACTTAAACCTCATTTTGTTATAAAGTGTCATTAGGTGCGAAGCGAAGAATCTTAAAGTAAATTCTGATACAGTTACTTTTTTTCTCTTTTGAAAATATCAGCTCTGCGTTTTTTTTCAGATGGTTGGTTAATGTTTAGCACCCCTTTTCCATAGGTATGGATTTTCGTTGAATTGATTCCGGCTTTTATTATCTCTTTACCGACATTTTCTGCACGTCTCCGGGACAGCTCAAAATTATATAACAAACTACCCTGCTCATCTGCATAACCTAATATTTCAATATCAAAATTATTTTTCAGGGTTATTGATTCAACTTTTTCTTTAATTAACTTTAACATGTCATAGGATATAGAATCCGAATCAAAATCAAAATAAATGCTGAGAAATGGCTCGTCGTTATCTATATTCGGTTTGAGATAAAATGTAGATTCCTGAATTGATGAATTTTCAGAATTGATAATAAATTTTTCATTATAACCGGCGAATCCTTCGGCTTTAATTGAAAAACAGTTGTTATCAGGATGGATAATTCTGACAAATGTATCATTAAAATTATATTCAAATTTGTCAGGAATTCCGAATTTGTCATTTTCGCAACCGTTGAAAATAGTATAATTTCCTAAAGATAAATTCGATTTTGAAAAATTGGTATCAATACGAACATTTCCTTTTAATATCATATATTTATCCGGTTGAAACTGCTTAGGTAAGGGAGAATAATATATTCCTTGAAAATTAATTGTATCTGCTGAAATATAATAAATTGTATCACCCAAAGCGCTAAGCCAGACGCTATTTTCATCAAATTTCGAATTGATTGACCTTTCGAGATTTCCAGGTTCACTCCAATGCCTCCAGCTATCACCGATTTGTTTTGAAACAAATAAATCCATACCTCCAAATCCTCCTCTTCCGTTAGATGAAAAATAAAGCGATTTCCCATCATAAGCAATGTATGGAGCGGATTCCATTCCGGTTGTATTGATTTCTGAACCAAGGTTTAATGGTTCCGACCAATTGTCGGAATTTGTTTCCCGCACTGAAATATACAGGTCAAGATTGCCGAAGCTGTCATCCCGTTCAAGTGACATGATAAAGAATTGCTCGTCATCGGATAATGATGCATAAAAGTACGGCGACTTGTTATAAAAATTTTTAATATTCAAAGGTACGGGATTTCCCCATTCCTTCCCGTATTTTGTTATAAAACAGAAGCCGTATTTTTTTTCACCATTTACTAAATATGAAGTCCAGGCAAGCGCTTTCTTTCCATCGGGCAATAAAGTAAAGATAACATCTGAACTTTCGGTATTCAATCCGGATAAAATTTCAGGTTCGCTCCAACCATTACCGGATAACTTATAGGAATACCATATTTCATCTTTATCCTTAATTCCACCGGTATTATGAGGATGTTCCTTCCTATCGAAGAATATCTCATTTCCGTTGAGGTTAACAACAGGTTGCAAAACTTTGGGATATGAGTTTATATTGTCGGGAAGCCTTACTTTTAAATCCTTGGAATCTTCGGCTAAACTTTCAGTATTTAATAAGAATAGATTGGAAAAAATATAAATTAAAGTAAATGATTTTCTAATCAATTTAATGAGGAATAATTGTATATTATCCACACCCATTACTAATTTCAGGAAGTGAATTGGTATCGTATTACTATTATTTAACAAAAGTAAATCAGGATTAGCACAATAATTCATTCAAGTTTAATGCTTATAAAAAAAACTATTGACGAATAAAGGCTTATGAAATTTTCTTGTAATACTATTTTGGTAATGTGAAAGTAAAAATTGTCCCTAATCCAAGCTTGCTTTCAACGTTAATATTCCCTCCATGTTCAGTCACACACTTCCGGACAATAGATAAGCCAAGTCCATAACCATCTATAGGACCGACGTTCGATGCCCGGTAAAAAGTTTTAAATAAATTAGGTATATCATCCGATGGTATTCCTATACCATTATCGGATATGACAAATTTAACATTATCGTTTTCGGTGTAAACTTTCATATCAATTAATGTGCCTTTAGGAGAATATTTTACAGCATTATTAAGGAGATTAGTAAGTATCAATCCAAGCAGGTTCTCATCAGCATTGATTTCATAACAATCTTCATCAACCGAAATATTAATAGATGGGTCATTACCATAATTAAAACCTATGTCTTCAATAATCGAAGAAGCAAAACCGTATAGGTCAATATTCTCAATATGAAGTTCGAATTTCCCTGACTCAATCTTGCTGAATATCAGTATTTGTTCCATAGACTGGGTCATTTTTAAAATAGTATCCTGAATTCTTTGGAAATGCTTATTTTTCTCACTTTCCTCCCATTTATCGGAATACCTCTTTAATAAATCGGTTGAAAGCATAATGGTTGTCAGTGGAGTGCGGAATTCGTGCGAAATCATTGATATGAATTTTGTTTTAAGAGCATTCAATTGAGTTTGGGTATTAAGGGCATTAGCCAATTCCAGGTGCGCTTTTGCCCTGTCGGTATTATCATTAACCATGAAGATAATCCAGGGTGAATCTTCTTCGAATACTATTAGCTCAACATTCATTAAGGTATAAATAATCTCGCCGTTTTTTTTCCTGAATCTAACTTCATTACTTTTTACCGATGGAAGTTCGAAAGCTCTTTCAATTAATCTTTCCCTTAGCTCCATATCCACCCAAATATTCAATTCCTCAACATCTTTTCCTATGATTTCCTCTTTTTCATATCCGAGTAATTTCAGAAAGCTATTATTAATATCAATTATTATCCTATCGGTCATTCTTGAAATTGAGATTCCTATTGGACTGAATTCAAATATCTTTTTAAAATGCAATTCCGTTTTCTTCAATTGTTTTTCTGTCAGGATTCGCTCATTTATTTCCCTCTGCAATTGCTCATTTGCCTTAATAAGCAATGATGTCCTTTCTTCTACTTTCTTCTCGAGTTCATCATATTGTTTTTGTTTTTTTCTAAGGTCGGTTTCTTCGATTGCCCTCATTATTGCAGGTGCAAGGCGCAGAAGTTTACCTTTTATAAAGCAGTCATTTGCGCCGGATTTCATGGCTTCGACAATTAATGATTCTTCTACGGCACCTGAAACAAGCATAAATGGAGTATCACAATTCATCGATTTTACTAATTTAAGTGCATCTAAACCATTAAAGCCTGATAGAAGATAATCAGCAATTATAACATCCCATTGATTGTTTATCAATTCTTCCCGGATTTTTGGCAAACTATCTACTCTTTTGAAATCAGCTTCCAAACCGCCTAATTTCATCTCATTAATAATCAGTTTAGTATCAATTTCAGAATCTTCAATTATCAAAGCCTTAATAAACATGCTCATTATAAATTTTTGCAAAATGAACGGAAAACAAAAACCTTATTTATCAATTTAATTAAAATTTATTTAATTATCAATTATTATCATTTTCCATATAACCAGGCTGGACTTAGAAATGAATTGTGAAAAATTTTAAATAATTTTTTCTTTTAAAATTTTTGTTATTTCGGAAAATTGTATATCTGTTAACATTTTGGCATTGTAAGCCATTTCAGCAGCGGCTAAAGAAAAATAACAGTAAGGTTTGAGCAATTCCTTATTATTTTCCAAAGCCTGGATATGATTGTTTATTGTTTTAAAATCACCCCTTGCAACAGGACCTGTCAAAGGAATGGAAGATGAGTCTTTATTAAACTTTAATGCATTTCCTACTGTTGTTCTAACAATCGGTTTAAGGAAATTTTCAGGAGAAATACCTAAATGGGAAAAGATTCGGCGGGACAGTGAAAGTGCGGAAGTAAGAAAATTTGATGCAGAAACGGCAGAAATATGATATAATGATTTTTGTAATTCGGATTCGAAATCTAAAAAATAAGCATTGCCCTGTAAATCTGCAATCACCCTCCCGAAAAAATCCCGTTCTCTCGGTTCGCAATCAATCCCCCATGTTATATTTCTCAGATTTTTTAAGGAAGGATAATAAAAAGTCTGGTAAGGATGAATTGAAGCAACGATAGCGCCATAATTCTTACACGGCTGCAGGCTGCTCAAAGGCACAAATCCCGAACAATGGGCTATATACACACCCTCCAAACCTCTTCTAAAATGCCTCGCTAATTCATCTGCCACCTCACCAATTGAATCATCATTTGTAGCAATTAAAATAATTTGTGGTATAAAACTGATTTCACCAATAGTAACGTTTATATCATCGGGAATTTTCTTAGAACGGCTCAAAAGCCATGTGAGTTTTTTTTGTTTTCCGAAAGCTTTTGCAAGAACAGAACCCAGCCTGCCGGCTCCAATGATTCCACAAGTGTAATGACTTTCCATAATATGTTTAAACTAAGTATTATTAATTAATAGGGGTACGAAAATTTCGATTTTATCATTCACGCTTTAAAGGCTGTGTAAAAACACAAGAAGAATGTCATTCGTAAGCGAAGTGAAGAATCCAGAAGCCGCATTGGAACTGGATTCTTCACTTCGTTCAGATTGACATTCTTCCATTTTTTGATAGTTTTCACTAGCATCTTTCGCGTAATTGATAATTTTCAAAATACCCTAAAGCTTTTCCAATTCGAAAGAATCTTTAGTATCCTTGACAGAATACCCTTTAGATGAAATCTGTTGACGAAACTCATCAGCAAGTTTAAAATCCTTAGATAACCTGGCTTCTAATCTTTTTTGGGCCAAAATAACAACTTCTTCCGGTAAGGAAATGTCTTCCTTCGTTTCCGGTTTTATCTCCCAGACTGAAAAAATATCATTCAATTCGGTAAATAAGACTATAAGTTTTGTTTTGGAATTCAGGTCTAACTCACCGGTCGATACAGTATTTATAAAAGCAAACAGTTGAGCCAATGCCTTCGGAGAATGTAAATCGTTCGCAAGTTCGACGAATATATCATTACGTAATTTTTCAACATCGTACTTTCTTTTTCCGGTTTTGTTATCGTCGAATAACGAATAAATAAACTCCTGTATTCTCATTCTGGCTTTGCGAGCAGATGAAATACTATTAAAAGTAAAATTGAAAACAGAGCCGTAATGCGCGCTCAACATAGAAAAACGAATATCTAACGCGTCAATATTTTTATCTAATAAATCCCTTAAAGTATAAAAATTATTCTTAGACTTACTCATTTTTTCGCCCTCAACGAAAAGGAATTCGTTATGACACCAAAAAGTTGTTGGGTCATTGCCATAACCTGCCTTGCTTTGAGCAATTTCATCCTCATGATGCGGGAATTTCAAGTCGATTCCACCCGTATGAATATCGAATGGTAAACCCAGCAATTCCCTTTCCATTGCAGAACATTCCAAATGCCATCCGGGGCGACCATCACATTTTACACCGCTCAATTCAAACTTCCAAAAAGGCTCATTCGGTTTTGCAACCTTCCATAATACGAAATCGCTGATATCTTCACGTTGATATTGGTCTGCATCCATTCGAACACCAGGTCTGAAGTTTTCAAAATCAATTTTGAATAATTTTCCGTAAACATCCTTCTTGCGCCATTCTGCGACGTTGAAGTAAACCGAACCGTCTGAAATATAAGCATATCCGTTTTCTACTATACGTCTTGTCAGGTCTTGCATTTGGGGAATAAATTCCGTTGCCCTTGGCAGGGATTCAATATGTTTGGGATTTATTCCAAGCTTGGTTATATCTTCGATAAAAGCATCTTCGTAGAATAATGTGAATTTCGATAGGTTCTGCAGCGGATTATCCGTTTGCTCACCCATCTCCGGCTTCCATAAATCGCTGCCTATTTTACTGCTTTTAATAGTTTTATCATCAATGTTCGTTATATTCATCACCCATCGAACCGAATAATTTCCTACAACTCGCAGGACTCTTTGCAAAAGGTCGGCAAACAGGAAAGCACGCATATTACCTATGTGGGCATAATTGTAAACAGTGGGTCCGCAACTGTACATCCTGACCTGATTACCAAGCAGCGGATTGAATGATTCGATTTTTTTCGAAAGTGAATTATAAAGACTTATTTTCATTATTTATATATTTAATAAAAGATTTAGCAAATTTCAGATTACAAAATTGCATAATAATTTATTAAATTAAAAGTTTTTTCCTGTACTCAATAGCTTTATATTTGTAAAATTATTTGATTTGATTCTTGATTATTTGAGACTTTTTATAAAGATAATTTATGAAGTTTGTCATTCTATACGAGCATCAATCCAATACATTCAACAATTAACGTTATAACTGTAATATTTTCAATGAAAACTTATAAGGCTCTCTTTATTAAGCCTGCGTTAGCGGAAAAAGATTTCCCCGAATCGCTATTACCTGAAATAGCCTTCACCGGTCGTTCTAATGTCGGTAAATCATCTCTTTTGAATAGTATTGTCCATAGGAAAAATCTTGCCCGTATAAGCTCGACACCGGGTAAGACCAAGGAAATCAACTTCTTCAAAGTAGAAAATAAATGGATTTTTGCCGACCTTCCGGGATTTGGTTATGCAGCGGTATCCAAGCTGCAACGTCTTGCATGGGAAAAGGTGATTTACACCTATTTTGAGTCCAGGACAAATCTGAAATTGATTTGTTTATTGCTCGATTCCAGGCACGACCCGCAACCAATTGATTTAGGTTTAATCGAACGATTCGAAGCTTTAAGTAGAAATTATATTACAATCCTTACAAAATGCGATAAAGTTTCGAAAGAATTCATTTCCGAAAGGAAATTGCAAGTTGAGGGAGTCCTCAGTAATTGTAAATATTGCTCCGAAGTACTGCCATACTCTTCTGTAACAAAAGAAGGAAGAGATTCATTAACGGCAATATTAAAAAGAATTATATAAATGAAAAAATTGTGGGCAAATATTAAACATTGAAAAAATATTTGATTTTCTCCAAATTTATATTTAATTTTGTTTTCTTTACTGTGCCACTTTAGCTCAGTTGGTAGAGCAGCTGATTTGTAATCAGCAGGTCGTTGGTTCGAGTCCGACAAGTGGCTCTCAAAAAAGGTTTGGGATTAATTTTACCAAGCCTTTTTTTATTACTTGCACACCCGAAGGGACTCGAACCCCCAACCCTCTGATCCGAAGTCAGATGCTCTATCCATTGAGCCACGGGTGCAGGTTAATTAGGAATTACGAATTACGAATTACGAATTAATAATTAACCATTAATAATTTATAATTTATAATTACCAAAATTACAAAGAAATGTGATGATAACAAAAAAAGGAATTTGAGATTAAACCCTTTTTGATTTGTAAACGTCTAATCCGCAGTAGTAAAAATTGTGGAATAAAAAGTGAGCAGTCTGACATTGGTATTAGATAGCGATCGCGAAATAATCCAGGAATATACGGCAACAGGTAGCGATCGCGCAGCAACAGCTTTTGTGCGCAAATATCAGAAATTTGTTTTTTCAACCGCTCTCCGGTATTTGCAATCTTATGACGATGCCGATGATGCCGCTCAGGAAGTGTTTATCAAGGCTTTTAAAAATCTAAATAAATTCCGAGGTGATAGTAATGTTAAAACATGGCTTTACCGTATTACCGTCAATATCTGTACAAACTTTGCCCGTAAAAGAAAGCTGCTTTCAATATTTTCACATAATAAAACCGATGAAGAGATATTTGAAATACCGGCAACAGAGTTACTCCAGGATAAACAAGTTGAAAGCCGGGAATTTGAAGAAAATTTTCTTAAACTCCTGAAACTTCTTCCTACAAAACAAAGGGAAATTTTCTCGCTAAGATATTTCGATAATCTCAGCTATGAAGAAATCTCAAATATGTTGGGTACAAGCGTTGGTGGATTGAAAGCAAATTATTTCCAGGCTGTACAGAAAATCGCCAGGCATTTGAAAAATTAAAAATATTAAATTAATTTTGCAGGTAACATATTATTTTTGAAAAAATTTATACAAAAGCAAAAATTTATGCAAATTATTACTAAGTAAAATAAAATCATGGAAAATTACGAACAAACTACATTAACTTATAAGCAAGTGCAGGAAATGCTTTGCGATTATGTTTTCGAAAAATTAGAGGAAAATGAAAAAGTTCTTTTCGAAGCCAGCATTAGTTTATACCCTGAACTGCAGCAGGAAGTAGAGAATACTCGTTCTGTTTTCGGGAAAATCAAATCGATTCATTTCGATAATATCATCGATACCCATACTCGTAACTTATCGGTTAAAATTCAGAACCGGCTAATGAAAAAGAGAACAACCGCATTTTCACCATGGAATATAATTCGCATTACAGTTCCTGTCTTTGGATTGTTAATTGCAGCATATCTTCTTGTTAATAAAATCGCTACTCAGGAAATACAACTAAAAAGCAATCTTTCGGCTGTTGAAGAACTGACAAAGGTTAAACCTGTAGAGGTGGCAAAAATAATGGATAATAATATTTCAGCCGAACATGCCATACAGGCTGTAAATACAATCAGGATAAGCATTCCGAACGTCCGGGATATTAATGATTTAGTAAAGAATGATAAGGAGATGGTAAAAGCGGTAGATGACGAATATGCTGATTTTATTCTTGGTTGTACTGATAACCCGATGGATATTCTTCCGGCTTTTGTTTCTCCAAATCAAATATTAAAGGATGAAATCGGAAATATAGATGAAAATGATATTAAATTAATATTAGAGGAACTGGAAAATGAAGACTTTGATGTATAAAATATTGTTAATAGTCCTGATTTCTTTTCTTTCTTATTCAGCTATGGCTCAACCGGGTCCCGGCGGAGAAAGAGCGCTCGAAAGAATTGAAACAATGAGGAAAATAAAACTTCTCGAAATATTAAAATTGGATGAGGCTGCATCGGATAAATTTATATCTAAATTTACTACCTACGAAAATAATATTAAAGAAAAGCGCGACCAAATTGACGATTTATCCGAAGAATTAGCTAACACCCTTCGCAGCCATGGCTCGAAAGAAGAGATAACTAAAAAGAGTGAAAAATTGCTTCAGCTTCAGGAAGAACTTCAAAAGCTGTTCATGGATAAATTGAAGGCAATGCGTTCAATCCTAAATGAAGAACAATATGCTAAGTTCCTCATTTTTGAGAATAATTTCCCTAAGGAATTGCGCAAACAGTTATTCAAATACTTCAAGAATAAAGGTTCGGATAGAGACGATAGGTAACATAAATTTTAATCATTCCAAATTGATTAATGCCTGAACAGCACACAAAGTAATTTTAAAACTTTTTAAAGGAAGAATGTCATTAGTAAGCGAAGTGAAGAATCCAGTCCCAATTCTGTTTCTGGATTCTTCACTTCGCTTACGAATGACATTCTTCTTGTTATTTATACTGATTTTTGGACAGGAAAAATATTTTAAACTTTTAAAACACCTCAACTATGCTTTACTTGCCGCTCCAACAGCGATTCAATCTTTTCGATTTTAGATTTCATTCGTGAATTATCTCCCTTTCGATAATCAATTTTAATCGATGAATATATCCTGTCGCACTGCCCTTCGAGTGTTTTGAAACATTTTGAAAGAAGCGCCGAGACTTCTTCCCACGAGCCTTCAATCACTGTTCCCATAGGAGTTAATTTATAATTCAAACCGCTTTTATCGATAACATCGATAACCTGCGAGACCCAACGGCTGACACTTTCGCCTTTATCGGTCGGAAACATTGAAAATTCTGCCAATACCATAATTACTCCTTGAATTATATTTTCTAATTGTTCAAAAGATTTTATTTTCTTATATGAGTATGTTAAAAATTAGGAAGAAAGTCATTCTGAACGAAGTGAACACAGATGGACTCCACCTGCGAGGTGGAGTCCATCTTAAATCATGTCATTACTCATATTTTTTAAGTTTTCTTGTTCCCAGCTTCAGAATGACATTCTTATTGAATTTAGACACAGTCTCATTTCCCGGATAGTATTTCAAAATATAATAGAAACAATTTCTTATTTCCTCGAAAAACTCGCAAGCCGCATACAAATTAAATCCTGGAGGTTGGCAGCTAAGGTTTGGGGAACCGTGAATCCCATCATCATAATCGAAATAGCTAATGTTTCGCCATCACGAGTTGTCACGTATCCGCACAAATTGGATACGTTATTCATTGTACCGGTCTTAGCATGAACATTTTTTTCTGCGCGGGTTCTGGTCATTCTTCTGTTCAAAGTACCTTTCTGTCCTGGCTCGGCTAAAGATTGAATAAAGATATCCTTGAAATTCGAACGGAACATCACTGAAAGAAATCCGACCTGATACCTTGGTGAAAACTGATTGTATCTCGAAAGCCCGGAACCATCAATAAATATGACATTTTCAGTAAAAATGCCGTTTTTCGTTAGAAACCTTTTAATTTGTTCAATACCTTTTAAAAAACTGCCTTTTCCCAAAGTTTCCTTCCCTATTGTTTTCAGAAGCATTTCGGAAGCAAGATTATGACTGGTTTTATTGATTATTGCAATAATCTCGGAAAGCGGCTTGGATTCATAGCTGCAAAGCTCGGTTAATTTTGAATAATCGATTTTTTCATTAAATTCCGACGCTTCCAGCAATGCGCCCCTGAACCTGATTTGATGCTGCTCGAGCCGTTCCTTAAAAATATTTAAAAAGAATCCTGTAGGATTCTCGACAGTAACCGAATATTTGGTGATATCCGATGATTTGGCTGTATCCAACGGGATTTTACCATTTAATTCGATTATATTCGTTCTTGATTCCCTGAAATGAGAAATTTCAGCAGACTCCTGAGCTGTTACTGTTCTGATATTATTTATTATTCTGATATAAGAATTTTCCGGCGAGATTTTTATTTTTGCCGGATGACTGATTGAATCACCATTTTGAATAAATATATCAACCGTATTATCATTAATGGCAAGAGCGTTAACCTGCGCCGAGTATGGATATGCCATATCATCCCATGCCCAGCCTGGTGCATAATAATTTTTATCGAAATATTTATCATCACCTATGATATTGCCTCTTAATGATTTAATACCGGCGGAATCCATTTTTTTAATCCAGGCATCGATTATATCTGTTGGCTCATTATTGAAACTTTTGGAAATAGTCGGGTCGCCGGAACCACGAATAATAATATTACCGAAAAACTCGCCGTTTTCCTGGAGAGTTCCGTCCAGAAAAAGATTAGTTATGAAATGAAAATCTTTACCTAAGTATTCAAGTGCAGCAGCAGTGGTAATGAGTTTATCGGTTGAAGCAGGAATAAAATTTTTCGATTCATTGAGACGAAAGAAATATTCACCGGTTTCCAGGCTTTGAATCGATATTCCGATATGCGAATTACTAAAATCGGAATTGTCTAAAATAGATTCGATGTCTCTGGCTAATTCTTTTAAAGGAGTCTGCTTTTGCAGTAAACTTAGTGAATCGGCAGTAGGAGCGGCTTTTGAAGGAATAAAAAAAGATATTATTACTAATTTAACTATTAATATAAATCTGAATCCAATTAGAGATTGAATGTTTACTTTTAAATTATTTTTCGAGTTGAAGTTTTGAAAAAAAATCATTTTCGCCATTATGCAAATTCATATACTTCAGTGGCTATATGTTTTATTGGTTTAATATCGCTATTTAGTAACAACCTGATTCGTTCAGTGGTATCCATAGTTAAGATTGGTTCCTGACAATGTGTGCATAGCAGAACAGAAATATTTTCTACCAAAATTAATTTATTTTTAATATTAAATACCTTATTTATTGTCTCATCGATAAACTCAGCATTACCACAGTTATCACATATATATTCCGACATTTTATATCCTTTCTTTGAAATTATCAGACCAAAATTTCTCATCCGGATGATAAATAGTAATTATTTTACGTTTCTTTCCTATAGTTCTTGTTACCTGAATATGTAACGGTATTCCTTTTTTTGTAAAACCGAGCAATAAACAACTGGGAGAGTATTTATCGTCCGGATAATCTTCAATTATTTGTGCATTACCATCAGCCTCCGATATATCTTTAAAAGAAATATTTCTTTCAATAACTCTTGTTGCCGAATGTAACGAGTGAAAATAATCACCTTCCATCAAATGATCTTTTATTTCCAATAAACTTTTCATTCATATAGTATAAACAAGAAAATAATAAATTTATTGTATGTGTAATTCTTATTTCATAACCATAATAAACCACTTTACATTATTATGAAAACAAATCAATATCCATTTTCTTATTAAAATCTATAAATATGAATCAAATCAAATGATAAATTACAACTATAAAGATTGATAATATTACTCCAATTCGTTGTACCGTGTATAGCTGTCCTTATGCTTGTAATAATTGATTAATGTTTTGAAGATAGGAGAAGTCTCCAATAATTCCGAATTGCCTAACAGCACAATATGTTCACGAGCACGTGTCAATGCAACATTCAGCTTTCTATCGACAGAGATTCCGTTAAATTCGGTTATTGATTGAATATTATTCAGCAGATATTTGTGATTTAGTGCAAAAGAAATAATAATTACTTCCCGCTGCGAACCCTGGAATCTCTCTACGGTATCGACGGTAACTACAGAACGCAATTCCGGAGCGAGAATTCGATAAATTTCCGAACATTGCAAACGAAACGGAGTTATAACTCCAACGGTTTCTTCATTAAATTCGTTACCATAGCAACTTTTTATAGTATCAACGATTTTTGATACAAGACCAGCTTCCCTTTTATTCAGCTTAGCATACATTTCTACGGGGCAATCGATAAAAAGGATTCTGTTGCCCGCCAACTTGCGTTCTAAGCCATTTAATGAGCCAATAGAGAACCTTCTAATCGGTCCTGTCTGCCATACTTCCGATGGTGCAATATTGAGTTGACCATTATAAAAATACTTATTCGGGAATTCCATTAATACCGAATGCATTCTACCCTGAGCAGATAGTATAGCAAAGGCATCATCCCATCCATTTGATTTGCAGATTCGTAGAAGCCTCTCGAACAGCGAGTTGGCGGCACTGGTCAATTGAATTGAATTCAGATTATTGCTGTTTTGTCCTTTCTTTAAATCCTGCACAACGATTGCCGGAAGCTGTTTCTCATCTCCTATCATAATGAAGCTTCCTACTTTTGCCAATATTCCTATTATTTGAGGTTCTAATATCTGCGAAGCTTCATCAATAACTGCTATATCAAACTCACAAATATCGAATATTTCCTGATTGGCAATAACCGAAGCAACTGTTGCAACAAAAATTCGAGTTGATTTTACAATTTTGAATAAATCCTGCATTGGAATATCTTCCGCAAGTTGTGAAATTAGTTTATCCTTATGCTCTGAGGATTCTTTATTGCCCAAGCGCAAGAATGAAAGTTCAGGTGAGATAGATTTCAATGCAGAACAAATTTCGTCAGCAGCACGATTGGTATATGCCAATGCAAGAATGGATTTTTCTGTAGAACCGTAAATTATTCTTATATATTCACGTAGAATAATTTTCGTTTTTCCGGTTCCGGGCGGACCTTGAAGAAGAAAATAATCCTTTGCACAAAGCATTTTTGATAAAATAAGCCTTTGATTTTCACCGAATTCAGTTTCGAAAAGAATTTCCAACTCCTCCGTTCGCGGCTTTGAAAGCCCCAAAATCAAATTTCTTTTAAGTTCTGATGAAGATAAAAATGAATAAAGTGAAGAAAGCAGCCTGCTTGTATTTGAATCTATATAATCAGGTTCGGCGCTCCAACGACTACCCGAATTGAAAATTTCCTTATTGAGTAATTTGTTTCTAAGGCTTATTAACACAAACTCAGGAGAAATTTCTTTAATAGTTCCTTTTAATAATGGACTATTATAAATTTTCTTATCAGGCATCCCTGACGGATAAATTATACATAAATCACCGCGTCTGAGTGAGGATGAATAGGCATTTTCAACAGGTCTTGAAAAGGCAAGATATAACTTGTCGGGAGCAGATTTTTCATGTAAATATTCTAATTGAGTTAATATATTCATTTTAGTTTCCTTATCGGCTGGAACATCCTTCCATAACGCCGAAAAGCCGTTCCTGATGCCGGTTTTCTCTTCATTAAGCTCACGAAGGATGAAGGAAATAAAAAAATGAAAATATTCCTGCTCTAATTCTGATATTTTAGAATAAACCGAAGCAAATTCTTCAACATCATTCTTCATAAATGAAGAAATAGTACCGAATTCTACAGGATTAATCGTGTTCAAAAGTGAAAATTTCCCTTGAATAAAAGTGTAGATTAAGGTAATGACCCAATTACGGCAAAGCAATGCTTCAGCCTTGGAATAATATGAATCAGGTGCATTTCTTAAGGGATAGTCAGCGGATTTGCTGTATAAAATCTGTGAATTGCCCGTTCTGTTCGGATAGGTTGAATCCAATAGCAGGTCATAACATACTATCTGCATGAAATTATTTTGCCAGATGCCGGTGTTAATCTCATTTCCATCAATATTTGTAACTCTGTACTGAACATTAGGAGCATTGCCGGATTTCAATTCGATAATATTTTTTCTTTCAGGCTCATTTCTATATTCCAGCATGGCATCTAACCTGCCTTGGAGACCATATACCGGAGAAATAAAAGACGGCTCAATATTTACAAAATCCCAAGAAATGCCTTCGATTATTTCTTTTAACCTATCGTAATGAGATTGAATCTCATTCTTCATGTTTTTCACGAGTTCAGGATTTTTTACAGCCACCGCAAAAAGTTGCAGTGGTTTTACCTGAAGCGCTTTGGAATAAATCACATCAAAATCGGCGCTTTTATTTATTAATAATTCATCGAAGAAAAAGTTCACCAAATTTCCAAGGAACATTGAATAGGTTGCAGGTTTAGCTAAAAATTTCCGGAAAAAGTAGATTTTTACATTGGCTTTTGAACCTGAGAAGCACTCTGCAATATCAGTTACATCGATTAAATAATCCGGTTCAATTATTATTAAAGTTTCAAAAGTAGTCAGGTAAAGGTCAGGGTCATTCTCCGAAAGTTTAATATTAATTAAATTTAAATTTGCCCCTGCCCAAGCCATTTTCCAAATATCAATCCAGAAACCGAAAAGTCTTAAACGAAACTTCCCAATTTCTTCTACTTCAAGTTCTAAGTCTGCGCTTGCCTTTTTGTTCCCTGAAGGATGTTTAAAATCTAATTTCGATTTGACATTGACTGAAAGGAAAGTAATAATATCTTTTTTGGGAGGAATTATATCTATATTATCAACTAAATCCCCAGTTTTTAATAATTCGGGCTCATTGGTAAATTCATCAGGTTTTTCTAAATAATCCAGTAAAAGCCGGAGTTTCATTATTGTCTTTTCAATATCCTCAGAATGGATTTCAAATGCGGCATTCTGGTTTACTTTAGCAAAAAATCTTCTGAGGTTCTGAATTGATAAAGATATATTATGAGGTATATGAAATTTATCAATTATGAAATTAATACGGGAGAACAGTGAAGTAAAATATCGTGGTTCGTCTTTTGTTAAATTTTCAAACAACTCCGACAGAATTGAACGTGCTGAGAGAATTCTTCGTCGCAGCGGAATTTCCTCATTTTCAAGAAGGTCGATTTGCGTGCGAAAATAATCGGCTGCATCGCGCAAGATGTAAGGCATTTTCTATCTGATATCTTTTATGTATATCTGTGGGGAATTCTGTCCGTTATAGGACATCTGTTCAATATTATAAACAATTTCAAATGGATTGCCGGAAGTAATGACTTTTACTTTATCGGCAAGATTATATCCGATTGCATCGATTGCAAAATTGGATTGAAAGGCACGAAACCTGATATTCTTACCGGTTACCTTGACACCATTTTGAGAGGTCACATTTTTTGTATAGAAGACCGGCTTGTAATTTTCGAAACCAAAAGGAGCAAAACTTCCAAGAAAATCAATAAAATTAGGAGAAAGCTCATTGAATTTCAGTTCTGAATCAATCATGATTTCCGGAACAGTCATATCGATTGAAATTTTCTCAGATGCAATTTTATTGAACTCAATTGAGAATTCAGGAATGTTTGCCTCAGCTAAAGAAAGTCCGGCAGCATGTTTATGCCCACCGAATTCTAATAAAAACCTGTTGCATTTCTTAAGAGCGCTATGAACATCGAATGAACTTATACTCCGGGCAGAACCCTTTGCTACATGATCAATTGATGTCAAAAGGACAACGGGGCGATGGAACCGGTCAACGAGACGCGATGCAACAATACCAATGATTCCGGCATGCCAATGAGGTTTATGCAAAACCAAAGCACGAACATCATGTTTTTCAATAGCTTCTTCAGCCATTGGGATAGCTTCTTCGAAAGTTTGTTCATCAAAAACCCGTCGTCTGCGATTCTCCTGCTCCAATTGCTGAGCTATATTAAATGCTTTTAATTCATCCTTTTGAGTCATCATATCGACAGAACGAAGAGCATCCCCCATTCTACCGGCGGCATTGATTAGCGGAGCAAGGGAATACACGATATTGACTGTTGTAATCTGTCCCAATTTCATACCGGTACAATCAAATAATCCTTTAAATCCGGGTCTTGGACAATTATTCAATTTGTTCAAACCGAAATGAACCAATACTCTATTCTCACCCACAAGCGGAACCATATCGGCTGCAGAAGCAACGGCAACGAAATCGAGATACTCGAATGCCAATTCAGGTTTTCCTATTTTAATAGCTAAAGCCTGAATAAACTTAAAAGTAACTCCGCATGCAGAAAGATGTTTGAAAGGATAGTCACAACCCTGGCGCACCGGGTCGAGAATAGCATAAACATCCGGAAGTTCATCACCAGGTTCGTGGTGGTCGCAAATCAAACATTCTAAATTATGTGATTTCGCATAGTTAAGGGAATCGAAGGAAGTAATACCGACATCAACGGTAATAATAATAGAAGCGCCTTTACTTATTGCTAAGTTAACGCTTTTTTGTGATAGACCGTAACCTTCGTCGAACCGGTCGGGAACATAATAATCAACTTTTGCCCCGATTTCGCGAAGAAACAGTAATAACATTGATGCACTCGCAGTACCATCCACATCGTAGTCACCGTGAATCCAGATCAACTCTCCATTTTTAATTGAATCAATAATTCTATCAACAGCCTGAGCCATGTCCCTCATCAAATAAGGGTCATGGACTTCCATCAAAGTCGGTTGAAAGAAAATCTCTGCCTCATTAATACTTCTTACTCCTCGCGCAACAAGCACATTCGCCAGACTTTTCGGGATTTTTAAGGAGCTTGCCAGTTCGTGTACGGTATTTTCATCATCATGTTGTCTAAATATCCACCGATAATTCAATAAAACATTCCTTGATTTAACAAATTGTAACAAACTTACGAAATTTGACCGGTAAAACAAAAAAAGTGTGTAAAAAATTACACACTTTAGTTCGAAGGATTAAATCCTTTTTTTTATTAAAGTTTATATTTTTTTCAAAGGTTCGGGCTACAAGCGGTATTTTGAGTATAAAACCAAATTAGAAAAATAATCGAATGTTTATTTTGTTACAAATATTAATAATAATTAATTTATAATTAACATATAATTCATTATTTTTATTGAAATTTATAAAATCGGATAAAATTTTATCGATATTTTAGTACCTGCCTTTAAGATAGAAGAAAATAATTCCTACATATATTTAGGGACTGTAAAACAAAAAGTACTACCGGTGTTTGGAATGGTTTCAACAATGAGAGAGCCACCATGTTTGTTGATAAATTCTTTGCAAATGATTAATCCCAAACCGATACCCTTTTCCTCACCGGTTCCTACGGAAGGCTGTCGTAAGCTTTCGATTTTAAATAATCGTGGTATTAAATCGGTATCTAAACCAATTCCGGTATCAGAAATTTTAATTTCAAGATATTGCTTTTGATTTATGTCGGAGGAAATTTCCCCCGAAGTTATTCTTACTTTACCACCCGTATTTGTATATTTTATAGCATTTGAAATCAGGTTACGGAAAATCACACCCATCATGAAATTATCAAAACATGCAAAGGTGCTTTCATTCACATCTGAAATAATTTCTATGTTTTTCATATCCGCTAACGGTTTGAGAAATGCCATCGCTTCGGTTATAATTGGATGAACGTCCCGTGGTTCGGGGAAATAATCCAAAGTCCCGATTTGAATTTTCGACCAAATCAGAAGGTTTTCAAACATTTCAAAATTCTTTTTCGATGTCTTATACATGCTTTCCACAGCAGCTTTGATCTCTTCCCGCGACATTTTATCAAAATATTGATGAAGTAAATCTATCTGCATATTCAAGCCGCCAAGCGGATTTCTTAAATCCTGTGCAATAATTGAAAAGAATTTGTCTTTTGTTTCGCTGACTTCTTTTAACTTTTCTTCCGAATCCATTATTTTCTCATTCAGGATAATAATTTTTTGAGCATCCTGGACAATCTTTGCCTGAATATCCTTAAGCTGTTGGTTTTGAATCTCAATTTTATCACGGGATTTTTTAATTTCCAAATGAGTAAATACGCGGGCAACCAACTCCTCAAAGTTGAAAGGACGGGGAAGATAATCAACGGCGCCTAATTGGAATGCCTGAATAACATGAGCATTATCCCGAAGGGCAGTAAGAAATATTACAGGAATGTTTTCGGTTTCGGAATTCATTTTCAATTGTTCGACGGTCTCGAAACCATCCATATCTGGCATCATTATATCTAAGAGAATTAAATCCGGATGCTGAATTGCTGCCTTGTCAATAGCTTCCATACCCGAATTTGCAGATATAATTTCCAATCCTTCCTGGTTAAGTATATTATAGATTATTTCTATATTCTTTGGTATGTCATCAACAACCAGGACCTTTGAATTTCTTAATTCGTCATTAACAGCTATTGGATACATATTTTTCCGCTTATTAATGTTCTAAATATTTTTTTAATCAAGATTTCAAGTTTATTAATAAAATCTTCAAATCTCACAAATATAATCAAATTATTTTTCAATAAAAAAATATATTATAACCACAATTATTTTTGGAATGTCTCTAAAAATAACAAATCTCAATCTTTTATATTAGAAGTCTGTGGAAAAACTAATTAAATGGAAGAATGTCATTCCTGTTATTTTTATTGTTTTTCAGAGGTTTCTAATAGTTAATATAAATTCTTTTAGTCAATATACAATCATCCCTGCTGTATTGAAGAAAATATACTCCCTGATTTATTGGATTTTGGATTAAATCAAAGGTTATTTCATGCTTGCCGGGAGAAATATTCCCGTGAAATAAATCATAAATTTTTCTGCCAAGTATATCATACAAATTAAGTTGAGCAAAAGAAGAATAATTACTAATCATTTCAATTGTAATCTGATGAGATGCCGGATTGGGACTCACATTTAAATCAATGCATTTTTCCTGCCGGGGGACATCCTCATATCCGGCTTCTAATGACGTTGTAAATGACCATGTAGCCGATGGTTTACTCATAGCCATCAAATACTCGGAATATATATACCAGTAATAAGTTTGATTTAATTTCATATTCAAATTTTTTATTTCTAATGATGTATCGAAAGTAGTATTTTTATAAATAATAGAATCCTTGCCGTTTTCAATGTCAAAAATAATAATTCTGTAATAAATAATTTCATCTACTTCAACTGAAATCCATCTCAGTGTAAAAGGCTGCTGAACGTTTTTCGCACCATTGGCAGGTGCCAATAATTCCGGTTCTACATATAACAGGGTATCCTTATCCGTTTTGAAATTCCAGATATTAGACCATAAGCCTTCGGAAATAGAATCGAAAACCTGAACCCGCCAATAGTAATTTATTAAATATTCATTACAATGCCAGAAAAAAGTAGTATCATTTTTAATTACTGAATCTACTTCAAAATAGGAAAAAAGTGAATCCTGGGATAATTGAAATTGATATTTTTTTGCGGTTGGCACGCTCTTCCATTTGAAATTAATACTTTTAAATACACCGCTGGAGTTGCTGTCAGGAGTAATGAGTTCCGGTGATGTGTAATTAGGATTAATCGGACGGGTTGAAAATGTCCATAAATCCGATTTATAATCTGTGCCGGATTCAATTTTCCAATAATATTTAGTATTGTTTTTTAATTTTGAAATTCTAACTTCATGCACATCAAAGATAAAGCCCCAGTACCATTTACTAACATCCAAGGTTGTGTCATCTGTGTATTTATAAGTATAGAGGCTGGCTCCGGTAACAGGCTCCCATTCTAAGTCAATATTGGTTGATAAATTAACACTTCGATTTGGTGGAGAAATTAGTTTAATTTTTATGATTTGTGAGGAATCTGGAATTGTATGAAATGACCAGATATCCGATGAATTCCCTACTACTGCTTTACCAATTGGTATAACCTTCCATAAAAATCTGGTATTCTTATAAAGATTATTGAAGGTAATTAAAGTATCATTAATAGTAGAATCAATTATAATTTCTCCGGTATAATCCATCCATAGCCGAACATTATAATTAGTTGCATTTGCTGATTTACTCCAAACAAGTGTTCCCGATGTAGGTACGCCGGTTTTGCCATTGTTCGGAGAAATTAACTTTGGTGGTAATGGAGGATTGATGACTTTATTTGTACCAACCCTCATTCCATTACCAAAACTTGATACCCAAACTTCATCTTTGTCAAAAGGATTATAATAAACCCGCTCAGGCTGCTTGAAAGGATATGATTCTACGAGTGAGAATGAAGGATTATCTGCATTGAAAGCAGAGCTATGCCACAGCCCATCTACTTCCGTAGTTAAATAAACATCGTCGTGGTTTTCAGGATGAAATGTGATTGATGTTACCCGGTCAAGATTATTTATTCTTTTCCATGAGACTCCCCGATTGGTTGTTTTGTATAATCCACCAAGCCCGTTCGGCGCTCCTCCCCAACCGCTGAATACTCCAACATACCAGGTATTCTGAGATTGGTCGAATGGGTCAACAATGATATCCTTCGTCCAATATTTCATACCGTTATCCGATACATCCGTCCAGGAATCATTCGAAGGATTATAAATAAACACTCCCGAACTTGCAGTAAATTTATTTGATACTATTCTACCTGAGTATGTTACAACAATATTCCCGTCATTTAAAACAACTATCGAAGCCGGATGACCTTCCGTTCGTGGAGGATTTGCGAGTTTTGACCAGGTTGAATTAGGTCCGTTTTGTAAATTATTCGTTACATAAATTCCACCTGAAGCAGAGTGAACCACACTTGCATACATTTTATTCGGATTGTTCGGGTCGAGAGCAACCCAGAACACAGGATGTCCGAAATTGTGAATATCCGACCATACAGCGCCTTTATTTGTCGAGTAAATTATTTTGCCATTTGCATCATTAGCATCTAAAATATTATCTTTCAGTCGAGTACTTTGATACATATCATGAATATTGGATGTACCTGCATATAACCAACCGTTTTGGGGATTTCGTGCTATTCTGTACATAGTATTTGCAGAGTGACCTGTGTAATTAAACGACCAGCTATTCCCGCCATCAGTTGAACGAACCCCTTTTATATCCGAAAAGCAGGCAAACAAATTATCCTTATCCGACCATGTAACCTGCCAGCAGGTAGTGTTTTCCAATCCAATTGAGTGATAACTTTTGCCGGTTGGTGTTTTACTGCCGGGGGGATTTTGGTCGGTATTCGAAACATAAGCCTGCTTCCAACTTGTGCTGCCATCAAAAGAAACATGAGCAAATCCGAAGTCGGTAAAAATTAATTTTTGAGCATTTCTTGGAGCTACTGCAAAACCAAAGGCACATTCACCATAAGACCAGAATCTGTCCCCGCCGTCGCCGCTCCAACCTGTTGATATATTCTGATTCATTGTAGTATTAAAAACATGACTCCAGTTCGTGCCTGCATTTGTGGATTTCATTACATTAGGATAAGCACTCGATGAACTTCCGCAAAGGTATATTGTATTAATATCATTTGTTGCCATGCCAACGAACATAAGGAAATCCTTAGAAAAATCGATACCCGTTGATTTTGCTAACCAATTACCACTACCCCAATCCAAAGAGTAAACTCCTTTAATAAAATTCCAATAATCAGAACCTTGCATACCGGCATAGACACTATTCCCCGTTATACAGAAGAAACGCACAATGTTGCCCTGTTTAGCGCCGGCAAAAGACCATATTTTCTGTCCGGCAGTTATACCTGTTACATTTGAAATGGCAAAATTTGCTCCACCATTTGTAGATACGATTAATCCGTCGTTAGTTCCGAGAAATATATTATTTCCATCAAAGAAAGCGCCGCCAATGACAATACCGGAGCCGTTATCCGTTGCCTTATGGATGCTTGCAAAACTGGTACCTCCGTTGGAAGAGTAGAATATATCGCTGTATGATGATATAATTATTCTTTGAGGATTATCATAATCAACGAAAATTGAGTAGAGAATTTCGCCCTCCGCTGGATTGCTTGCAAGCTTAGTCCAGGTTAGTCCCCTGTTCGTAGATTTAACAGGAAATGGAGACTCACTCTGATAATTCAGGCAATATAGCAGAGAAATTTGATTTGTGAAACAAACAGTGGAATTATGCCCACCGAATATTTTAGAAAAATGAATTGCGTCCCACGATAAGCCAAAATCAATTGTATGGAATAATTCGCTCATATCGCAGCCAATGTAGATTTCATCTTCGTTATCAGGGCAAATTGACGGTGAAAATAAAGCTCCTCCGCCGCCAATTCCACGAGCTTCCCAACTACCCGGTTGTGCTTTTGTGATTATGGGTAGGGATAAAAAAATAAGTAGTATTAATTTATACATATAAATCTCCGGTATTTCAAATAGTATATTATACTAACACAGGATTATTAAAAAAGTTTCATTTGAATCTAATGAGAAACCCCCTAACCCCCGGTTATAGAAAAAGAACATAGAAGTAAAAAATAGAAGTAAAACATAGAAGTAGAAAAGGATTTATTATTCCCCCTTTTTCAAAGTGAGTTAGGGTGTTTTTCTTTATCCCCAAAATTTTCAAATTAAAAATGACATTCTAATGGTGGGTTCTATAAATTCAATTTTGGCTGTCATTCTGAGCGAAACGAAGAATCTATCCTGTTGATTTTAAAGAAGTCTGGATTCTTCGCTTCGCTCAGAATGACAATTTTTAGAACTCCCTTGAAGAAAATCCGTTATATATCATAAATTAAATTCTTTTTCAAAATAAATAAATGCTGATTGTAAATCTTTGAAAATCAAATCAGCTTCGAAATTTTCTTCTGATTCAATATATCCTATTAGCGCAGTTTTTACACCCGAAGCCCTGCCCGCGGCTGTATCCGTAGGCTGGTCGCCGAACATCCATGATTCCGAAGCTGATATATTCCACTTCTCGATTGCTTCAAAAATCATTCCGGGATTAGGTTTGCGCCTGAAACTGTTGGATTCCTTTAAATCAACGCAGAAATAAATATCATCGAATTTAAAGCCGGTAGTTTCTATTAAAAGATTCTGCATGTGGGTATGTACCATATTTAATTCTTTGATACTCATAATCCCTTTACCGATTCCCTGTTGATTTGTAATTATTATAGCGAGATATCCTGCTTCTTTGAATAATTTAAATAAATCAGCAAAATAATCCTTCAGAACAAATTCTTCTGGTGTTTTGATGTAATCATTGATTATTCGATGGTTAACAATTCCATCCCTATCGAAAAATATTACTTTTCTTTTTATTGATTCCATAATGAGTGCAAAAATAAGGGATAAGAAGCAAATTTAAACAAAGTTATCGAGGTTTAGTATTCAGTTGGTTCTAAAAAATGTAAATTCGTTAGCCCTTAGAACAACCTATTAGTTTATTTTCGAATAAATTCTTCTACACCTGCCCTCAGATTGGAAAGTCGAGTTGCCGTGAAGAAATAATCGGATAACCTGTTTAATACAATTAAAACTTCAGGAGTGATTGGTTCTGATTCGTTCAACTTTACTGCAAGGCGTTCTGCCCTACGGCAAATGGTTCTGCAAAGATGAAGTAATGAAGCTGAATGGCAACCGCCGGGTAAAATAAAATTCCTCAATGGTGGAAGCTCATTTGTATATGAATCTATTCTTTCTTCAAGAAAATTTATTTGCTGATTGGAAATCCTCTCAATTTTTCTTGGTTTGTTCGATGGTGTAGCAAGGTCGCTTCCCATAGTGAAAAGGAAGTTGCTAATGACGGATAAATCTTTTTTCAATTCTTCATCCATTTCGAAGCTGATTGATAGACCCAGCGCCGAGTTTAACTCATCGACCGTACCATAAGTTTCAACTCTTAATGATGACTTTTTTGTCCTGCTACCGTCAAATAATCCGGTTGTGCCGTCATCACCTGTTTTAGTATAAATTTTCATTTTACTATTTTGAAGAAATAAAGTGTTAATCGGCTTTGCCGATTGTTCCGATGAACATGGCTACAGCCGGTTTTGTACCTTCCAAAATCTGATTTGCATTATCAGGAGAAGAAATCAGTATCATCCCGATACCGAGATTGAATACTTTTCTCATTTCTTCAGTTTCGATATTTCCTTCCCGCATAATAATATCGAAAATCGGGAGCCATTGCCAGCTTTGCCAGTCAATTTCAAGGGAAACGTTTTTCGGTAATATCCTCTTTGTATTTCCAATAATCCCTCCTCCTGTTATATGAGATATACCCTTAATAAGATTTAACTCCAGCAAAGGATAAACAACATTCAGGTAGGATTTATGCACCTCAAGTAAGGCTTCTCCCAATGTTTTTCCAAGTTCATTAAAATATGTCGAGTGTTCGTATTTTTTCAACATTACGGCTCGGGCAAGCGAATATCCGTTGGTATGCAATCCGCTCGAAGGTAATCCGATAATCACATCCCCGGGAGAAATCTGGGCTCCGTTAATAATTTTCTCTTTTTCAACAACACCAACTATCGTACCTGAAATATCATACTCCCCTTCGCTATAAAAGGACGGCATTTCTGCGGTTTCACCACCGATTAAAGCACATTTATTCTCACGGCATGCCTTTACAAAGCCCGAAATCACACTGGCGGCTGTTTGAGGTTCTAATTTCCCGGTAGCGAAATAATCTAAAAAAAATAATGGTTTTGCACCACAACAAAGAATATCGTTAGTACAATGATTTACCAGGCATTGACCAACAGTATCATGAATACCTGTGGCAAAGGCGAGTTTTAATTTTGTGCCGACACCATCGGTTGAGGCAACCAAAACAGGATGATTGAATTCAGTGAACTTTGCATCGTAAAAGCCACCGAATAAACCAATATCAGTTAATACATTTGAATCGAATGTTGACCGTATCATTGGCTTAATTAAATCGACCGTTTTCTCTCCCGCTTCGATACTAACGCCTGAAGTATTATAAGTTATACTCATGTATTTTAAAGTAAAGAAGGTTACTTTTTAAGAAAATTCATCTGATAAGTAGTTATAGCTTTTTTCCCCTCGCCCACAATGCTTTTAAAGACAAATTTCCTATCGTCTTCGAATTTCAAAGTAATTTTAAAAGGAGTATTAGCAGATTTAAAAATGTCGAAAGCCTCGCCTGAGAAGGTAAATGTCCTCGTTTCTTCGTCGTAATCCCCTTCTGCATATCTTGGATATGTTGAGATATCATCTAAAACAAAAATAAAGTATTTGGATATTCTTTTATCAAAACCCAAAGTCATCTTCAAATGAAAAGTTAGTTCATCGGTTTGAAGCTCGGTATTAATTTCAATAAATTTATTGTTAAAAAACAATTTATTTTCGCTTTCCCCTTTACCAAAACTCTCCGGATTTAGTTCCTGATAATATGTAAAAAGAACTTTCCAGCTTCCTTCGAACATATAGAGCAATTGATGCTGAGGACCTGCAGTCATTATATCTATTTCCTGCTGAGATAAATCATCCGTTTTATTTGTTCGGCTTGTTTTGCTTTGAGAGGCTAAATCGAAATGAAATAAAAGAAACGAAAAACCGGCAAGAAAAAGGAATCGAAATAAAAGAGCAAAATTTGACATTTTGTATAAAAAAATTAAAAGGTCATTTTTGGTGATAATGATATTATTCTTAATTTTTTGCCGGTAAGATTCTTCATATCAGGAGGAATCACGACATATTTGAATACACAAAGCTTTTCGGTCTGATATATCTTCTTGGCAACCAAATACATAAATTCGGCTTTGTTTTTAAATATAGTGGATGTATCGTCATCTTCGGAGTAGCTATCTGTCAATTGGTATAAATAAATTATTTTCCAATCAGGAAACTGCACCCCAACATATTTTTTAAGAAAAGTAAAAATACTTTCTGCTCTAAACCTGAACACAGAAGCTGCCGTGTCCGATGTAACAAATGCCAATATGGTCTTTCCATAGAACTCTTCGGCAAATTCCCTGCAATTCATAAACCACCCCTAAAAACCATGTCAACAAAAAAAACTTTTTTTTGATACTAACGATAAATTAGTATTATTATTAGTTAAAAACAAATTAAAATTAGTTAATCGATCTTGAAGCATTTAGTAATTCCATTTCCTATAATCAATACCATGCATAACCGATTTGTCCGTATATACCCATTTTGGATTGGTAAGCCAATCCTACTTCAATAGCATCGGTAATAAAATATTGAATTCCTAAGCCATAAGACATACCGGAATTAGTAACAAACTGGGCTCTGGTATCACTGCTCCTATAATAAGTTCCGCTTGAATTTTCTTTGTATAAAATTGAATCGCTCTGCATGTAAAATCCTAATGTACCAAACAGGCTGATTTTCTCCGACAAGTCGTAATATATAACGGCATCTGCACCCAACATTATTCTGGGGAATGTTGTTTTTTCAATACCTTTTGTCGGCATCGGATGACCGGGGTCAGCATAAATATAGCCCGGCATGGTAGTATTAAAGCCGCTTAAGCAAATTGATAAACCAACGCCTATTGGTAATGTTGGTATAGAATACCTGAAACCGGCTCCGGCGCTTAAATCCAATGAACCATATCCTAAATTAAACATCAAAACTTTTGGTCCTTCATAAATTTCATCCGAATCCTTTTGAGTTTTATTTTCAGCTCTAAGGATTAATTGTGATAGAATAAATAACAATAAAATTATTGGAATTGATATCTTTTTAGTTTTATTCATTGAATCCCTTATTTTCTTAAATTTTTTTTTACTACAAAAATAAGAATTTTTTATGCTTTTTAACTATTAATATCTAAAACTGCTCTCAGTCTTTAGTACATAATCTTTTGTCGCTTTTTATCGGTATCAACATTTAATTCAATTAGTCTTTCCCTGATATTTTAAAGTAACTTCCTATTTTAATCGAAGGGGTCTTTTATTCTTTTTTGCAACCCATTCATAAGTTTCTTCATTACTACCTTCATTTTTGTTGGTTTGTTCAGGAACCTCCCTTTCAACCATTGAGTATGCCGGTATTATAATTTTTTTCTTTACTAACTTGTTAACCCTCACAATTTCAGGAGTATCGATTTTTTCGGTAGATATTTGAACAACCTCAGAAAAAACAGGTATTATTATTTTTTCAGGAGCAGGTAACTCAACTGTTGGTGAAACGGGTTTTGGTTTATTCTTTGACCCCGGTTTTCTGCCTCGTTTGGCTATTTTTATTTCAACATCAGGTTTATCTATATCCTTTTGTTCAATTTTTAATTTTGCAGGTCGCCCCTTCTTTTTAAAGGTTTTCTCAAAAGTAATATTTGATTGTTTATCTTTTAATTTCGGTTTTTCGTTTTTGTTGGTTTCGGTTTCCGATTCTTTTTTATTATCGGCAAAATCCCAAACAAATTTAAAGGGTTGAGGTCCTTTGACTGATGTTAAAGAGATTAAATAATCAGCAGTTGTAGCAACAAGCCAATTGAAGTTTTCTTCGTGAAGGAAAGCTTTTTCAGCGTTGGGTACATTATTACGAAACTCGATGATATATGGTTTACCACCACGAATAGCAAATTCTACAGTATTGAAATCCAATCCTAAAGCCGTTGAAATTTTTATACTTGTATCGATTAATAAATCTGCCAAAGCCGGGTCGATTTTTAATACCTCAGGGAGATAACGCAAATGTTGAGGCATCGATGGGTCATATTTCATTATTCTTACATGTTTTTGCCCGATAACATAGCATTTAAAATAATCATCGTAATCGATATCCTGTTGCAGAATGATAACATTATTACCAGTCAAATCATAAGTTGAGAAGAATTCATGAGAATTATACACTTTAAATGTATGGTATGTTCCATTTCCATGATTAGGCTTGATATGTGCCGGAAATCCGACGTAGCTAAAGACTTCTTCCCAATTTAAAGGAAATATCAGATTCCGCATAGAATCTGCCGTTGCGCCCGGAGGGTGCTCCTTGCTTGGCACCACAACAGTTCTCGGCACTTCAAATCCGAGTTTTTTTGCCAATGAAGCATGAAAGTAGTAATCATCGACGCAAATAACAAAAGGATTATTGACTATTTTTACATCATTCACCGCTGCATTTTTCAAAAAGGAACGATAAAAAGGGACTTCATGAGAGGCTCTGTCAAAAATTATAGCGTAATCATTAGGATGGTTCATTTTTAAAGCGCCGATTCTTATATTTTCGGCAATAACTCCTCTGATTTTCATAGCATTAATTCTATCGCACACAGCTTCAGTGAAGCTATGTTCCATTCCTTGTAAAATGCCAATCTTTTTCATTATTACCTCGTTTATTTATAAATTGTACTTCTTTTCAATTCTAATTTACCATATTTTACAGATTACAAATTTAAGAAAATAATAAGTATGAAGCAAATTTCATGATACAATTCAACCTGTTTTTTTTATTATATAAATAAAGATTTTAAAAGAATTTCCAATACTTTATATTAATTACCTTAATCAGTGAAAATAAATGAAATTGCAATTATAAACGTCATAACAAATTATAAGTTAAACAATTTTAACCACTTCACCGAACAAAAATGAGC
>JAERMQ010000009.1 GCA_016844745.1 Ignavibacteria bacterium | reverse complement strand
CTATTCCGTTCAACACCTTATTCCTTAGAATAAAGCACCGTAGGGCGATTTGACAGATACTCCTGTTAGTCCCTGTCGGCGGTTCAGTTCTGCTTTTTAATCACAGTCCACCATCTTAGAAACAGCATACAAAATAAAACGATAACGTTTTATTTTGTTTCTTGGCACACTCAATCTTTAATGCAACGAACAAATATCCCAAGTTCTTTATTGTTGCTGCTCCATCTGACATAATTGTCACTGAAACTCAAAAAAAGGCACAATATGTTTGTTGTATCCGATGGTTGCCACCAGCTGCTATTGTCACCATAGCCATAGAAGAAACCCTCTATACCTCGACACCCACCTGGTAGAGCCGTAAAACCACTTTCATTTGTTCCCCCAACATTAGGAATATTCCAATGATTTGTACCTGCTTCTTTCAATTTTCCACCTGCTACCCATCCACCCCCTAGATAGTTTGTTAGTAAACCCCATTCTTTATCAGATGGAACATGCCAACCATATGGAGCCAAACCACGAAGGTCGGTTACAGCATACCAGTTATAAAGCTTGCCGTATATTTTTCCGTTTGCCGGGTCATTATTATAATAACACCATCCGATAATTTATAGCTTGTGGGATATCCAAATACATAGACATTCAAAAGCATGTTGTTTGAGCTATCCTTATCAAATTGAATTTTGCTGATTACTTCAGTCGGATAATAAGCAACCATTGAATCCCGGTAGAATATCTTCATTACATAATTGCTATTCGATTTGATAAGATTGATACTATCGATTTCATTGATATTGTATGCCTTGTAGCTGCTGTCATTCATATAGAATTTGATTTGCTTTTCCTGAGCAGTTAATGATTGGTATATTATTAACATTGCAAATAAAATAAAGAGCTTTTTCATATTTTATTCCTTGATTTTAAAATATAGACTAATATAATTGAATTTTGTTTTTTCTCAAATTAAAATTCCAATTCAATCGTCAACAAGAGCGAAATTTAACTAATATTCAGGAAATATATGTACGACCAACTCGTTCCGATAGTAGTAGAGCAAACCAGCCGCGGCGAACGCTCCTACGATATATACTCGAGACTTTTAAAAGACAGGATAATCATTATCGGCAGCCCGATAGACGACCACGTGGCAAGCCTTGTCATCGCTCAGCTTCTCTTTTTAGCCAGCGAAGAACCGAACAAAGATATTAACCTTTACATCAATTCACCAGGTGGAAGCGTTTCATCGGGATTGGCAATATACGATACCATGCAATTCATCAAACCTGATATATCCACAATTTGCATCGGTATGGGCGCTTCGATGGCTCAGGTACTTCTTTGCGCCGGCGCTCACGGCAAGCGGTTTGCACTTCCTAATTCAAGGATTCTTATGCATCAGCCTGCAGGCGGCGCTCAGGGACAGGCATCCGATATCGAAATCTATACCCGCGAAATGCTCAGGATGCGCGAAACCTTATATAGCATAATTTCCAAGCATACCGGCAGGGATATGGAGCAAATCCGTAAAGATTCCGACCGCGATAATTACATGACCTCAGAAGAAGCGCTAAGCTATGGTATTATCGATAAAATTATGGACCGCTCAACGGATTTGAAGCCTGCGGAGTCAACAGATTTGAAGCCTGCGGAGTCAACAGAACCTGAAGCAAAATAAAAGCAGTATGCTTAAAATTGTCATTCTGAAGTCAAGACAACCGCTATGTGGTAGTAAAAAAAACGAAATTACATCAAATTTTTTCTCTTTGCGGCTTTGCGAAAAATTTATCACGCAAAGTCGCAAAGATGATAAGCCGCCAAGAAAATTTTTGAAGATGTCATTAACAGTAAAATAAAATTGTTGACTGAATTATTAAACAATTAAAGAAAGCAAAATGGGGAAAAAAGGAAAAGCCAACGGCGAGGAATTAGTATGCTCGTTTTGCGGGAGGAATTCCGCAGAAGTAAACGGTCTTATCGAAGGACCGGATAATATTTTCATTTGCGATATATGCGTAACGAAATCCTCCGAATTAATAAAAAAGAATGCCACTCAGGACTTGAATATCCTTGCCGAACCCAGGTTGATGCCACCATCAGAAATTAAACGTCATTTGGATTCTTATGTAATTGGTCAGGATTTCTCAAAAACAGTTCTGTCGGTTGCAGTTTATAATCATTACAAACGGATTCAATCGAGATTTATGACAGGCGAAATGTCCGATGTCGAAATAGAAAAGAGCAATATTCTTATGCTTGGTCCGACAGGTACTGGAAAGACTTTACTTGCACGAACTCTTGCCCGAATACTTAAAGTTCCATTTGCAATTGCCGATGCAACTACTATAACTGAATCAGGCTATGTTGGCGATGACGTTGAAACCGTACTTGTCCATTTGCTTCAAAATGCTAATTACAACGTACAGCTTGCAGAAAGAGGAATCGTATATATTGACGAATTGGATAAAATCGGACGCAAGAGCGAATCCAGCAGCATTACACGCGACGTATCGGGCGAAGGAGTCCAGCAGGCATTACTTAAAATACTGGAAGGAACCGTAGCCGGCTGCCCACCCAAAGGAGGCAGGAAGCATCCCGAACAATCCCTGATTTACGTCGATACATCAAATATTTTATTTATTTGCGGAGGCGCTTTCGAAGGTTTGGAAAAGATTATCGCGAGACGCATGCGCCCGTCAACAATCGGCTTTACAGCCCAGAATATGGATTCCATCGAATCGGGTTATAAATTACTTCGCGAAGTCGAGCCGGAAGACCTTCTGAGATTCGGATTTATTCCCGAGTTAATTGGACGGCTTCCCGTTCTTGCTCCTTTAGAGGATTTGGATGACGAGGCTATGCTCAGCATTTTGCAAACGCCGAAAAATGCATTGGTCAAGCAATATAAAAAACTATTCATGCTTGAAGGTGTCGATTTGGAAATCACACAAGATGCATTGAAAGCAATTGTAGCTAAGTCTAAATTGCGGAAAACAGGCGCCCGTGCATTGCGTTCGATTTTAGAAGAAATAATGCTTTCAATTATGTTCGATTTGCCGGATAATAAAAATATTTCAAAGTGCGTTATCACATTAGATACCGTCGAGAATAAAGCAGAGCCTGAATATAAATACCACAGCATGTCAATACAGCAACCGACTGCTATTTCTGCTTAATGAATTTGGAAAAATAAAAAAAATTCCTTAAATTGCTTTTTCATGTTAAGTACGATTTGAAAAAAGATAATATTTTAGGATAAAACAATGTATGCCATAGTTGATATAGCAGGCTCGCAATTCTCAGTTGAACCCAGGAAAATATTGAATGTGCCTGCGCTTCAGGGAACACCAGGAGATACTCTGGAATTTTCCAATGTATTGCTTGCAAAAAATGAAGACAATGTATTAGTGGGCTCGCCATATTTGAGCGATAGCCGTATTCATGCAAGAATTGTAGCCCACGGCAGAGGCGATAAAGTCCTTGTATTCCACAAAAAACGCAGAAAAGGCTACAGTAAATTGAACGGACATAAGCAGCATTACACCCAAATCGAAATTACCGGAATTTTCTTCCCCGGTTTCGAATTTATTAAAGAAGCTACTGCTACTGCCGTTGCATCAATTGCTACGGAACAAATCTTTGATTCCGAACCCGACGAAATGGAAGATTCAGTTATTGAAACAGCTACACCGGCAACATTTTTCGATGCTACCGAGGAAACCTCATCCGATGAGCAACAGAGCGGAGTAATTAGATTCGAAGACGATGAAATCGAAGACAAAGAACCGGATAAATAAATTTCAATTATAACCCAGAAAAAAAAATCAGGAGATAGATATGGCACATAAGAAAGGTGGCGGCTCTTCGAAAAACGGAAGAGATTCCAATCCGCAAAGACGCGGAGTAAAAAAATTCGGAGGCGAATTCGTAACAGCCGGTAATATCATAATTCGTCAGTGCGGAACCAAATTCCATCCGGGCCAAAACGTAGGTTTAGGCAAGGATTACACGATATTTTCATTAATTGATGGAAATGTAAAATTCGAAAGAAAAGACCGGGAACGACTTCAGGTATCGGTCTATTCATCTAATTAATCAATTTTAATAATACTCACTACTTGCAAAAAACACCGGAGTTAATCCGGTGTTTTTTTTTCGTATCAAAAAAGGAAGATTGTCATTCTGAACTGATTCAGAACCCACTCCCAGTGCGGATTATGGATTCTGAATCAAGTTACCAATGACAGATTTTTCTTGATTTAAAATAATGGCAACAATTTCAACAGAGAGAAACCCCCTAACCCCCTTTGAAAAAGGGGGGACAAAAAATTCCCCCTTTTTCAAAGGGGGTTAGGGGGTTTCTCTTGAATTTGTCATTGCATATTTTTATTAAGTTCCGTATTTTGGATTTCAGAATGACAATTTTTTTGACTTTTCACACAGCTCATTCGCAGGAATGACAATTAAAGAGTTTCAAGAACCAACCTAAATATTTAAACTACTTCTTCATTATCTTCCCAATCTTCGTCTTCATCAACGTCATCATCAACGTCATCGTCATCGTCATCATCAACGTCATCGTCATCATCTTCCCAATCTTCGTCTTCATCTTCATCCCAATCTTCGTCTTCATCTTCATCCCAATCTTCGTCGTCTTCATCCCAATCTTCGTCCTCTTCGTCCCAATCCTCATCTTCTTCAGTTTCAACGTCCTCTTTATCCAGGTCATCGTCTTCCGAAGCGGCATTTAGAATATCCCATTGTGCTTGCATTTGAATTTCAGTAGCAAGCATTGCAACAAATTTCTGAATCGTACATTCGGGGGCAATTTTATGAAGTAAAAATTCCAGTTTCCCCAGATTTTTATCGGATAATCCGGAAAATATATTTTCATTTATTTTCCCTGTAGTATCAGGCTCAAAGCACTTTCCGGTTAAAGTATAATCAATTTTTTTTAAAATCTTTTTTGTCTCTTTAGGTAAAATCATTTCATCCTCATGGTAAAAAATTTAAACTATTAAAATTTAATTTGCAAATATACGTTATAAAATTTGTGAAAATATAAGAAAAAATTATTTTAAAATTAAAATATTAAAAATAAAGAACGTCTTATAAACTAAAATAATAATGTTTTGATAATTAATAAAGCAAAATTATAAAAAAAATATCATATCACAAATCAACTTGCAGCCTATAGGAAAACATCTACAAATTATTTTGTAAGATTAAAAGTGTTAGAATAAAAATTGTTTTTAAAAAACATCAAGGTGCCAAACATGCAGTTATTGAATAAAAAATTATTGCAGGTTTTGTTATTTCTGATTATTATTAATTTTTGTAATGCAGAAAATAATAAAACTTCCGGTGTGGAAATTCTCCAATCCAATTCCTCGGAACTAATTGTCGCATATACACCTGTTCAGTCCGGATTCAAAGAAATTACTTTGGAAAACGGTAGAAAAACATACCTGCCTATAATTGAAGGAACGTCGCCTGAATATTCAAATCCCGGTTTCCCATCCGATTTGGTTTATTCAGCAAATTTCGTTGTTCCTTCATCCGATGGTTTCCGGATTCATAGTATTTTAACCGATGGTAACCAAACCTATAATTATTTGTTAGCACCAATACCTAAAATCAAGCTCACCGATTTAAATGAAATCAAAACCTATTATATCAATAATGAAGCATATTCTAAGAACTATTTCTCAGAAAAAGCCTATATAAATTACTTAGGATTGTCACGAGAACACCATTTGGCAAGACTCTCATTCAGGGCTGCCACCTATAATCCCAATACCAATCAAATTGAAATCCCTAAGCGAGTAGTTGTGAAAATCACATTTCAAAATAGACTCAAGAGTTCGCTTTCACAACCTATCAACAAAGGATTCCTTGCATCGAATGTATTGAATCCTGCTATGGCAAAGTATTGGTCAATTCCTGCCGGAATGAAAGCAGATAAAATCAATAAGAATGAGATACTTTCTGATGATAAAATAAGTTCTGGTAACTGGTTTAAATTATCTGTTGAAAACGAAGGGATAATTAAACTCGATGCCCGAACCCTCAGGGAAGCAGGCGCTAATATTCCGGCGAATGATATACAGACTATTAAAGTATTCGGATATGGTGGTAAAGAACTTAGCGAGAATCAAACGAATGGTAAAAATAATAACTTAAATGAAATCCCGGTTATCGTTAGAAAAAACTCCTCCGGTGAACTCGAGTCAATAATTTTTTACGGCAGCGCTGCCTGTGGATTCAATGTAAAAGGGAACGATTTCAAGCATTATATTAATCATTACAGCACAAAAAATTCTTACCTGCTTACTTGGGGTGGCCGGGATGGCAGGAGAGCAATCCCTCAACAACCGGCAACCGCTAATTCTTTTATTAAGCCTGTTAATTATATTGAGCGAATATTTTTTGAGGAAGAGTTAAATAATCCTTATATTATCGGTTCGGGAAGAACATGGTTCGGTCGACAAAATCCAACCACTATGTCAACCATTACACTTCCTAATCTTGATAGAAATAACGATATATTATTCCGTTTTTCCTTGGCTCACAGGTCAGATTCTCAGGGCGAATTTAAAGTTTTCGAAAAGGATTTCCTGATAACAACAATTAGTATTCCAGGCACATCAGATGATGCTTATTGTGTTGAAAGTACAGCATATATGCCTGCATCAAAAATTTCGCAGGATAATCTTTGCATGCTTCGATTCGAATATACTAATCCTAAGGGAAATGCCGCTACTTCTTTTTTTGATTATTATGAAATCCAATATTCCAGAAGCTTGGTTCCGATTAACGATACAATTTCATTTTTCTCGGATACTTCTTGGAACGGACCAACGGAAATTACTATCAATTCTTTCGGCGGCAGCGAAATATTAGGATTCGATGTAACGGACAAGTCCAATCCCATTCTTCTAACCAATTGCGCCTCTACAGGCGGGATGTACATTATTCGCAAAGAATTACTAAAAGAAAAACCCGAAAGATTTTTTGTATCGTCGGTTTTCCTGAAACCTTCAATTGAAAAAACCGGTTTTGGTTATTTGAGAAACGATACGACAGATTGCGACTTTGTTATCATTTCTTCGCCCTATTTACTCGAATCGGCAGAGAATTACAAAAATTACCGTTCCAAACACAATGGCTTAAAGGGTTATGTTATTTCAACGGAACATATTTATAATGAATTTGCCGGTGGAATACAAGACCCAACTGCAATACGTGATTTTTTATCATATACCATAAACCATTGGAAAAAATCACCTGAATTTGTCATCCTTTGGGGTAGTGGTCATTATGATTATAAAAACATTACTACTAATTCAAAGAACCATATACCTCCCTACGAAACTATAGAGACGACTTCATTTGATAACCTGGGTTCTTATCCTTGTGATGACTACTTTGTCCGGCTGGCAGGCGGAGATTGGGATGCCCTCCCCGATATGGTTATCGGAAGAATTCCCGTTTCATCGAATAATAACGGCACTACCGTTCTTGAAAAAATAAAGCATTACGAAGAATCTTCATCTAAAGATAATTGGAGAACCAGTATTACCTTTCTTGCCGACGACAGCTTTGGGGGAGACCAAGACAATAATGATACCTTTAGTAATCAATCCGAAGCCCTTGCCGGATTGTTACCCGATTATTTTCAGCAAAATAAAATATATCTTGTTGAGTATAAGACCGACAACATACCTGGAGGCAGACGGAAGTCAACTGCTCAGAAAGAAATGCTGAATAAAATCAATAACTCCGGTACATTATTCCTGAATTGGATAGGTCATGGAAATCCGAGAGTTTGGGCTCATGAAGAACTTCTCGAAAGGGATAATACAATTCCTTTAATGGTTAATTACGATAAATTATTCTTTACATGTGCGGCTACATGCGATTTCGGCAGATTCGACAAACCGGAGGTTCAAAGCGGTGCTGAAAAGCTCTTCCTAAGCCCAATTGGCGGCTCTATTGGTGTATTTTCTGCTTCTCGTTCAGTATTTGCCTCAGAGAATTTTGCAATAAACAAGCTATATATAGAAATGCTATTCAGGCAGGATAGTCTCACCGGTCAATATCCTACAATAGGTGAAGCTTTATTTCAAACCAAACAACAAAATTCAAGCGTTAATGACCAGAAGTTCTATCTTCTCGGCGACCCTTCGATGAGACTTATCATACCAACTCAAAAAATAGTCATCGATTCTATTGATGGTATTGCATTGAAAGACCTTCCCGACACGGTCAAATTCAAAGCTCTTCAAAATATTAATATTTCGGGGGCTGTTTTGAAGATAAATGGAAAAGCTGTTGACGAAAGTTTTAACGGCGTTGCTATAACTGCTATGCTTGACGGTGATGTGCAATTGATAGCCAAAGATGATTATGACGGCACTCTTGCACATATTGAGAAATTTGGCAGCGCATTAAACAGAAGCTTTTATAAGATTCAAAATGGGAAATTCTCAGCCAGGTTTATCATACCGAAGGATATTTCTTATAGCGCCAATACAGGCAGGTTCATGTCTTACGGATATTCGGACGATTCCCGCTTTGCTAAGGGAAGCTATCGGAATTTTGTTATTCAAGGTTTGGTTTCCGGGATTAATCCTGATAATAATGGTCCCAAAATATCACTATATTTAGATTCACGAAAGTTTTTGCCCTATTCGACTGTTCGTAAAAACCCCCTATTAATAGTCGATTTGGAGGATGAAAGCGGGATCAATACTACAGGAAGAGGCATCGGACATAAAATAGAAGCCTGGGTTGATGATAATTCAGAGTCAATTGATTTAACAGATAAATTCGAGACTTCTTTGGTCAATCCTAAGGGCGGTTCGGTCGTCGATTATATTTACGGACTGGGTTCAGGATTGCACGCAATTAAAGTAAGGGCATGGGACGTGTTCAATAATTTTTCAGAAGAAACAACTTATTTCAATATTCAGCCGGAAGAAGACGGAATAGTAATTAATAACCTGATTTGCTTCCCGAATCCTGCTGCTGATATTACAACTTTCAGATTCGAGCATAATGTTTCTCCTCCTTTTAATGCCCAAATCGATATTTATTCTGCTCTTGGAGATAAAGTCGGGCAAATCAGGCAAACTGTAAATACACCTTATCAATCTGATATTTCTTCGGAAGGTATATTGATTCCCTTGTCTCAAGGCATCTATTATTTCAACCTGACTATTTACGGGTCTAAAGGAAATTCTGGTTCCAAACCGGGAATTTTATCAATTGTGAAGTAAGATTGAGATTGAATACAAAATAAAAGAAGACCTGAATAGAACAGATGTAAAAAAATGAAAAAATTGGTAAGAAAATTGCTTAAGAATTAGAAAATTTGATGAAAATGTTATGAAATAAGGTAGAAACAGCTTAAAGTAAGAAATAAAAAAAAGAATAACACGTTAATTAATAATATTATGAGACAATTTTTGTCTGGGAGTTTGAAACTAATGAAAATAAGCCGCAAATTAATAATTATTGCTTTTGCAACAAGTATTTTTTTAGCTGTAATGCCCGATTTAAAAGCTCAGGGAGGCGGTACCGCAGTACCTTTCTTAAGAATCTCGCCTGATGCCAGGGCAAGTGGCATGGGTGAAGTTGGTACGGCAATTGCCGATGATATCAATGCTATTTATTGGAATCCGGGTGGTCTTGGATTTCTTCAATATTACGAGTTGCCGACCACTGCGGGCAGTGATGAGGAGCCGCCACCATATTTTCAATCGTCAATTGCTTATAGTCCATGGCTGCCGCAATTCAATGCAGACCTGTATTACAGTTATATAAACGTTGGCAGATACTTTGAAGAATTAGATGGAACCGTAGCATGCAATTTTATTTTTATGCATCTTGGTGAGTTCATAAGAACAGCGGTTGATGGAAGGCAGCTTGGCAAGTTTATTTCCAATGAATTCGCATTAGGAATATCTTACGGTGCTATTGTTGCAACTGATTTCGGCGTAGGGTTTCAATTAAAATATATACGTTCGAATCTTGCTCCAGCCGCTCAGGGACAAACAACAGCCGGTACAGGACAAAGCGGTTCATTCGACCTCGGATTACTATGGAAACCCAAACAACTCGATGTATTCGGTGTTGAATGCGGGGATATATTTTCTGTTGGTTTGAACCTGCAGAATGTCGGACCCAAAATGACTTATCGCAGTATGTCCGACCCATTACCAACTACGTTACGTTTGGGATTGGCATTTAAGATTTTCGAAGATGAATTTAATGATTTAAAAATAGCAGGAGATATGTCCAAACTTCTTATAAAAAGAAACATAGACGGCAGCTCGGACGCACTTCCCAAATCATTAGTCTCAGGCTGGGAAAATCCAGGCGCCGAATTTGCTTTCGGTTTGGAATATTGGTACGAAAAAGTAGTTGCCGGACGATTCGGTTATTTTACGGAACCGGATGCTTTAGGGGGCAGGAAGTATTATAATTTCGGTGCAGGTGTACGTTACAGTATATTCCGTTTGGACTTCAGCTTTATCAATACTATTGAAACAAACCATCCATTGGCTAATACAATGAGATTTTCAATGCTGGTTGACTTCCAATAAAAAATCGAAAAGTTTATTCTTTTAAAAGAGGGGCAGATGTCCCTCTTTTTTGTGTCGTTCAAAGAATAAAACTTTGTCTTATTCTTTGCTGCTCTTACAGCTATTGATTAATTTTGTAAATATTTATTTATTAACTATGAAAATTTATGCTTGACCTAAAATTTATTCGCGAAAATACCGATGCCGTAAGGGAAAATATTAACAGCAAAAACGAATCAGGCTCGATTGACCTTATTCTTGAATTTGACGGACGACGCCGCAGCATTATCGGCGAAGTAGAACAACTAAAAAATCAGCGCAATGTCGTCTCCGATGAAATTGCTAAAATGAAAAAAGCCAAAGAGAATGCAGATGCTCAAATAGAAGCCATGCGCCAGGTATCCGATAAAATTAAATTATTAGATGAAGATTTACGGCAAATAGAAACAGAACAAAACGAGTTGCTGCTTAGAATACCAAATATGGTTCATTCTTCGGTTCCAATAGGCAAAGGACCGCAGGAAAACGCAACTGTACGGAATTGGGGAACTCTTAAAGATAAGGTTGATTTGAATCATCTTGATATTTCGAAATCGCTCAATATTCTCGATTTTGAAAGAGGAGCTAAGGTTAGCGGTTCAGGATTTGCCTTTTACGTTGGAAAAGGAGCCGCCCTCGAGCGTGCATTAATTAATTTCATGATAGAGACCCATTTAAGCAAACACGGCTACACCGAGCTTATGCCCCCTTTTATTGTTAATGCTGCTTCAATGAGGGGTACCGGGCAATTACCAAAAATGAAAGAAGATATGTACCATGCTCCCGAAGATGATATGTATCTTATACCAACTGCTGAGGTTCCATTGACAAATTACTTTGCAGGGGATATGATAAAATTTGAAGACTTTCCGGTTAAAGTATGCGGCTATTCACCTTGTTTCAGGCGGGAAGCCGGAAGCCATGGCAAGGACGTTCACGGTTTCTTGCGGGTTCATCAATTCAATAAAGTTGAAATGGTCAAACTTTCCACACCTGAAAATTCTTATGATGAGCTTGAGTCATTAACACGGGACGCCGAAGATATTTTAAAAATGCTTGAATTACCATTCAGAACTATATTGCTATGCAGTGGGGATACAAGTTTTTCAAGCGCCAAGACTTATGATCTGGAAGTATGGTCTCCGGGAGAACAATTATGGCTGGAGGTATCAAGCTGCTCGAATTTCGAAGATTTTCAGGCACGACGAGCTAATATCAGGTTTAAAAGGAATCCACAGTCAAAGCCGGAATTCGTCCATACTTTGAATGGAAGCGGTTTGGCAACATCCCGCATTATGGTGGCAATTTTAGAGAATTATTATTCCGGTGGTAAAGTCATTGTACCGGAGGTATTGCGCCCTTACTGCAAGTTTGATGTTATTTGATAGTATTATACCAAGTTGCGTTCAAACAGACAAGAATGTCTGTTTGAACGCAACTTGGTATTAAATACTACTTCTTTCCGATAATTACAGAAGAGTTGAAGGATGTATCAATGCGTTCGATATCAGCAAACCAGGATTCTTTCATGATAATCCAAATATCCGTTGCTGTCATAGTATCGCCTGCTTTGGTATTAACAAGCAAGTTTAATGAAAATAAAGCGTTTTCAGTCGGATGAATTCTATCTTCTTCGGAAACTCTTTCATGAACAACCAATCGCCCGCCAATTCTTAAACTGCTATACATATGCTTGAGCAAGTCAAGGCTTTCCCAAATGGTATAATTCTGTAATACATTCGAAAGGAATACAAGGTCATATTCTTTTCCGATATCATCCTTGAAGAAATCTCCACCAACTACTTTAATTGATGAACTAAAACCGGATTCATCAACATACCTTTGTGTAATCGGAACGATTTCAGGCAGGTCGAAGCAAGTAACGGAAATGTCGTGCTTTGCACGAACAAATTCAATCCCATAAACTCCTGAGCCGCAGCCAAGATCCAAAGCCCTGTTTACTTCATTTAAATTAATATATTCGATAAGTTCTGCAGCGTGAAGTTTTGCATTCCAATGCATCGAAGTTAGATAGGAATCAATCCATTCTTCGGATTTTTCGCTAATATCATCGTATTTAACTGAGGTTCCAAGTTTAATTGCTTCCGTAAGGGTTCCCCAACGGTCCCATAGATGAAGCATGTGAATCATAGCGCCGGAGTAATCCTGCGAACCTTTTACGAAGAATCGCTTGGTAATGAGTGTATTTGAGAATCTGTTATTTTGTTTGTTCAGGTATGACAATGAGCATAAAGCATTCAAAAGACGGTCGGTTGCCCTTTCATCAGCTTCGATTTCGTTTGCAACTTCTTTGAAGGATTTCTCTGAATCTCCTATTATATTGAATATACCAAGCTCACATGCAGTGAGCAACACCTTGCTTTTTTGGAATGCATAAGCTATTTCATTAATTCCGGTAACATCTTCATCATTTTGATAAGATTGGTAGCGATGCTTCATATCATTAACTTTCCAAAATAAAGAACTTATATTTCATTTTCTTAATATTGTAATATAACAAAATGAAACTGAAATTCAATGAAATTCTTTAATTCAGATATGAAACATTTCCGGAAATTATTTCCGAACCTCCGGTAATCAAATAAAAATACATTCCAATTGATGTACAGCTAATAATTTCGGAAAAGCTAACATTCTCCGGTTGAGCTACGAATAACGATTTTTTGAGTACTATATTACCAAGCAAATCAAAAAGAGTTAACGTAATATTGCCATGAAGTTTAAAACACGATTTTAATTCCAAAGTTAGGTTTGACTGATTTAAATATATTTGATAACATTCCCTAATTGAGTAATCATCTATGCCGGCAGTTTTTATTGAAGCTGTTACTTCATTCGAAGCAGTGCTTTCGAGTTTTGTTAATGTATTATAGGATTTAACGACATAATAGTATATAATTCCTTTTTTTATGCTGCTATCGGTAAATGATGTAGCTGTAATAGCATTCTTGATTAATACATATCCCGAACCTTTAGTTTCGCTTCTATAAAGTCTATAAACAATATTTTGCATTTGGTATTCATCCCAGGCAAGTTCTATATATGTTGTATCGTTTATTAACCGCAAATTTTTAGGTGCATCCGGTGATAAAGGAGGCATGCGTAAATTGGCTGATACTTCGTTAGAAGGAATGCTTTGTATTTGCTTTGCAGGAAGATATGATACTACAAAATAATAATATGTAATTCCTTCTTTTGCAGAATTGTCGATAAAGAACAAAGAAGAAATACTATCTTTTATGCGTTTGTAATTATTTCCCTTAGTCTCACTTCTGTAAATCCTGTAAACAACCGACGGTGTTGAACTTGCATCCCATGCTAATGAAATAATCAGGGAATCGGTAATTTTTCGCAAATTTAATGGTGGATTTGGCGGCTGTTCTATTTTCCCGCTTACTTCATTTGACGCTGAACTTTCTTTTTTAACAGAAACATCATAAGCCTTAACGACATAATAATAGGTTGTTCCTTTTTGAACGATTAAATCGTTGTACATCGTTGCTTTGAGTGTATCCCGGATTAGAGTATAATTCGAACCGGATGTCTGGCTCCTGTAAACCCTGTATGTTATACCTAACGTTGGAACGGCTTTCCATGAAAGGGACAGGTTATCAGAATTAACGGTAAGAGTCAGGTTCTGGGGTGTTTGAACTGTAATATCAGGATTATCAATACCAACAACTCCTCCCTCCCGGTAAACAGCCAATCCGGTTTCGGTTGCTATCCATTTATTGCCCTGTGAATCAAAAGCTATGTTATGAATGACGTTATCCATCATACCGGAATTGGCTGTTGTAAATACTGTCCAGGTAGTTCCATCAAATTTAGCCAAACCGGAATCGGTACAAAACCATTTATTATTTGTGTTATCAATAGCTGTTGACCAGATAAAATCATTAGGTAAATTGGAATTGGTAGTATTGTAAACAGTCCATGCTTTTCCGTCGAATCTGGCAGCGCCATTGCTCGTACCGAGCCATTTAACGTCGGATTTATCGATGGCGACATAATTAACTTCATCGCTTGGAATTTGACTGTTTGTTTGGTCATAAGTATTCCATGTGGAATTACCGTCGAATACCGTAAGTCCGGCTTGAGTACCTATCCATTTCGAATTTTTCGAATCAATTGCAATAGAAAAAATAGTATAATCCGGCAAATCGGAATTGAGCCAATCATATACGGACCAATTAGTATTATCGTATTTGAGCAGCCCATAAGTATCGGTGCCAACCCATTTAATATTTTGGTTATCGGCAACGGTACAATAAACATAATAATTTGGTACCATGGAGTTTGATTCGTCGAAAATTTTCCAGGTACCGTTGAACCTTGCAAGCCCGTTGTCGGTGGAAACCCAGATATTATTCGTTTTGTCGGCAGAAATATGCTCAATAAAATTATCCGGTAATGAACCGGTTTCTTTAGTATAGATGGTCCAATTCTTCCCGTCGAATTTCGCTAAACCGTTATCGGTGCCAATCCAGCGATTTCCCTGGTTATCAACACAAACGGAATAAATATAATTCGAGGGTAATGGGCAATTTGTTGTCGTGAATAATAGCCATTCGGGATTTTGTGCGCAAGCCGGTCTGATGCTGCCTGAAAGCATTAATAATGTAATAAGAAAGAAGTAAATATTTTTCATATTATTTTTTATAAAATTTAGAACAATTTTCAACAAGTTAAACAAATAAATTATGACGGATAAATAATTAATTATTTTAGTATTTTTAACAGATACGTTATTTTAAAAATTGAAATTGATATGGATAGACTTATAGCAATCAGACATAATGATGATATAATTGAAAAATACCGCGGAACACCAATCGGTAAATTACTTCAATACCACAATCTGCACCACCAATTCGATATCTGCACCGAAGCGCAAATGCTAATAGGGATGTGCATGGATAATAGGAAACATCTTCGGATACCCGATAATTTTGCTTTTATCATTCGTACGGGAGGAGCAAATTTGAGGTACAGCGAATTCAAAATATCTTATGCCATTGCAATCGGTGGAATAATGCATATAGCACTAATCGGGCATAACAATTGCGGTATGGTGAATTTAAAATCCCGGAAGGAACAATTCATTAGTGGATTGGTCGAAAAAGCAGGATGGGTGAGGACTGATGCTGAAGAACATTTCCAACAATATGAACCGATGTTCGAAATAGGGAATGAAATGGATTTTATTTTAAGCGAAGCAATCCGGTTAAGGTTAAAATATCCTAAAATAACTGTAGCTCCGCTTCTGTACATAGTTGAAGATAATTTATTGTATTTGATTGATGAGGGTTAAATTCAGTTTTTGTATCTCAACCAAAAATTTAAGTATATGATAAAAAAAGGTTAATTAAAAATTAACCTTTTCTACTTCTTTTTCTATGTTCTATTTCTATAACCCCGTGGACCTAAGGAGGCTCGAACTCCTAACCTCCAGAATGCAAATCTGGCGCTCTCCCAATTGAGCTATAGGCCCGGTTTTAGAACATAGAACTTAGAAGTAAAACATAGAAGTAGAGTAAGGTCGATTTTTATTATATTTATTTTGGTATTGTTATATATTAGCTTCATATAACCACCATTTTATATTTTAATGAAATGATGGTATTCATTGCAAAATGTACTAATAAAAATTAACCTTACCCTACTTCTACTTCTATTTCTATGTTCTATCTTCTAAAACCGTGGGCCCGAGTTGACTTGAACAACCGACCTCACGCTTATCAGGCGTGCGCTCTAACCAAGCTGAGCTACGGGCCCATGAAATAATTTCATATCAAATAGTTTTGTAAACTATACAGACTACAAAATTAAAAAAAATATTTTATAATGCCAAATTATAAAAACTGCCGTTTCAATAAAATAATGAAACGGTAGTTATTTGAACAGATTTAAAAGAGCAATACTATATAAATAGTCATTCCTGTGAATGAGGTTGTGTAAAAAGTCAAGAAGAATGTCATTCGTAATCGAAGTGAAGATTCCAGTCCCAATGCTGCTTCTGGACTCTGAAACAAGTTACCAATGACAGATTTTTCTTGATTCAAAAATTAGCAAAAATTTCAACTTAGAGAAATCCCCCCTACCCCCCTTTTTCAAAGGGGGATTGAAGAATATTTTTCTTATCCCCCTTTGAAAAAGGAGGGTAGGGGGGATTTCTCTTGAATTTGTTATTGCATATTATTATTAATTCCATTATTTTGGAGTTCAGAATGACATTCTTCTATTATTGATAGTTTTCACACAATCTCTAATGCTTGAATGACAATTCGAAAGATTTGAGAAAAACAATAAAGATTACAACTGATTTCTCAAAAGCAATATCAAATCGACTATTCTGCAGGAATAACCGAATTCGTTATCATACCAACCGACTACCTTTATCATATTGCCGTTAACCTGAGTCAGGTCCGAATCAAATATACATGAATGCGGATTGCCTATAATATCGACAGAAACCAATGGCTCTGTTGAATACTCTAAAATACCCTTCAATTCATTATCGGCTGCTTTCTTAACTGCAGCATTGATTTCATCCTTAGTTGCAGTGCGGGTAAGAATAGCGGTTAAATCTGTCAGTGAACCATCCGGAACCGGAATACGAACAGCATAACCGTTCAATTTCCCCTTCATTTCAGGGATAACAAGTCCGACTGCTTTGGCAGCGCCTGTTGTCGTAGGAATAGCGCTTACGGCTGCTGAACGCGCCCGGCGTAAATCGGAATGTGGCAGGTCGAGAATTCTCTGGTCGTTGGTATAAGCATGAATAGTAGTCATCAAGCCTCGTTCGATTCCGAAATTATCATTCAATACCTTTACCATAGGAGCTAAGCAGTTAGTCGTGCATGATGCATTAGAAAGCAGTCTTTCTTTGCCGGTCAGTGTATTTTCGTTTACTCCTAAAACTATGGTTGCATCTAATTCATCCTTTGCAGGAGCCGAAAGGAGGACTTTTTTGGCTCCTTTTGCCAGGAACTTATCCAAAGCTTCACGTTTCGTATAAATACCGGTTGACTCCAAAATAATATCGACATCTTTCCATGGTATACCTTCAATTGTCCGTTCGGCTGATATAGGTACTTTAGTACCATTAATAATAATAGCTCCCTCGCCAACGGCAACCTCGCCGGGGAATTTTCTATGAACCGAATCATATTTGAAAATGTGGGCAAGAGTACGTGCATCGGTAATATCGTTAATACCGACAACTTCAACATCAGCCCGGCGATTGAAAATTTCACGGACAACCAATCGTCCAATGCGTCCGAATCCGTTTACTGCTAATTTTAATGCCATATCTGAACTCCTTTTTAGAATTTGTTTGAAATATTTTCCTTCATTTCCACAAGTTTTTAGCTAATTAAGAACTACCCTGAAATTTTTTTGTTTTCATTTTAAATCTTAATTTGTATTTACAAAGTTAACAATTTAGCAAATTTAATCTATTCTAAAATGCTTTAAATAAAATAATTTTTGATAGAAAAATCGTCTGTAAAATACAATAAGATATTATTCAAAACAATATTCCGATAAATTCGTCAAATAAACCTGATTGATAATATCAATAAGGAAATGAAATGCCTGTAATTCTTGAAGGAAACTTCGACGCAAAAGATAAAACTTTTGCAATTGTCGTATCACGCTGGAATCAATTCATTGTCGGCAAGCTGTTGGATGGGGCTTTAGACGGGCTTTTGCGCCATAATGCCGATGATAACAAAATTACTATTGCTTATTGCCCCGGTGCTTACGAAGTACCTCTTGTAACCCGAAAATTTGCTCAAACAGGGAAGTATGATGCAGTAATTGCTCTTGGTGCGGTAATTCGAGGTTCTACGCCCCATTTCGATTATATTGCTGCCGAAGTAACGAAAGGTATTGCAAAAGTATCTTTAGAGACAGGTGTGCCATGTATTATGGGCGTCCTGACAACAGATACCATAGAGCAGGCAGTAGAGCGCTCGGGGAGTAAGTCGGGTAATAAAGGATTCGAGGCTGCAGTATCCGCTATCGAAATGGCATGTTTGCTTCCGAAAATTGTCTGATTCATTATTTAATTAATTTATTGAGATTTCCGGAAAATTATAAGATAAATAAAGATTGGTGTTCAGAACTTTGTGAAGAATACAATCGCTATGTTACTTTTATATTTTTTAAATCGTTAAGTATGACGATATTCAATTGTTTTTTAGCTAAGAGACTGCTGATTAAAGTAATTTTTTTTTCTTTTTAATAATATCTATGAAGAATAAATCATATTTTCAAATATCAAAAATAATTTTATTTTTAGCTCTTTTTTGCTTTTCGGCAGGAATATCAATTGCATATCAGAAAAGGCTGGAAAACTGGCAGGCAAGCAGCTCGTTTTACGAAACGCTGGCAATTGCTATCGATTGGCAAAGCAGGATTTGGGTAGCTACATCAGGGGGCGTTTACAGTTTCGATACATTAACCAAAGAGATTAAAGAATTCAGGAATATTAATGCTTTGGAGAGTCTCGATGCCACAGCTATTATATGCGATTCCGTTCGTAAGCAGATAATTATCGGCTCCGGTGATGGAGTAATCGATATTTATTCGGAGGATAAAAAATGGTTCCATGATTTATCGATAAAAACAGACAGGAATATCACCAACCGGAGAATTAATGATTTTCTCATCAAAGATTCAAAACTATTTGTTGCAACAAGTTTTGGCTTGGCAATTTTTGACCTTGAGAAAAAAGTATTTCGTGAATCGGTTTTTCAATTTGGTAATTTTCAGAAGGAGACCAATACCAACAAGGTGTTTATTCAGGATAATATTATTTGGGTTGGTACAGATGCCGGCATTGCGGTTGCTAATATTGATTCTATATCAAATCGATTTTCATGGAAAAATTATACTACTGCTGATAGTCTTTCCGATAACACCGTATTAAGTTTTGCATCTTACCAGAATTCGGTATATATCGCTTTGAAGAATTCCTTTGGAAAAATTGTTTCCGGCTTATATGTTAAAGATAGGGATTTTTCTTCTATCTACATGAAATCTTATGGCAATAATTTATTCATTTCCAACCTTTTCAGCTTATTAATTCTCCCTAAAGATGAATTAATTAAAATTGAGCATCCGGGATTTATTTCCTGTTTTGATTTTGGTGGCTCAATTGATAATCCATTAATAGCTATCGGATATTCCAATCAAGGGGCAGGTTACTTTATCAATGGTAAATTTACACGAATTCCAATAAATACTCCTAAAACAAACCAATTTACCGAATTGGATATCGACCCGAAAGGGCGTCTTTGGGCATCGACGGCAATATCTACTGCCGGAGCCGGATTCGAAAGTTTTGATTCAAAAACCTGGACATTATTTAACGTGGAAGATGATAAATACAAGCAGATTCTAACTAACAGTTATTTCAGGATTAAAGCCTTAACTGATGGAAGAATTGTTGCCTCTTCCTGGGGAACCGGTGTTCTAATATTTGAAGAAAAAGCTGATAGCAATATCTTTTCAAATTATGATACTAAAAATTCCTGTATTAAACCTACATTACCGGATCATGACACCTATGTAGTAATGGGTAAAGCAGAACAAGACAATAATGGAACAGTATGGGTAATAAATTTTGGAGTAAAGAGTTCTCCCGGGTCTGTCCTTTTTTCCATAGATAAAGATAACAATATGCATTGCTATGAAAACAGGCTTAATCCCGGCAATCGAGCCTTCCTCACACTTGCTATCGACAGGTACGGTACTAAATGGTTGGGTTCGGAAGAAGATGGACTGGGATTATATTACTTCAATGAGATGGGTACTCCCGATAATCCAAAGGATGATAAATTCGATATGCTGACTACTTCAAATAAATTAATCAGTAATATACAAAGAGCCCTCGCTTTCGATAAATCGGGATGGCTTTGGATAGGTACCGTATTTGGTGTATCTGTTCTACATAATCCCGACTTTGTAATTTCCGGATTCCAACCGATCATCCAAAAGGAAGTATTTATTTTAAAAGGGCAAAAAATTAATGATATTTTAGTTGACCCATTAAATAATAAATGGTTTGCAACAAATTCCGGAATATGGATTCTAAATGAAGATGGAAGCGATACAATTGCTACTTACAACACTTCTAATAGTCCTCTTGCTACAAATGAGATTCTTTCCCTTGCCCTGAACGAACAAACAGGTACTTTATACATCGGCACAAGGAATCAGCTCTACATGGCTTCAACACAGTCCGTGCAGCCATTGGAATCTTATTCGCTCAATTGCTATCCCCAACCTTTTTATTCGGGATTGGATAAAGAACTATTTATTGACGGACTCGCAGCCGATTCGGATGTCCGCATCCTGACATCAAACGGTGAATTCATTCGTTCTATAACCACAAGAAGTAAAATTACAACCTGGGATGGGCGTGACTCTTCCGGCAATTTAGTTTCAAGTGGAATATATCTTATTGTTACTTCTTCGAGTTCCACCAACACTTCATCTGTTGGTAAAATTGCAGTTATCAGGAAGTGAATAACAATTACTAATTACTAATTACTAATTACTAATTACTAATTACTAATTATAAAAAATAATCATGGTAATCATTTAATCAGGTAAATCAAGGTTCAGAAAATTACGAATTATGAATTATGAATTATGAATTATTTATCCTATAATCTTATAATCCTAAAAATCCTAATTCAGACAAATTAACAATTGACAATTAACAATTAAAAATCTATGGCAAAAAATACAATAGTTGTATGCGGTGCAACAGGAAACCAGGGTGGTGCAGTAGTAGATGCATTGCTTCGTTCAAGAGATTTTCATGTTGTTGCCTTAACCCGGTATCCGGATAATGTTTCGGCTAATGCCTTATATGAAAAGGGAGCAGATGTAATGTTTGGTGACTTAAATGATAAAGCCTCATTATTAGCAGCTTTTAAAAATGCACATGGTGTGTTCGGTTTAACTCAACCATGGTCGAAAGATTATAAAAAAGTCAGTACTAAAGAAGAAATGAAACAGGGCAGGAATATTATTGAAGCATGCCGTGAATCCGGTATAAGGCACCTTGTATTTACTTCCGTCCTGAGTATTGGAATGGAAGAAACCGGAATACCGCATTTAGAAAGTAAATTAATGCTGGAAAATAATATTCGGGAAGGAACTGTACCCTTTACAATTTTCAAATTAGCTACATTTATGGATAATTTAGGCGCCCCCTACTTTCCTATCAAGGATGGTATTATCAAAGGCTCCACCGATGGCGATGCAAAAATACCATATATCTCAAGCAAGGATATTGGCGAGTTTGTAACTATTGCCTTCCAGTTCCAAAAGTATTATCATAATATTGAGATGAACCTGATAACAGATTTTGTTTCGGGAAATGAGTTAGCTGCGCTTTTGAGTAAAATTAATGATGGCGAGTCTTTTGAATATAAGGCAGAACCTACATTCGCAATGAAACTTTTTGCAAAAGAATTCTACAAGATGCGGCTATTATCTGAAAAAAACGGACGTCCTCCCTATCCACCGGAAATTGAAACCGCCATAAAAAATTGCAAAGATAAATACCTGAACTGCATGACATTGGAGCAATTTCTTATTAAGAACGGATTCAATAAAGGGAGGTTCTAAAAATTAAAGAATATCATTCCTGCGGATACAGGAATCCCCTCCCAGTGCGGTTTATGTATCCTGAATCAAGTTACCAATGACAGATTTTTCTTAATTCAAAAAAGTTCAATAATTTCAAGTTTAAGAAATCCCCCCTACCCCCCTTTTTCAAAGGGGGATTTATAAATATTTTTCTTATCCCCCTTTGAAAAAGGGGGGTAGGGGGGATTTCTCTTGAATTTGTCATTTTTTATTTTTATTATTCTTAGTATTTTGGAGTTCAGGATGACAATTTTATTGACTTTTCACGTAGCCTCATCCGCAGGAACAATTTGTAATTTTTAGAACCCCTTTAATATTTAATAATCATTATTTTAGTGCTTTGATTTATTATAATTGTATACACACCTGCGGGAAAACCTGATAAGTCAATCCTGTTATCTATTACTACTGAACTTTTTAGTAATTGACCGATGGAAGAAAAAAGAATATAATCTGCCGGATACTTGATTTCAGTTAATAATTCATCATTTAATATTAAATAGTCGCCTGATATAAGAAATTTATTTCCGGAATTTATTTCTATCGGCATTTCCACTACATCCTCAACGCCAAGGATTTCGTTTGAATAAGTAAAATACCTTGTTTCAAAAGACGAACCCCAGTATAGCGTTCCATTGTAAAGACAATTAGAAAAATACCCTATATAGCTTCTAGCTGAAAAACATTTTGTTACTGTGTCGAACGGTACTAATTGTTTCCAATTAGAGCCATAATCCGTAGATAAATATATTTCTGTATTGCTCGATGTTGACACTCCCAATCGACCATTATTATAAAATTTCATATAAGCACCGTAATCGCATGATACTGGAACGGGGAAATTAATATTGATTTTGTAATTGTTATTATATACTAATGTATCCCATGTTTTGCAGCCATCCTTTGTTCTGAAAATAAAGGAAATCATAGAAACGTATCCGGCATAAGGATAAAAATAGAACTGACCGCTATAATAGCCTTCAAGAGCATTTTTAAAATATATATAGCCAAATTTATTGATGGGTAAATTAAGCTTTTCAAAAGATTTACACCCATCAACCGTTCTATACAATGCTGCTTCATAAACCGGTATTGAAGCCATTTTCTGAGCATCGGTAATTTTTACGAAATTAAAGTATATAGTATCCGGGGATATTGCTGCGCAAGTCTGAGTATTGATAAAATATTTCACATCGGTAAGCCTGTACTCTTTCAATTCTGATGGAGTAATAGGGAGTTTCTCATAAAGAGTATCGAAATCTTTGCTGAATTTATAGATATATTCCTGCCCTGCAACTATCCATCCGTAGTTCTCAAAATAGAAGAATTGGTTTGCATAGTATTCCTCCAATTTGATTATTTTTTTAAATGTAGAATCCAATAAATTTCCAACTAAAATATAGGCTTTGGCTGCCACAGTATCGACATTATAAGTTTTATTTGTTACTGAATCATAAATGCCCGACATAACGTATCCATGTCTTCCACATAAAATGTAAAAATAATTACCTATTCTTTTATAATCTGTAACCATTTTTGGATTATGAATTAATCCTTCACTCTTATTAGAAACAGACCTGTCTCGAAATATTACCTTCCAATTATTATTTCCTTTGGTTAAAATCACGTTTTCAGATTGACTTGTATTACCGCCAATTAACAATTGATTGACTTGTTCGGTAAAATCAAAATTGTAAATTTTTACATCATTTCCTGATTCTGTTATTGTTGAATCAATGTTCCTATTATATCCTTTAGGTAAGCATGTATCAGAAATAACCTTTTGAGCTTCTAAATTCAAATATAAAAACAAGGCTGCTAAAACGAGCAGCCTTGTTTTACGCAAAAATCTATTTAACATTATTAATCTTCCCAGTATATTTTCTACCATCATCCAGTATTATTTGATAGAAATAAATTCCTGATTCCAAATTATAACCAAGACCAAACGCAACATCGGCTGAATTATTAGAAATAAAATGGTTTTTAAATATGATTTTGCCTTCAATATCACTAATATAAATATCAATTTTACCCTTATAGTCCGATTTTAAACTTAGTGATATCACATCCCCAGGTCTGTTAGGGAACAACGCCAATTTATAATTGAAATCACTCTCTTCGGAATTTTTTTCATTACCTTGGTTATCATTGGGAAGGTCTTGAATTGAGATTTTGGGAGTCCAAGGTGGGTCGCATACATGGATACATGAATTATTGGTTTCAGGGTCTAAGGGAGGGTTACATGGTCCATCATTTTCATAAATTACTGATGGTGGATTAGTTGAAACATCATAAGTTGTGTGACAGCAATTATAATAACTGCAAGGATGTAAAGTGATCCATTTAATACCATTTGCATCTTGTTCCTCTTTTGAATACCAACATGAAGCAAAGGTGAGATTAACGTAAGAACTACCACCAAGAGGTCCTCTTGCTACAACTTCTTGAACTACAAGATTGTAATAATCTCTTACAGTCCACCCAGTGCACATTGGGAAGCAAGTAAACCATCGTACTGAAATAAAATATTCATTACATTCTTCATTAATTCCAAGGACATAATAAATTGTACATGATGTTTGTGAACCAGGGCAATAATATTCAAGACTTTTATTTTGGTAGACCCACGCATCTGATTGGCACTTGCAAAGTGTATACCACTGTGCTTTTGCTTCATTTAAAGACATGAAATGGGTTAAAGCGATTACAACAAATAGAACCAGTAAATATCTTATATTAAAGAAGATTACATGATTCTTATGGGGGGGGGGAGCTGAACATAATACACCTTTCATTTGTTAATAAACCGAATTTTATTTTATTACCAAAATTAATTTTATTGTTTTAGTTTTTTCAATTTTTCATAAGAAAAAGTTGAAATATTCAATTATACTTTTGACAAATTAAAATAAATATTTTTGTCAAATTGTAACTGTTTCTATGATTTATATGTAGCATATTCTACTACATAAAATTAATTTAATAAGATTATTTTTCTGCATATTTTTGTAAATTAAGTAATTAGTATTTTCTAAAAAGGTTAAAATTGCTTATTTCCAAAATTGATTTATCTTCACGCAGAATCCAGGGTATCATTGGGATTTCTATTCTTATTTCCGCAACATGTCTGGCATGGCATCCTGTTATCGGTATTCCATTTCTCAACGATGATTTTCAAATTCTGGGTTGGCATAATCCTCAATCGTTTCTGGATTGCTTCAAGAATTTTTTTAATAATGACGTTACTGTTTATTACTGGAGACCAATTCAGAATATTTTTCATGCTTTGACAAAATATTTATTTGGAATGAATCCTGTTGCCTATCGAATAGAAAATTTAATTATTTATATTATATCCGTTCTTTTAGTTAGAAAATTGATTTTCTCTTTTAGTAAAAATGAATTAACAGCATCAATGACTGCATTGATTTTTGCTCTTTTACCCGCTCACGAACTTGCCGTTGGGTGGATTGCCTCCCGAGGGGATGTGCTTGCTGCTTTGTTTTTGCTCATTGCCGTGTTATTTTATAATTATGGAATTAGTGGAAGAAAAAAGCTTTATTATTATCTTAGTTTATTGTCATTTATTTTGGCAGCATTATCAAAAGAGTCTGCCACCCTTGGTATTTTATTACCCTTTGTTCTTATAAAATTTGATTCCAATAGTGTGAAATCACTTAAAAATGCTACCAGGGCATTTTTAATAGCAACCTCTATCTTATTTTTTTTATTTTTGTTAAGGTATTTATTTTTCGAATGGGATTTATTCAATTCACCCAATATAAAGAATGTTAATCCATCAACCTATCTTTTTAATTATTTTGCAATCATTCCGGTTTCAATATTATCAGCAGAACAAATTGAATATTTGCTGATTCTAAGTTACAAATCTACCTTTATGTTGATTGTACTATGCACTTTAGCTTTATGTTTTACTGCATTTTTATTTTACGTTTATCGGGAATTACAGAAAGAAGAAAAACTAATTGCTCAATTCGGATTAGTATGGTTCCTGCTCTTTAATATACCCGCATCACTTATGTTGATGAGATGGTACACGTTTATTTCATCTGTTGGATTAGTCATATTCTTCGGAGTAATATTTTCTTATTTATTTAAAATCGAAAAGTTCCCAATTGCCAAACCTGCTCTAATCATGCTGCTATTCTATTTTGCCGTAATAAATAATTCCCAAATGCTGAAATGGCAATCAGTTGGTAAGACTGTCAATTCAGCGCTTCAATCATTTAAACAGTTTGATTTATTTAAGTATAAGAAAATTGTACTATGGGGAGTACCCGATAAAATAGAGCGAATCAACGCAATGAAAATCGGCGTTCAGCAAGCCGTCGAGTTCAGCATTGGAGGCAGGAAACTTGAAGTAGAATCCCCCCTGAGAATAGAAACTTCAGCCAATTGCAAAATCAATATCGAACAAAAAGCTAATGGAGAATTTTTATTAACATCGGAAAATGCCCGTTTTTTGCCTATTGGAGAAAAAACAAAGGCATTTATTACTAATGAAAATCTAAGCTATGGTAATAATGATTATCATCTTAATATTACTACTACCGTCATTAATAACATTCCCCGTACTCAAGCCGAAATTATTCTTTTTACAAAAGACACCACGATACTCAATCTTTATTTCGATGGCAAGAAGTTTGTAAAAATGTAATAATATTTTTAAAACGGCGTCCAGACAAAACTCATAAAGGGTATATATAGCGGTTGTGTAAAAAAAGCGATACCGAAATCGGCGCCTACCTGGGTATTGGCAATTCGAAATCCAAGCATTATTCCTGTATTTGTCGGCTTACCGATATTGCTGTTCCATAGTTCGCCGATAAAATGCAAATCGTTCCATGAAGTAAATTTAGTATCTATTCCAAAGCCAATACCCATCGAGCCGTTCTCGTAAGGTAAGTCTATCATGTTAGGTCCGAATTTCAACAAATAGAAATCCTTGCTCATTGCTTTGTAGAAAATAGATGCAGTAATAATTGATTTATTCCCACGATAAGTTCCGCATACATAAAAATGAACCAGCTCATTATCGTGGTTAATCAAGCCATAATTGCACCCCGCAGCAAAGGATATTCTTGCATAGTATTCTTCATAAAATTGGGAATAGAAAGTCGTTTTTATGTTAAAATCAGTTATTTGATGATTCGATGGAATACCCGGTATCAACGAACGCCCTGCAGTAAAGGAGAGCCAATCGGAAACTCCCGCTCCGGCATATACAAAAAGCATCTCGAAAATCCCGACAAAATAGTTCTGTCCTATCGGTTCTGCAGTCGGTAAAAAGTATATCCTATGACTATGCCGGTTGTAAGTTGAATATGGTGTAATACCAGCTATTTGTTTTCCCCAAACCGGAGCTATTCCCAAACTTGTTTTAAACTTCATACCTTCGCCGTTCTCCGTGCTGGAAATCATTTCAACTACAGTACCGGTCAGTATATCGCCATTTGTAAGCCGTACGACATATTCGATTTCGTTGCCAGTATTAATATCATGAAAAATATTTTCCTGAGCTGATAATTTCATCACTGAAGAAAATGTTATGAGGCTCAAACTTACAAAGATGTTCAGGAATTTTTTTATTCCATACTTCTTATCTATACTATTGATGTTATTCATAAAATTCTTAGTATTTTGAAAAATCAAATTACGTAATAATTAGGAATTTTATTTTATTTGGAAAAGATTTATTTATGATACTAATTTATAGTTAATTTAAATCAAAAGAAGAAAAACCCCCTAACCCCCTTTGAAAAAGGGGGAATTTTTTCTACTTCTATATTCAACTTCCATGTTCTACTTCTAAAACCGGGGGTTAGGGGGTTTTTCTTCTTTTGATAGGAACTTAAATAATTATGAAAATAAAAGCTATAACGATAGATTTCTGGAATACCCTTTATAATTCCGGTAACGGAATCAAAAGAAACGAATACAGGCATGAACAGCTAAAGAATGCAATTCAATCCACAGGTTGCAATCCATCCCAGATTGAGTTCGAAGATGCAATGCGTGCATCATGGGAATATTTCAATAAAATCTGGCTCAATGACAGCCGTACACCTGCACCCGAAGACACTGTCGGATTTTTTCTGAATTATATGAAAGTTCCTTATGATTATACTATACTCAGCGAAGTAGCACGCCATTTCGGAGAGGCGATTCTCGTACATCCTCCCGATTTGATGGAAAGTGTTCCAAAGGTAATTGAAGCCATTACCGGTAAATTCGAACTTGCAATCGTATCGGATACCGGATTTTCGAAGGGAACAGAGCTGCGTCAATTATTAGAACAATCCGGAATAGCTAAATATTTCAGTGCTATGAGTTTTTCGGATGAAACAGGTGTATCCAAGCCGCATCCTAAAGCATTTCTAACTGCTCTAAATGAATTATCCATTTCACCTGAAGAAGCTATTCATATCGGAGATATAGAAGCAACGGATATTATTGGCGCAAAGAATTTAGGGATGAAAGCCATAAAATTTACCGGCGACCCGACAGCACGCCATGGAGTCGATAATAATGGTGACTCTCTTGCAGATTATGTTGCTGATTCATGGAGTGATATTCTTGAATACATTGATAAATTAAGAATTACGAATTAAGAATTTTAATGGTCTATGATATATCCTTTTGCTTTTAATCCATATTTATGTATCAAGAACATACCCTCACCCCTTAGTCTCTTCTCTACTTAAAGAATATGTTAGGAATGAGGGTAAATTTGGAATTATTCCCTGAAGCACAATAGAATTCCACAGTTTATGGTTGCAGCGCAGCTATATTCGGCAAGTCTGCTTGTAATTCCTCATCGGAAAATGAATGGTCATGCAATTTACCATCGAAATAATCCTGATAAGCCTGCATATCAACCAAGCCATGCCCGCATAGATTGAATAAAATTGTCTTTTGAGTGCCTTCCTCTTTTGCACGTCTTGCTTCTCGAATTACCTGAGCAATACCATGGGTAGCTTCGGGTGCAGGAATAATTCCTTCAGCTTTAGTGAATGCCACCCCGGCTTCGAAACATTCCAATTGTTGAATCGCCTGTGCTTCTATCAACCCATCCTTTAATAGCTGGCTGCATAGCACACTTGCGCCATGATAACGAAGTCCGCCTGCATGAATTGCGGCAGGCTTAAAATTATGCCCTAAAGTATACATCGGAAGTAGCGGAGTATATCCGGCAGTATCGCCGAAGTCATACATAAATTTTCCTCTTGTAAGCTTAGGGCAGGACGCCGGCTCGACGGCAATGCATCTAAGTTTAGTACCATTTGTCAGTTTATGCTTTAAAAACGGGAATGAAATACCGGCAAAATTAGAGCCACCGCCAAGCGGAGCAATAATTATATCGGGAAAATCGCCTGCATATTCCATTTGCTTTTCGGCTTCCTGACCTATTATCGTTTGGTGCATTAATACATGATTAAGCACAGAACCTAAAGAATATTTCGTATCTGGGTCTTGAGCCGCAATCTCTATTGCTTCCGAAATTGCGATGCCTAAGCTACCGGGAGAATTTGGGTCTTGTTCTAAAATATTTCTTCCTGCTTGAGTTCTATTGCTTGGTGAAGCATAAACATTAGCGCCGAAAGTATTCATCATAACTTTTCTGTAAGGCTTTTGGTCATAACTAATCCGAACCATATAAACGTCGCATTCCAAGCCAAATTGTGCACAGGCAAAACTAAGAGCAGTTCCCCATTGTCCTGCACCTGTCTCAGTTGCTATTCGTTTTACCCCTTCCTTTTTATTATAATAAGCCTGGGCTACCGCTGTATTTGGCTTGTGTGAACCGCTTGGGCTGACACCTTCGTATTTATAATAAATTTTGACTGGGGCATCCAACAATTTCTCAAATTTATCGGCTCGGTAGAGTGGTGATGGTCGCCACATTTTGTAAATCTCAATGATTTCATCAGGGATTTCTATATATCTTTCGGTCGATACCTCCTGTTTAATTAATTCCATAGGAAAAAGCGGAGCGAGGTCCTGAGGTCCAACCGGTTGTTTAGTCCCTGGATGCAAGGGCGGCAGCGGTTTGTTGGGCATGTCAGCGGTAATGTTGTACCATTGACGAGGGATGTCGGATTCGTTTAGCATAATCTTTTTATTCATAAAAATCCCTAATTAAAATAAAACAAACAAAAAATTTTCGTTAGAACAACTTAAGAAAAATAATTAATTAATCAAAATTTATTTTGTTCATTTTATTATAATTTACATTATTTGTACTATACAAATATCTTTGTATTTACTAATATAATAATTAGGATTAACTAAATATGGATAATCAATGCTATTCCGGCTGCAGTTCACATTTTGTAAAAAAAAAAGCCTGAGTTTCACCAGACTTTTTTTAATTATAATTTTTCAAAAATTGAATTCACTCTAAAAAGTAAAAAATTAAATTCCAAAGTACAACTTTGGAATTAGTAAGTCTTTGATATTTCTCATTCCAAAAATTCCGGTTTTGGAATGTAATTTTCACAAAAAATGCTTTTTAGAGTGGACTCAAAATTAATTGAACTTACATTTTCACTATTGGAATACTTGAAATATTATTCTTATCAATATTCATTTTGTATAGAACAGCATAACCAAGGCAGGCTTGGAGTTTCTCAACCAGGACTTTCTCGGAAAATGGTTTGCTCATAATCGAATTAACGCCTAAGCGCATGGCTTCTTCAATTACCTGCTTATCGAAGTCACCGGAAAGGATAATAACCGGCACATCTGCGGTTATATCGATTTTCTTTAACATTTTCAGGAGTAAAATCCCCTTTATATCAGGAAGAATAACATCCAAAATTATCATACTGGGTTTGAAATTCACCGCCATAGCCATACCATCAGTTGGATGAGCTGCCGATAAAGTTTTGAATCCCCATGATTTGAAATGGGAAGTCAGGATTTTCTGAACCCATGGGTCATCATCTATAATCAAAATTGGCGGATAACCTTCGATATTGTCGTCTACTTCAAACACTTTCGCTGACATATTCACTTTCCTTAACTAAAAATATCCATAAATGGAATACAAAATTACAAAAGAAAATTTTAGTAAAATAGAATTTATATAAAAAAAAATATGCTGACAAAATAATTTTTTTCTGCTTTCGCTAAATTTTTCTTGGATTTCTAAAAAAAATCTTTTAATTTCGGACATTATTATCTGATTAAAAGATATGAACATTATTTCTAAAGCCGGAATTTACGGTATAAAAGCTACAATTTACCTTGCCTCCCAGCCGGAAGCAACTCTTATACCAATTTCACGTATTTCCGAAGCAACCCGGATTCCGTTTCATTATCTCACAAAAATCCTCCAGGATTTGAGACGCGGTAATATCGTTACTTCAATTGCCTTAATTAATTAATTTTATTATATAATTCATTAAACCATTATCAAGTACAAACACTGATAGAAAATTTAAGTAATTGAAATTGGAAAAAAAATATTTAATTTGTAATTCTATTTAGTTATTATAATAAAAGGAGTTTTATAAATGCAAAAATTAAACCTATTCAATACACCGGGAAATGGCTGTGAATCTTTTCTCAAAGCAACCTTCACCTTTATGATGATATCATTCATTTTAGCTATATTTCCAGGTTGTAGCGAAGAAACTTCACCTGATTTCACTGTTGTAAAAGATTTAAATATCGGGGCTTTCAATCAAGCCTTAGCTGATAAGGGTAAATCTGCATTCTCTATAAAATGTGTTGCATGCCATAAATATGATACCCGTTTGGTTGGTCCTCCACTACGCGGAATCACAAAAAAACGCACCCCTGAATATATAGTCAGCATGATTATGTATCCGGAACAAATGCAGGAGAAAAACGATACAATTATAGCTCTTGTGAAAACTTATCTTACAAAAATGACAAATCAAAATGTTAATCAAAACGAAGCGCTCGCAATATATGAACATTTGCGGGATATTTCGGGTTCCAAGTAATTTTATAAAAGGGAGTTTTTTATGAAAAAATATGTTGTTTATTCAGCTTTGTCGGTAATATTAGTGGCAGGCATATTTTTAATGTCCAGATGTACAGGCACAAAGAAAAACGGCAGAGTATCGAGCGATGCGCCTTCCAGGGTTTATGTTGCACCCGGTCAGTATGACGAATTTTATGCCTTTCTGTCCGGTGGTTTCAGTGGACAAATAGGTGTTTATGGTATTCCAAGCGGTAGATTATTCCGCGTTATTCCTGTTTTCGCCCAAGACCCCGAAAAAGGCTGGGGCTATACCGAAGAAACAAAGCCTATGCTTATGACTTCTCATGGTTTCATTCCCTGGGATGATGCACACCACCCAACATTATCTCAAACTAACGGAGAACACGACGGACGATGGATATTTATTAACGGTAACAATACTCCAAGAATAGCAAGAATTGATTTAACTACATTCAGAACGCAGGAAATCATCGAAATCCCAAATAGCGCCGGTAACCACTCATCTCCATTTACAACTGAAAATACCGAATATGTAGTTGCGGGTACGAGATTTTCAATTCCCTTTGGCGATGGGGATGTTCCGATTGATAGTTACAAACAAAACTTCAAAGGCATACTATCATTTATCAAAGTGGCTAAAGAAGGTAAAATGAGTATAGCATTCCAGATACTTATGCCGGGTTATGATTATGATTTAGCTCGCCCTGGAAAAGGGAAATCCCACGGCTGGATGTTCTTCTCAACCTATAATTCCGAAGAAGCAAATACATTAAAGGAAGTTAATTCAAGCCAGAACGACAAAGATTACATTGCAGCAGTAAACTGGAAAAAAGCTGAAGAGTACATTGCTCAAAACAAAGGAAAGCTTGTTTCTGCATCATATTACCATAATACTTATGACGATAAAACGCATACGGCAACCTCAAAGGTTGAAGATAAAGTATTGGTTCTTACTCCAGAAGAATGTCCCGGTTTGGTTTATTTTATGCCGACACCGAAATCTCCGCACGGATGCGATGTTGACCCTGAAGGTGAATTAATAGTAGGTGGAGGTAAACTGGCTGCACAAATAACCTGCTTTTCATTTACAAAAATGTTGAAGGCAATTGAAGATAAGAAGATTGATAAAACCGTCAATGGCATTCCTGTTTTAAACTATGAATCCGTTCTTGCCGGTGAAGTACTGAACTGCGGTTTAGGTCCGCTGCATTCCGAATTTGATGGAAAAGGATTCGGATATACTTCAATGTTCGTATCATCGGAAATTACCAAATGGAGTACAAAGGATTTCAAAGTTGTTGACAGAATCCCGACTTATTATTCAATTGGTCACTTATTGGTACCAGGCGGCGATACAAAGAAGCCCTATGGCAAATATGTTATTGCTTTGAATAAAATTACAAAAGACAGATATCTTCCGACAGGTCCCGAATTATGCCAATCAGCTCAGTTGATTGATATTACCGGTGATAAAATGAAATTGCTCTCCGACTTCCCGACTATTGGCGAGCCGCATTATGCTCAGGCAATATTAGCTTCAACAATCAAAGATAAACAGGTAAAATTCTTCAAGATGGAAGAAAATAATCATGCGTACAAAACCATTTCACCTGATAACGCTAAAGTAGTAAGGCAAGGAAATGTTGTTCATGTTTATATGATTGCTATTCGTTCGCACTTTACTCCTGATAATATTGAAGGCATTAAAGTTGGTGATGAAGTTTATTTCCACGTTACTAATCTGGAACAAGACTGGGACATTCCCCATGGCTTTGCAATTAAAGGTTGCCAAAATGCCGAATTGCTTATCATGCCTGGTGAAACACAAACCCTTAAATGGGAACCAAAGACAGCAGGTATGTTTCCGATGTATTGTACGGATTTCTGTTCGGCGCTTCATCAGGAGATGCAAGGATATGTGCGTGTTTCGCCTGCTAAGTCAAAAGGTGAAGTTTCCTGGGGTAAACAAGAATAAATTTTATTGTGTATAAACCTATATGAAAACAGGTTTATACAGGTATGTGTCATAAGTTTCTTATCCTCTCTTGTCCGAAGCAAGCTTACGACAGGAGAGGATTATTTTTTTAGTATTATAAATTTTATTGATACTCACATGATAACCAAAACAAGAGTACTAATGTTCATTGGAATATTAGTACTAATCCCGATTTATTTCCTCCCAATATGGAGCATATCTTTGGAAGCTCCTCAGTATCCCGAAGGTTTGGGTATCTATATTCATATAGATAAAATAACCGGTCATAAAGAGCATGACCTGGAAAGCCTTAACGGACTTAATCATTATATTGGGATGAAGCGTATAGAGCCTGAATCGATCCCGGAACTCAAGATTATGCCTTATTTCATAGGCTTCATGCTCTTTTTAGGATTTATTGCTTTTATATTCGATAAAAAAGCTATCACTACGGTTTGGATTGTGATTTTTTTAGCAGGATTAATTTATGGACTGTATGACTTCTACTTATGGGAATACGATTACGGGCATAATTTAAATCCGAAAGCAGCTATAAAAATTACAGGAATGGCATATCAGCCACCCCTGATTGGTTCGAAACAGCTTCTTAATTTCAATGCTATATCGTGGCCCTATCTCGGAGCCTATTGTGCGGGATTCTCATTAATTCTTTTCATAATATCACTTTTTAGAAAAAAGAATACTAAACCCTCAGTCCAAAGTGGACAACCCGGAACCACTGCAGCATTAGTAATTTCAGCGATTGTTATTTTATCGGGAGTAACAGGCTGTGCAAAGGAGCCACAGCCGATAGTACTCGGTTCGGATGCCTGTGCTCACTGCAAGATGACGATTGTTGATTCGAAATGGGGTGCGGAAATAATTACTGATAAAGGAAAAATTCATAAATTTGATGTTGTCGAATGTATGATTGCATATAAAGATAAAAATTTGAAAGATGAAAAGATTCATTCTCTGTGGACAATAAATTACTTAAATCCCGGCGTATTTATAAATGCTGAACATGCGACTTACGTCCGTTCGCTCGAGTTCCATTCCCCAATGGGACTTAATGCCGTATCGTTAGTATCAAAAGAAGAAATCCCCAAATTAAAATTGGAATCGAAATTTGATACGTTGAACTGGAGCGAACTTTCAAAGTTAGCGTTGGAAGAGTAAGAAAAAAGAGAAACCCCCTAACCCCGGTTATAGAAGTAGAACATAGAAGTAGAACATAGAAGTAGAAGTAGAAATAGAAGAAGAAGAGTTCCCCCTTTTTCAAAGGGGGTTAGAGGGTTTCTCTTTTTAATAGAAGTTACAAAAATTTTAAAGATTATAAAACTTAATATAGATGTTTTCAAAGCTATTTATTGCACTAATGCTTTTGGTTTTATTTTCCAGCAACTCTATTGCAGGAATAATAAAAATCGACAAGGATTCTCCTTCCATTGCAAAGGCTGTTGCTCTTGCTAAAGCAGGCGATACCTTGCTTATTGCAAAAGGGAATTATACATCTTCCGGCATAAAAATCGATAAGAGATTATCAATAATTGGTGTTGATTATCCGGAGATTGACGCTTCATCATGCAAGGGTAATTTATTTTCGATTACCGCATCCGGAGTTGAATTTAATGGTTTATTATTAAAGAATGTCCCATATAATCATACATCCGATAACGCTGCGATAAAATTTATTAAGTCAACGGATTGCATTGTTAAAAACAACAAGATAAATAATTGCTTTTTCGGTATTTACCTCGCCAATACCAATAATTGCATCATTTCAGGAAATAAATTGAGTTCCACCGGTAAGCGCGAAAGCATAAACGGGAATGGTATTCATCTCTGGCATTGCAATAATATACATATCCGCAACAATAAAGTACAAGGTCATAGGGACGGCATCTATTTCGAATTCGTTCGTGGAAGCCGCATAGAAGGAAATGAAAGTATGCATAACATCAGGTATGGATTGCATTTTATGTTTTCGGACAGTTGCCATTATATTAATAATTCATTTATAGAAAATGGAGCCGGGGTTGCAGTTATGTACACGAGATATATAGATATGACGGGGAATAAATTCGTTCACAACTGGGGCACCGCATCATTTGGGCTTCTCCTGAAGGATATTAAGGATAGCAGAATTGAAAGGAATACCTTTACTAAAAATACGATTGCTGTTTTTTCCGAAGGAATCAACAGAGTTAAATTGGAACATAATACCTTTGAAAAAAACGGCTGGGCTTTGAAAATCCTTGCTAATTGCACTGATAATACTTTTATAAAAAATAATTTTATCGGTAATACTTTTGATGCTGCAGCTACGAGCGGTTACGGCAAAAATATATTCTTAGGTAATTATTGGAGCCGTTATAAGGGTTACGATATAAATAAGGACGGAGCCGGTGATATTCCATATTGCCCGGTAACACTGTTTTCATTTTTAGCAGAGAAATTTCAATATTCGGTGCTGCTGCTTCATAGCTTATTCGTCGAGGCTCTCGATATTGCGGAACAAATATTTCCATCCGTAACGCCAAAATATTACATCGACACAGCGCCATCAATGAGGATGAACAAATGATAGAACTTGAATCGGTTTCCAAAAGCTACGGCAAAACCAAAGCTTTGGATGATATAAATCTCTACTTTCCGAAAGGCGCGGTAACAGCAATTGCAGGTCCTAACGGTTCGGGAAAAACTACATTAATTAAATCAATTCTCGGATTAGTAAATATTGATTCCGGTGATATTAAGATTGAAGGGAAAAGCGCTTTGCGGCAATCGGAATATCGAAGCAGAATCGGATACATGCCTCAAATTGCACGGTACCCGGAAAATCTCAGGGTAACGGATGTAATTTCAATGGTGAAGAAAATCCGCAATAGCTCTACCCAAGCAAATGATGAGGAATTGTTGGATACCTTCGGTTTGCAGCCTTTTACATCACAATTTATGAGGAATCTATCAGGCGGTACACGCCAGAAGGTAGGATTGGTAATGGCATTTATGTACCAACCTGAAATTTACATTTTAGACGAACCAACGGCAGGACTCGACCCGGTTTCATCCGGCAAACTTAAGAACCTGTTGGCACTCGAAAAAGAATCCGGCAAAACGATAATTTATATAACCCACTTATTAGGTGAAATTTCAGGTTTTGCCGAGAATTTTGCATATATTATCGACGGGAAAATTATTTTAAAAGATAAGCTGGATGCCTTGATTGATAATTCGAATTACGATAATTTAGAGCAGCTTATTTCAAAATTACTGACAAATAAAAATGGAAATGGGAATAATTGAAAATTGGAAATGATAATTTTAGAAGAAATCCCCCCTACCCCCCTTTTTCAAAGGGGGATTTATTTCTACTTCTACTTCAATGTTCTACTTCTATAACCGGGGGGTAGGGGGGATTTCTCAATGTAAAAATTTACTCTTTTTGAACATAATAATATATGAACACAACACTAAAAATAATAGAATTTGAATTTAAAGACGTATTCCGCAGCCGCTGGGTGATTCTTTACGGAATATTCCTCCTGTTTTCTGTAGAAGCATTGTATGAATTCAGCGGAGACAGCTCCAAAGTAATTATTTCCGTACTAAGCATAATCCTTCTTATAAATCCATTGCTGAGCCTCGTTTTCGGTTCACTTTATATCTATTATTCTCGTGAATTTATCGAACTATTACTATCCCAGCCAATCAGACGCAGCCAGCTATTCTTCGGATTATATTTCGGTATGGCTGTTCCGTTATCATTGGTATTCCTTGTTGGCGCAGGTTTGCCTTTATTAATCAATGTATCTGAAAGCATTCCGGTAATCCTAATCATGCTTTCAAGTGGTATTCTCCTTATTTTCATGTTCACAGCGGTTGCATTCTGCATATCTACCAGTATAGTGGATAAAGCAAAAGGATTAGGCGCTGCGTTTTTAATATGGTTTTTCTTTGCATTCCTATTTGATGGTTTACTCTTATTGGGTATATCGGCATTTCAGGATTATCCATTGGAAGCGCCGTTAATTATACTTAGCTTCCTGAATCCAATCGATTTGGCACGGTTGTTAGTAATGTTGAAATTGGATGCGGCAGCTTTAATGGGTTATACGGGTGCTGTATTCGAGCGCTTTTTCGGCGATGTAATGGGTATGGTAATGTCGTTTGCAATGCTTCTTGTATGGCTTTTAGCGCCATTGACATTAGCCGGCTGGCTATTCCGCAAGAATGATTTTTAGATTATCTTAATAAATCACATTTATTTTGAAATTGTTATTCTGTACTCCAAAATTTCGGCATAATAAAAATAAAAAATGACAAATTCAAGAGAAATCCCCCCTACCCCCCTTTTTCAAAGGGGGATTGAAGAATATTTTTCTTATCCCCCTTTGAAAAAGGGGTAGGGGGGATTTCTCTAAGTGTTAATTGTTGCATATATTTTTGTTTCAATAAATTGTTCAAAATAAAAGGTAGAAAATTTTGTCATTGGCAACTTGATTCAAAATCCAAAAATAATTAGCCAGTCAGATTCTACCCTATAAATGAACTTTATCATATCTTAATTGAAATGCAACAAATAGTCAAACATATCAAAAATGAAATGCAACAAATAGTCAAACATATCTTAAATGAAATGCAACAAAAGTCAAACATATCAAAAATGAAATGCAACATATAGTCAAACAGGGATGTTTGACCTACTTAAGGGTAGAATAAACATCCTTGTTTGTTCTATCCCAAATAGGAAAGGATATTATTTGAAACACATCATTATTCAGAACTTCACTTAAAAAAAAATTCTATTGTAACAAATACCAGACTAATTTGTTATTCATTACTTATAACGTAGTAATAATGTTGAATTAAGAACGATAAGTAAAATTGAATAAATAACAGGTTAAATCAATATATCAAGGAATCATTTTATGAAATCTTTTTTCAAACTACATTTAATACTTCTTATTTTTCTTTTTTCTTCCTTTCAAAATTCCAATGCTTTCAACCCAATATTATCAAAAATGCTTCAGGATACTTTAGACCATTATGTATCAATTATAACAAACATTAAAGGAATGTCTGCAAGTGTATATTATCCGGGACAGGGAATCTGGACGGGAACAAGTGGTGTGTCGTATTCGGGAAAACCGGTAACTTCAGATATGAAATTCGGTATAGCAAGCAATTCAAAATTATTCGTTTCTACCGTAATTTTAAAACTGGCGGAAAATAATATTCTCAAGCTTAGTGATTCACTTAAGAAATGGCTCCCCGAATATCCGAATATAAGTCCGAATATTACGATAAGGCAGCTTCTTAATCACACCAGTGGAATTACTGACCCCATTTTCATTTCTCCTTATATGGATACAATAATGAATAATCCAACCCGGATTTTTACTCCCGAAGAAGTACTTAGCTGGCAAAAAGTTCCAAGGTATGCTCCGGGCGTTGGTTATTATTATTCTAATATAAATTACGTTTTAGCCGGTATGATAGCAGAAAAAGCAACCGGATTCCATATCTCAAGACTTATTCGCGACAGCATTCTTACCCAATTGAACCTGGACAGTACTTTCTTTGATATTAAAGAATCAATTTTGGGTGAAACAGCTCACCGCTGGTTCAATGGGATTGATTATCATGACACATCGAGGGTAGGTTTGAATACTGCCGGTGGATGCGCCGGTTCAATTTTCTCGACACCGACCGAAATGGTGCAGTGGTACAATTTACTGATGAGTGGCAAGATTCTCAATACAAACTCAATTTCAGAAATGACAAAATTCGAAAGCCCCGGAAACTATGGATTAGGTATAATGAGGGAAAAAACACTTGGCATTAATTATTGGGGACATGCCGGCTCTACCTGGGGTTATAAAAGCAAAGTTATTTATGATTCATGTTCCGGCGCCGTTGTGTGCGGACTCTCCAATGCTTTTCCTTCGGGAATCGATGGAGTTACATTTTTGCTCTATAAAATCCTGAAAGATAATTTACCTACCTGTGGAGGGAATATATCAGGTTCTACACTCGTTTGCCAGGGTCAAAACTCCGTTATTTATTCGATACCGGCAATAGCAAATGCAACTTCCTACTCATGGACTTTGCCAAATGGAGCAACCGGCACAAGTTCTTCAAACAGTATTACGGTAAATTATAATACATCTGCTGTATCGGGAATTATTTCGGTTAAAGGAAGCAACTCATTAGGTGAAGGCGCAGCTTCTTCAATCCCGGTTACAGTAAATCCAAAGCCTGAAACACCGTACATTTCTCAGAATAACAATGTACTTTATTCAAACGCAGCTTCGGGCAATCAATGGTATAATCAAAATGGTTTAATCAAAGGAGCGACAAATCAAAGTTACACTGCTACATCGAATGGTAATTATTTCGTAATTGTTACACTTTCGGGATGCAGTTCCGATACATCTAACAATATTAATGTTGTTATTAACGGAATCAATGAAACTGAAAGGAATATTTCCGTAAATGTATATCCGAATCCTGTCAGAGATTTTCTTGAAATCAATTATCAACAAAGCAGAATATTAGAAATCAGTATTCTCAACACACTCGGTGAATTTCTGTTCTCCGAAGACAAAATTCAGCAAGCATCAAATCATATTATTGACGTTTCAAATCTCACCACCGGTGTTTATTTTTTGAAATTGAAATATCCTGAAAATACTCAGGTTTTCAAGATTATAAAGGAATAAATTCTTTTGGTCGGTAAAAATATAATTCTTTGAAACTAACTTTGTGCCCTTTGTGTCGTCCACTTTGTGCCCTTTGTGGTAAAATTACCTCGTTCAAATTAGAAGAATATTTTACCACAGAGGACACAAAGGAAAATCACAAAGGGCACAAAGAAGTAAGAATTCAAGAGAAATCTGAGAAACTACAAAGAGGAACATTTTAAAAATTTAGGGCGAGCTACGGGATTTGAACCCGCGACACCCAGAGCCACAATCTGGTACTCTACCGACTGAGCTAAGCCCGCCATATACAGAATACAAAATTATGAAATTTATTTTGATTTTGCAATTCTTTTTAGTTAGTTATAAAGTTTATAAAGTTGAAAGTTCATAAAGTTTGTAAAGTAAAATGTTAATTCATATTTTGAAAATAGATATTTGAATAGATATTTGTATTGAAATCCTTTAAAAAGCATTGTTTCGATATTTCAAGATAGAGGGAATTGATATTTAAAAAACAATGCCATCAGAAAATATTGTAAAATGAAAAGTAACACAAATCGTTTATAAAATATCTTTAAAATATTATAAGATAAGTTATGAAAAAGCTAATCATTTTATTGATTATGATATGTTCTTCATTTTCATTATTTGCCCAGGAGCCTGTCGTCAAGTTCTATATGGATGATGGTAGCTACAAAGTATACAATATCAATGATATAGACAGCATCAATCTTATCAAATCCAACAGTAATTACGTAATGAAGATTTTTTATCAGGCTATTCAGGTTGCTTATTATCCCACAGAAGTAATCAGTAAAATTCAATTTGAGAAAGATAGCCAAGGTAATAAATTATTAAATGTTTACGTATATGGTTATCCGAAAAGTTATAAATTATCGGAAGTAGATAGCATTTATTTTTATATTGATGTTTATCAACCTCTGTCAATCGGCTCGCAGGTTTGGATGTTGAATAATCTTAATTTAGATTATTATCGAAACGAAAATCCAATTCCGGAAGTTACGAATGATACTCTATGGTCAAAATTAACAACAGGAGCCTGGTGCTATTATAACAATAATCCGGCAAATGGAATAATTTATGGAAAATTATACAACTGGTACTGTGTTAATGACTCAAGAGGATTAGCACCTGCTGGTTGGCATGTGGCAAGCGATGCTGAGTGGAAAACATTGGAAATATATTTAGGTTTGCAACGTGATGGTGCTGATGTTGATGGTTGGCGTGGTGAATATGTTGGAAGCAAACTTAAAGAAGTAGGTAAAACTCATTGGCTAACGGATGAATCTTCAACGAATGAAAGCGGATTTACCGCACTGCCGGGGGGCTGTCGTCAAAGTGATGGGATATTTTACAACTATGGGATTAGCTATTTTAGTTATTGGTGGACTTCAAGGGAAAGGAATGATTCAAATGCGTCATATAGGAGCTTGAGTTATGGCAGTCCATATATCCAAAGGGGTAAGGCATATAAAAAATATGGTTTTTCTGTTCGTTGTATTATGGGTAATGAATCAAAAGCCCCAATAATTTCAAGAATTTCACCTACGTCTGCTTCTATTGGTAATATAATAACAATTAACGGTACGGGATTTGGTTCATTGCAAGGTTCAAGCTTTGTTTCGTTTGATAGTTTAAAAGCAAGTCAATACATAAGCTGGAGCGAAACACAATTAAAAGTACAAGTGCCAATTGGAGCTAAAACCTGTAAGGTATCAGTTAATGTTAATGAGAAAAAAAGTAATGAATTTGATTTAGTTTTAGCTTATGATTTACCTGTTATTATTAAAATTAATCTACCAACCGCATATATAAATGATATTATAACCCTTACCGGTTCAGGATTTGGAACAAAGCAAGGTTCAGGTTTCGTAACCTTCAATAGTGCAACAGCAACACAATATATAAGTTGGGGGTATTATCAAATTATGGTAAAAGTACCTGTAGGTGCAAAAAGCGGGAAAGTTTATGTAACGGTTAATGGAATTAAAAGCAATGAGGTTGATTTTATTGTTAATAGAGAAGAAGACCCAACAAATGTTGTAATGGTTCTAATTCCTGCAGGAACTTTTAAAATGGGCAACACCGGAAATTATTCAGGTTATTCTAATTGGACCCAAAATGAATATATCGTTCATAATGTAACAATAAGTAAAGACTTTTACATGAGCATGTATGAAATCACTCAGAATCAATATGAAGGAATTACGGGAAAAAATCCAAGTTGGACTAAGGGAGGTAATTTACCGGTAAACCTATCTTGGTATGGTGCAATTGATTATTGCAATAAACTCTCAGAGAAAGAAGGTTTCCAGCCATGCTACAGCGGAAGTGGAACGAGTACTGTTTGCGACTGGAATGCGAACGGCTACCGTCTGCCGACTGAAGCCGAATGGGAATATGCCTGCAAGGCAGGAACTGAAACGGACATATATAATGGAAATTTAGGTATAGCGACTTGGTCCAAATGCACTCCGATTGATACAAACTTAGACCGTATTGCCTGGTATTGTGGAAATTCCGGGTCAAAAATTCATGAAGTTGGACAAAAAGAACCGAATGCTTTTGGGTTATACGATATGTTAGGTAATGTTTTGGAGTATTGTTGGGATTGGGTCAGTGGAACAAACTATACGGATTCACTTGTTACAGACCCAAAAGGTCCTGATACATTTGTTCCATACAAAGAGGGTCCTAACATGCCAGACCATGTTTTAAGAGGAGGGGATAAGGGCGATAACCCTTTTCTATGTCGTTCGTCATTCCGCTTTATTGCCTGGGATACTTTTCTATTTGAAGCGTATGGTTTTCGTGTTGTGAGGAAAAAATAATAATAATTCATTTTACTCTATTAAGTACAGATCCAGCACAAATTATATTTAAAAAGATGTAATTATCTGATATATATATTAGATACAAAAAATTTTGTGCTCCCTGAGGGACTCGAACCCTCGGCCCATTGATTAAGAGTCAATTGCTCTGGCCAGCTGAGCTAAGGGAGCGCCGCAAAATTACGGAAATTATCGCTCCCTACCAAATCATTTATTCATTTATCATTGACAATTAACCATTAACAATTGACCATTATTTTATATTCGACGGGTCCCAGCAAACCCTGTAATCGCAGTGCAGCCGGTTCATCTCAGCCATATCTTCAGGGGAAATATCGAAATCGAATACTTCAGCATTTTCTGCTATCCTTTCACGATGAACCGATTTAGGCAGAGTAACAATTCCCAATTGAAGTGTCCAGCGAATCAGCATTTGGGCAGGAGTTTTACCATACTTCTGTGCAAATGATTTCAACTTTGGGTCGCCGAATTTCTTCCCTCGTACAAGCGGAGTATAGGCTTCGAGAACGATACCTTTGGATTTGCAATAATCAAGCAGTTCTTTCTGATAAAGATAAGCATGGAACTCCACCTGATTAGCAACTGGTACAACTGATGAATATTCTAACAATTCTTCGATATGGCGAATCGTGTAATTGCTTACTCCAATCGAGCGGCAGGCGCCGGATTCGTAAATCTTTTCGAGAGCCAGCCAGGTCTCGCGTCGCTTATCCTCGAGGGGCCAATGGATTAAGTACAAGTCGATATAATCCAACTTAAGTTTCTTCATACTGGTATCGAAAGCCTTTCTGGCTTTATCGGTGCCGTGGTCGGAGTTCCATAATTTAGTTGTCACAAAAATTTCATTACGTGGAACTCCGCTTTCGCGAACTGCAGCGCCGATGTCCTCTTCGTTAGCATAAAATGCGGCAGTATCTATATGGCGATAGCCTAATTCCAATGCTGTCAGGACAGAATAGCGAGCTTCCTTGCCGGGATTTGTGAGGTAGGTTCCCAACCCAAGTGCCGGAATTTCGATACCGTTGTTCAGCTTGATTGTTGATTGAAGTGTCATATTGTTCCTAAGTATTTATTTCAAAAAATTAGTCTTAAAAAAATATTAATATTCTAATTCATTCAGGAAATCGAATTGGTGTTAAAAGAAAGAAGAATGTCATTCTGAACGCAGTGAAGAATCTTCTTGCAAAATCTGAAAAGTTTTTTTTGATTTTCCAAAATTATTTAATCCTTTCTATAAGAATTAGAATTGATGCTTTTCTTGAATAATCATGATTCATTCTTTACCTCAAAGACATCCATCTTAGGTTGTAGAAGATTCTTCACTTCGTTCAGAATGACATTCTTCTTGGATTCTAATACAGTTTCAATGTACAATAAGGTTATATACAATTTTATTTATCACTCAATATCTTTAATATATCTTCTTCCCAGCTTTTCGTGGGGAATTCTGTTATTCTTCCAACTTCTTTACCATTAACAATGACGATTAAAGTAGGAACATTAGTGATGTTGTATTGAATATGTGAACCTCCGGATTCGGCTTTATTCCGGTCGAGTCCAATTAGTATTATTTTTTCAATGCTATAACTGCAAATCATCATTAATTTATAGAATTTCGGGACTTCAGATTCCGAATCGCCGCACCAGGAGCCGGAAAACATGATAAATTCCGGATTTTTCGATTTGATTTTTTCTTTCAAATTGCTTATTGATAACGAATCAATCTTGTAATCCGAAGCTGAATAATCCTTCCAGAGAGCGGCTTCCTTCCATTGTTCCCAAGTGAAGCTACCAACTATTACAGGCTTGGTGATTGTTGTATCGGAACAAAAGGCAAGAGATGGTTGTAACATAATAATACAAATTATTACGTAGAATGGTATTGTTTTATATTTTTTCATTTTTCTCTAGACTTTCTGATGATGGTAAAAACTTTCCGAAATTAGGGAAACTTTCGGAAAGTACTTCTTCATACTTTTCCCTTTTCCTCTTCCCTTTTCCCCTTTACGAACATTGAGTCCTATCTAAAAACCAAAAATTTAATTCCAAAGTACAACTTTGGAATTAGCAAGTTCTTGATATTTCTCATTCCAAAATTCCGATTTTGGAATGTAATTATCACTAAAAATGCTTTTTAGAGTGGACTCAACTTTACAAACTTTAAGAACTTTCAACTAACCTCACCATGAAAACCCGGTTTTTATCTTCACTTCCCAATCCTTTTTGCCAATTGTTGCTGTCTGGGTTTGATTAGTCGTATGCGTTACCTGGAATAGAAATACATCCAACGGCACCTCGATTGAAAATTCGTTATTATTAGCTAAATCCGCAATGTTGCCGCTTGCCTTCCATCGTAAATCACCGACAAGCTGTCCATCTAATTTTAATTTGGCATCGGTGCCCTGGAAGCTGATTTCGGCATTTTTAATAAAATATGAATTACCCAGAACATCCGTCAGATATTTAGACGCAAATGATGACAAGACATTCATTCCGGAACTCTGCAAACTCGAACCGACATTACTCATCAGGTTCTCACCGGAGCCGCTTTCGAAGAAATCCGCTTTCATTTTATTGAAAAGCAGGAGAAATAATGCATCCTGTGTTATTTGAGTTGAGTCACCTTCAACCTCCCTATTATCCAATATATAGGAAAATTTAAGATTGGGCTTATCCTTAGTTCCCGTTATATAAACCAAAACAGTAAAGTTCTTTGTTAAGCTTTTTTGCTGAATTTGTCCGGAATATTCGGCAGTTAAATTCAAACCCGGATTGTCAATTTGTCCTGTAGGGAAAAAGATATTGCCGCTTGGATAAAGGGTTTTGCCTATTTTTATCGTCGAACCTTTAACAACGACAAGTTCATTACCCGTAAGATACGCAGCAGGATTCGTACGCTCTTTGGAAAAACGCACAGGGGAAGTTTTATCTTTAGTTGCAATTTCGGCATTAAACTGGGATAATGTTCCCAAATCAATATTAATAAAGAATTGCCCTATGAATTTAATATTCAAATCAATATTCAAAAGTTCGCCGATATTCTTCGACTGCGATTGATGTTTTATATTTTTCGGTTGAGTTATTGTACCGGAAGATACTGTTAAACTATCACCTGAACCTTTTTCGGATTTTATAATTAGAGGTTCACCTTTTTTCCGATAGAGCATATTTGTCCGGATTTGCTGACTCCCCCCCAACTGCGGCATGTTCAGGTGTGCAGTAATAATATTTATATCGCCTTCCAAATTAGGTTCTGTTGGCGAACCGTATAAGTGTAAAGGATTCTCGCCAGTGGATACAATAAATTCTCCATAGAGCGTTGGCATGGTTTTAATACTCTCATCGCTCAGTACGAGCAACTTATCAGCAGTTACTTCAATATCAATATTATCGAGGGCTAAATCTGTAAATGTAATTTTGCCGCTTACCTTTCCTTTACCCTTACGGGAAGAGCCGCCCGAGTTCTCGAACTTAATATTATTCAGAAGAATTTTATCCTTTACAATATTTACTTCTCCTTCGGCAGAATAAGCGAGATTAGTTGGTTCTAAAATAAATGATGTCTTATAGAAATTGATTTTCCCGTGATAGTCCGGTTGCTCGAGCGATGAACAAAGCAAGAATAAATCTGCATCGGCTGTTCCTTTTAAATTCTTAACAGCGACTGCGAATGGCGAAGCAATTTCGAGCGGTAAATTCTTTGTTGACAAATGTACATCTATAGGACAACGTTTGTGAATGCGTTCACCCTGAGGTTTAGCAGATAAATCTAATGGGAATGATGCAATAGCTACCTGAAGCAAATCAGGACGTTTGGTATTACTTAACTTGATATTTCCTGTAATCCGGGTATTATTATGTAAAATCTGCGCATTGAGCGAGCCTAAATCAACCCCGTTATAACCGATATTCGAGCCTTTAAAAGATGTAATAATGTCAGGAGAATCCAAATGACCGTTAACGGAAATATTTACGGAATCAATATTACCTTTCAGTGATTCAAATAATGACTTCTGACCTTCGGGAATGAATGGAAGTATAGTTTTCAGATTGAAATTATTTAAACACAGATTAAAATTTTGAGCTTCGTTGTTTTTCAGCCTGCCGCTAACAGCAATGCTTTCCGAATGATTCCGCATAAAAGCAAGCGAGTAAATTGCAAGCCCGTTTCTTCCGTAACTTATTTTATTTGAATTTCTTTTGGAATGCCATTCATAAGTCTTATTGTAAGTTACTTTAGTCGAATCAAGCAAAAGAGTAACGCTGTCCTGGGCAAAGTCTATTATTCCATCCGTATAGACACCGATAATATTATTGATTTTGGAATCAATCAGCAGATTAGCGGTATTACCGGATAAATTAAATTTTGTAGAGATAGCCGATAACGACAAATCGTTAATTAAAATTTTACCGCGGGATTGCAAATTGAAATTGATATTCTCCGGCTTAGCAATAGAATCTTTAATAATAATTTTATATCCGCCACTTAATTTGATGGGTTCAGAGATGAGTTTCAAATCCTTAGTTTTGATATTTAATTCATCCACTATCATTGAATCAATTGTAAGTCTGCTTTCGTTTGCACCGGAAATAATTTTTGCCGACAACCTGGTTTTATTATTAATTGTGATATTGTCAAGAAAAGCGCCCAAAACAGATACATCCCGAATTTCAACATTTACATTAGCATCACAATTTTCGAATGCTAATGCCGGATTCGATTGAGCAATCTCAGTTGTATCACTTCCGTCATCGGTTTCCTGATTTACCGGTTTTAATCTCTTTCGAATGAAATCCGTTAAATTCCTGGCTTGTGAATTTAATAGTGAAATCAATCCGTCGAAAGAGAAATTTCCAACCAGTGAAGCATTGACAAAATCTGAGTTTAGCAACAGGCTCCTTGTCATACCGGTACCGCGTTGGACTTTAACTTCAATTCCGAATGGCATCATGGAACGGTCGCCTAACACACATGAATTGATGCGAGACGAGAAATCAAGCCGGATACTGTCTAATATAAATCCGGAACCTTTTATTTTTGTAGTACCGGATAGATAGTTGGGAGCAGTACTTGTCCCGGAGATTTTCTTTAAATCAAGTGCTGAATAAGACGCATTGAGATTATAAACAGGATTATTCATATCTCCTATTGACAGTCTCCCATTGGCTAATAATCTTGATTTTTCATCGGAATTATTGCTTTCAGACTCATGTTCGTTTGTGAATAATATATCGAGCGAATCAAGTATTATATCTGCATTGCTTTCAATCCTGGCTTTAATGTTAGCTGATTTAAAGTCAACATTCGATATTTTCGAATCGTAAGCAATAAGTGCAATGCTCGCATTCATATTCTTATAGTCGAACCCGGAACCCCTGAACTCGGCTTTCAGATTGACAAAACCCGATAATTGAGGTATTTTAATAATTTTTTCGGGAATAAATTTTTCAATAACAAAATTTCCGGAATAATTAGGATTGTCCCCATTAAATCCAAAGTTAAAAACTCCATCAACCTTACCCAATTCACTTTCGAGGTTAGTTGAAAAAGAAGCTGAATCCACACTACCGGTTACGGACATTTTTTTAATTAACAATTCCCCGAATTCGGGCAGTTCATCGCTTTTGAGCTGAGGAAGAATCTCAATCAAATCCTTTTTAATAAGTTTTGATTTATTGCATTCAATATTATATTGAATTTTTTCCGGATGAAGGGCATTTTTAATATAGCATGATATATTGAATTCGGAATTATATGCCGAAAGTTTTAATTGTAATATTTTTATATTATCCGGTTTACCCTTGGCTTCAAACTTTACCTTGAATAAACCTTTAAGCTGAACAGGTAAGTCGGTAAACTTTTCCAAATCAGAAGGGCTAATCTCGCTTCTGTCAACAGAGCAGGAGATTTCAGCTTTATGGAAGTTTTCAGGCATTTTTTCATCGAAAATATTGATTGAATCGACAAGTAAATTTGCTGAAATAGTGCTGGCATCTGTCTTCAGATATACTTTTTTTATGTTAAAATGCTTTTGGTCCAAATCGAGGGCTAATGCTCCATCCAATAGCCGGATGCCCGAATGTCGCTCAAAGAATGACATGGAACGTATCTCTGTTGCAAACTTCAATTCCTTTAAGAAAACTTTCGATGTAAAATTTAAATTGAAATTTTCTAATAATAATCGTTCCGGTGCAAATTTTTGCCAGGGATTAATAGTTGAGTCTATAACAAAAACAGCGCCGTTTGTTATATTCCCTTTAACGATACTAATCAACCAATCAGGCATTTCAGGCTTTGCCGTATCATCTTTAGGTTTGGCAATTTTTTCAACATTCCAGATACTATCCTTAGCAGAGCGTAATAATTTGAATCGCAGGTTTTCTGCCGATACTTTGTTAATAATTGCTTTGCTATCCAATAATGGGAAATATTCTGCATCGAGAGTAATCCTCTTTGCATAAAGCACCGTATCCCCTGCTGCCGTCAGAACGACATCCGAAAATTGGAAGCCATCCTTCATACCGATTTTAAAATCCGAAAACTTCAGCTCGCCAAGTAAATTTTCATTAACTTTCGAAAGAATAAATTCCCTCGACCAGCCCATAAATTTTTCTGTTTTCGAAAGCACCATCATCGATGCAGATGCTATCAGGGCAATACCCAAAATACCGAAAATAATAAAGTATAATGCCTCGTAGATAATACCAAGTATTTTGTTTATTTTTGATTTAATATTTATTTTAATAATTCTCAATCCCGACATTATTAAATTATTGATTGTTATATACTCACATCCTTTTAACCAAGAGAAACCCCCTAACCCCCTTTAAAAAAGGGGGATAGAATTTCCCCCTTTTTTAAAGGGGGTTAGGGGGTTTCTCTTGGTTCGTTTTAATTCATCTATTTCCGATTCTCCCTTATCCCGGGCGCAGCAATTAATTTTTGATATAGCAATAATCCGATTATTGTCAAAACTCCTATACCGCTAAATATCAGCCATAGTTCGGATGTATTTGCATGTAAAGCAACTTCGGCTTTAGTTAACCCGATTTTATATGCAGCCTGAAGCGCTTCACCTATTTTGACGTTATGGGCAAGTACAATATTGGATGATTTGACAATTAATGTTTCCCGTATGAATTCAATCATAGGATTATCTACAAACCTAACATACAGAAATGCTCCCAAATAACCCCCTACAAAAGAACCAAAGAAGCCATATAAAAATCCGAAGCCTGTATATGTCGCCTTTTTGTCAGGCGGAGCTATTAGTGCAAGATATGATAAATACTTCGGATGTGCGGTCATTTCACCTATTGAAAAAATAGTTATTCCAATAATGAAAATCCAGATATTAGTATTTATTGCCAAAATCCCCATACCAATGCTACCCAAGGTAATACCTGTTATTATTGTCGGTAGCGGTTTTGTTTTGCTTACGATTGAGGATACGACAAGTTGCAGCAGAATTATCGTTAATGCATTAATTACTGTAACGTGCTCAACACCGAAACGCCAGGTAATTCCGGTTGTATTAAATACAAAATTTTCGAGCGCTGATGGGTCAACGAATAAATTTACGTACCATAGCACCGAATCGAACATCTGGAAATAAAGAATCCAAAAGCCGGAATAAATAAAAATAAATAAAATATAACGCCAATCTTTAATAACCATGAGCATTTTCGAGAAAACATCCTTGATGATAACGAGCAGTGGCTCTTTTTTAATTTCTGCTCTCGGCGGTTCCTTATAAAGGAATATCGTTGGGAGCAGCATTAATCCGGTTGTTATAGAAGATGCAAGAATAACATAGCTCCAGGAAAAGGACTTTAAATAAGGTACTAAAAACATTGGGAAAAGAAAAGCACCCAGATTAATCGACCAGTAAAAAATTCCAAAACCCAGGGTATTCGTCTTTTCATCTGTCAACTTTGCAATAGTACCTGAAATGACAGGCTTGAATGACCCTGCACCAATTCCCATTACAACAAGTGCAAGGAATACAGTAACATAAGAATCGGAACCGAAAGTAAGGAAATATCCACCTGAAAGCAGTGTAAATGCCACCATAAGCATTTTTCTATAACCGAGCTTATCAGCAACGGCTCCGCTGATTATCGGTAAGAAGTAGAGAAGTGGTTGGATTGTACCTTTAATTACACCAACTCCTTCCTTTGAAAAATTCAATTGGTCTGTAAGGTAAACCGAAAGGATGCTCATCATACCGTAGTATGAGCCTCGTTCGAAAAATTCAAAAATAATTGCAATCCAATAAGTTTTCGGCAGGCTTCTGAAGCCGCTTTTCTGTGCAGGGTTTTCTGGGTTCATTATTCTCCTAATTTAATATAAATCATTATTTTTTTTTATTGAAATTTAAATTTGCTTCTTCTTTTTTCTCGTTTTCAAAATTATCCTTACTAATATACCATAACTAAGCAATTTACGAAAAAAATACACTTCTGCAAAAGTGGATTAGGTGTCCGAATCACAGATTATACGGATTAAAGGATTACACAGATTAGTTTTTTTCTAATCAATGAAATCATTTAATCAGATTAATCAGTGGTTCAGACAATTTTCATTTGGATTATTAAAAAATCTTGGTTAAATTTATGCTATTAAAATTAATTCAATTAAAATATCTTTAAGAAGTTAAAACAAGTGGCTTACAATCAGCGATTTGAGATAAAAATACAACTTGAGATGAGAAGTTAAAAAGTCATCAGAACCACTGATTAAACGAATTTAAGGATTGCATGGTTGAAAGAAAAAGATACTTTGAATTTGTTTGAATGTTTTGTATATTTTTTATTAACCTTAAATTAGATTTTATGTTAATGTAGAATATTTTGATATAGATTATTATCAACTTGAGAGTGGGAAGATTCCTTTTAAGGAATTTTTAGATTCTTTGACCCTTCAGGAACGAGCAGAAATTATCTCAGCTATAGAGGAACTGAAAGATAGACTAAGTAATAATATTAATTTATCAAATAAATTATCAAAATTTTTGAAAGAGGGTATATTTGAATTAAGAGTACGGCATTCAAATAGAATACCAAGGTCATTATACTTTTTTCAAAGAGAAAAAATGGTTATATTTACAAATGGATTTTTAAAAAAACAGAAGAAACACCCAGAAGTGAATTAGAAAAGGCAATAAAATTCAAAAAGTTTTATATAAATAATAAAAGAAATGAACAGAAAAACTAAACATGATGAATATCTGGAACAGCAGATGCAAAATCCTGAGTTCAGGGCTTATTATGCACTTGCAAGGGAGAAAACCAGAATTGAGTTTATGCTCGAAGATTTGCTTGAGCAATTAAAGAAGGATACTGATAAAAAAATTATCATTAGAAATGTAAGAAAGATTAATAACTACATTTCTAAAATAGCATTATAATTTGAATTGTAGCAAATCGTCTGAACCACTGATTAAACTGATTTATGGATTACTCAGATAAAGTATATTTAATAATCAATGAAATCATTTAATCAGATTAATCAGTGGTTCAGACAATATTAATTTAAAATAAAGGAATCTTAATACTAATTCATATCATCAGGAGTATCTTATGAAAATCTTGACAACTTTCTTTTCATTTCTTATAATATTATGTCTAATCCCTTTCTTTGCTTTTTCGCAAAATAATTATGCTTTGTTTGGATGGGGCGCTAATAACTATGGACAGTTGGGCGACGGTACAACAGATGTAAAATACTCGCCAACGCAAATCGGCGCTGCCACAAATTGGATTAAATCCTCTTGCGGTGAAGAATTTACCATTGCTATTAAAAGTGACGGTTCGTTGTGGGCATGGGGAATTAATGACTACGGACAGTTAGGTGATGGCAGCACAACAAACAAGATTTCCCCGGTACAAATCGGTTCCGGAACAAATTGGCTATCAATATCATGTGGAAGTGCACATACTCATGCAATTAAAAACGATGGCACTTTATGGGCTTGGGGATTAAATATCGATGGGCAGCTTGGAGATGGCACTACTACAACGAAAACCAATCCAGTGCAAATCGGAAGCAGTACTGATTGGGTAAAAGTTTCCTGCGGTGGCGACCATTCTCTTGCCATAAAGAGTAATGGCTCTTTATGGGCTTGGGGATTAAATAGTTTCGGACAACTAGGAGATGGTACAACCATTGATATAAATTACCCGGTTCAAATCGAAGCCGATACAAATTGGGTCTCTGTTTCCGGCGGACTTGATTTTTCCCTTGGTGTTAAAAACGATGGCACATTATGGGCATGGGGTAGTAATGGTTCAGGTCAATTAGGTGATGGAACAACTATACAAAAAAATTCCCCAATACAAATCGGTAGTGATACAAATTGGGTATTGGTTTCCTGCGGTAGCTACCACTCAATTGCCAAAAAAAGTGACGGCTCTATATGGTCTTGGGGATTAAATAATAATGGACAATTAGGTGATGGTACGATAACTGAAAAACATTCCCCTTTTCAAATCGGAAGTAGTACAAATTGGGCAAATGTTTCATGTGGTTTTAATAGTACATTTAGTATCAAAAATGATGGTACTTTGTGGGCTTTTGGCTGGAACAATATTGGACAATTAGGCGACGGTACAACAACAAGTAAAAGCTCACCTGTTCGGATAGGCAATAGTTCTAAATGGTCTGAAATTAAGTCCGGAGGTAATCATACAATAGGACTTATGGATGTATCATCCATCAATATCGGAAATTTAAGCGGTAGTAGTTTTTGTTCCGGAGATTATTTAGTAATTCCATTTACAATCACTGGAACATATAATTCATCCAATACCTTCACCGTTCAATTATCAAATTCATCCGGCAGTTTCGGTAGTCCTGTGATGATTGGTTCTGTTGTAGGAACCAGCTCCGGGACTATTTCTGTAGCGATACCAACAAATACACCAATAGGTTCGGGTTATAGGATTCGAGTTGTTTCTTCCTCCCCAATTGTTACAGGTTCGGACAATGGAAGTAATATTACTATTCTTTCTAAGCCATCACCTTCAATTAATGGTCAGACATCGGTCTGCGAAACGAATCCATACATCTACTCATGCTCTACACCTGTTGATGTTTTAAATCAATGGTATGTATCAAGCGGTACAATCACCGGTTCCACTTCTTCAAATTTTATTAATGTTACTTGGGGAAGTTCTCCAAGCGGCACTATTACCCTTACTCAAACCAATATTTATAATAATTGCAGGGATTCAATAAAAACAGCCATAATAATAAATCCATTACCAAAGCCGAATATAACGGGAAGCACATCTGTGTGTACCGGTAATATAAGTTTATATAGCGCTACATCATCGGTAGGAGTTTCCTGTCTATGGTCGGTAATACAGGGAACAATACAGGGCAGTGCATCTTCAACTTTTGTAAATATTCTATGGAATAATGCCCGCAGCGGCACAATATATTTAATTCAATCAAATAATTTAACCGGGTGCCGTGATTCTACATCTAAGCAAATTACAATCAGTCCTTTGCCTGTTCCTGTTATAACCGGACTTACAAAAGTTTGTGCGAATAGTATTTCCTCTTTTACATCTAACACAATAACCACAGTTACTTCTTGTACATGGAATGTTATAGGAGGAACAATTCAAGGTTCGACATCAGGTACTTTTGTCAATATATTATGGTCATCAGCCAGTTCAGGGACAGTAATCCTAATTCAAAAAAGTAACGAAGGCTGCAAAGATTCCACTAATTTTGAAGTAATGATCAATCCCCTGCCAGTTCCAAAAATTACCGGAGATACTTCTTTATGTGCTAAAAGTGTTGCCCAATATAAGACGGATACTCAAGCGGGAACAGTTAATCGATGGAGAGTCACTAATGGTGCAATTTTAGGCTCATCAACAATAAATTCTGTTGTAATAAAATGGGGAAATGCCGGAATAGGTAATGTCAAGTTAATTCAAACTATTTCATCAACAGGATGTGCGGACTCAATCGAAATCCCCGTTACAGTAAATCAACTACCAACACCCACAATAACCGGGGAATTCACTATCTTACCAAATAGCACGAAAACTTATGAAACATTAAATAATATCAGTATTTCCAATAATTGGTCGGTAGTCGGAGGCATTATCAACGGTTCTACAACAAATTCTTCAATAACCGTAACATGGGGAAGCGTTGGAGTTGGTACAATTAATTTATTGCAGATTGTTACCGCAACAGGTTGTGTAGATTCTGCTTTTCAACACGTTACAATTACAAATTCATTAAAGCCTACAATATTAGGTAAATCACCGGCTTGCGAATATGATATTGAGAATTATAAAACTACTAAAAAGTCTGGCGCTGTTAATGTTTGGACGGTGACAGGAGGCTCCATTAGCGGTTCGAATACCAAAGATTCCATTATAGTCAATTGGGGTCTAGCAGGAACAGGTTCGATTAAAGTGGTTCAAACAATACTACAAAGTGGTTTTAAAGATTCCACTTCGCAAAGCATAATTATCAATAAACTACCGGAAAAACCGATTATAACGCGTGGCGGTACTGATTTGGCATCGAATTATTCGACGGGTAATCAATGGTATTACAAGGATTCATTAATAACTTATGCTGTTTATCAATATTATACGTCAGAAAAAACAGGCTTTTACAAAGTTAAATATACGGATTTAAACGGCTGTTCGGTATTTTCCGACCCATATTATTTTACAACTGATGTAGTTGAAACACAAATTACAGCGAATAAATTAAAAATATATCCGATTCCAACTGGAAATGTCCTGAATATTGAATATAATACAATAAATCCTTCTAAAATGAAGTTAAAATTAATGACTTTGCTTGGAGAATCCATATATGAAGAAAACATTAATCTGACCGAAGACACATATAGAAAGCAAATTGACCTTAGCAAAATAACAAATGGTATTTATTTGATTATGTTGCAGAATGAAAGTGAAATGATAATCAGGAAATTTGTAGTAAATAAATAAAATAATGATGCAATAAATTAGACATCCAATGTTTGCCAAACATTGGATGTCTTGTTTTATTATATTATCCTTATCCCATATTCCAATATTTCCTTAACGAAAGGATTATTTTCCGTGAAATCCTCCGGGCAGCATTGTTTTTACAGCCATACCATCGACTTCATCGATAGGATGGCAAATAATTCTTATGCGAACGCTGAAAGCGATGGTAAAGGTGGAAAATGTCTGAATTAGGATTGGTAGGATTAAGGGATATGGATACTTAAAGTTATAATAGCCATGAGAACTTTTCATCGCATGGAAGGCAGACCAATATTCCTATGCTATCGCTGAAAGAGATGGTATAGGTGAGATTACTATCTTCCAGTAAGTCGTCTTGTCGTCGATATAGATATTCAAAATATAGACACCGGTTGTCCTTTGCGAAAGGTCGATGTCGTACCGGTTATTATTCGTCTCGTTTGAGTAGAGCTTTGCGCCCTTGAGGTCGAACATCTCGATTTTTACTCTGGAATCCTTTTGCAAGCCTTCTATCTCCACTTTTAAAATGTCGGCTGTAGGATTCGGATACACCTTTATGCTGAACCCTGCAACCTTTTGCTCTTCGGGCGGTGTTTCTATCGACTGTTTCATATTGACAACCCTGCTTGTAATGCGGTTGCCTGCTTCGTCGAAGTTATAAACTACGGCAGGGTATGCAAATAGCTTTAAGCTAATGAGTAATCCTAAAGCTATTAGAATTTTGAAAGATATCTTCATTTTTATTTTCATAATCAAAGCCTTTATTTTTATATTTAAGATTTAATTCAACTTCCTTATCCAGACAGTTTAGATGACAATGTCATTTATTTTGATATTCAATGTCTCCAGTTGTATTTTTGATCTTTTACTTTTTTTATTATTTCATTATCAAGTTTTTTTGAGATTATCAAGCAAAAATATTTATTTAAAGCATAAAATTAAAATTTTCATAAAAAAGTAATCAATTTTCTACATTACTCAATCTTTTCATTATAACTTTAAAAAATTAGATTCTTGTTAATATCATTAATATGGATTCCAATAACCCCATAAAAAATTACAAAGTAATATATATATGAATAATAAAATTAAAGTTATATAATAAAGAAAAATTTTTATTTTAATTAATCTCAATAATCCAAAAATGATAAACAAAAACAAAGGTAAATAATAAAAAATAAAATGATATTCAATTGAATAAATTAAACAATAATTATAAAAATAGTTTAACCAATTAGGATTATCACTTGAAATACACCACCCAAATTGTCTTATAGAGCCGTAATATAAAAACAAAAAGAATAATAAATATAATAAAGAAGTAATAAAAGGGACATATTTAAAGCAATAAAAATATTTCAAATTTTTCATAATCATCTCCATTTATTAAATTTATCAAAATTCCATCTTTTACCTTGAAATTGTTTTAGTTTATTAAATTTCTCTAATGTTCTAGTACGACCACTAAAAAAATTGCCATTTGCCCTATTGAAATAGGAATTATTTAGAGGAGTTCCTATATAATTACTTTGAGATGGTTTACCTGATCCAAAATATGAACTCTTAGTATTTCCTTGAATTATTTCAATAAAATATTTATTTACATCTACTACTTCTTGAGCATGATTGCTGACTCCATTTGGATATAGTACTTGAAGTAACATATCTCCGGGAAGTAAATCATCATATCCTATCCCAACTGTATTATCGCTATTCTGAAGATGGGATGAAGCTGTAATGTTAAAAAGTTCATCTCTAAATTCCTTAATATCACCCCCCCAACGACTATCAGCAGCGTTATAAGTTATACCATTTATATTTAATACAACCGGTAGTTGATTTTGGCTAGCAAAATCAATTAAAATCTGTAAAACTAAATCTTCGCAAGTAAATGGTGTTCCTGCTACTTGATACTCTTTAGCCCTTCGTGAGGCAAAAGAACGATAACTTGCAATATATTGTGCATTCCAACTTTTTGTGACTGCCCAAGCACCTATTACCGCTCCTGCAGCAGCTCCAATTTTCCCTCCAGTTGATAAGGCAAGTCTTGGAGCAATATTAGATGCTGCGTTAGAAACGGAAGCTCCTGGACCAAAATTAATGGTTGACAATAATCCTTGGTCAGTTGATACATAACCACCAGGAGGGTTATTTGGTGAAATCGCTGATGCAACATCATTTGCTTTCGAACTTATACCTGGATTCGCAAAAGAGCTGATAAGAAAATCCAAACTTTGTCCCAACATCATACCGGCAATTGTCGAGTACCCAGTCCAAAATATTGTCTGAAACAATACTTCATTACCGGCATCATTTCCAAAGTTATGATAAGCATTGTAAATTCGACTTACGGAATGACTTATATTATAACCACCACCAGTAAGAATACTCGTGAGTACAGGACCAAGGTCCTCTCCCGATGGGTCAGTGAAATTAACCGGATTGTTGAGACAATAACTATACCTGTTGTAATTTTGACTATAGCTTGGGAATTGAATGTTATTATCGGGTTGAATAAACTGTCCGAGCATTGGGTCATATACTCTCCCGTTCATATTGATAAGTCCGAATTGAGGCATGTGCTCGTGACCGGTAAATCCTCGTCCAATAATATCAAAAGTTGATAGTTGGGATTCATTTGAATAATTCTGGGTCCAGTCATCCTTTTTCCTTATTTTACCCCAAGGGTCGAAGCTGAATTCCGCATTAGGCACAATATCGCCGTTTTCATCGGTCAGGCATTGAAGTGAACCTAATTGGTCGGTATGAACGTAATAAGTTTTGACTACATTATTTCTATCTTTTACTACAACTGCTTCCCCGCCTAAGGATGTCAGTTCTTTTGTAGTATTATCGGGATATTGGATTAGCTCGTAACCATCCAGATAGTATTTAGTATAAAGAAGTACATTATTTTCTTTATATTCCATTTTTATTCTCTGTTCGTCATCACTATAATAAAATATAGACTCTTTTATTCCCTCTTTTATTGTTATTAAATCTTCCGGTGGCTGCCGGTCATTGGATGACCTAATATAATAAAACTTTGACAAAAGGGAGAAGACATCCAATGTTTGCAAAACATTGGATGTCTTGCTTTTTTAAATTATCCTGATTCCATATTCCAATATTTCCTTTACGAACGGATTATCTTCGGTGAAATCTTCCGGACGGAATGGGTGTGTTTCTATATCAATATTTGTTCGCACTACTGGCTTTGAGAGTTTCAAATTATCATAAAACCTGATTCCTTCAAAATTTTCCGAAACAACTGCAACGTCAATATCGCTCCATTCAGTATTATTGCCTTTGGCATAACTACCAAATAATATTGCCTGCTGGATATTGATATTATTTTTTTCAGCTTCGATAGCGAATCGCTTTATTGATTCGATTATATTATTTGGGACTTCAACCATAAACAAACTTCCTTGATTTTTATAAGATTATGATTTGAAAATTCTTTCGTTGCAATTTTTTGAAAATCATCTTTATATTCCTGATACCTTGCCTCTAAATGAAATTGATTAACAAGCCTAAAAAACTCAACTTGCTCTTCAGTTAATTCAATCCCGGCTTGTTCGGCTAATTTCATCAAATTATGGATTTTTGGAGGAAATGCTTGCTGATTTGCTTGAATCCAAAGCGCTTTAAGTAATTTTTCCAAAGCAAGATGTGCAACAAATAAAGACCAATCATAAATTCCGGCTGAAAACATATTTGATGCCGACTCAAGGTCTTTCTCTGAAGTCTTTAGCCAATGTTCAATATGTTCCTCTAAACTCATCATAGTTTGAACATAAACGAATTTAATAAAAAATATTGTTTATCCTGCCATACCATCGCTTGTAACGATAGGATGGCAAAAGATATTCCTGTTGAGATTGCTTGATAATGCGATAATATAGAAGGATGTCATTCTGAACGCAGTGAAGAATCCAGAAGCCACATTGGGACTGGATTCTTCACTGCGTTCAGAATGACATTCTTCCTGACTTTTATATCAGGCTTTATAGGTGAAATTGAACAAGAAAAATTATTTTTAATATTAAATAAGATTAGTTTTGTCGGATTTAAAATTTTTATTATATTTGTAATAGTTTAGAAGGAAAAAACATGCGCGAAGTAAAAGTACCAAGAGGAACCAAGCTAACCTGCAAAAACTGGCAGATTGAAGCCGCTTGGCGTATGCTCCAACACAACTTAGACCCCGAAAATGCCGAAAAGCCTCAAGACTTAATAGTTTACGGCGGTTTGGGTAAAGCCGCACGCAATTGGGAATGTTACGACGCTATTCTCGATACCCTTGCCAATATGAACGAAGATGAAACACTGCTCGTTCAATCCGGCAAGCCAGTCGGAGTTGTCCCAACATACACAGCCGCGCCCAGAGTAATTATCGCAAATTCCAATTTAGTCCCCAAATGGGCAACCTGGGATGAATTCCGCCGTTTGGATAGTTTAGGTTTGATGATGTATGGTCAGATGACCGCAGGAAGCTGGATTTATATAGGCACTCAAGGCATATTGCAAGGCACTTATGAAACATTTGCAGAATGTGCCCGAAGCCACTTCGGAGGCTCCCTTGCCGGACGTTTCTTATTAACTGCCGGAATGGGCGGAATGGGAGGCGCACAGCCTCTTGCAGCCTATTTTGCAGGTGCAGTATCCATTACAGTTGAAATTGATGAAAAACGCATTGATAAACGTATCCATGATGGTTATTGCAATGTTAAGATTCAGACTTTAGACGATGCCCTGCAATTAGTCGAGCAGCACAAGTTGACTAAAACTGCATTATCCATTGGATTGGTTGGCAATGCTTCCGAAGTTCTACCCGAACTATTGATTAGAGGAATTATTCCCGACGTCGTAACAGACCAAACTGCTGCCCACGACCCGCTGAACGGATATTATCCCGCAGGACTTAGCAAAGATGAAGCTGATAATTTGAGAATTTCAAATCCAACGGAATATCTTGAAAAAGCATATAAATCCATTGGCGCTCACGTTCGGGCGATGCTTGAATTTCAGAAACGTGGCTCTGTTGTTTTCGATTACGGAAATAACATACGAGGAATAGCTAAGGATTATGATTCTGTTACGAATGCATTTGATTTTCCAGGATTCGTTCCGGCATACATTCGTCCTCTATTCTGCGACGGCAAAGGTCCTTTCCGGTGGGTAGCTCTATCGGGCGACCCGGAGGATATTCGTGTTACCGATGATGCTATTATGGAATTATTTCCGTATAATGAGCCGCTTCATCGCTGGATAACTCAAGCGCAAAAGCATGTTCGTTATCAGGCGCTGCCTGCGAGAATCTGCTGGCTTGGCTATGGCGAGCGGGCAAAAGCAGGTTTGATGTTCAATGAACTCGTTGCAACCGGCAAAGTATCGGCGCCGATTGTTATTGGAAGAGACCATTTGGATTGCGGTTCCGTTGCTTCGCCTTATCGTGAGACCGAAGGTATGGCAGACGGCTCGGATGCTATTGCCGACTGGGTGTATTTCAATTTTGCATTGAATGCCATCGGCGGCGCATCATGGATTTCCTTCCATCACGGCGGCGGAGTCGGAATGGGATTATCGCTTCATGCAGGTATGGTTGTAGTAGCTGACGGCAGTGCAGAAGCCGAACTTAGATTGAAAAGAGTATTGACTTATGACCCGATGATGGGTATAATCAGGCATACCGATGCCGGTTATGAAAGAGCTAAAGAAAATGCCGGAAAGTTTGGCATAAAAATTCCTATGTTAGGATAATAGAACGTCGTTTCTGTCAGAATGGCAGATTTGAAATAGAAGAAAATTTAGTTTCGGTTAAAAAAAAATAGATTTTTTGAATTTTTTTTGAAACTTTTTTGATTTTCCTGTGTCTATATAGTAGAAGCCGGTGCAAATTTGGAAAAAGTTTTTCGAAAATGTACCGATAATAAAAAATAGGTTTTTAATTAAGCGGAGGCGCATGGTAGTTTCTCTACTCCATTTAAGTAATTAGAAATATGAATTAAGGGCACAAAATGAACAAAAAGAAAGAAATAATGCATCGTATCCACGAGCTAAGTCAAAAGAACAAAGCTGAAAGCAAAAGTGATTTTAATTCTTTAAAAAGGAGCGAGAATATGGAACTTACCGTTCAAATCGAAAATTTGTTCCGCAATGACCGGAAGAAATTTTTGGGATTTATCCGCCAACGTGTTCGCAGCCAGGAAGAAGCAGAAGACATTCTGCAGGATGTGTTCACAAACGTACTTGCAGCCTCGGCTAACGTTCAGAAGCCGATTGAAAACATCGCCTCATGGGTATTCACAGCCGTTCGCAACCGAATTATCGATTCCTACCGCAAGAAGCGTGCGGAGACTTTCTCCGATATGCAGACTCCCGGTCAGGTTGACGACGGTATCGATTCTTTCGAGAATTTCTTAGGTGATTTCTCAACATCGCCGGAAACGGAATTAGTGCGAAAAACAATCTGGGAATCAGTGCAGATGGGCTTGGAAGAGCTTCCTATGGAGCAGCGCGAAGTTTTCGTTCGCAATGAATTCGAAGGAATTTCATTCCGCGAAATGAGCGAGGAATCCGGCGTCAATATCAATACATTGCTTGCCCGCAAGCGTTACGCCGTGCTTCATTTGCGAAGAAAATTGAAAGATTTATACAAATCAATAAACGAGAATTAATACTCCGAAATAATTCTGAATGCTGAATTCTGAATGCTGAATTAATAATTCAAAATGAGCATTTAAAAATGAATGATGAAAAGCCTCTCGCAAGTGAGGCTTTTTTTATTGCCAAAATGGCAATAATTCGTGAAATTTTTGCAGATTTTGAATTTTTTTTGAATGACAATTTGTCAGTAGAAAGTGTAAGGGTAGTATGTGCATTTTTTCTGACTATGTGAAATTTAGTTCATAAAGTTTGTTTAGTTCATAAAGTTGAAAGTTTATAAAGTTTGTAAAGTGAAAAGAAGTACTTTCCGAAAGTTTCCCTACTTTCGGAAAGTTGAAAGTTTTAATTTTTTTTATATTTGAAATTCTATTATAAAAAATAAAAATTTAGGCGATACGTTAAATAAAAATAATAATTAATAGGAAAACAAATGCTTTTTAAAGAACAAGTAACTGAAGCAATTAACCAGATGCCGGAGCAGTTCGAAATTGATGAAATTGTTGAGAGATTGATTTTTCTTGACAAAGTCGAACAAGGATTGGATGATATTAGAAACGGCAAGGTTTTTACTCAGGATGAAGTTGAGCAAAAGCTAGGAAAATGGCTGAAATAATCTGGTCATAATTGGCAATTCAAGAATTGGAAAATATCGGAGTATCATTATGATTGAAACTTTCCATCAACGTTCAAAAGAAAATCTAAAAGCAGCAGAAATGCTATTTGAAAATGGTTTATATAATGCGTCTGCAAATAGGGCATATTATGCTGCATTTCATATAGCACTGGTAGCGGTTTATCAATCAGGTTATGAGCCGAAAATCGACCATAAAGCATTGAATTCAATATTTTCCGATTTATTTATCAATAGAAGAAAGATATTACCGTCTAAATATAAAAGTTATTTGTACGAAATGCAGAGTATAAGAAACTTTACAGATTATGGTAGCGGAGTAAATAAAAAGAAATCCAAAGAAAATTTGGAAAAAGCAAAAGAATTTATTGAAATATTAACCGGAGTAATGACATGAATATAAATCATAAACAAGAACAACTTATAGATGAGTTTCTGGCAAAAGTTAAGGATAAATATCCTGAGATAATACTTAAAAATCTTTCTACAAGCCCGGATGACCCAGACCATATCTGGATTAATGTTATTGCGGATATGGACGAAGACAGGGAAATGGAATTATTGCATTTTTCTGCATTAATCGAAGCAGATATTGATTATGACTTTGGCTACCGCATTTCCATTATGCCCGAGAATCCGAACGTAGTTTATTCTTAACATGAGAACTTTCCGAAAGTTTCCCTACTTTCGGAAAGTTTCTTGATTATCAAAACAACTTTGCTTTTTCATCAGGGGAATCAAATAATTCAATATTTTAAAAGTTCCTTACTGAGAATTTTTTAAAAAGAGGTTAAAATGACATATATATCTATTAGCCCGGATTATACTTTGGAAATCCCATCCGAAATAATTAAGCAAATGAATGTTGAGCCTGGGAAGAAATATCAGGTAATTAAGTTGGATGATATGCTTGAAATAGTGCCATATTTTGAAATTCAGGAACTGAGAGGATTTCTAAAAGGAATTGATACGAATATCGAAAGAGATGAAGATAGATTAAGAATTCATTGATTCTTCATTTTTGATTGAATAATATTCCAATACTACTTATTCAAAGTTTTATAAGATGTTATTAATAATCCTCAAGAAATTTTTGTTCCTTCAGTTACTTTGATTTTTAGCTAAATCCTTGCAAAAAAAATATTTTTATTAGGAATTTCCGAAAACATTTATTATATTACTTATTAATATTAATTCATTTTATATAGGGAAATATATAGAAAACGAATAGCTTATAAGGATGAGTTAGAATTACTGATTATACTGATAAAATGATTATTATCGAAATAAAAACAATAGTGTTTATGATATAACACAAATGAAGGATTTCTATAGAAAGCAGAAATAATTAATTTGAAATACAAGTAAGCGTTGCTTGCTTTCGTTCTTATTCGGAAATCGCCAATTTTCAAGTCAGAGAACGTAAGAAGGCACGCCCCAACTGGGGCGTTTTCCTTTTTGCTCATCAGAAGGGTGTTTGGCGATACCTCGTATTATTTGATATTGAAATCCAAACTTAGCCGAAGAACAGACAATCCCCAGCCATTCAATCGCTAAGAGCGATAGGATGGCAAGCGCATAGTCCCATCCTATCGCTCTTAGCGATAGAATGGGTGGGTATGGGGAAAGAATGAGTGGGAAAAGGCAATTGATAAATTTTTTTTAATTTGGAAATTTTAATATTTTTACCTAACTTAAATATTATATTTAATTGCAATAATAAATTAAAATATTTTAATAAATTCTATCATAATAAATGGTTACAAAAACATATAAAACTCAGATTAAAACTAAAGGGCGGTTCTAAATACTCGATTTGTCATTCTGAGCGAAGCGAAGAATCTTTTGATTATAAAGCACTTAGTAGTTGAAAAGATTCTTCGCTTCGCTCAGAATGACAGTAATTAGAACTGCCCTAAATTTCTTCTTAAAGAGTATATGATATTATTAATTTATATTCATTAATTTGTTAGTATTTATGAAGGTCAAAACTTTTTTTCCGCTTCTTTTCTGATTGTTTATCCTTTTTTCAAATTTTTCATATTCTCAGTCATTGAAAACTCTTTTCACTTGGGGGAATAATGATAATTATGCGCTTGGAGACGGCTCGACAACAGATAGAAGCCTCCCGGTGCCAATCCACTACAGCACAGAATGGGCGTCAGTTGATTGCGGGGCAAATCATACTCATGCAATAAAGACCGACGGAACATTGTGGGGTTGGGGGTATAATAATTCAAAGCAGTTAGGCGATGGAACAACGACTACCAGGATCCGCCCTGTTCAAATCGGCAGCAGCACAAACTGGGCATCAGTTTCCGTTGGAGAATACCATAACTTTGCAATTAAAACCGATGGAACTTTATGGAGGTGGGGAGGTAATAGTAGTGGACAAATGGGTGATGGGACTGCATCATCATTTCCATATAACATATCTCAACTCGGTACCGGCACAAACTGGGCAAAGGTATCCTGCAGTGGCTATTTTACGCTTGCTATTAAAACCGACGGAACTTTATGGGCTTGGGGATATAATTCTACCGGGCAATTGGGCGACGGAACAACGACGAATAGAAACTCCCCCGTACAAATCGGCAGCGGAACCAACTGGGCGATGGTAGCTACTGGAGGCTCTCATACGCTTGCCATTAAAAGCGACGGAACTCTTTGGGCGTGGGGAGCTAATTCCGCCGGTCAGTTGGGCGACGGAACAACAACCCAAAGGAATTCTCCCGTGCAAATCGGAACCGGCACAAACTGGGCGATGGTAGCAACTGGAGGATCTCATACGCTTGCCATTAAAAGCGACGGAACTCTTTGGGCGTGGGGGGCTAATTCCGCCGGTCAGTTGGGCGACGGAACAACGACTCAAAGAAATTCACCTGTGCAAATCGGCAGCGGCACCAACTGGGCAACTGTTGCAGCTGGAAATAGTCATACGCTTGCCATTAAAAGCGACAGTACTTTATGGGCTTGGGGAGCGAATAATTACGGACAACTTGGGGATGGGACATTGGTGAATAAAAATTCCCCGGTTCAAATTAGTACGGGTGTAAACAACTGGGCACAATTCTCATGTGGGGAGTCTTTTTCTGTAAAAATTTTATATGCAGGAATTTCACAAGCAAGTATTTCAAATAATACATATTATGCAGGCAGTGAATTTAATGTTGGATTTGAGGCAGCAGGTAATTTTTCTACTTCCAATACATTCACTGCCCAGTTATTCTATCCAAATGAAGATACTGTTGATATAGGTCAATTGAGTTCGCAAAACTCCGGCACAATTACAGCTCGTATACCTTGGTCAACAATCTCAGCATATGGCTACAAAATAAGAGTCGTATCTTCTTCTCCCGAATTAATTGGAAAGGAAAACTCATCATGGATAACAATTAATAATCCGTTGACAATTCAATCAGTTTCAAGTACCTCATTATGCGCCGGCGATAGTATTAGGATTGCTTACAATTCATATTGGACACTCGATGAAGGTAATGAATTTACTGCTCTACTATATAATTTAAGCGATCCATATACTAATCCTGGCAGCATTGGCACATTGGTTTCGCGAAATTCCGGCACAATATCAGCCCGAATACCATTGACAACCACCGCTGGTACGTGTTATTTATATATCGAATCTTCTTCTCCGGGTATAACCAACCATGAATCCTTTATTCCAATCAGCGTAACATTTCCTTTGTCATTAAAATCAATATCCAATTCGCAAGTTTGCGCAGGTAATAATATCCAAATAGCATATAATTCATGTGGAACATTCAATTCGGGAAATGTTTTCACAGCACAGCTTTCGAATTCAGGAGGCTCTTTTACTAATCCTGTTAATATAGGTCAATTAACAGCGCAGGGTTCGGGAACAATATCGGCTACAATCCCAGTCAATATACCTACAGGCTCAGGTTATAAAATACGAATTGTTTCGAGCGACCATGTTGTTACATTTATCATTAATTACCCAACCTTTAGTATTTCATCTCCACCAACAATAACTACAACTCAAGTTTCAAATATAGCTAATGGTTCAGCTTGGAGCGGAGGCAGTATTGTCGGTAGTTGTTGGAATATTACGGCTCGCGGAGTCTGCTGGAATACTTCCGGCAGCCCAACAATTAATGACAACCATACTAACGATGGCTCCGGCAGCGGAACATTTACCAGCAACATAACGGGTTTGGTTAGTTCGACAACTTATTACGTCAAAGCTTATGTTTCTAACGGCTTCAGTACGCTGTATGGTAGCCAGGTTAGTTTATTTATGATAACTAACTCAAATTTTCGTAAGCTATCTTTCCAGGGCGTGTTAACAGATATATCAGATAATAACGTTTCGAATGGCAGCTACAATTTAACCTTTAAAATTTACGATAACGAAACAACAGGTACAATGCTTTGGAGCGAAACCCAAACAGTTTCCGTTAGCAAGGGAATTTTCAATGTTATTCTTGGTAGCGTTAATCCGATTGACCTTCCCTTTAATACATCATATTATCTTGGGTTAACCGTTGCATCCGGTACTGAACTTTCGCCAAGAACCCCCTTAACTGGTCCGATTTACCAAAATGGCGGATTTGGAAGGTAAAAGGAGATTGGAATGATAAGAAAAAGTTTATTTTTAATTGTAATTTTGTTGACTTCTTATGCTTTTCCTGCACAAAGTCAATACAAAATTGATAGAAAAACAATTGGTTATGGCGGTGTCAATTCGCAGAATAATTCATATAAAATTCGCGGCACTGTTGGTCAACCGGCAATAGGAACCAGCCAAGCTAATAACCGTGTAAAAACAGGATTTTGGTACACAATCATTGAAATACCAATGCCACAGTTATCTACAAACTCTGTTACAGTTACTGGCTTCTACACTGCATTAAGCGGCGGTGAAATTACAAGTGAAGGTAGCTCCTCCATTACGGCAAGAGGTGTAGTTTGGAGCAGTTCTGCTAATCCCACTCTTGAGTCACATTCAAGTGGGACTTTCACCCTCGATGGCAGTGGTATTGGTAGCTTTTCCTCGACTGTGAGCGGACTGAATCCAGGAGCATCTTATCATCTCCGTGCCTACGCTACTAATTCAGAAGGGACATATTACGGGAATGAAGTAGTTTTTTCTACAATTGGGCAGTCGAATGTTCCAACTTTGGGCGAATGGGGAGTGATTGTTTTAATTTCTATTCTTGCATGTTATGGTTCGTGGTGGGTGTATCGGCAGCACGCATGAAATTTATTCTTTGGTTTATTGAGAGGTCTCATAATTCTTAAAGTTCATAAGGTTTATTAAGTGAAGTGGAAATGAAAAGTTTGAAAAGAAGTACTTTCCGAAAGTTTCCCAACTTTCGGAAAGTTTCTTGACTATCAAATCAACTTTGCTTATTTCTCAAAGCAATCAAATATTCTTCAATTTCAATCGTTTCTTTCTTTAATAATAATAATTTGGAAAAGAAATGTTAAACATTAAAAAACAAACCGTGCATAATCAAAATAATGAAATAATATCCGTTATGATTGATTATCAGGATTACATGCGACTTGAGGAAATATTCGAAGATTACGGGCTTGCCAGGCTTATTGATGAAACAAAGAATGAAGAATATTTGAGTGGAGACGAAGCAAAATTCTATTACAAAAGTTTGCAATAGAAAATAATGAATATCGTTTATTAAATAAATGAATTATAGGTGCATTATGGGTGAAGTTCGTATAAAAACATCAATTTACAACGCCATGGACGAAGCGCTCGCAAGAAGAGGAAGGATTCGCCCGGATGAAATCCGTAAATATGAAGCCGATGCAATGATTGATACCGGCGCTATCAGAACCGTTATTCCCACTTTTGTACTTGAACAACTTGGATTGGAGATTCGAGGTAAACGTGTTGCAGAATATGCCGATGGAAGAAAGGATTCCGTTGGTGTATCAGAACCGATTATCATTAATATTATGGGCAGAGATACACTCGAGGAAGCCTTAGTGCTTGGCGATGAAGTATTAATAGGGCAAACAGTACTTGAAAAGCTGGACTTGCTTGTTGATTGTGCTAACAATCGTTTAATTCCAAATCCGGCTCATCCCGACCAGCCGGTTTCAAAAGTGAAGTAATTTTTCATTAAACAATTTGAAAATTTGAAAATGAAATAATTTGAAAATTGCAAGATTGAAAATTGATTGAAAATTGCAAAATTGTAAAATTGAAAATTTCTTAGGTAGATTCAAGAATATCGGCATTGCCAATGAATTTCGAATCCCTGAATAGTCCTTTCCTGCAAAGCGAAGTATTAGGGAAAGGCTTTCGGATTAAGTAAAGCATAGATTTTTAGTTATAGAATTGCTACCTAAAAAACAAATTCCAAATGTCAATCAAATAATCCAACATTTTAATCGTTTCTTTAAGTTGAAAATAAATAAAGAGGTTAATATGACATATATTTCAATTAGACCGGATTACACTTTGGAAATACCGGCTGAAATAATCAGGGAAATGAATGTTGTGCCGGGGAAGAAATACCAGGTAATCAAGTTGGATGATATGCTTGAAATCGTGCCATATCATGATATCCAGGAACTGAGAGGATTTTTAAAAGGAATTGATACGAATATTGAAAGAGATGAAGATAGATTATGAATGTCATTGATTCTTCATTTTGGATTGAATATTTTTTTAATAGATACGTTTAATAAAAATAATAATTAATAGGAAAACAAATGCTTATAAAAGAACATGTAACGGAAACGGTAAATTCAATGCCGGAACAGTTCGAAATATATGATATTGTTGAGAGATTAATTTTCCTTGACAAAGTCGAACAAGGTTTGGATGATATTAGAAACGGTAGAGTTTATACTGAAAAAGAAGTTGAGAAAAAGCTGGCAAAATGGCTGAAATAATTATTACTCTGTTATTTTATAAATTAAATATTCTTTTTTAAGACAATATTGATTAATTTTATACATGACAACAATAGAACAAATAGAATATTGGGTAAAAACCGCTGAGCATGATTTTAAAACCGCCTCAGGATTGTTAGAAATTAAGCATTACGATTGGTGCCTCTTTGTTTGTCATTTAGTTTTAGAGAAAATACTTAAAGCCCATTACGTTAAGACCACTGGTAATTCGCCACCAAGAATACATGATTTAGTTCGGCTTGCAGAGTTTTCAAAGTTACAACTTTCAAATGAGCAAAATGAAATTCTTGAAAGAGCAAATTATTTTAATATTTCGGGTAGGTATCCGGATGAAAAATTGGAATTTTATAAAACATGTACTGAAGAATATACTTTAAAGAATTTTAAGGAAATTGAGTTTTTATACTTATGGCTGAAATTAAATCTGAAATAATAGAAAAAGTCAGGAAATACCTTGAACTCGTAGAAAGTCGCGGGATAAAAGTAGATTCTGCTTATATTTTCGGCTCGTACTCAACGGGAAAATACGATGAATGGAGCGATATTGATTTGGCGATTATCTCGGAATCTTTCAGCGGAAAATTATTAATTGATATAGAGAAAATTCTTGGGCTGGCACGCAAAGTTGATTCAAGGATTTCGGCATTGCCAATGAATTTCGAATCCTTGAATAGTCCTTTCCTGCAAAGCGAAGTATTAGGGAAGGGGTATCGGGTGGTGTAAAGAATTTGATTTAAGATGATTAATAAAAAAATTTAATTATTCAAAGTGATTTCTTATTAAATTCTTAGTAAATAAAAAGTAATATGTGAGATGCTCCCCAAAATTAGGACAGTTCAATAAGGTGGAAAAAGCTTAAATTGACAATATGAAAAGGAGCATCAAAATGAAGAAAAATCGGACACGCTACAGTGAGGATTTTAAAGCTAAAGTAGCAATAGAAGCCCTGAAAGACCAAAGAACAATCAA
>JAERMQ010000039.1 GCA_016844745.1 Ignavibacteria bacterium | reverse complement strand
ACAATAATGAACAAACGAAAATCCCGTAGGGATGACATGTTTATAGCAATGAACAATAATGAACAAACGAAAATCCCGTAGGGATGACATATTTATAGGAATTTGGGTAAATATTTTTCGTCATAACTGATATTAAATTTATTCAATAATTCGATATATTCTTCTCTGAACGATTTCTTTTTATGATGCAATTCCTGATTTTTAATATAATTAATCACAGTGTCCAATTGCGAATGTGAATATGAAAAAGCTCCGAATCCTTCCTGCCAACTGAATTTACCCCGAACAAACCTCCTATCATTTATAAAATTTGTCGAATTATTTTTTATGTCACGAACCAAATCTGAGAGTGCTTTGTCGGGTTTTAATCCGATTAATAGGTGCAGATGGTCCGGCATTCCGTTGATTATCAGCAATTTTTGATTTTTATTTTGAATTATACCGGTGATGTATTTATATAATTCTTCCTTCCAGGCAATACCGATACAATATTATTGCCACCTATCCGTTTATTTTTTTTAAAGATTACCATTAAAGGGATAAAATATTTAGAAGATATAATAGATTCGTCTGATATTTTTTTTGAATAATTTTTTTAAGAAAAAATACTACGTACCTATTAAATGTAAGAAATTATTAAAAATTCTAAAGAAAAACGTTGCTTTTGACGATAAAACTTAGTATATTTGTTTTTTAGTATTAATATTGTATAACCTTTGGCTGAGAGGTACCAAATGTCACAAAAAAAAACATCAAATGATATAATGCAAACAATAAAAAAAGAAAATCCTATTGTTTTTGAAATCTTAAAAGAGCAAAATAAAATTAAATGGGAAGTAACTAATGCTGATACTTATCGCACTTCCAATAATGCTTCAGAAGGTTTGACTAATGGAACTATAAAAATGTCATTTGCAACATCTGCGTTTGAAATTATTGGAGCTTAATAATGCCAACATGGAGTGAAATAGGAAAAGAAATAAATGTCACTACTGCTGAACTTGGTGCTCCAAGTATTGATATTATTAGGCGGAAATATTTAGAAAAATTGCATAAGCATACTAAACGGAATGTAATATTATATGCTTCTGCTTGGTGTCAAAAACCGAATTCTCCTCCTGGATTATTAACAATAATTGACGAGGATATGCAAGGTATCATGGAAGTTATTCATGGTTTAGAAAAAATTCCAACTGATTTAATTTTACATAGTCCAGGCGGTTCGCCAGAAGCAGCCGAAGGAATAGTAAATTATTTACATGCACAATTTCCTGAAATTAGAGTAATTATTCCTCATCTTGCTATGTCTGCTGCGACAATGATAGCATGTTCTTCTTCTGAAATTATTATGGGTAAGCATTCAAGTATAGGTCCTGTTGACCCTCAAATTATTATTACCAATCCAAATCCTAATCATCCACAAACATCAAATCCTGCTCAAGCAATTATTGACCAATTTTATTTAGCATTAAAAGAGGTTAATGATTTTGATAAACGTTCTTGGGCTATATTATTAGAACATTACGGACCATCTTTAATTATTCAATGTAAAAACTATATAGATATGTCAAAAACTCTTGTCAAGGAATGGTTATTAAAATATATGTTTAATACCAATCCCAAAAAAATTAGTTTAGCCCAAAAAGAAAAAAACGAAGCCTTGGCTAATGATATATCTACTTATTTATCTAACCATGATGAGTTTAAAAGTCATGGCAGGCATATTTCAAGAGAAAAAGCAAAGGCTATTGGTCTATATATACGGAATTTAGAGGATGATGATATAATGCAAGACTTAGTACTCTCAATCTTTCATGCTACAACTTTAACTTTTGGGATGTCGTATGCTTGTAAAATTATCGAAAACCATATTGGTAAAGCATTCGTTAAAATAGCGCCACTAGCATAATTTGATAGATTTTTATAAATTCATTTATTTTTCATAATATCCCCCACCGGGGTTATGATTGTTTTATTTGTATTTGTTCCTATAAACATATCACCCCGACGGGGTTTTAGTTGTTTTATTTGTTTTCTTTCCTATAAACATTTCATCCCTAAAGGGATTGAATATTATTGTTCATTTTATTACACCCCAAATATAATTCTTTCTACTTCCAACTTAGCTGCTTCCAATGTCTCGGCGGCTACTTTTTGCAGGCGCCTGGCTGTGTCCATTCTGCGCTTTACTTCATCGGCTATTTTGTTTTGGATTTCAAGAGGAGGAAGAGGGATAATAAATTTTAAAATATCGCTCGGTGCTAAATGTCCATTTGTCGCACCTGTTATATTTCTTTTTATTTCTGTTTGAGCAACATTAGTTCTTAAAAAGGCATAAACATAGTAGGAATTTACATCTTCTTTTGATTTAATTTTTACAATATCACCACCCAAGAAAAAATCACCTTTATTATTCCATATTGAAACTTTACCGATTGTAGCTCCGGTTATAACAATAAGAATATCATTTTGATTAAGTTTTTGATTTTCTTGAAAAATATCCTTTGCAGTTAAAAGATTTTCCAAATCAATTGAACCATCTGCATTAATGCAATTAATTTGAATGACCTTGTTATTTCCAATTTTCTCAGTTTCATTTGGTAATTTACCTTTTATTATTTCATCTTTAATTTCATTTATTGGGGAAACCGGATATTTTCCTTTTGAAATTATTTCTCTATTTACTTTAAAATCAATTTTATAATAAAAAGGGTCAAATCTCCCTTCAATCTCGCTGCTATTAATCGAAAAGCACATTTTATTTTCAACTTGGGGTATTTTAATACCAAGCTCGCCAAGAACATAATCATCAATTGAATCCAATAGCTCTTTTGCCTGCTTTTCTTTTTCCTTCTTTTCGGTATAAGCATTGTCCATTATTCCTACAATTTGATTTTGAATATTAAGAGGGGGAAGAGGGATAAGGATTTTCTTTAATTCATCTTCAGTAATTGCAGGATAATTTCCACCACTACTTCTTTGTTCCATTTGTGTTAGACAAAATTGAGACCTTAAAATAATAAATAAATACTTTCTAATAATTTGATTGTCAATTTCTCTTAAAATTGCAAAACCAGTTGATGCAATAAAATTATTCTTTGAACTATCAATTAATGAAATTGCACCACGATGAGGTCTTGTTAATGAAATTATTATATCATTTGACTTTACAATCATTCTTGCTCTTGATGGTGCTTCTTCAATTTTTATTAATTGAATATTTCTTACGTCACCATTTGATAAATCAATTTCACTAATTTCAATATATGGAAAAATTTCTTTGTGAAAATCTTTTAAATTCCATTTCTCATTAGAAAATTTTGATATTTCGTTAAGCTGGATGTGTTTAATTTTTCTCAATTTCTTTTCAAACGAAAAAAAATCCGGTTTATAATAAGTAGAATCAATCCTCCCCTCAATATCGCCCCGATTAATAATAAAAATTTTATTTAACCAATCGGGGCTTACTGAAAATTTATCGGTTCCTCCTTGAATCTTTTGTATTCTTCCAATATTTGAATGAAATCATTCTGGTTATCCTTGCGTCCGGTGGCGTCGTAACCAATCCGCTCTGCAATTGCCATGAATATTCGATAATTGCCGAGCGTTTCGTTTTTCGCCTTTTTTCTCAGGAAGAGCAATGAACTTTTCACTCCGGCGCCAAAGTGGGCAAATGCGATTTGAGGCAGTGAAACTACCGCAAGAATTTCGGTATTTTCCATAATGAAATCCCGCACGTATTGCAGGGATGAATTTGTAAGGATGCCGTCCGGCAGCACAATTGCCATTCTTCCGTCATCGCGAAGGAAATCAAAACATCTTTCGATAAATAAAATTTCGGTTTTCTGGTTCTTTCTTTTGTCGCCTAACTTGTAGTTCTTAATATAATCCTTTTCGGTGTCCTTAACCGTAGCGCCGAACGGCGGATTGGTAACGATAATATCAAATTTCTCTTTAGAAAAACTCTTATGTATCGAATAAATTTTATCAATATCCTGAAGCGAGTCTGTGCTAATCACGTTCGTATGCCCGTCGTCGTGGATAATCATATTCATTTTGCAGACACGTGCGATTTTATCATTAATTTCAATTCCGAATAAATTATCTTTCGCAAAGTCGTGCCAACAACTAAATGCTTTTGTAGTATTATCGGGATATTCCTTATAAGCAAAATTGCGGATGTAATCCATAGCCCACAAAAGAAAGCCTCCGGAACCGCAGGCGGGGTCTAAAATCATCTCATCGGTTTGAGGTTCGATAAATTTGACGGCAAAATCAATAATTTCGCGCGGAGTGAAGTACTGCCCCATATCACCTTTGAGGTACGTGCTTAAAAATCTTTCAAAGGCAACTCCCTTTGTATCCAATTCAGTATCATTAAAATTTATGCTTTCGATATGTTCCGTAACCGAGAAGACAATTTCGGGTTCGAGCCGGATATCATCGCGGAAAACCTCAGCATCTTTTTGTTTGGCTTTCTGGTAAATATCATTAATTCTTGTAAACACTTCTTTGGGAGTTTCATGCGTGCCAATCTGGAACTTGTATGGCTCAAACCTGCGGGTAATCGAAGTTTCTTTTTCATCTTTCAATTTGCAGAACAGCAGCTTTGAAACTTCATCGAAGGCATCTGCCGGTGCAAGCTTGCCGCCCTGCCAAATAGTTTGATGAGCTTTTTCCAATGCCCTGATTAATTCTTCTTTATCAATGATTTGCAGTTCCTTATCCTTTTCACCTTTGATATATTTATATTTCGGGACTTCGCCGTATTTAACCGGAATATCGGTAATAATATTTCTTTCCCTTTCGAGCGGTCTTTCTTTATCCCGCTCATAAGCCCGTTTAGTCAAGCCTGCAACGACGATTAAAAATTTTGCTTCCAATCCGCTTGCATTCCCGAAAGCCTGCTCGATTGCCTGCTTAAATTCGGAATCGGAAATGCCGTCCTTTTTACATTCAACAACTAAATATGGTTTCAATTTCATATCATCTTCAAATACGACTATATCTGCCCTGTCTTCGGGAGTCCTTTTAGGAACGGTAAATTCAAAATCGATGCGATGCTGCGGATATTGATATTTTAGCACCAAATCGACAAAATAAGAAGCGCGAACTTTTTCCTCGGGATTCTTATAACTTGTGGAATATTCGCGGCAGCAATTATATGTGATGCGGCTGCAGTCCTCATTAAGGGATAAAATCTTTTTTGATAAACCTAACTGAACATTTTTCTCGAAGAAAGATTGATTGTTTTCCATAATTTCAATAAATTACTTATAATTTTCAAAATATCATTTCTGATGAAAAGTAAATTACTTTTTTTTTAATTGTTAAACAATACATAGCGTTTTTAGGTGAGATTATTTTGAAAACCTTTTATAAATCCTTTTTAAATCATTTTCCTGGTAATTCCTGCCAACTGATTATATTTGCATTGTAGTGTTATTTGAATTGTGGGAGCAGAAGCTTTGTGACCTTTGTGCTTGCCTTCGTGACCTTTGTGTTAAAAAAATTACTCGAATTCAATAAAGTATTTTACCACAAAGTTCACAAAGGATTTCACAAAGGACACAAAGGGAAAAAATAAATCAATATGAAAATTAGTTAATTTGAAAATTTGAAAATGTACCAATTCTAAAATGAATCAATTAAAAAAAAATAAAAGATTGTAGAAAATTGTAGAAAATTGTAGAAAGAAGTTAAAAGTTCGTAAAGTAGAATAGACGCCCTCGTCTGTTCAGCAATTCAAAAAAAATATCGAAATTCGTAGTAAAAAATAGTATTAAATGGTAAACAATGGTAAATGGTTAATTGTCAATTGTTAATTGTTAATTATTAATTGTTAATTGTTAATGAAAATGGAATGGTAAAATAGACATCCTTGTCTGTTCGACGATAAAAAAATTTGAAATTCAATAGTAAAAAATAGTAAAAAATAGTAAAAAATGGTAAACAATGGTAAACAATGGTAAATGGTTAATTGTCAATGGTCAATTTGAATCGAATGATTTAAAGGTAGAATAGACGCCCTCGTCTGTTCAGTGATACGAAATAAAAATGAAAATCCGTAGTAAAAAATAGTAAAAAGCTGCAAACAGAAAAACTTTCCGAAAGTAGGGAAACTTTCTGAAAGTCGATAAAAAAACGCCTCCTGCTGTGTCAAAGTAAAAGGCGTATAAAATGAAAAAAGTTAAATTTACTTATTTTCTTTCATAAACTCTTCCATGAATTTGGCTAAAGTCTGCACCCAATCCATAGGGCAGGCATTGTAAACCGAAGCACGCATACCGCCAACACTGCGATGACCTTTAAGATTGAGCATACCATATTTTGCCTTTGCTTCCTTAATGAATTTATCTTCCAATTCCGGCGTCGGCAAATTCCATGTAATGTTCATAAGCGAGCGGTCAGCCTTGTCTTTCACCGTTCCTTTATAGAAATCCGGGTAGGCATCGAAAATATCATAGAGGTAATTCGCTTTCTTAATATTGTTGGCTTCAACTGCTTCCAAGCCCTGTGCCATAATCCATTTCAATGTCCTGCCTACAACATAAGTTGCCAAACAAGGCGGAGTATTGAACATAGAACCTGCATCGACATGAGTTTTATATTTCAGCATAGTCGGCGCAGTGGTTTTCGCAGTATCGAGAAATGATTTTTTAATTACAACCAATGTAACGCCAGCCGGACCGATGTTTTTCTGGGCGCCGGCATAAATCAGCGAAAAGCGCGAGAAATCCCGCGGACGGCTGAATATATCGCTGGACATATCCGACACAAGAGGTACACTGCCGGTATCAGGCAGATTCTTATATGCAGTACCGTAAATTGTATTATTGGTTGTGATATGGATATAATCGGCATCAGCATTGAATTTAATATCCTTTGGGATATAGGTAAAATTTGCTTCTTTCGAGCTGGCAACAACATTGCATTCGCCAACAAATTGCGCTTCTTTAATAGCTTTGGAAGCCCATTCGCCGGTATTGACGTAGTCGGCTTTTTTATGCAGGAAATTCATCGGCAGCATAATGAATTGCAGACTGGCACCGCCGCCAAGGAACAAAACTGTGTATTCATCAGGGGATAAACCCATTAACTTCAAAGTATCATTTTGGGTTTCAACGAACAAAGCATCGTATTCCTTAGAACGATGACTCATTTCCATAACCGACATACCAAGTCCATTGTAATCAAGCACAGCCTGGGAGGTTTCTTCGAGTACCGACATTGGCAGTACAGCCGGTCCCGGACTAAAATTAAGAGCTCTTTTCATTTTGATTTTTCTCCATTTTCAAATAGTTTTTTCATTTAAGCAACTTGCTCTAAAGCAAAATTATGACAAGTAATTCCAATAACAAAAATTATTTTACCACTGTGAATTGGCTGCCGGTTAATGTTACACATTTTGCAGCATTAGCTTCGCAAACAGTTACGGTAAAATAACCAATAACGTAATCCGGATAATTTTTAGAAATATTCAAAAACCCTTTTGCTCCGGTGTTGTAAGTAACTTTTTTTAAAAGATTCTCGACAGATATGGTGGCTCTGCCGTCAGCGTTTTCGAATTGAAATGTATTTTGTTGTGTAGAGTCCGTAATGAAAGTAATATTAATATTATACATTTGCGAAGTACCCTGGAAATATTTTACGTTTACTGTTTTAATCGAAAAAGCGCCGCTATCCGAGGTTGTAAGAGTTATGTATTGATTGCCGGTCATGATGACGGTACCCTGTTCTTCGCCGGACATGACGGTATAGAAAGTATTTTGGTCGCTTGTTGGTTTGGGCTCAGTTGTGAAACTCCATGAAATGCTGTCGCGAATGCCGGCAAAAGCCTTTCCACCATCATCGACAAAAGCAGCCGAATCAATTTTTATGAAGTAGGAGGTACCGAATTTTAAATTGTAGGGGAGCTTGATGGCAACTAATCCGGTTTCGTCGGTAATGACTGATTCCGATACTACACTGGTTGTAAAAGTAATGGCATTAATACTTTTCTCATATAATTCAATATTTCCTACTGCTGGATTTACTTTTTTATTAAATTTTATGGATATTGGAGTATTCGCTGCAACAGTTTGAGCCTTATTAGCAGGTTTAAATTCCGTTACCACCGGGTCATCGGTTTCGGCAGTTGAGAAATACCATCCGGTGCTGTCGGTTATTCCTGCATAAGTGTTGTCGGTATTGTTTTTGTCTATGATAGCTGCCGAATCAACGATTACATAATATTTCGTATTCAAACTGAGTTTTTTATTCAGTTTCAAAGTTACAATGCTATCCTGAATGGAGATGGCATTGTCACTTGCAACATCATGACGCTCAATTACTATTAATGGTGGTTTATATAGTGTGATAAAGCCGGTGCCGGTCTTAACACTTTTATTGAAAATCATCGTCAATTCACTCTCTACGCTGACATTAGACTGCATATTGGCTGGCTGTAAACCTCTCAGCTTCGGTAGATTCCGCGTTGTTGTAAAATTCCAAATTGATTTATCGTTTATTCCATCGAAGAGATTTTGATTTCGTGTAATATCCGTAATGGCTCCTTTATCGATTTTAATGTAGTATTTCGTGTAGTAATCAAGGTTTTTGAACGGCTTGAATTCAAGCGCCGTTCCAATTGCTTTAACGAGAGTATCTGCAACATCCAACGATTCAAAAAGAACATCGGTATCGTAATAATAAATACCGAGTGTACCGGTACCTTTTCGGGTCCATGTATTCATTGTTATAGACAAAGCAGTATCTACCGGAGCATTAATACTACCGGTAGGAGGAAACAGGCTTTTCATCTTTGGCGATGAAGTTTCGATTGGCATGGTCTCAGTACCGCAGGAAAGCAGTGTCAATGCGACTATGAAAAGAAATATTTTTATTTGATTAAGCATATATTATTTTTTTCTAGTGTGAATTTATCTATATATTTCATTAAAATCCCCCTAACCCCCGGTTTTAGAAGTAGAACTTAGAAATAGAACTTAGAAGTAGAAAAGATAAGAAATTCCCCCTTTGTAAAAGGGGGTTAGGGGGATTTCTTTTTTTAATTTTCATATTACTTCCAATACTTCGACTGGTATCCACCCAACTGCGCCGTTTGCAAGCCTGATTTTGCGCCACTGACCGACATTATCAAGAATCTGCACTTTTGTACCTTCATGCAAAATAAATAAATCAGTCGATGCGGGGTCAGGCGAACTTTTAATATATGCATTAGCTGAAAAAACAATCGCTTTATCTGTTGCCATTTCTTCGGAGTGCTTCTGTTCGGCAAAGACATAACAGGATATTGTGATGATAATTGCAATTACTGAAATCGTAAAAAATAACTTTTTAATTCCCGGACGCCATGATAAAAAGAATACAAGCAGGCTAGCAAAAAACAGCCAAGTGAAAATTATTCCCATTCGCGACCATCCGCCTGATGATGATGTGTTGCGAATTGAATCGAACCATTCCCAGATAAAGAGCTTTGGCAGTGGTTCAATTTTATCTACTGTACGGAGGTTTGCAATTTTCAGGTTAAAATCAGTGTCTTCATCATCTGGTGAAAGCCGCTTGGCACGCTCGAAGCAAACAATAGCCGATGCGATTCCTCCTGTTTTGTAATAGCAATTCCCCAAGTTAAAGAATAGTTCCGCTGATTCGATACCTTGAATAATCAATTCTTCGTATAGCTTTGCTGCTTCTTTGTATTTCCCCTTTACGTAAAGCGCCTCTGCATTTTTGAATTGAACATCAGGAGGAGTTTTTTGCTGAACTTCACATAATAGAGATGCTGGAATTAACAAAGTACAAAATATAATTAAGGCTGAAATCAATAATTTAGGAGTATTAAGAAAATCATTACTGAAAATGAATTTGCGCAAAAAATCAAAATAATTGAAGAATGTCATTTCAGTTTATCCTCCATATCTGTAATAACCGAAGCTGCATCATTATATACACGTTCCATTCCGAAATTATTTTCCGATGGTGCAAAGCGGGCAAATTCACACAAATCAATTGTCAATAAAAGCTTGTCGATATCATCTTCCGGTATATTCTTGTTTATCAGATTGCTCCTTGCTGAATCCTTCGTTAAATCGGAATATTGGATACCCAACTTATCGCTTGCATAGCCCCACATCGCGCGTGATATTTCTTCGTAAAATTGCTCAGTATCCGATTTTACCATAAGCTTCTTTGCTTTCGAAAGGCGCTTCCGTACTACTTTGTTGGCTCGTTTATTTTTCAAAAGTGTTTGATTGCTTGCAAGCTTGATTTGCTGCCTTCTCATTACAATTACGATAATAAATAAAAGCATAGGAGCTAAAGACAAACCAAAAAAAGTGGTCGATGCGTAGAATATATTGCTTTGTTTAGCAAATGATTCCGGCATTTTCTTGAGGAAACGCACATCCTTTCCCAAATATTTGATTTCCTCTTTGCTTACACCTGAAATCACGCTTCCGCCGGAAGTACCGCTGCCACTGCCTTTTTCGACAGTGATTTTGAATTTCTCGGATGTTAGGGTTACATATTGCTTTTTACTTAAATCATAATATACAAATTTGACAGGTTCGATTTCGTATTCGCCCATATTCCGCGGTATTGCTAAGTATTCATAGACCTTGCTACCGGATATTCCAGCAGTTGTAACTAAAACGTTATCGGCTGTTTTGGGTTCATAAGATTCGAAATCCGGTGGGAATGTAATTGCAGGAGGCTCAATCAGTTTAAGATTTCCCTTTCCACTAATCTGGATTTTTAAAGTAATCGGTTCGCCTGTCCTGGTCTTGTTTTTATCAACCCATGATTTCATCGATAAATCGCCGACTGCACCGTTAAATCCACCTGGTGTATTGGCAGGTAGCGCCGTCACATTAATTGTCTGGGCATTTGATTTCACAACACAAGGAAAATCCTTATAAGAAGCTCCACCACCAAAAAACGGGTCATCAAAAAACTGGTCGAATGGATTTTGTGGACGTCGCTTTTGTCCCCCTTGTATCCTGAGGCGGGCAACTGCCTTCATCTCCATTGGCTCGATTGTCAGTTTACCGGATTGCTGAGGAACTAAAATCGTTTTCCTGATTTCGACTACACGATATTGAACGCCATTATAAACTTCGGTAGTCCACTGTGCCTGCTTATTTGCATCGATATCCTGCGACCAGAATCCGTTATAAGCAATGGTCTGGGGTGGTTCGAGATTAACGAGTTGTAATTCGGGGTGCTGATAAATTTTATATGAACAGAATAACTGCTCACTCTGATGAACGCTCTGCTTAGAAACTGATAGCCGGATAAACAAATGCTTTCGAATAAGTTCATTAGCCTGCTCCGATTCAGCTTTTTGTCCGGTATTCTGCTGATTGCCGCCCTGACTCTTGCCGGAAGTTCCTTTCTCAACATTTATAGTAATCGGGTTTGTATGTAGAACGCTGCTTCCAACCGTAATCGAAGCTGCCCCTATTGTGTATTTCCCGGGATTTCCTGCCTGAAGAACAAAAACAAAGGAGAGAGTGCGCGACATCTGCCCATTCACGATTGATATGTTCTGAGATTGATTTGGTCCGCTCAATACTGAGAATCCTTTGAAATCGGGAGCTTTGAAATTTTTTGCTTCTACGTTTATTGAAAAAGTCAGTTGAATATTTTCGCCCGGTGCAATAGAAGATTGATTCACAGATGCAGTAAAGCTTGGTGCCTGAGCAATTGCGCCGATATGAAACAGAAATACTAATAATCCGACAATTAAAATTATTCTCATTTTTGTTCCGCTAAAATATATTTCCATAATAATTTATTTGCTCTGATTTAGATGTCCAACATCTGCCAGATGTTGGACATCTTTTTTAAATTAAATAATACTAATTTTTAGGAAGAATGTCATTCGTAAGCGAAGTGAAGAATCCAGTACCAATGTCGCAACTGGATTCTTCACTTCGCTTACGAATGACATTCATCTATATTTCTATGTTTATTCATTTAATAAAACAATCAATGTTAAAATTACTCTACCACGGCTTTTCAGGTGTACCTTTTGCCCCCCGAACTGCATTTTTCTTTACTTTCTTTTGAACATTTTTCTCTTCATTATTCAAAGCCTGCAAAATTCGTTGTGCATCTTCTTTTGAAATTTTCTGTTCCTGCTGCTGTTGTTGGTGTTTCTGGTCTTGCTTCTGGTCCTGTTTTTGTTGTTGCTGCTGCTGGTCTTGTTTCTTCTGGTCATCTTTCTTGTCTTTATTTTGCTTCTGGTCTTGTTTTTGTTGCTGCTGCTGTTGTTGCTGTACCAGCATTCGGCGGGCATATTCAAGATTATACTTTGTATCCATATCCTTCGGATTCATCTTCAGCGCTTGCTTGTAAGCTTCGATGCTTTTATCATACTGTTTGCTTTCCAGCATTGAATTGCCAAGATTATGCAGGGCTTTTGAAGCGATTTCTTTATCGGTATCTTTATTGATTAAGGCATTGTAATGTTCGGCAGCTTTATCAAACTGTTTCTGTTTGTAAAGGGCATTCCCAAGGTTGTATTCGGCTTTGGGATAATTTTTATTTTTCTCAAGGGATTTGCGATAATTAATTTCGGCATCATTGTATTTTTTATTCTTATACTGCTGATTTCCCTGCCTGATATATTCCTTTTCGTTTTGTGACAGGGCTATAAATGGAACAAGGAGAATCAGCAAGAACAGAAATCTTTTCATAATTTCTTTCCTCCGAATAGATTAAGCGAAGTCAGGTATTTGTTTTTTTTCTCTGATAATATTAATTCGGCAACAATAAAGAACAATGCGGCTGCAAGGAAATATTGAAACCTGTCCTCATAGTCGGTAAATAACTTCGATTCAAATTTGGTTTTATCGAGCTTGGCGATATCATCTAAGATTTTGGATAAATCAGCTTCGGAGTATGAAGAGGAACGGACAAATTTCCCTCCGCCTGCGGATGCTATTTTCTGCAACAAAACAGGGTCGAGCTTTGTCATTATGACATTATCCTGATTATCTTTCCTGAATCCTGAGCGCTGATTATTTTGATATATCGGAATAGGAGCGCCGTCCGGGTCGCCAACTCCAATAGTATATACAATAATATTTTTCTTGCGGGCTTCGGCAGCAGCAGCCACTGCATCGTCTTCGTGGTTCTCTCCATCGGTAAGAATAATCAGGGCTTTTCTTTTCGATTCATCCGTTTTAAAAGATTCAACAGCAAGTTCAATAGCCGAGCCTATTGCCGTACCCGGAGTTGGTATGATATCTGTATCTATGTTGCTAAGGAACAGCTTTGCAGCGGAATAGTCAGTAGTGACAGGCAATTGCAAAAAAGCATCGCCTGCGAAAACGACTATACCGATTCTATCGCTAAGGAATTTATCAATCATTTTCGATACAGATTGTTTGGCGCGTTCCAATCTGTTCGGTCGGATATCTTCGGCTTTCATACTGTTCGAAACATCGATTGCTATTATTACATCGACGCCTTCCCGCTTAGCTTCTTCTATTTTTGAACCTATCTGTGGATTGGCAACACCAAGAATTATAAATGCCAGACCAAGCATGAGTAAAGTGAATTTAACGGCAGGTTTGTAACGAGAAACGTCGGGCATTAACTTTTCGATTAAATCTGCCTGACCGAAGATTGATAACCGCTTTTTAGCTATCACTCTGTATGACAAAAACAGAATAAACAAAACTGGGATTAAAATTAATCCATATAGTATCCAGCCGTTTTCAAGTCTGATTAGAGACATTTCTTAAAAATCCTTTTCCAAATAAATAATTTCAACTAAGCCCATGATTACAGGTTTTTACGTGACAAACAAAAAATTTTAAACCCAATTCATGGGATTATCTACAATCCGGTAACTATGACGAATAAAAAAAATCTTAAGTTTAATTTTTTTTCAATAATAGAAATGAAATTGAAAAGCCCATCGTGTCGATTCGTATTCAAATGTTTTTACGTAGCGGTATTCAGGCAATAGCTCTATATTGGGGAGCAGATAAATTCTTGCGCTAAGTGTGAGCATATCAGTTGTCAATGTAAAAGGTGATTCGGGATAGAAAATCAAATCGGTATTTCCCCGCTCGGCATTGAGGCTGATGAAAACCCCTTTACATGGCATATAAGTTATACCGGTGAGAAAATTCCGGGTTTTACGCACATATTCCTTTGAACTATACACCACGCTTGCATTGATAAAAATTTCATCAGTTATCCCAACAACCGTAAAAATATCAGACAACCAGAAATCTCCGTTCACAAGTACTGATGAGCCAAAGAGAAAGTCCGGGAGTTCCTCATAAAAATGCTTTGGATAAAGGACAAATCGAAGAGTGAATGACGGATTATCTCTAAATTCAATAAGTGTATCAGCCACAGCAGATACTTCTGCTAAACTTCTGGCATTGAAAATACCTGCATTTGCCGTCAGCCAAGGCAATCCTTCGTAGGTAATCTCAGCGCCATACTCTGCAAAATTTGGGGCTATTAACACCTGAGAACCGTTTGAGTATGCAGTTCTACGGTCAAGTGAAGTCATGTCGCATTTTCGATAGCCTATAGATGGCTGGAAATAACCCAATCTCAAAGATGGTAGTTCCTTGGATGGTTTTAAAATCGCAGAAGCAGACCAAATCTGCTGTCCGGCAAATACTTTTGGTCCGAAATTATAGTTTCCTTCCGCAGTGAGCCAGCTAAAAATTGAATCACTGGCATAAAGCGAAGCCTGCATTGGCAGGTATTTCCTTACTGCCTGTTCGGTTTTATGTGAGCGGAATGATTGATAGCGGAAATCCGTACCGAACGCAAAGCTTCCCAAAGGTGTATGATATTCCCGTTTATTTAAATACTGATATAGACTATCGATACCAAGAGTATTAACAGAAAGCATCGAAGCATCACGTCCGAAAGTGGCTCCGAATATCGTTCTTGCGCCACCACCTTGTAGATTAATATGGCAATTCGAACAACGATTGCCGGTCAGGATTGCATATTCGGGAGAGGATTGCAGGTCTTTTGGTTGCAGGACAAGGAGTAATATTGTGATAATAATGAATCCAGAGAATTTTAAAATTGCCAATCCTAAAAATGATATAAAATAGAGAAACAAGAAGGATGTCATTCTGAACGAAGTGAAGAATCTTCTTTTAAAATCTGATATTTTCATATTTTATGCTTCTCAAAAAACGATAATCCTATTTGGAAGTTTATAGTTATGATGGGGTTTTCGAATGATAATCATAAATTCATAACTACATTCACCTTATGTTGAAGAAGATTCTTCACTTCGTTCAGAATGACATTCTACCTTTTTTGATATTTCATATATACTCGAATGCAGGAATGACATTCTTTGTTTCTTAAATTCAACCATACATTTATTTCTTAACCGGCAGCTTGCCTGCCTTTTTAGCAGTCTGAACCTCCCTTGCTTCAACTACCTTCGATATTCCGTTCATTTCATTCAATACATATGTTAAAATCAAAGCAATATCGTTGTCGGAGAGCGCCAAATCAATTTCTGTTGTCATTACTCCATTATAAGATTCTCCATTAACGACAATTACTCCGCTGCGCCCGTAAATCATACCTCGAAGCAGTTCTACTGTCGTTTCTTTACGAATATAATCTGAATTTTTTAGCGGTGGATATACATATTTTATGCCTTTACCTGTATTCCTGTGGCATTTGGAGCATTGATACCTATACAGGGTTTCAGCGCGGTTTTTATCATAGTTCTGGCTCGATGCTGTATAACAACAAAAAAGAAATAATAGAAAAAGAGAACCAAAAAATTTATATATATTAGATTTAGTAATCCTGTTTTGCATTCTTTTCTCGGAAATAAAAAAACTAAATCATATCAACCATAGGGTTAACCCTATGGTTGATATTTCAGACGTATCATCTTAATGCTTTTATAAAGTCAAACATTTCTTTTGGAATATCATAATGAGTTGACTTTGTATCGTCAACAGCATCGGCAAGCGACAGGACTTTAGGCTTCTGACCAATATTGTATGCTCCATAAAAGCCGCTTCCGCACTTGTTCAGTGAATCAATAACCATGCAGTATCCAAGCCAGCTTGCAAGTAATATATCCTTAATTTCAGCTTTGCCGCCACGCTGGAAATATCCCATATCGACGGTCCGGATTTCGTGCTTGATATTCCTTTGCTTGAAAATATTTTCGAGAACTTCCCTGATTTCCTCTATTGTTTTATCGAATCCCTCGGCTACAATTATTCGGGTATCGCGGTCGCGTTCGTCGATTAGGGTTGCTAATCTTTCATAATCGACCTTCTCGCGGGGAATCATGATATATTCTGCACCTGAAGCAATTCCGGAATAGAAAGCAAGATAACCGGAATCGCGTCCCATAGAGCCGATAATATATACGCGGCGGTGAGAGCTGGCAGTGTCCCTTATCCATTCAAGCATTTCAAGGCTTTTCTCCAGGGAGGAATAAAACCCGACGGAATAGCCGAAATTATTGCATACATCATTGTCTATCGAGCCTGATGCGGCAAGGATTTTTGTCCGGAGTGAATTTTTCTGAATTATTTTATCGAGGGTTTCTGCTGCCCGCAAGCTGCCATTGCCGCCTAACACCATGAGATAATCGAAAAAATTATCGTGCAAATTTATTGCGAGGGTTTCCTGTAATTCAGGGTCATCCTTAAGTTCGGGAACTCGCAGTGTGCCTAATATTGTACCGCCTTGGTGTGCAATACCGGCAGTATCCCGTTTGACGAGTTTTCTATAATTATTCTCAACCAAGCCACGCCAGCCGTCTATAACACCCCAGCATGAAGCTGTTGGTTTTAGATTCAAAACGCTTCTAACTACAGCCCTAACAAAGGCATTCATACCCGGACAGTCACCACCTCCGGTCAAAATCGCATATTTCATAGTTCACCGTCGTATGTTGTTTAATTTCAAACAAAATTAATATTTTTTATCAAATAATAAAATTAAATGAATAAATTAGGTATTAATTCGTCAAAATGTTTGTGAAGAAACTGGGTTCATTATTTGTTTGATAATCACGAAAGAAAAGCATGAAAATTTCGTATCCTAAATATCTTATAATTTCTATAATAGTATATATATTGATTTTTGCTAAATCGTTCTCCCAGTCCATCGAACCGCAAATGGTAATTTTAAAATTCAGGGAAAATTCTTCTCTTGCAAAGAAATGGTCATCCGGATTGAGAAATATCAATATTGAAGATTTATTATTTCTACTTGGCGAGCACCACTCAGAGCCATATATATCCGATGAATTGCTGAAATCCGTCCAAAAATATTTCCAATATAATGAACCAACAAGCATTACGAATGAACCAAATCAGATAGTTAATAATTTATCCCGAATCTGCGTAATTCATTATACAAAAAATATCGACCCTAAAATAGTCGCACGCAAGCTTTCATCAAATCCCGATATCGAATATGCCGAACCTGCACCTAAGCATTTTTTACTTTCAGACCCGAATGATACATATTTCAGCGAACAATATTATTTACAGAAAATCAGGGTAATAGAAGCATGGGATTCACTCAAATCATCAGGAGAAATATTGGTTGGGATTATTGATACGGGGGTAGATTACCTGCATGAAGATTTAGCCCCTAATATTTACATCAATCCCGGTGAATCAGGCACAGATGCTAATGGCAAAGAGAAAAAAAGTAATGGCATCGATGATGATAATAATGGTTTTATAGACGATTGGCATGGGTGGGACTTCGCTTCTAAGGATTCCATTAATGGTCAGGACAACAACCCTGCACCCGGGAATCCGCATGGAACTCATTTATCAGGGACGGTTGCTGCCGTTACAAATAATAATAAAGGAATTGCCGGAGTTGCTTTAAATACAAAAATACTTCCCGTAAAGGTTGGTGATGATGACCCCAATGGCAAATCCGTTTCTAATGCTTATCCCGGAATTCTTTATGCAGCTACTATGGGCGCTAAAGTCATTAATTGCTCCTGGGGCGGTTCCTCGAAGTCCCAGGCAGAGCAGGATGTAATTACAACGGTACTGAATTTAGGTTCTGTTGTTATTGCTGCTGCCGGGAATTCTTCTGACCAATCCACAATATATCCCGGTGGTTATAATGGAGCTTTGTCGGTAGGAGCTACAAATCAATTAGACCAGAGAGCTTATTTTTCCAATTATGGAAATATAGGTGTAACAGCTCCGGGAGTGAATATTTTTGCAACAATTCCCGGAAGTGATTACCAAAGTATGGATGGTACTTCGATGTCAACACCTGTTACATCAGGTGTAGCAAGCCTGGTTCGTCAACAATTCCCGAATTTTACGCCTTTGCAGGTAATTGAACAAATTAAAGCAACGGCTGATAATATCGATTCCCTCAATCCATTCTTTGCAAAAAAATTAGGCAAAGGGCGCATCAATGCATTGAGGGCAATCACTGAACGAAATACCAAATCATTACTTATTATCGACAAAAAAATAATTGATGAGGATAATGATAATGCATTGAATGGCGATGAAAAGGTAACCATCAGCTTAAATATCAAAAATGTACTTTCTCCTTTGAAAAAAGTATGGGTAAAAATCAAATCCAATTCCTCAATTAAACCTCTGTTCACAAAGGATTCACTTTGGTTGGGCGATTTGGCTACCGGTCAGGAAGTCTTAAACAATACCGCATTTCTCTTCACTGTACCAAATTGGTCAACCGTTGACTATCCTCTTACTCTTGAAATTGACTTCGTTGATGAAGATGGCTGGACTACTTATGAATTGTTAAATCTTCTGCTGAAACCTTCATATCTGACTTTAAAAGAGAATAACATTGCAGTAACGGTTAATAGTCGCGGCAATTATGCCTTCGACGATTATTCGGATAATTTACGCGGTGATGGATTTAAATATAAAAATAGTCCCAGCGTGCTATTCGAAGGCGCACTTATGATTGCTTCTTCTCCGGCTAAGATATCCAATTGCGCTCGCGGTGTATTCGAAGGAACAGAGGATGACGGCTTCACGGCAAGAACCAATATAACCAAAAAACAGCTTAATTCTATTATGACTACCGCTGTTGCAGAATTCTTTGATAAGCATGACAATACTGCAGTTGGTGTGGATGTTATTCAAACTGTTTATCAGAACAAGCGTGCAGACAAGAATGATTATATCGTCATTGATTATATGCTGAAAAATACGTCCGGCAAAGACATCGACACTATTTATACCGGAATGTACTTCGATTGGGATATTGGTCCGAACGGCGCTAAGGATAAAGTTGTTTTCGATGATGAAGGAAAGTTCGGTTATGCCTATAATACAGTTGATGATTCACTGCCGAAAATAGGTGTTGCCTTATTATCAAACCAGAAATTGAATTATTTTGCAATTGATAATGATGGTACGGGCGGTGCTAATCCCGGTGTTTATGGAGGGTACTCATGGGATGAAAAATGGCAGACATTATCGAGCGGTATCGGACGCAAAGAATCTAACATCACTGATGCCTCGCAGGTAATATCTGCAGGACCATTCTCCCTAAAGGACAAAGATACAACCCATGTAAAATTCATTATAGGTTCTTCACTCAGCCTAAAAACTCTTAAGGATATTATTGAGTTTGCAAAAGATGCAACTATCGACTATGTTCCTGAAGAATCAAAACAGTATGATGACTTATTTATGGAAATCTTCCCCAATCCTGCCGTTGCTGATTTTGTTACCATCAGTTACTCTACCCAAAAAGCTGGCGTAGTACAATTGGAAGTTTATGATTTATTGGGTAGGAAATTGAGTGAAAATAAATTGGAGAGCCATGGAATAGGCAGTAAATCAAGCTTTCGGTTGCCAATTGTAAATTATCAATCCGGGAAATATGTCATTGTATTAAAAGAGGGATTGAATAGCAAGGCAGTTACTATGAGTATATTAAAATAGTAAGAATTTAAAAAAGAAACTTTGTGCCCTTTGTGAAATTTTCTTTGTGTCCTTTGTGGTTAAATTCTTCATTAGGAAAGATAGAAGTTTTAACACAAAGGTAACAAAGTTTTAACACAAAGGTAACAAAGGTAGATATAGCATTCCTCAGAAAAATATTTTTTCATTTCCCAATTCTCCTTAATTTTGCATCGTTGCATTTTGATAATATATTCGGATTAGTGGCATGAATAAACGCTTGAAACTTATTTTATCCATTTCGGTTTTTCTCTTTTCTTTATTAATATATTACCTTACTTCGGCGCCGGATGTAACTTTCACCGATAGCGGCGAATTAGCCGGAGTCTGCGCTACTCTTGGTATTGCCCATCCGACGGGCTATCCTTTATTCAGTATATTGGGACATCTCTGGACAAAGCTGCCGCTGCCAGGAACTCCTGTTCGCAACCTGAATTTATTCGCAGCTTTCTGCACTGCGGCTTCCGGCTTTATGTTCTACCATATCTGCATCCTGATTTTCTCTTATTTGAATATACCCAAAAAGCAAAAAGTTACTAACAAAATTTCAAAATCAAAACCCAAAACCCAAAACCCGATTCTAACGGATAATCAGCTACTGTGGCTTGCTGCGGTATCGGCTTTGCTTTGGTGTTTTGGTCGAACTATATGGCAGCAAGGCACTTCAATCGAGGTTTATTCTTTGCAGTTGGTTTTAATGTTCGCGGTTATTTATCTGATTCTCAAAGCTGTACTCATTGAAGATAATTCGAAAACAAAAAAGGTAACATCACCAAACTCAACGGAAGAGCCTGAATCAACTCAAATGGTGAAAAAAATATCCGGCAATAAAAAGCAGTTATATTTTATATTAACTGCATTCATGCTGGGTTTGAGCTTTTCAAATCACATGACAACAATTTTATTACTGCCGGGAATTTTCTTTTTATATTTCTGTCGTCCCGGCGAAGGATTCAATTTTTCACAAGAACGAATTAAATTTTTATTTAAACTTTTGATACCCTTTGCAATCGGAATCAGCCTCTACATTTACCTGCCGTTAAGAAGTTCAGGCTTGCCGGAGTTCAATTGGGGCTGGGTTCATCGCGGTTTCGATAAGTTTTTGTATCATATTGAGGGTAAGCAGTATCAGGTCTGGATGTTCTCGGATTCCAAGGTATGGGGAAAAAATCTTGGGATTTTCTTTAATACATTGCCGTATGAAACCGCTTTCATAGGCTTATTAGCCATTATTATCGGTTTTATTAGAGTAATTAAAAAATCCAAATCGTTAGGATGGTTTATTATTTTTCTTATTGCCGCTTGTTTGTTCTATACAATGAATTATTCCATTCATGATATTGAGGGTTATTTCGCATTAGCCTTCGCCGGATTATTGCTTTTCGCTGCGGCTGGATTGTTCCGGATTGCAGAATATAATACCAAAGCCATACCGCTTCTTTTTATATTACCGATTATGTCGCTTGCAATTAATTTCAAAGAAAATGACTGCTCGGATGATTATTTGGTATCAGAATATACACGCACTCTTGGCGATAATCTGCGCCCGAATGCTTTGGTTATATCTGCTATGTGGGATTACTGGTGTTCATCTTTCTGGTATAAGCAGCGTGTAGAAGGCTATAGGCGCGACGTTTCGCTTGTCGAAAAGGAACTCCTTCGCCGCACCTGGTATATAGGGCAGCTCCGCAGATGGTATCCCGAAGTTTATAATTTATCCAAATCTGAAATCGAGGATTTCGCGGTTGATTTGGAGCTTTTCGAATCCGGGTCGAATTACAATCCTGAAAGTATTCAACGCAAATTCGTTACAATGCTGAATAGCTTTATCGCTCAAAATTACGGTAAACGACCAATATACCTTACTTTTGATGTTCTTCAAACCGAGCCTGATATTGGCGCCGGGTATCAGAAAGTACCCGAAGGACATGCCTTTCGTCTCGAGCTTGAAAAGAAGCCATTCATCGTTAATATCGATAATATGAAAATGGAGAAATTTATTAGTTCCGCAAGGGGTAAAACCGGCTATTTGGACGAAGGCATTAAAAATACCACTGCAACCAATATTGCCAATATCGGACGTTATGCATTATCATCGAATCAGACAGCCACAGCAGAGAAGGCATTGCGCCTTGCTTTGCAGGTTGACCCCAAAAATGAAGCAGCCTTACAGGGTATGGAATATTTGAAGAATTTTAAATAACTATTTTGAAATTAAAAAGAAGAACCCCACCCTAAGAGGCTTTCTCAAAAGTCCAAATTTGGAAAGAATGTCATTCAGAGCGAAGCGAAGAATCCAGTCCCAATGCTGCTTCTGGATTCTTCGCTCCGCTCTGAATGACAGCCTATATTGAATTTTTAGAACCCACCTATATATAATAAAAAAGATTTTAACAAATTAAAGAAATATTCAACTATCAAAATTATGGTCATTTCCAAATTTTAGTTGAAATTAATTCCTCTATTACTAAAAATTAATAATTCTATGATTAAATGAAAAGTAGTTAAATATTTGATTTTGTAACTGATGGAAGTATATAAGGTGGTTCTAAAAAAGTCTATGTTGTCATTCCCACGAAAGTGGGAATCCACTCCCAGAGCGGCTTTATGGATTCCCGCTTTCGCGGGAATGACAATTTTTAGAACTACCCTTTAATGATTGATGAAGACCTTGCATTATGGCTTAAAGAGAAGGGTAATAGCTCAAATCAAGCTGTGAATAATATTATTAGGGCATATTATTTAGTAAATTCTTGATTCTTAGATTTGAATTTTGAAATATTTGTAAGCGTGAACTTACTTACTTTTTATATGAATAGGAGATATTTTTTCAGAATTGTGAATATTAGCTATTTTTGTTTAACTTTGCTTTTTTATTATTTTGAATAATATTAGTAATTTATTGGAAAATTGAACATGGAAAAATCAATAAAAATTGATTCTGATTTATTAGATAAAGCTAAAATATTCTCCGATTATAAAACAGAAAAACATGTTACCGAAGAAGCCTTGAAGCACTTTATTTTGTTAAAGAATATTTTCAACAGGGAAAGAAAGCTAAATGCAACCGGGAATAAGTCTGCTAATTCAGATATTCTCAATGATTATTTGGAACTGAAAAAATATAACAGGAAATATATTAAGAAAGTTGATAAAGACGTTAATCTAATAAAAATGGCTGATGAGGTTAATGATGATATATTTTGATACGGATGTATTGACCCACTCTTTAATGAGATAAAATATGGATTTAGAATGGGATGAAAATAAAAATGCCCAAAACATAAAGAAGCATGGCATTGATTTCAATAATATTGCAGATACTTTTGATACCGAAATGTTGATAAAAAGGGATGAACGGGAAAATTATGGAGAAGATAGATTTATTGGAATTGGAAAAATAAAGAATATCGAAATAGTGATTGTTTGGACTAAAAGAGATGAAAAAATAAGAATTATTTCTGCACGTCAAGCAAATAAAAAAGAAAGGAAGAGTTACAATGATAAAACCAACAAAAACTGATTGGCAAAGACTTAGTAGGAAAAACGACAAGGAAATTGATTATTCGGATATACCCAAGACCGATGAAAAATTTTGGGAAAATGCTGAAATTATGATACCTCGAAAAAAAGTCGATTATACTTTAAAGATTGATGAAGACCTTGCATTATGGCTTAAAGAGAAGGGTAATAGCTCAAATCAAGCTGTGAATAATATTATTAGGGCATATTATTTAGTAAATTCTTAATGTTCTCCCCTAATTTATGTCAACGATTCAACAAAAAAGGTGTTTTAAATAAAATTAGCAGGTCTATGAAATCGGAAATAGAAAAATATAAAGATGAAAAAATGAAAGACCCGGTTTTCAGGGCTAAATATATCTTGGCTAAAGAAAAATTGAATATTTAACTCATGATTGACGCAATTGATAATAAGGATTCTAAATTAACGATGAAAAGAAGATTAATAAATTAAGGAAACATATAGCGACATTGAGTTTAAAATTATATTTTTTGAATTTGAGCAATGGAAATAATTATTGAGCCTCATAAACTAAAAAGAGCTCTCGAAAGAGGCGCTACCAAAGAAGAAATTATAAATGTACTTGATGTAGGTTTTGTTATCCCGGCAAAAAGTAATAGATTTGCTAAAGCAAAAATATTTGATTATAATAATTATTGGAATAACAAATACTATGAACAGAAAAGAATAGAAGTTATTTACACTATTGAAGATGTTAAAATCGTTACTATAACAGTTTATGTATTTTATGGGAAGTGGGAATAAAAAATGAAAATAGAATATGACGATAAATTTGATTTGCTATATCTTAGATTTGACGATACTTCTCAGGAAGTGATTAACCAAAGAATTAATGACCATATAGTTTTGGATATAGGAAAAAACGATAAAATCGTTGGAATCGAGATATTAGGAGCAATGGATGTTTTGAATTTGAGTAATATTCTACCGATTGATTATATAAACAACAGAAAGGATAGTTTAGTAACAGTATAAATTTTTGAAATATTTGTAAGCGTGGTCTTACTTTCGTTCTTGCAAGAAAACTGGCAATTTTCATATAAGTTCAGAACAAAGTATAGGACACGTCCCGTTTGGGGCGTTTTCTATTCGTTTTGAACTTAGGTATGCCAGTACCTCTTGCAAGGACGATGTGAATTCGCCCTTTTTTTATTAATAAATGGAAGCATAATGAAGAATGAATTTACTTTCTTTTCAAATTTGTTAAATATAAAAAATCAGATTGAATTTAAAATTAGTCAAGGAAATCCAATCACCGATTCTTTTTATAAACCACAATTTTTAGAATTTTCTAATTCAATTACCGGTAGTTTAATAGCAATAGACATTTTTCCAGGTGCTTTTCTTTGTAAAACGGGTATAATTAAAGCTAGGCGGCAATTCCTTCAGGCATTGAAATATTCCGTTGATAATCTTGATGTTAGAATTGTTCTTTTGGCTGCTTCAACAAAACGGCTTTTCGGTAAGGAAATTGAATTAAGAGTTAATTGGGACGGGCTTCTCGACGATATGGGATTCACTTTGCAAGAGCTTTATCCCCATATTCTTTTTACAAATGGTGATAACGGAACTGCTGCTATTCTAAATATGGAAATTGATTCGATTTTGAAAAAAGCCGAAATTATTACTGGTAAAAATATTGTTATAATTAATGGACTTGGATTGCTCGGACTTGACAGCCTAGAATATTTGTTAGGGAAAAATTTAACGGATGAACAGATAATTATTATCAGCAATCATACAATGGATTTGAAAGAACTAATCGGTGATAGGAATATATCAGTTTTTCCAAATATTAAAAGTATAAAGATTGAAGATAATGACAAAATCCGTTCAATAATAAATTGCACACATAATCCATCAAGCCTGATAACGGCTGATAATTTGCAATTTATTCAGAACGGACAATCAATACATGTGATAGACGTGGCAGTTCCTTATGGTTTCCCGGAAGATGAATATAAAAAATGCAAAAATGTATTCAGACAAGATGGTGGCAATGCATACATAGAAAACGGTCTTGAATTTTTCTTCAATCCTGAAATTTGCGGTTTAACTGAAAAGATTATTTACGGATGCTTTGCAGAAACAATTGCGCTATCAGCTTATTTAAAAGAAAACCCTGAAGAACTTGATTATATCAGATGTTTCGATTATTTCAATGTTAACAAAAAAACAAAGGATTTTGTGAAGAGTTTATTTCAAAAATATGGGATTGGCAATGCTCCGGAGCCATTTAATTTTAATAAATTAGTAGTTCAATCATCCCTGATTGAATGAACAAAGAAGGGGTGACAAAGCAATAGAGATTGTACCATTTTGTTTTATTTTTTTAGAGTTGTAAAGACGGTGTATGCAACGTCTCTACAAAATCAAAACACCAACCCCTAAATCCCTATTTTCAAAAAATCAAAAATCTAATCACCATTTATCATTGTTTTTTATTAAATTTGCATTAGTTTAATTTTTAAACAAAATCGGAGAAAGTAAATGAGTAAGACATTTAGCATTAAGACATTATTCATCTCGATAATAACGGGAATCATACTTGTTGTTTTATTTTCGTGGGCTGCCGGAACCCGCTTCGATACAGCTCTTTATCCTGTTTTAGCGCTGCTTACGGGATTCATTGTCTCAGGCTTCATGGTCGGTTATATATCAAAAGGCGTTACGGTAATAGAGCCAGGGCTGGGTGCGATAATAGTTGCATGCGTATCATTCTTTATTATTGATGCAATGGGTATAAAAGGTTTTGCTGCTATTACGCAGGATTCCGATTGGTTTATTATTATGATGAATGGAGTAATCCTGACATTCGTCGGAGCATGGCTGGGTGAGAAATTCCAGGACGACAGAACTCAAGGGGATATCAAACAGGTCCTCGATTTATCCTGGATTATGGCAGGTACTTTATTTGCTGTGGTATTGAGCATAATTATCGGAATAGTTGTCAATTTTATTTTCGGTAATGAACCTTTATATTTCATTATTCCTTTCTTCGTAGCTTTATATTTTTCGGGATTGTTGTCCGGCATGAAATCTGCCGGAGTTACAACCAAAGAAGCTGGTATTGCCGGCTTTTTAACAATAACGATTATTTTTACAATAGTAAGAGTAACTTTAGTATCGGAAATTGAAATCGAGTATATTATCGGTGGTTTAGTCCTCGGATATGTTACTTCGTTAATCGGGGGCTGGAGCGGCGAAAGAATCCAAAGAAAAAAGATGATACCGTAAAAGGTATTTAGACTGTAGGTGTTTAGGTAAAAATATTCTGAACCTTGATTAATAGGATTAAAGGATTTCCATGATGAAAATATAAATCATGAAAATGTGGTTAATCAAGTAAATCAAGGTTCAGACAATTTTCAATATTATCTGACAAATCAAGTTATAAATATATTAGTCATACCTATTTTTATTTTTAACAATAATTTAAATTATTATTCGTTTGCCTAATTTAATTAATAAGGTAATATGAATTTATTTTATTTATGATATACTGGGAGAATTTATGAATGATATAGATACTGATTTCTTCGTCGCTATTGCACACAGCGAAGACCCTGAAACAAATTTCGCTATGGAAGAAATTATTGATACATTAAAGAAAAAATTAAATGGCAGGACACCGAAAGCATGTATTGTGTTTTCCGGAGTCAATATGGAGCATAAATTGATTTTAGATTCGATTAATTCCGAATGGCACAATATAAAATTAATAGGATGCACTTCCGAAGGCGAGCTATCATCCGATTTAGGATTTGCTGAAGGATCTATATCAGTTATTATGTTCGATTCCGATTCCGTAGATTTTTCGGTTGGTCTTGGCAGAAATAATATGGGGGATTTGGAAGGAGCCTGCAAGAATGCTGTCAGCGAAGTGTTGAATAAATCAGATAAAGTACCATGTTTATGTATAACAACTCCGGACTGCTTACTATTAAGTGGAGATAAGCTTATAAGATTATTAAAAAAAGAATTGGGGCAAGGTATACCGGTTTTTGGAGGCGCTGCTACAGATGGTTTTAAATTTACCACAACTTATCAGTTTTTCGGTACGGAAGTATATACTAATAGTATCCCAATATTATTATTCTCCGGTCCATTGTCGTTTTCTTATGGAGTAAGAACAGGTACAACTGCAATCGGACGCAGTGGAAAAGTAACCCGTTCCGAGAATAAAATTGTTCATGAGATTGATAATAAGCCTGCAATCGAATTCTACCGTTCAATTATGGGTGATAACATTATTCCAAGCTTTGAGAATCCCTTAACAATTTTAGATAATCAAGGCTGTCCGTTATACTTACGAACTGCCGTAGGGCTTCCGAATACCGAAACGGGAGAAGTAACTATTTATTCCGATATTTCCGTTGCCTCTGAAATAAAAATTTCGGTGGCAGACAGGGATTCCCTTCTTGAAGGGAGCAAGGATTCGGTCAGGACGGCTTTAGAGAGATTCCCAAAAGATAAAGAAGTAAAATTAGCTTTCTTTTTTACTTGTGCAGGCAGAAAATATTTATTAGGTACTCGAACTAAGGAAGAGATAGAATTAGCGAAAACGGTATTAACGCCTGGTACGCAAATATTCGGTTCTTATGGTTATGGTGAAATCGCTCCATTGGAAAGCAATATTGAAGAAATACATTTGAATGACGGCACTTTTGTTACATTGTTGATAGGGTAGAAAAATATGATGACAAATCAAGAGAAACCCCCTAACCCCCTTTGAAAAAGGGGGAATAAGAAATTCCCCCTTTTTCAAAGGGGGTTAGGGGGTTTCTCTTGATTTGTATTTTCACACAGACTCGGATGCAGGATTGACATGAATTCTTTACTTATAAAGCAGCTACGACTAAGTAGTTTTTGAAAAACATCTATTATAAATAACAGTAAATAACTGGAATAATAGGATAAAAAATTTTAAATATTTCCTCGGAGTTTAAATGAATGATAAGAACAACGATTTATTTGTTGCAATAGCTCATAGCGAAGACCCTGAAACTCAATTTGCAATGGAGGAAATCATAGAAAAATTAAAAAGTAAGCTCAATGAACTTGTGCCGAAAGCCTGCATAGTATTCGCAGGTTTGGATATGGAACATCAGTTAATACTTGATTCAATAAATGCAGAATGGCAGAATATTAAATTAATAGGCTGCACTTCCGAAGGTGAAATTTCATCCGATTTATTATTTGCCGAAGGCTCTATTGCTGTTCTAATGTTTGATTCCGATACAATAGATTTCTCTGTCGGACTTGGTAGAAATAATATTTTGGATATGGAAGGAGCTTGCAGGAATGCTGTTAGCGAAGCGTTGCAACAAACGGATAAAGCTCCTTGTTTATGTATTGCTACTCCCGACTTCTTGTTTTTAAGCCGTGATAAAATTATAAAATTACTTAAAAATGAATTAGGAATAGGAGTCCCAATTTTTGGCGGGGCTGCAACTGATAAATTTCAAATGAAAACAACATACCAATTTTTCGGCTCTGAAGTATTGACAAACAGTTTACCAATATTATTGTTTTCAGGACCATTAACTTATTCCTACGGCGTCAAAAGCGGAAATCATCCAATTGGACGAAACGGCAGGGTTACAAGTTCAACTAATGGTATTCTTCACGAGATTGATAATAAACCGGCAATTGATTTTTATCGTTCGGTTATGGGAAGTAATGCCCTTCCCGGAATAGGAAGTCCTTTAGCAATTCTTGGAAATGATAATTGTGTGCTATATCATCGCGGAGCAATGGGAATCAAGGATGAGGGCACGGGAGATATTACTATTCACTCTGATATTGCTGAAGGTTCGGAAATTCAAATAACGGTTACGGAAAGGGATAACCTTATTGAAGGAAGCATAGAATCTACAAAGTATGCTATTGACAATTTTCCAAAAGATAAGGAAATTAAATTAGCGTTGTTCTTTTCCTGCGCCGGTAGAAAATATTTATTGGGTTCGCGAACCCGCGAAGAGATAATACATGCTAAGACAATGTTTCATAGTGATGTACAAATATGTGGCGCTTATGGGTATGGAGGAATAGCCCCATTGGAAAACGATTTGGAGAATGTAAGTTTAAGCGATGGTTCATTTATAACTCTTTTATTAGGATAATAATATTATATGGATATTGAAAACAATAGTACACAGGATTTAATGTCTTTAGAGCGTGACATAAGAATTCTAAAGTCTAAGCTAAAACGTTCGGAAGAGGCTACAATTGCCATTGAAAAGATTAAAGACCAGAATGATAAGCTTTATTTAAGCGTTATTGCAGATTTGGATAAGCAAAAGAAGCTGTTAAATGAAAAAAATGATGAGTTGCATGTAGTTCTGGAAGAGCTTAATAAAAGTCAGGAGCAGTTAGTCCTGTCGGAAAAAATGGCGGCATTAGGGCAGCTTGTAGCAGGTATAGCCCATGAAATAAATACTCCATTAGGAGCTATCAATTCCTCAAATAAATCCATATCGAATGAAATTGATTTCTTACTTTTCGAAGCTCCGGAAATTTATCAGTCCATACCTAATGAAATTAAACCCATATTTAATAATTTATTAAAAAAGGCTTCAAACCTTGGACAATCCTTGACTTCCCGTGAAGAAAGACAATTCAGGAGGAATCTGTCATCGCTTCTTGAGGAAAATCATATCGAAAACGGTTCTGCTTTAGCTGAAATGCTTGTCAGTTTAGGTGTGTATGATAATATTGATGAATTTGTTGGTTTATTAAAACACCCGAAGGCTGAAGAAATTTTGCATGTATGTCAAAAATTTTCAGGAATTAAGCTTAGTAGTAATATCATTACATCGGCTATTGACAGAGTATCAAAAATTGTGTTTTCACTGAAAAACTATGCCCGGTTCGATTCCGAAGGGAATAAATTAACAGCCGATATTCACGAGAATATTGAAATGGTACTAACTCTCTATCAGAATCAAATTAAACAGGGGATTGATATTGTAAAAAATTATCATATAAACCGGATGCTTTCATTCGTACCCGATAAGCTGAGCCAGGTTTGGACTAATCTCATACATAATTCAATACATGCTATGGATAGTAAAGGAACAATTACAATTGATACTGATATTGTCGATTCCGAAGCTGTTATTAAATTTACCGATACCGGAAAAGGAATGCCGGATGAAGTCAAAGCCAGGATTTTCGAACCGTTTTTTACTACAAAGCCACAGGGCGAAGGGACGGGTCTTGGATTGGATATAGTTAATAAAATCGTAAAGAGTCATAATGGAAGGATTGAAGTTGAAAGCGAGCTTGGAAAAGGGACTACCTTTAAGATTATACTACCAACTTCCCTCAATGGTTAATTGTCAATTGTTAATTATAAATTATAAGTTATTGTTTTTCAAAAGATTAAATTTATATACTTAAATATCATTCCTTTAAATGAGGTTGTGTAAAAACTATGAAACATAAAGAAATGTCATTCGTAAGCGAAGTGAAGAATCAACTTCAATAGAAGAATGTCATTCTGAACGAAGTGAAAAATCTTTTTAAATAGAAGAATGTCATTCTGAACGAAGTGAAGAATCTTCTTCAATATAGGATGAATGTAGTTTTGAAGTAAAATTATAAGGATGAACATTTTAGAGCAGTGTCATTACTAATTATTTCGAGAAAGGATTTAGGAATATTGGGATGTTATTAAAAAAGAGTATATCAGACTTTGCAAGAAGATTCTTCACTTCGTTCAGAATGACATTCTTCTTGATTCTGCTATTTACACAAAAAAATAATTTTTTAAGGTGAAAAATAAATAAATAATTAGATAAATGTAAGAGTTATAAAACAATGAAAAAACCAGTTATAATCTGCGTAGATGATGAAAAAATAGTTCTGGACAGCCTTAAAAAAGAACTGAACGGAGCTTTCAAAGATATGCTTTCGGTCGAGGTGGCTGAAAGCGCTGCTGAAGCATTGGAAGTCCTCGAAGAATTAAAAGCGGATGATGTCGAAGTACCCATCATAATTAGCGATTGGCTTATGCCGGAAATGAAGGGTGATGAATTACTTATCAGGATTCATGGAACTATGCCAAAAACCCGCAAGATTATGCTGACCGGACAAGCTACGACCGATGGAGTTGGAAATGCTGTCAATAAAGCAAAGCTATACAGATTTATCGCTAAACCATGGGCTGCCGAAGACCTTGATTTAACCGTAACAGAGGCTTTCAAAAGTTATTATAAAGAAAAGCAGATTGATAATCAGGAAAAGCAATTAAAGGAACTTAATGCATCTTTAGAAGCTAAAGTAGCCGATAGAACCAAACAGTTACAGGAAAGTATAGATGGAACTCAGGAACTTCTGAATAAAACTCTCAAAGGTTCAATCAATATGCTGATTAATATCCTTTCGAAATCAGAACCTTTAATATTCGAAAAAGGTATCAGAATGAGGAATCTGGCGAAGAAAATCCTTGTAAATACTGATATAACAAACGTTTGGGAAATTGAAATTGCCTGCCTTTTATCACAAATCGGTTGTATAGACCTGCCGAAATCCATGATTGAAAGGTATAACAGAGGGGAGCCTTTATCGCAGCAGGAATTGAATATGCTAAAATTGCATCCTAAGAAGGCTTATGAATATTTGATTCAGATACCACATCTGGAAAATGTATCAAATAGTATATCATTTCATCTTGACGACCAGAATACTTCGGATACTATTACTTCAATTCTCAGGATTGTATCAAAATATGATTTGTTGAAAGAATCCGGTAATTCGGATAAAGATATATTTACATACTTTGAGAAGAATGAGTTATTTTATGAAAAGAGATATGTTAAAGCATTGATTGCCACAACAATTGTTACATCAGGATATACGGGATTAACATCTTCAAAATTAAATATACCCCTGAAAAACCTGAAAATCGGTCAGGTCTTAGCAGAAGATATTAAAGATAATAACGGCAGGGCAATTTTCCTGAAAGATGAAGAAATCACACAAAATATATTAGTGCAATTAATCCAGATTTCCAAGAAGAATACCATCCCCGAATCTGTGTATGTTTATGGAGAGAAGTAAATCAATTGTTAATGGTCAATGGTCAATGGTCAATGGTTAATGGTCAATGGTCAATGGTCAATGGTTAATGAAAAATTATAAGTTATGAATTATGAGTTATAAGTTATAATAAATGTTAGTAATTACAACTATCTTATAATCCTTAAATCCTAAAAATCCTAATTCAAACAGTTTTTTCATCCATGTAAGCTGTATTAACAGGCAAGAAGAAAGTCATTCAGAGCGAAGCGAAGAATCCAGAAGCACCACTGGGACTGGATTCTTCGCTCCGCTCTGAATGACTTTCTTCCATTTTATAGTCTTTTAAGCCAGCCTCCATAGAGAAAATGCCATGTTAGCGACGATGTCGTTGGTATGGCTGAAAACATTTTAACCACACAAAATATTTTTCATTTAATTTCGTATTTTTGTTTGTTAATATTATTTCCGGATGGAGAATATATAAATGCCCGATAATCCTTATCAAGAAGCCATGCGTTATATAGAGAATGCAATGGTTCAACTTAACCAAGCCGGGAAAGATAATAAATTCTACATTGATGTAAAATATGTAAAATCTGCTTGTGGAATGGCATATTCAGGGGCATTGATGGCACTTGACCAATTATTTGTTATCAAAAATATTCAATCGCGAAGAAGAAGAAAATCCATAGAATATTATCAAAAATCTTTATCACAAATTGATAAACGACTACTGAAACATTTGAATAGCGCTTATAGACTGCTTCATTTAGATGGTTATAATGATGGGGAAACTGATATCAAAGCCATAGAAGCAGGAATTGATAATGCTGTTTCTATTATCAAAGCCCTGAAACCATATTCAAATAATGGATCTGATTAAAAGCAAAAAAGAACGACATTACAAGCGAAGCGAGTAATGTGGTGGTGGTGTAAAGGAATAATTTTTTTATCTTTGAAAATAAACAAAAGGTTTTTAATGAAAGAAATTTTTCTTGAAAGAGCAAAAGAGAATATAAAAGCTGCTGAGTTGTTATTCGAAAACGGATTATTCAATGCTTAAGCTAAAAGGGCATATTATTCTGCTTTTCATGTAGCTATTGCTGCAATTTTAACAACAGGTATAACACCGGAAATTGACCACAAAACTGTTCAATCTTTATTTGCAGATAATTTCTGCAATAGAAGAAAGATATTACCGTCAAAGTATAAAGGTTTTTTGTTAGAAATGCAGGCTATCAGAAGCGATGCTGACTATAAAAGTGGTGTTAGTAAAAAGACTGCAAAACAGCAATTAAAAGATGCAAAAGATTTCATCGAACTTATTTTTGAGGTGATTAAATGAAAATAAATTTAAAGAAACAACAGCTAATAGATGAATTGTTCAATAAAGTAAAGGAACGTTATCCTGAAATTATTTTTAAGGATTTGCAAACAAGCCCAGACGATCCAGAGCATATTTGGATAAACGTAATTGCAGATATGGATGAAGACAGAGAAATTGAAATGAATCATTTTTCGGCATCTTTGGCAATTGATATATTAATTGATTTCGGCTATGCTTTATCTATTATGTCGGAAAACCCAAATGCAGTTTATATTTAATTTAACTATGGAAATGGCTACGGGAGCTGCTATTCGCCTGAGATGGAATCGTAGCGGCAATTCGCAGGGAACGATTTTTATTCCGGAAGCGTCCGCTTATTTAGACCATGATTATATTATCCTCGACACTACGACAAAAACCACAATAGATACGACGGAGCACAATGCGACGAGAGCAACTTTTTTCCGGGTAAAAGCAAAAAAGAATGACATTACAAGCGAAGCAAGTAATGTGGTGGCGATGTAAAGAATAATTATTAATGAAAAATTCGAGAATGTGTAATTGAATTTGCTCAAAAACACTTAATTTTGTACGGATGGATTTTTTAAATAAAGTCAGATTAAATATTGGAAAGAAATTGAAAAGAAGTCTAACTTTAACAGTTATTAATTTTAAGGATAAATATTATGCTTACACTAGAATTAGATGTGCAAACTGAAATGCGTTTTAGCAAATTACTAAACATACATGGTAGTAACTATATAAAATTAATCAATTCAATGTTTGATTATCGTATAAACGAACTGAAAAAAGGAATACGCAATATCGAATTGGATTTTTCGAATTATGAACTTAAATATAAAATAAAATCATCTGATTTTTACAGTAAATACGAAAATGGCGTATTTGGCGAAGATAGTCATAACAACGATTTTATGATTTGGAGTGGCGAATATGAAAGCTATATCGAATTTCAAAATGAATTAAAGCAACTTTTATGATAACTCAGTATTTTGCAGATTTCGGAAATATCGTTAATGGTCTGGATTTTGTACTTAATTCAGAAATTCATATACGAAAAATAAACGATTTTCTGGGAGTTATCGAAACGAAATTAACATTTGAATTTGGTGTTTTGGATATTTTGGAAGTAATTAAACTAACTGACAACCAAATTTCAAAAAAAAAATACAAATACCATTTTCGAAGACCTACCGGTGAAATGATTTTTCGTTACGACAATGCGCCACATCATCAAAACGTTGCAACATTTCCGCATCACAAACATTTAGAGAGTGTAATAACAGAAAGTATTGAGCCTGAAATAGTGCAAATATTGGCAGAAATAAAGGCTATAATAATAGAAAATAATGATTAAACGATTGGAAAATATTTGAATAAATTTTATGAAACTCAACTTCCCGAACTGGTCGGGCATAATTACTTTCGCGTAAAAGCAAAAAAGAACGACATGACAAGTGAAGCAAGGAATGTGGTTGCGGTAAATGTAGGTGGTTTTGTTTAATTTAATGATTAGATGGAGTTAGTTATGAAATTTACAAATCATTTTATTGAAGATGTATTTCCAAAACGACCTTATTTGACATCCGAACTTCTCTCAGAAATTATCCGAAATCCAATCAAAAAAGAAATTCAGGAAGACGGAAAAATTAAAATGTGGGGATTTTCGTCTGAATTTAATAAATTTGTTAGAATTGTTTTACTTGAGGATGAGGAAACAATCCATACGGCTTTCTTTGACAGAAATTTTAAAAAATAAATAAAAAGGATGAAATGAAATTCAATTACGATAAAGAAACTGATGCATTATATATAAATTTTGTAGATATTCCGGGAGTTGACTCTTTCGAGATTTCCCCTGATTATATAGTTGATACGGATTCTCAAGGCAATGTGATTGGCATGGAGGTTTTGAATGTCAAAGAAAAAGTTGATTTTAGTCAAATGATATTCAATCATATTCCGGTCAAAGATATTAGCTTTATTAATCAGCCGGTATTTGGATAATTCATTGTTGATGTCAGCTTTGGCAGTTAAAAATTTTGTCAGAGCAATGTAGCTGCGGTTTATGCAGTTTTGAATATTCGAAACAAATACTTGCATTTCATTTCTTTATTTATTATATTTGCAATAAAGGAACTTAAAACTTGAAAAAAGTGAAACGGTTTGATTTAATTTCAACATGATTTTTAGGAATTTTAATTTAATATTTAGGAAAATTATCTTAATATTTAGGAAAAATACTTTGATTTGAAGGAATTTTAAAATGATTTGAAGGAAAAGGAAACTTATTTGATGAAATTTTAAATTAATATTAAGGAATTTTAAATTAATTTGAAGGGAAATTATGGCTGCTTCAGATTTTATGCCTCAAAAAGATGGCGATTTGGTTCCCTGGTCTGAAAATTTCATAACCGTCGCTAATGCTAATCTTGCTGCTCTCGGTCTGAACGCCGGAGATATTACGACTCTTACAACGAAAAAAACCGATTATTCCACCGGCTTGAACAATGCGATTGCAAAACAAGCCGAATCCAAAGCCGCTACCGATAATAAAAAGAACAAAAAAGACGCACTGAAAGAAAATATCCGGCTTCTTGCGCGGCAAATTCAGGCTCATCCCGGAGTTGCCGATAACCTGAAAGTGCAATTGGGGCTAAAACCTGCCGACCCTGTTCCAACGCCTGCGATTCCGCTTCCTCCGACGGATTTAACTATGGAAATGGCTACGGGAGCTGCTATTCGCCTGAGATGGAATCGAAGCGGCAATTCGCAGGGAACGATTTTTATTCCGGAAGCGTCCGCTTTTTTA
>JAERMQ010000038.1 GCA_016844745.1 Ignavibacteria bacterium | reverse complement strand
ATTTTTGTTCGGTGAAGTGGTTAAAATTGTTTAACTTATAATTTGTTATGACGTTTATAATTGCAATTTCATTTATTTTCACTGATTAAGGTATTAGTTTGGTTTTCCATTTCTAAATTAATATAAATTTATTCATATTCAAAATCCAATAAACCAAACAACATAAGGGCAACTATTTTGAGAAAATGGTTTCTTACATAAAACTGATTTAATAATTTTAAAAAGTAATTTTTGATTCATTTTAATAAAATTAGAGGTTAAATTATTATGGCAACAAACAAATCAAAAAATGAAAAATTGGTTAAGTTAATGAAAGATTGGCAGTTAATTGAGGATGAATCTATTCATAATGCGACAGCAATTCTTAAAATAACTACAAATCCAATCATCCAAATGGTTATGGAAATCATTCGTTCGGATTCTGTTAATCATAGAAAAGTTCAACAATTAATCATCAATCATTTTGAAAAAGAATCATTTATACTGACTCCTGAAGAATTAGCCGATTTTTGGGACTTGGTCGAAGAACATGATAAAATCGAAAAAAAGACTATACAATTGGCAAAAGACTCCTTGCTCGAAACTCAATCGCCAATAGTTGCTTATTTCATCAATTATCTTTTAGTTGACGAAAAAAAGCATGATGAACTTTTGGAGGAGATGTCGAGGATCAAACAAGGGATGTATCCTTATGGAGGATGATGTAAAATAAAAATTAGTTTCTGGAACAAATCAATTTTTTGGAGATAAAATGTCTGGCAATAAGAAAATTCTGATAATAGACGACGAACAAGATGTAGTATCTTATTTCAGTGAATTTTTTACGGATAATGGCTTTGAAACCATAAATGCAAAAAATGGAAAAGAAGGATTTGATAAAGCATTAACGGATAGTCCGGCAATTATTACCCTCGATATAACCATGCCTGAGGAATCCGGTGTTCGGGCTTTCAAGGATTTACAGGAAAATGAAAAGACTAAAAATATTCCGGTAATTATCGTAACCGGAATTTCAAAGGATTTTAAGAATTTTATAAGCAGCCGGAAGCACCTGAATCCACCAATTGCTTATTTCGAGAAACCGGTAAATATGCATCAATTACTCTTGAAAATAAACGAAATTTTAAAATGAATGTTTAATTAAAGAAGGAAATTATTTTAATATTTTATGAGTCCACGGGCTATATTGTAAATTTATCAAATCTCAATTAGCTCACATAACAAGCTTTCACCTTGTCGTGGTAAATTAAATTGCTTGATGTTAGCAATTAATTTTTTTAAGTAAATTTTATTATTAATTTACAAGGAGAAAGTACTATGTTGGAATTACTTCAACATGAGGTCCAGTATTTAGCTTTATCTATTATGGGGATTGCATATATATCCAAAATATTCTGGATTTTGCATTTCAAACCCATGAAAGAAAGAACCCCCGCCAAAGGCAGTCACTCAAAAGCCATTATAGCCTCTTATTTCTGCATTGCATTGCCATGGACTATGGAAAGTACCATAAAAAAATGGTACAAATGGCTTGAATTCTCAGTTTTTCACATCGGCATAGCAATTGCTATTATTGCCTCGTTTCTTATCCCTGAAGCAAAACATTTAATGACTCCTAATGTTATTTTAATTTTTCAAATAATAATAGCAATCTCATTTTTTGTTTTATTAATACGACTTACGAGGAGAATCTTTTCACCTGTTAACAGGTTAATAAGTCATCCTGATGATTATTTTTCATTATTTTTAATGATTATCTGGTTTTTTGTTGCTTTTTTTGCAATGAATATGGATGAAGGGAGCATATTTTTTTCATCTTATTTTATCCTTACAGCATTGCTCATTGTTTATGTACCTTTTAGTAAAATGTCCCATTATATTCTCTGGCCCTTTTCCAGGTATTATTTTGGAAAACATTTCGGTCACAGAGGTACTTATCCAAAAATTAGACAATAAATTTAAATAATTAAATAAATAGCCATGTCTGCTTTTGAGGCTGTATGAAAAGTCAAGAAGAATGTCATTCTGAACGAAGTGAAGAATCCAGTCCCAATGCAGTTTCTGGATTCTTCACTTCGTTCAGAATGACTTTCTTCCCATTGGTTATATTAACATAACCTCATTCAGAGTAGATAAGACAAAATATTTTTTTGAAATCAAAAATAAACTAAAAAGTTAAATAAAGAACATAAGGAGAAATATGCATAAAGTTATTAATAAAAGTGAAAAAGCCAAAAATGCCGAAGAATCATTTAAAAAGAAGATGAACAGACAAGCGATATTATCATTCGGGGTTTGTGTTCATTGCGGAATGTGCACCGAATCATGCCATTATTATTTAGCCACAAAAGACCCTAAGATGGCTCCTGCCTACAAAGCCGACAGGGTTCGTAAGCTTTATAAAAAATATTTCGATTGGACAGGCAGATTGTTACCAAAATGGGTTGGCGGTGATGAATTTAATACGGATGACGACCTTACCGAATTAATGGATATTGTTTACGGAAGCTGCACGATGTGCCGTCGGTGCAGTTTTAATTGTCCGATGGGAGTTGATAAGGCTTTGCTTATGCGAACCGGAAGAGCTATCCTGACAGAACAGGGAATAGCGCCCCAGGGAATAATAGATGTAAGCGAAGACCAATGGAAGATAGGAAATCAAATGGGCATTAGCACGGATGATTTCCTTGAAACAATCGAGTGGCTGAATGATGAATTAAAAACCGAATTAGACGACCCTTCGGCAGAAATACCGATTGATAAACCAAATTGCAATATAATTTATGCCGTAAATCCCAGGGAAATTAAATATGCCCCGATGAGTTTACTTGCCATAGCAAAAATTTTTCATGTAGCAAATGAATCATGGACAATGGCGAGCAAAGGCTGGGATAATACAAATTTCGGTTTGTTTTCCGGAGATAATAAACTTGGAGCATATATGGGAAATCTTGTGTACGACAGCGTAGAGAGATTGAATGGAAATATGCTGGTAACATCCGAATGTGGGCATGGATACAGGGCAACGGCATGGGAATCGCCTAATTGGGCAGCGAGGGATTTGAATTTCCGTATATACAATGTACTTGAAATTATTACCGATTATGTAAAATCGGGCAGGATAAAACTCGATAAGTCTCTGAACCAATTCAAGGTAACATACCATGACCCATGTAATCTCGGTCGTAGCGGCGGAATAACCGAAGAACCCAGATATCTTATAAATAGGAGTGTTTCGGATTACAGGGAAATGTATCCGAACAGGGCAGATAATTTCTGCTGTACCGGAGGCGGCGGCGCTATGTCGATGGGTGAATATTCCAAAAGAAGACTCGAGACAGCCATCGTCAAGGCTGACCAACTGCGTGCCACAGGAGCCGATATAGTAGCAACTGCTTGCCATAATTGTGTTGACGGTTTGACAGACTTAATAAAATTCTATAAATTAAAGATGAAAGTTTCGTTAGTCGGTGAATTAGTTGCGGATGCTTTGGTTTATCAGAAAATGTATAAGGTGCCGGAAATTAAACCCGAAGAAATTACTCAATACAAAGTACTTGTCATCGATGACGAACCGGATGTAATTATGTACCTGACTGCACTGCTCGAAGATAACGGGTATAAAACAATATCGGCTGCAACTAATGAGGAAGCATTAACTCAATTGGACAAAGAACATCCCGATTTGATTACACTCGATTTGATAATGCCCGGTAAATCAGGACTAACCTTCTATCATACTTTGAGAACCAATGCTCAATACAAAGGTATTCCGGTTGTTATAGTAAGTGGTGTGAACCCAGAGAATCCAGGTCAGTATGATTCGAGAAGTTTCATATATCAACATTCATTACCCAGACCGGAAGGGTATATAGAAAAACCGGTTAATAAGGAATTATTATTAATGACCATTGAAAAAATTCTGGAATTAAAGAATAAGTAAATCAATGAACTTACCTGATAATAACCTGTTCGATGAAACCCCGTGTTTCATTTCGGTTCATGACTTAACGGGCAAAATCCTGAAAGTCAATAAACTATTCAAGGAAACATTCGGCGATAGGGTGGATGATTTCTGTTACCGGGTTTATAAGCAGAGAGAGGAGAAATGTTCTGTTTGTCCCATGGATAATATTCAGCATGTTCCAAAAATATACACACATGAGGAAGTATTTTTCTCCTCTCACGGCGAACCGATACACGTCCTGGTCAATACATCCCCGGTACACGATGAATTTGGCAATCCAATAGCTGTAATGGAAATGGCTATCGATAATTCCGAAACAAAACGGTTGCAAAGAAAGTTCGAGGAAAACTCCGAAAAATACCGGACTCTTTATGATGAAGTTCCCTGCTATATTTCAGTTCAGGACAGGAATTTCAGGATTATCGATTCGAATAAAAGATTTCAGGAAGAGTTCGGTGGTCGTCGTGGGGATTTTTGTTATAAAATATATAAGCATAGGGAGACACAATGTGAGATATGTCCTGTAGCATTAGCTTTCGAGGATGGAGAAGTTCATTCGAGCGAAGAAATTGTAGCTTCAAGAACCGGAGAACCGATTAATTTTCTTGTTTATGTCGCTCCATTGAAAGATGCGAACGGGGATATTAATTCCGTTATGGAAATGTCCACAAATATTACTCAGGTAAGGAAGATGCAATCCAATTTAACTACATTAGGGCAAGTGATTTCAGGAATGGCACATTCAATAAAAGGAATTATTAATGGTTTGGACGGTGGAATTTATATTGTCGAATCCGGATTGAAAAAGAATAATGAAGAAACCTTGAAAAAAGGCTGGGATATGGTCAAACGAAATATTGACAGGATTTCCCACCTTGTCCTTGATATGTTATATTTCGTAAAAGACAGAATTCCCGAACTTGAAGAAATCGACTTGAATGAATTATGCAAAGAAATTTGTGAGCAATTTGCCTTTAAATGCCAGGTAAAGAAAATTGATTTAAAATTTAGTCCGAATGATACAGGTTTTTTCAGGGGTGACGCAAAGGAGATTTACACAATGGTTAATACTTTAATAGAAAATGCAGTGGATGCCTGTTGCTGGGATAATAAAAAAGAATACCATGACATAAATATTAAAATCGAATCGGACAGTAATAACATTTACTTAATAATATCTGATAATGGCATAGGTATGTCCGAAGAAACAAGGAGTAAATTATTTTCATCTATGTTTTCAACTAAGGGTAACAGCGGTACCGGATTCGGATTAATGGTAGTAAAGAAAATCGTTGACGAACACGGTGGTGAAATTTATAATGAAACAAAGGAGGGCATTGGAACAACTTTTAAAATTAAGCTGCCAAGAAAAATAATGTGAAGATTGAGTCCTATATAAATTCAAAAATTGAATTACAAAATTGTACTTTGGAATTAGTAAGTCCTTTTCTTACTCCAAATATCTTTTTAATATAGCTTTTTTCTCTTCAGCTATACCCGAAATTGATTTTTCAATTTCTTCAATTTCTTTTTCAATTTCAAGAATCTGAGATACAATTTGGTTTTGTTGTTCAATAGGGATTTTGGGAACTTGGAAACTTGAATACTGTTGAGCGTTTATATTTGGTTGTGATGCGCCTAATTGAATTCTTTTAATCCAATTTTTATATATATCGCTCTTTGTAAACAAATAAAGAATAATGGGTGACAATAATTCCGGATTTGCTTTGTACTTAATCAAATAACCGGCAAATAATGCTTTCCCATAATTTGATTTATATAAAAAAGTTTTACCAACAGTAGCACCAGACCTTGCAAATAAAACATCACCATTTTCTAATATATATTTATCTTCGACAATCTCCGCAGTTTTCCAATCATTTAAAAGTTTACCGTTATCATCAATATCGGTTATTCTTATATATCTATAATCTGAGTTTGGATTACCATCAATGGCTTTAACATTAGCACCATATTTTGGATTAAAACATAAAGAGCCTAAATTGCATAATGTGTAGTCTTGAAAAAGATTATTAGATATATCTTTAATGGTCTTTTTATTTCTTGATGTCTTCTCATTAGTTTGCTTTTCTTTATCTTCTAATACTTCAATTTCTGACACAATTTGGTTTTGAATATCAAGAGGAGGTAAAGGAATTTTAATTTTTGACAAATATTTGTAGTGCCTTGAATACTTGTCGGATTCAGGTATAGTTAAATATTCGCATATATAATAAAACGCTTTTGGTATAAAATCTTCAGGATCAGGTTTTATTAAAACAACACCGTCAGCGCCACGAACAAAAGGAAAGTCAATGTATTTAAACCTGCAGGTATGGTCACCAAAAACAATAAGGGGAATATCTGTTATTGGTTTGACGTTATCAATATAACCTGCTATTAATTTATTGTCTTGAGTTATAACTGGTATTGAACCTGTTGCTACAATTTCATTTTCCTGAATTTTGGTTGTTTCACCGGTTATTTCAACTAAAGTATCAACAAAATATTTAGTAGGATATTTGTAGTTAATCACAATTTTGGGGTTTAAACTAATTTGTTTCTCAAAACTAATTCTATCAAAATCAAGGCAATCAACAAGATTCACCAAATTTATATGTTCAATTAGATTATTATGAATAGGTAATTCAAAATTGTCAAGCAAAGCATTACTAATATAATAATTAACTTTTTCAGGATTATTTTTATCAACTTTTTCAATAAATTCATTATCCGACTCACTAATTCTTGCATCCTTTTTAATAGTATACAATTTTGTTTTATGAAGTTCATTCTCCATAGTCAAATCAATGCCTTTATAGCCACGTCGCTCGCTGAATTTATATCCGAGAAAGTCTCTTTGAGTGTCATTGTCGAAGCCTGCTTTAACGATAAACAATTTTTGTTTAATAACCGAAAAAGTATCGATTTCTTCAATTAAGCGGTGAGCAAGTAAGAAAAATTCAAATTTCTCAGTCTCTATGTCAAGGACATATTCATAAAAAATATTTTTTAATTTTTTTTCTTTTTCATCCTGAGATAAGGTTTGAAAAGTCTTGTTTTTATGAAGGTTTTTTATTTCAGTTAAACTATTGAATGACTTTTCATAATTTTGATAAAATTCCGTTTGTTTTAAATTGTCATTTGGATTTTTTTCAATCAGCGTTATATAGTCTTCAAACTGAAGATTTATATATTGAATGAAGTTTTTTAATAATTGTTTACTATCAGTAAAATCTTCCTGCCGTTCTTTATTAAATTTAATAAAATCTTCTGCAATATATCTGCAATCCTTAGCAAAATCAGGACTTCTTCTTTTCAGAAATAATATCACAGTATTTGTTCCGGTTTTAGCAAATGCGTTACTGCTGGGCTCAACAATAGCTTTAATTTCAAAATCACGCAATAGAATTTCACGGGCTTTAGTGTATAATCCGGTATTCGATAAAATGGAACTGGGGAAAAATACACCGGCAAATCCTCCAATTTTAAGCAGAAGTTTTATTCGTTCTAAAAATATTGCTTCAATATCATCGGAATCATTCGAAATTCCCTTTATTAACTCAAAATCAGCTATTTTATCTCTATTAAGATGCTGTTTAAAATCTTTAATAGAATAAGGAGGGTTTGAAACTAAGAAATCGAAATTGCCTTCTTTGAAACGCTCTGGGTGAAGTTCTAAGCCATCACCGAAAATAATGTTAGCATCTCCATCGCCATGCATAAAACAAGCCACTTGACTTGTGCGTGCAAGTCGATAATCCTTTTCAATTCCAAAAATGAATTCCTTAGCCCATTCTGTTGATTTTTTGTATTGTAATAATTTTTCGTTTGTAACATCATCAAAATCAGGTTTTAATTCTTCAATTATTTGCTGAATTTCTTCAATAGCTTCTGTTAAAAAATGACCGCTACCGCAAGCATAATCAATCAATTTAGGCAGAAATTCCGGCTCATTTTTACCTAATTTATCAAGAATAATTTCTTTGATAGGAAGAGAAGAAAGCATAAATCTCGCAATCGGAGTAGGTGTAAAAAACTGTCCTTCGGTTTGCTTATAACCACTTTCTAACAATAATTCAAAGAAATCACCTAAGAATTGAGCTTTACGTGCATATTTAAACTTATAAGGTTGAAATAGCGAAACAACTTCTTCAAGAACTTTTGAATTCTGATTGAATAATTCCCTATTATATATCTCCTTAAAAGCATATTCATTATTACTATAAAATTTGGTTTCAATTAGAATTTGCTTAATTCTTTCTTTAGCAGCTTGTCTGGGGAAATATTTTATTGCTTCTTCTATATCTTCACGACTATAATTAATCACCTCTTCTTTTAGGTAATATTTCATAGCCTTGGTATATAATTTAAGTAGTCTTTCAAATAAATCTTCGGGAGTATCAAAACCACTTTTAATTTGGAAATCCAAAATTTGTTCTGAACTTTTTTCTTCGTCAACAATTTTCGCAAGAATTAAAGATATTATCCTGTTGAATGCGTTAGAACGGTCGGATATATTATTATGTCTTAATATTTCTTCAAAATCACCATAGAGTTTATTTTTTTCATCTTTACCAAAATCTTTAAGGTCTCTCTTTTTTAATGGTTCAAATCCTGGATTATATGCTTCAAATTCATCCTCAAAGATTCCTTTTATCAGAAAAGTTTTTTTATTTTTTGCTTGCCATACATGAAGCATTTCCTCAATATTTTTTGCTCTTTCAAAAGTAATGATTCTTTCTGTTTCCTTGTCCTGCTTTTCCTTTTCTTCGAGAGTATCATGTACATTTACTATAACGTTTGCTTTTTCGATTTTACCATCACTCAATCTTGAAGAATATAGGCATAAGAATTTAGCATTTTTATCCTGCTGGAAATATGAGAATAATTGCCCCCCATCATTGAGCATATTTTCCCGTTCATTTGCAAATTCAAATCCATAAGTTTTACACTCGATAACAAAAAGGGTTTTATAGTCTTTTCCGGTTATGCTAATATCTGCTTTTCCACTTTTCTTTGTATGCCCTAATTTATATCTTTTCTCAAGTTCCATATCTTCAGGTCTATACCCCTTTTCAAGCAATCTATCAACACATTCCAGAACGACAAAGTTCTCCTGTCTATCAAAATTTGATGTAGTTTGGTCTCCTAATCTGATTTTAATGCCATAATTGATTTTTTCTTTTTCAAAATCAAGGAAAATAGTGTAATCATAATTTTCGTAAATTTTTGAGTAAATAATTCCGTTTTCATCGATTTTATATCCGAGACATGAAATCAAATCTTTTATGTATTGCTTATCCAAAGCCATATTCAAATCTCATTATCAATTATTAAATACAATATTTCCTCTTAGCAAAAATACGTAAATAAAAACAAAAAAGGGATATGAGCCTCGATCCATATCCCTTCTTAAATTTTCCCGTTATTTTAGCTCAAAATCCACTCAATTTCAATCCAAAAAAGGTACTTCTATCTTCTACTTCTATGTTCTATTTCTAAAACCGTTCTACTTCTATAACCGTGGTCAGGGACGGAATTGAACCGCCGACACGTGGATTTTCAGTCCACTGCTCTACCATCTGAGCTACCTGACCCTTACTTCAATTACGAATTATTAATTACGAATTACGAATTAATAATTTCGTTTTATAAATAGTAATCACGTATTTATGTGATTTCTATTTTTAAACGACTTCAAATTTACAACTTTTTTTTTTCTTTTCAAAATTTTTGTGAATTGAGTATAAAAGTCTATGATGTTTTTAAAAAGTCAAGAAGAATGTCATTCACAGCGAAGCGAAGAATCCTGAACAGTATTGGGACTGGATTCTTCGCTTCGCTCTGAATGACATCTTCTTGATATATGAGACTGCTTTTTTATTAACTCTACAACGAAATTAAAAAGCCAAACATTAATTCCGTAGTAATGAAAGTACCCGTTGAATTTTTGAAATATCCACTTGGTTCAAAGCGTTCGATGATTTCACACCTAACTCCGAATTGGTCTGCAAAAAACCATTCCACTCCGATACCCAACTGCGCTCCATAATGAAACCGCACTCCCTGAGTAGCTTCAGCAAAGCTTGAGTCATCTTTATTTTTGAATGAAAAGGAAGTTGAATTGTTTTCACGGAATAAAAATGAAGTTGGGACAACATTGCCGTTATTCATCTCGCCAATTATTTCCTCTTTGAATTCGGCATCATCCCTTTCGGTAGCCACTCCGCCAACAAAACCCAGTGATAAATACATCGATAGGGTTTTTGTTCGCCAGAATCGTAAATATCCGCTAATATCAAAAATAGAGGAACTAAAATTTGTCCTGATTGTAGAATTTGTTACCAAAGTGATTATTTCGTTGGTAGTCTGATGTCGTGCCCGGTACTTCGGTTTTGAATGTAGTTCGGCGTTTCTATTCTGATAAGAATAACCAAATCCGAGAGCAAATGATTTATCCTTCAAAAAGTATTCTTTTACATGCATACCAATTCGGAAATCGCCCTGCCAATCGGATTGATAAGTATCGTTCAATGGGTCGAAAAGATATTTTAGCTGGTCAACTTTTAATTTGAAATTATCAAGTGCAAAAGTAGAATAGCCGCCAACGAAACTTATTACTGTCTGGCTACGAGCCGATATTATTATTACCGGGATTAAAATAACTATAACAATTAATTTTTTCATTTCGCTACCTACTTAATAACATTTAACATCCATATATCCGAGCCGTTTGCGGATTTGAGTACGATGAAATAATTCCCGGAATTCAAATCCTTCACGTTGAACGAAACCGACTCCTTGCCGTTTTTCAGCTTTTTATTATCAAATATATTCTTTATTTCTGCACCGGTCAATGTTTCATATATTTTCAATGAAGCTGTTATTTCGGTATTAGCTGATAATTCCACAGATAAATTTGAATTATCGCCAACAGGATTCGGATATACATTTTCGATTAATGCACTCATTGTTGGTCCGGCTAATAATCTATGTTTCAAAAATGCAAGACTATCGGAAATAATTACACCACGAATAGTTCTGATATAAGGTATTTTATCGGTTTTAAGCGCTGAATCCCGAACAGCAAGGTAATCAGTTGAAAAATTATGCTGCGAACGTGATGTGTCAATATTCATTTCAGTTGAGTCGGAAGTCCCAAGAAGCTGCATTCCTTTTATTCTTCCGATAACTATTGCAGTATCGGCATTTCCATTTACGAAATAGCTTAAATCCTCCGAACTAATAGTTCCTTGCTTCAATAAATAATTCGTATCAGCCCAGGCTTCAACTAATACCAATCCATTCTTCTCATTCTTACTTAAAGAGTCAATCCTGAATTTCCAGCCTGCGGGAAATGCGGTCGAATCGAATTCAAAATCCTTAATAAATAGATTATATTTATTGAATGTCATAGCGAGTCGCATAGATGTTATGCGAGTGCGGTTTCCCTTATTATTAGAAATTCGAATTGTATCGATGAAATCACCGGAATAAGATGGTGTGGCTGCTCTAACATTATTGGAGCCGAAGTCATAGAACATAGTCCATGTTGAAAGGAGTTTTATCGGAATAGAATAACTTGATTTATCCAATCCGTCCATCCGCTCAAATACAAGCGAATCAACCTTTCGCCCTACAATTCTCGGTAGAGCATCAATATAGAAACTAATCGTATCGCCGGGATTTAGTGCGGCTATTATAGTGTCTTTATCACGGGTAGTATTCACCAAAGTATCACCGGGACGCGGCGCAGCTTCGGTATCCCGTATCTGCCACTTGACTTCATTTGCCTGAACCTGGTCACTGCGTTGAATATAAGCTAATGTGGTTGTTGTAACACCGGTAAATGCGCGACTTGAAGAGCTATAAAACTCACTCATAGGAATATTCAATTTTGAATGTCCGGTATTTCGCAAAATGACCTGTTTCGTAGCTATTGAATCCAAATCTACACTATGGAAGTCTATCGGTTCGCTATATTTAAAGCCGTCTAAACGTCTGCCCGGTTCAGCAACCCGAACAACTGGAACCGGGAAAATAGTATTCTTAAGGCTATCGCCATAATTAATATTATCCAACACCCTGACGCCTTGTACACTCCACTTAGCAACGTCTAACGATAAAAACTTTATTGGATAGCTGAGTCCCGTCAGGGCAGCGCCATAAAGCCGCAATCCGGGAGCTTTGGACATAGAGTCAGCCCCGCTATGGAATCCCCAACTCCAAAGGATATATGACGGAGTACCGTCACCCCAATCCGGTGGCAGTAGGGGTGGTGATTGAGCCTTAATAATTCCGCACAAACAAAATACAATGAATAAAGCAGGGATTGTCTTCTTCAATTTCCTGAATACAAATCTCCCTTCATTCCTTGTATTATCTTTTATATTCAATTTCTTTTTCATTTTTACACTTACCATTTTATAATTATGAATTATAAGTTATAAGTTATAATATTTTATCCTATAATCCTTTAATCCTAATTCAGACATCTTCTCTAACCATTTTATTTATCAATTTGTAATTCGTAATTCGTAATTAAATTACGGGCACGTGCAAGGTCTTGCAACAACCTGACCATTAAAGCCGTCATCGACGACCATAATCTGGAAGCAGCGAACCGTATTAGTCGATTTCACAACAATACCCGTCGGATTATCGCTTGGCAAATTCCCCAACCAGTTTTTCAGGTAAAGCATATTGTTATTGCCGGCGCCAATGTCGGTTCCGTCAGCTTTACCAAGTTCCAGATGATATTGCGCATCGTTGCCGATAAACAAACTGGACTTTCCGCGAACAAAATCGGATTCGAATTTCGCAGCATTATTCTGATAGAAAAATCGGAATTTATTTGCCGGACTCGATAATGAGTAGAACGACATATCAAAATTGCTTGCAGGCTGGAATGTAAAATTACCCAATGTTGCACCGGAAGTCAGCGTTGTTGCTCCTGATACTTCTAATGAAGATAATTGTAAAGTGCCGTTCACATCCAGATTACCTGAAACACGCATATTGTTAAAATCAGCCATTCCGTTTACGAGTAATGTACTCAAACTCGACTGCCCGGAAACATCCAGATTACCGACGATACTTGTAGCTCTCAAATTACTTGTACCGGTTGTTGCTAATGAGAACAAGTTTGTTGAACCGGTTACAATCAAATTACCCGATAAAGTAGCATTTGATAAATTACTATTACCAGCTACTGTAAGAGTGCTTAGTAATGATAATGGTCCCGACAAACTCATGGTCCCGCCGATTTCAATATCAGAGAAGTAAGAACTTCCCTCAACGTACAGCTTTTTATTTGTCATCATGGACAATGCCGAAGGTGAAATTATCATCTGGTCTGTTGCACGAATCTTGCTTTTTAATATCGCTTCGTTATCAACCGTCAAAGTACCGTTAATACGCTCGTTGCCAGATAAAGTGAAATTACCGGATGAAGTCAGGTTATTAAATGAACTATTACCCGAAACGTTCAATATGTTGAGATTCGATGTACCGGCAACAGAAAGATTACTCGTTAAAATAGCCGAAGTCAGGTTTGCTGTTCCTGCAACAGATAATCCGTTTAAATTAGTACCACCGACAACATCCAAATTACCGGTCAAGCGAGCGCTGTTCATGTTCGACGCACCTGTTACATTCAAAGTACCGGTATTGGTTACTCCATTTACTGACAGAACTCCGGTTATATCAGTATTTTTCAGTGATGTATTGCCTTGTACGGATAAGGCATTTAGTAAATTCAATAGTGTATTGACTTCGAGTTCACCAATGTATGCTTTACCTTCGGCATATAATTTTTTATCGGTTACTATAAAATCAGCATTTGGTGATATAATTACCTGGTCTTTGGCTTTCAATTTAGCATTGAAACTCGACACGCCGCTTGCTGTCAAAGTATTCAATGTTGTCGGACCGGTAACATCCAAACTGCCGGTTGCTTTGATAATATTCATATCGCTTTGTCCGCTAACCGTAAGCGCTGTTAATGCTGATGTCCCTGTTACACCAAGGTTGCCTGTTATATTCGTATTTCTAAGATTAGTAGTACCATTCACAGTCAAATCGTTTGTTAGTGTCATCGCTGCAGCAATATCCAAATCACGGATAAAAGCCTTTCCATCGACATATAATTTATTGGGAGTAGTGATAAAATCAGCATTCGGTGAAATAATGAGCTGGTCTTTTGCCTTTAGTTTTCTTTCGAAACTTACGTCACCGCTTGCTGTCAATGTATTAAGGGTTGAAGCGCCAACTACGCTTAAATTACCCGATAATGCTGCATTAAATAAAGTGCTGTTTCCTGTAACAGTTAGATTGCCAAGTGTAGAATTGCCTGCAGCCGATAAATTTCCCGATGCTATAATATTGGTAAAATTAGCATCGCCGGAAGCGGTTAATGCTTTTACATTGGTATTGCCATTTACAGTCAAATTGCCTGCTAATACTGCGCTGTTCAAATTAGTAGCGCCATCAACAGTCAAGGTACCGAACATACGGGCAGCAGAACCAACATATAAATTACGAGAAAACTCTGCACTGGTCGCTTTGATTGAATCGAGAATCAAAGCGCCGGAAATTGTAGCCTCTTTGAAAAATGCCTTGCCGTCAACATAAAGAAGATTATCAGCAGCATTGATGCTCGCTGGTACTACTGAAAGTATTACTTTTCCCTTAGCATTCACAGTACCATCTACATTTACATTTTTTGAAGCATTTATATCACCGCCTGCATTCAATACATCCTGCAATGTAACAATTCCGACAACATTTTCCCAGCCATCTACCGATAAATTACCTTTTACATAAAGATTATTTCCGATATCAACAGCCCCGCTTGCGTTGAGAGTTGTTAGCGTAGTTGCTCCGGTTACATCTAATTTGCCGTTTATATTCGTATTCTTTAAATTTGATACATCATTTGCTGTTAAAGGTCCGTTAACGGTCAGTGAATCTCCCAATGTAAGCGGTGCAGTTGCCTTCAACCCGCCTTCAATGGTAATATCCTTTGTATATATTTTGCCGTCAACAATTAACTTTCCATCATTATAAGCAGGATTGCTCAAAATGCTTGCCGGATTATTTGCGATAATCGTTCTGCCGGTATCCAAAATATTTCCGTTTACAGTTAAATTTCCAATCGGATTTCCAATTACGACATCACCGGTAACTAATTGATTCAATTTTACTGTTCCGGTCACTTCCAATCCATTTGTTACAGTCAGCTTGCCCGATACATCTAAAGTTCCATTGACAACAGCGCTATCATTAATCTGGGTTTTTCCTTCAATAGTTAGCGTTCGGGCAAAGGATGATGAATCCGATACTACCAAACCTCCGTTTAATGTCGATTTGCCGGATACATTCATTCCACCGCTTCGTACATCTAATATTGCACCAAGCGAAGCGCCTGCACCAGAATAAATACCGTTTTGTACAAAAAGCGAGTCTGCAATTCGAAGGGGTTCTGCAATTGAAGTACCATTTGAAAGAGCGCCTCGCAAATCTTCAGTTCCTAAAATTGTAACGTTACCATTTACCCAATGGCTTCCGGTTACTGTAGAGCTTCCGCCAACAGATTGATTACCGGCAACAGTAGAAGCGCCTCCAACATCAAGATTGCCAACAACGGAAGCATTCCCCTGCACAGTAGAATTACCTCCAACAATCTGGTCGCCGCCTATGTCGGAATTACCATTTACGGCAATATTACCATCGAAACCGCTATTGCCGGTTACGTTGAGTCCGCCGGAAGCTATTGTAACAGTATTGCCGAACACTGCATTTTCACCAACAACCAAACCGTTTTTGATATTCACGGAATCATCGAACATGACGGCTGAGTTCGGCAGTGGATTCGATATTGTTCCTTCCAATTCCGTAATGCCGATATTTTTAAAATAGATTCGCACAACGGATGAATCGAATGAGCCGCTTCTTGCTGATATAGCGCCTCCCGTCTTAATATCGTTATTGCCAAAATCCGGAAGGATTTTCGAACCTTTAATAGCTGCATTATCAGCAACTTTAATATCCGTTATCGCTGAATCCCGGACCCTGAGCGAACTATCGGCAGTCTGTGCTACCTTCGCTATCGGCACAGAACCTATATATATTCGCGGTGAGAATTTTTTATTCGAGACCTCCAGCTCGATAAATAAATTCTTCCCCTGTAACCGCAAATCGGTAATCTTATTTGCATCGAGTTTGATGGGGATTGAAAAGTAGCCTTTCACTACATTTATCATGCCGTTGAAGAGTATGCTTTCGAACTGGTTATCAGTGAAAAGCGATACTACAGCCGGGACTTGTGCATCCAGCGGCGCTCCGGCATCGTCTGTTAAAAAGCCCTGGAAATAAGTTGTATCGGGCGTTGAATAGAACTGTGCTTTTGCAGAATAACTTAAGCTAAGCACCATAAGTAATAAAATTATTCGTCTCATGACGGTATCCTCGATGAATATTTATTATTTGTTATTTTATTCATTTTTTTCAAATTTATCTATCATTAAAAATATTTTTTATCAAATTGAGCGAAACGAAAAACCATCAATTTTATATATACACTTAATTCTGATACTTCGCTACACCCAGAGTGAAAATATTTTTCAAATTTCAACATAATACTTCTAACATTTATTTTTAACATTAACCATTAACCATTAACCATTAACCATTAACCATTAACCATTGACCATTAAAATTACTTGTTCCAGTTTTGATAGTTCCTGCTCGTATAAATTATTTGTACCCGGCGGTTAGGACTGCAATCATACCGGTTCGTGCAATCAACTAATGGTTTGCTCTTTCCGCGCCCTTCTGCTTTGATTAACAAAGGAGAAATGCCATATTTGGATAATATTTGATTCCGTACAGCTTCGGCTCTGTCCTGCGATAGCTTCATATTATATTCATCAGAACCGATTTTATCAGTATGTCCCTCGATTATTATTCTGTTATCCGGATTATCCTTCAAGTATTCGTTTATCCGGTTCGTTGTTAAATAAAAATCATTCGACAAGTGTAAATCACTTTTCCCGAAAGCAAAGAGAACGGTATCCCTTATCATAGTTTCATCTTTTTCAAGGCAAAGCTCGACTGTAATGGGCGAACCAATGATTAAATCCTGTTTAGTTATTGTGATTTGCTTGGAGTCAACTGCTTTGCCTATAGCGGAAGCTTCAATAAAAAATTGTCCCTCATTATTTAACCTGAAGAAAGTTTCTCCCCTAACATCGGTAGTTTGGTTTGCTAAATTCCGGAAGCTTTCCACTTGTCGCACCCGTACATTAGCCATTTGATAAGGTTCTGTTTTTCGAACGCCAACACATTTGAAAACTATAACTTTCAAAACCAAAGTCTTAGGTTTTTCTTTTTCGATATTAATCTTCCCTTGATAAAGCTTCCAGTCATTGCCGTTATCCCGGGTTGAAGCAAAAAGAACAGAACTTCCTCCTTTTTCGTTGAATGCAATTGCAGGAAAAGCATCATCCGAAGCTGAATTCAGAGAACTCATCGGCTTCGGATAAGACCATTCCTTATCTTCCGTATCAAAAGAAGATTCATATAAATCAAAGCCTCCGCTGCCAAGCGTTCTGTCGGAGGCAAAATATAAAATTTTTTCATTATTTCCTTCGTAGTAATACGGGGAAATCTCATTGTAGGGAGTGTTAATCCGGGTTGTAAGCTTGCTTGGCGCCGACCAATCCCCCAGACGATTTGATTTCGAGAATACAATATCCGCATTGGTTTTGGTATCTTCCAAAAGCGAAAAATACACCACTGTATCCTTCGAACCAAAGCAGGGATGCGAAGCCCAAGACTTACCGGAATAAATCATTTTCTTAAAAGTATAATCCTTTTGTTGTCGCTCGGCAATAAATATCATCCAGGTAGAATCACCCGCAGGCTCAATCGTTGTAGCTGCTCCGACGATTTTCATGCCATCGGAAGAAGCCTTGATTGAGCCTATTGATTGAATTTGTTTCCCAAAACCGGATATTTCAACTTTCTCAGGTTGGCTGTTTAATTTCAATAAATTATCCGAAGAAGCCTCTGCCGAGTAAGTAATGTATTTATTTCTTTCCCTTGGCACAGGACTCGTCCAGAACAGCTTACCGTCTGTTGCTTCATAATAAGGTGCAAAGCGGCTATCGAATGACGAACTGCCCGAATTATTTGCCATCACATTCTGCCCTGAAAGATTACATGAAGCTATGCTAATTAAGAAAATTATTGCAAGTGCTTTCAGAACCTTAACCATCGAGGATTTTGTTATGGTATCCTTTAATGGACCACTAAGAGTGGCAAATGCAGAAAAACCATTTGCTACTTTTTTATATTGAGAGGTTACCTTAACAGCCTCAGTAGATTTTTCGATTTTATCCGAATTATTAACATGAGCTACTGTTCGGGTTTGCCGTGCTTTCCCAAGATTATCCCTGAACAGAAAATCAGCATCACCCATAAGAAATTTCTTACCAGACCTAACTATGATAGTTTTCTTTTTTTCTAACGGCTTAAATAATATTTCAGCATCACTTAAAAGATATCTATTTTTGCCGTCTATATTCGAAATATATGGAATAATTCGAATATTTCTATTTTTTTGTACACGTAAATCAGATTTATTCTCAAGCATAATTTCCACCAAATTTTATAATTAAATGAAAATTTAATCCTTGGTTAATGAAATATTTGTTCTTGTTTTTCACAAACATCCCTACCACCACGGATTAATTAAAGAAAGCGTAAGCTCTGTTTTGACCTGGTTGAAATTTATCGACCAGTTAAACAAGCCGCTGCTTCTGTCTGAGCGCATTGTAGTCCATAATGCCCTGCCTTCGAGAAGTAAATTATTCGAAAGATGAAAGCATAGTCCGGCGCCCCAATAAAAATTATATGTTATCATGTCGTTAACCAAATCGCTTTTGGTGCTTGCGCTTATATCTCCTAATAAATTAAGAAACGGAAGCGAAAAGTAAGCAGTAAAGTCGATAAGTTTTAACTTTTCATTCATTATGGAAAGAGGCAGGCTGCCCTTGCAATAGAAAGTTATATCCTGTGTAGATTCAACCGGAGTATTTTTTCCATTGGTTGTCTTATCAGTGATTTCGCTTTCTATCGGGGAGTATCTGAAATTCAAACCCATACTCAATGCAAAGTTCTTGAGAGCTGGAGAGGTTTTGAACTCGACCAATTCCAATCCGGCTACAAAGCCGATATAGGTTTGCTCCTTATATTTCTCAAAGTAGAACTGGTTTCTTTCAGAATAGGTCAGTATATTGAATGAGGGTCCAACTTCCATTTTTCCCAGAAACCGCACTCTTGCATAGGTCTGATTAACGAAAATGACTTTGATGATTGCCAGGCTTCTTATGCAGTCCGGTTTGAGTTTTACCCTAACAATAATTGAATCTTCCGCTTTGGTAAAATCAACCGGTGTTTTTGGCTGTATCACAAGTCCTTCGTTGGATTTTTCCAATACCTCAATCCAATCCGGAATTGTTATTTCGGTAATTTCAAAGTGATTCGGATTTTCGAACCTGATGGATTTCGGTTGGATTTTCCACTCCGGTTCGTCGGTTTCGAATCGAACATTATATCGCTTAGCCAAAGTATCTTCCGGACAAGGCGGTTCGATATATACCGGCAGAAGTATCTGCTGGCTTTGGGCAACGCAAACAGTAATCATCAGGATTCCTGCAAGCGCAGCGAGCCGCCCTAATATTTTATAGATATATACACTAAAAAAATGCATTTTATTCACCGAATAATTAATCAAATGGTATTGAATAGAACCAATCTTTCGGTTCATCGTTCTGCTTCGGCTTTTTACTACTTATCGGGCGAGGTTTAGTCTTTATTTTGGACACTTCCGGAATTCCGAATTTACGGCAATTCTGGAGCCGCCAATAATTGGGTCTGCCTTTGACGCATCCTGACTCGATTGTACCAGCGCGTACTTCATAGCCTATGGTTCTGCAATCATCATCCATTCTTGGAGTAATCACTATTTGCTGCTTATCTATTCCTTTACCCGGAACGATTTTCGGAATATCCCCCAAACCGATATTTATTATCTGGCAATGATTATCCAAACGGATTTCACCTTTATCGAAGAGAGTTTCAACACGAAGCGTCACTTCGCCTGTCGAATAATCAAACTTCGATACTATATCGGTATTCTCCGGGTCGAGATTAATCATGTGCAAAATAATCGGCTGCCCTATTTTAAAGGTTGCGGATTGACCGAGATGGTCGAATACTATTTCCTTCGAAGGATAATTTGGTCCGGGTATAGCAGTCGGATTTAAAGGTACTACGAGGGTATCGTTTGGTTTTAAGGACTCCGAATCGATAGGCACAACAACGGTATCAGACCTTTCCTGGAAACCTGATGGAGATTCCTCCATGAATTCCTGGTTTTCAGTCCTGCTGTTTTGAGCCTGGAGTGTGTTAATAGCAAAGAGCAGTACGCTCAAAGTGATGATTGTAAATATTGTCCGGTGCATTACGCCACCGGCAAAGCAATTGGCTAATCTGGATATCATTTTATATATCGCCCAAAAGTCATAAATATAATTAATTCAATTTCGCTTTTAGTCGGGCGTAATTCATCCATGACACCCCCTTTATGAAGGGGAGCGCCCCAATTGCATCCATGCAGTTTATTTCAAAATACTACGTGCCGTTTTCCTACCGGCTCATTTGCAAACCATTGTATTGCTAAGAATACCCCTCTTAATCATTGGGGTCTTTCGGTTCTTCAGGCTTGCTTGGTTTCCTTGGTATAACCGATTTTTTACTATCCGGTGTGTAATACTTGTCATAGCAAGGCTGATTCTTCCTCTGCTTCAAAGCTTTATTCCTTTCGGCTATAGTTTGCTTCAGTGGCGGTTCTACTTTATCTAAGAAAGCCTGCATATTACATACATTGTGGTTGCAGCTTTTGAAAATAACCTTTGCCCCGAGCTTGATAAATTCCGCTATTTCGTGAGCTTCATAAGAGTCCGAAACAACGGTAACGTTGGCAGGCTTAATTTTAATAAGCTCAGCAGTTTCGAAGCTTTTCAATTTACGAGGAATTCCATCCTTCTCGGTATGCTTGTACAGCATTACCTTAGCTCCTTCGGCAATATAGGTTTTCAGGCTTTTAAGGGAAAATCTGTCCGATAGAATCTTTACACGTTCGTGACCTTCTTTAACAAATTCATAAACGTGGTATTCATCGAAGCTGCCATCCAGACGGATTGTGCCTCCACGACGGAGGAAATTGAACAGCCAGTTGCTCTGGAAGCCTTCGCCGACTACTTCAACTCTTTCTTTACCGACGTCTATATATGTTAAAATATTGAACGGCGGATGTAATTTATTAACGATTATTCTTGCACCCATTTCGGTATAATCCTTAGCGTTTGCACAGAAACAACCGGTTGCATTAATTGTTACATCGCCTTTGGTTTTTGCATTTTTAATAAATGCCCGGATTTCGAAATCCGAGAAGTGTTTGCAATCCACTAAAATCTGTGCGCCTTTGACTGCAAAGTCAGATATGCTCCAATTATTATAGTTTTTTGCATCGACCAAGACCTGTCGCGGTTCTTTGGCGTGGGCTATTAATTGAGTTACATCGAATGCTGAAAAGTGATTATCGATGATGATTCCGGCGCCTTTCTTCAGGTACTCCATAACTGTCGGGCTGTCAAAGCAACATGCTTTCAGGGATTGAATACTTCCTAAGTAATCTGTGGAAGGTTTATCAAGAACCCTTTTGGGTTGTTCATCCTGCTTCTTAGCTTGAGTAGTCGGCTGCTGACCGCCATCCTGTGTTTGTTCGGGCGGCTTCGGGCAGCTTGTCAGAATAAGCGCCATCGATATAATTATCGCTGGTAATAAAACAAAGCGCTTCATTATTTGCTCCGTTAAAGTTCATAACAATTTCCCCCCACGAAAAATTAATTATTTCTCTTTATGCCGCTTTGCTTTATAATTTAAATTTCTTTCTTATTTAAAAAGTACAATTGTTTAACTGCATGAATAAATAATTCAATTGAAGTCCGGTTTATGATTATTATTTAAGTTCTGCAATTATAAGTAATTTCCTAATACTTTCCAAATATTTTCCTGCTTTTTTCCAAATTATTTCATATTATTGAAAAAAATCAGTAATTGTTAATATGTTATAATGATTGTATCCTAATCCGTACTTTATACAGATTTCAATTTCCGGTTATGATACGAATGTGAAATTTGTCAGTATTTTTTACATAACAAACCTTTCCACAACTCGCCATAATCAAGTCGAATGCATCCCAGGTACTACCTTCCATGTAATTAATTCCCATCCCCCCGGATAAAGCGGATTTTCGTCAAACCTGACGGAAAGCCGGGTTCTATCCCTTCAAGTGAATGTAATTAATTTACACATTTTACCTGTGATTGTCATTCACTATGTTTTATGGGTACCTTCCTTTTGTCTTGCAGCATTGAATTTGAAAAAATCAAAAAATAGCTACATGACTTCAGGTTATACCATCCGGCAATGATACACTAATCTCTACCGATTTATTTTCTCTTAGTATTTTAAGCCAGCGCCATAATGGAATAAACACATTTAGTTTATTTTCGATACAATTAGATGAATCGAACACTAACTCCAAATACCACAAACCGGTATTATTGCGTTCATGCCTGAATTCCAACTCCACACAGGAATATCAATTCATAGGCAGTTCACCTGCGTATTATGCTGCCCGAAACGAGTAGTCCGTCGGTTACTTGGCAACCTAATAAATTCATAAGTCCGTTTTTTCAGTTCGTTTTTTTGACACTACCCTTTCATATATTTATAAATTTTTATATTTTATATTTAATTTTATTTCTAAAACAAATTTTTCATTTTTTCTTTGCAGCTTTCGTGAAGTAATAAATCACGCAAAGTCGCTAAGATGCAAAGCCGGAAAGAAATGTCTTAACATGTCATTAACAGTAAACAAAGTAACTTCTCAATTAAGAATGATTCTTCGCATTGTTGAGAATGACAGCATGCAAGCTTCACAGATTTCTGAGTCATTGCAATTACTTGTTGCATTTATCCTTAATAGAAATATCATAGAACTACATTCAAACCTTAGTACCGTAAATCAAATCATCATGAAATATAATATTCATGGTTCAAATTGTATTTTTGAATTTCTACTCTGGTTGAAGTTTTTACTTCTGACAAAGAATAAATTAAGTATTGGAGTCAAATTATTCAATAATTGAATCTCTAATACTTTCTCACAAAAGCACTTTAAGTAAAATTAACTTTTCACAGAAATCAAAATTATTACAAAGAACAATTTTGCATCCTTAAGGGATACCATGGTTCACAAAAACTTGTTTCAAGTAATATATACATTACTCTTACAAGAATTTTTTCTATTTACATGTCAGGAATACTTTGTCAATTCAATCAAGATGATTGAACTACTATTTTCTTGATGCTCATAGTAGGACAATCATCCCTGATTGTCAATTTATACTTGACATTACATTAGTCTATATTGCAATTCCGATTCACTTACGGAATTTCATAAAGTATCAATCTTCTCTTTTTTTTCCCTACTCTAATCTTAATTCAAAAATATTAGCTATTAACTCTCGCTTGCAATTTGAACGAAAGCCTTTAATTTAATCGTTTTCAATATTTCAACGTAATTTTTCATAGCATTGCCGGCTTCATCACGGTGATAGAAATTCCCTGCCCTGATTCGATAGTACTTGGTACCGTCCGGTGCAGGTGATTCTATTATTTTAACATTGGGAATATTACTCTGTTCCAGCATATTCTTTAAGTTCACAGCATTGTCCTTTACCCGGTAAGCTCCGAAACTGATTGAATAGGATGTCGATTTTGCCTGTAACCTGGGCTTTATTACGTTTAAAATATTTAATGCCTTTTTAATTGATGCTGAAGTTTCGTTAGAGTATGATTCTGCATCTTGCTTATTCCTTATACAACTTGTAGTCAGGTTATAGATTTTGCTACCTCTTGAAGAATCAATATCGATTCCGAATGAAACTCTGTTCATAGCCCTCATTTTATCCGTAGCGAACATCTCGAGAACGTAGCTCGCCAATGCAGCTTTTTCGTTATCGGCAAATGTGAATTCAACCTGATGGCAGTCGCAATTTTTCTCCAAAACTCTTACGGATTCAGGTAGTAACTGGTCTTCCATCACCGGAAGACTCTTCTCCGTCACTGCCTTCTCGCTTTTAGCATAATTAATAACATTAGGTTTCGTTCTTACATTTTTCTTTAACCATGAATCGTTGCCGACATCGATGAAAATATCCACTCGCCGGCTATTCGGGTCGTCTCCAACTTTTGCATTCGGGGCAACACCATAACCGTCACATTCAAAATATATAATATCCCTCTCTTTTAAATTAGCATAAATTGGATTCAGGGCAAGCATATCTTTATGTATTGTAACACCCGAAAAATAAGCCCTCAATTTCGATAATTTGATATTACCTCCCTGGGCATCGCTTAATAGCTCACCTTGATTGATTTTCGAGGTTGCGCATACAACAGGTTCATCAGGATAGATAGGAGCTATATTTTCACCATTTTTATATGTTTTCAACATTCTTCGGTCGGTATATCCTATAAGTGTTATCCTCATTTTATTATTTTTTCGTTCGAGACATTCCTTATGCTTTGCAACCAAACCGGAGATATGTTCATATATCTTTTCAAAATTATTTTCTATCCGTGAGACTGCCTGCGAATCCGAAAAATTCATGTTCACAAAAGGAACGTTGGTAAAGTAAGTACCATTCAGTCTATATAGATAATCTTTAAAATTCGTTTTAGTCATTGGATACCAATAGCCTGTAATAAAATTATCAAACGGGATAGCAAGAGAATCGGCTTCGAAATTGCACTCCATGTGGAATTCCCGACTAATAATATTATCACCGAAAGCCAGGTCACCAGTCTCAATGGAATATTCCTGAGGATAGAGGGCACGACATGCTTTAGTACCAGCCAGCATAAAGGGACGAATGTTGTACTTTGAATTAGGTTTCAAAGTAACAGTTTCGTCGGCAAGGAATCGCATCGAATTGCCGAATTCGTCGGAAATTTGAATTTCGGCATCGGGATTAGGCGCTTTTTCGAAAATCTGGTCTCCCGCCTGATTAACAGCCTGCTCATAAACACAGACTTTCAGTTTGGGATGAGGCGGATTCAGGGTTACCCTTGCTATAATTTCGCTTCCGTTAACATTTTGCGAATGGCTTGTAACGGGAGAAAGCCATAATATTGCCGCAATCAGCAGCAATAATAGAATTTGCGCTTTTTTCATGTTATTTTAATTTGTTTAACAAATTCTATAAATTAAATTCCAAAATCAAAACCTGATTATTTACAGGTTTATTTATTGTGCATGGAATAAAACCACTGTCCAGAGTTTTTTAGTTTTCTGCCTATACCCTGCCAAATATTTATAATTTCAATTTTTTATTTCTTAAATATTTCATCGTTTTTTCAATATTTTTTCCCGGATGATTCCAAAATTCTTCCGAAAAATTTCTATTATTTACATGAAATAAAACAGCAATAAATATGCCAATAATAAATGATTCAACTTTTATATTCACCTACAGTCAGAAGTTCCTTCTGACTGGGGACCTGTGGATAATCGAATATCTCTGTAAGATAAAATGCAGGAAGTTACAATTGGCAGTCAGAAGGAACTTCTGACTGTAGGACAAACAATAATTATATTGAAATTTACTTTCAGCATTTTCAAAATGCAACAAAATGGTTATATTAGCAAAGATAAATTTGGTTAAATGGAATAATAATCAAAAATTGAAAATCTGAAAATGATAGTTTTTTTATATTAATTGAAAGTTAAGTTATGGCTGGCACAAAAATTACCGTATCAAACGGAGTCTTGAATGTTCCCGACGACCCCATCATTCCTTTTATCGAAGGCGACGGAACCGGACCAGATATATGGAGAGCTACTGTCAGGGTACTCGATGCAGCAGTCGCGAAAGCATATAATGGAAAGCGGAAAATTGCATGGCGTGAAGTTTTAGCCGGAGAAAAAGCCTTCAAACAGACCGGAGAATGGCTGCCTCAAGAGACACTTAATGTCATTCGAGAGCATATTGTCGCTATCAAAGGACCGCTTACAACTCCGGTCGGCGGTGGCATCCGTTCCCTGAATGTCGCCCTGCGTCAGATATTAGACCTGTACGTATGCCAGCGCCCCGTTCGCTGGTTTACCGGAGTACCATCGCCGGTCAAGCGACCGGATTTATGCGATATGATTATTTTCCGCGAGAATTCCGAGGATATTTATGCAGGAATCGAGTGGATGCAGGGTACACCCGAAGCAAAGAAGATGATTTCATTTTTAATTGATGAAATGGGTGTAAAGAAAATCCGATTCCCGGAAACCTCCTCAATCGGTATAAAACCTGTATCGGAAGAAGGTACAAAGCGACTTGCAAGGGCAGCAATCAATTTTGCATTAAAGCATAAGAAACCGTCAGTATGCTGGGTACATAAAGGTAATATCATGAAGTTCACCGAAGGCGCATTCAAAAACTGGGGCTATGATGTTGCCGAACAGGAATACGGCGCTCAAGTTTTTACATGGCGTCAATATGATGCAATAAAGGAAGCCGAAGGCGAAACCGCTGCAAATCAAGCTCAGGATACCGCGCTGAAAGCCGGGAAACTCCTTGTAAAAGACTTTATCGCTGACGCCTTCCTGCAGCAGATTCTTACCCGACCAAATGAGTATTCCGTGATTGGTACTTTGAATCTGAACGGTGATTATATATCCGATGCTTTGGCTGCTATTGTAGGTGGAATCGGCATCGCTCCGGGTGCAAATATTAATTACATTGAAGGTCACGCCTGTTTCGAGGCTACTCATGGAACCGCTCCTAAATATGCCAATTTGGATAAAGTAAATCCCGGCTCATTAACATTATCCGGCGTTATGATGTTCGAGTATATGGGATGGCTCGAAGCCGCCGAAATGATTGTTCGCGCTTTGGAAAAAACAATTTCCCAGAAACGGGTTACTTATGACTTCGCACGTTTAATGGAAGGCGCAACAGAACTGAAATGCTCGGAATTTGCATCCGCAATCATAGAAAATATGTAATATGTAGTCAGTTAATATAATAGACCTCTGAAAAATGTCATTCTGAACTTGTTTCAGAATCCATAAACCGCTTGGGAACTGGATTCTTCGCTCCGTTCAGAATGACATTTTTCCATTTTGATACATTTCAAACAGACACAAATTCAGAAATTATAATTAGAAAATTCCCACTTTTTATGGAATTTTTCAACCGTTGAATCAGAACATAATACAAATTAATTTAATAAAAAAAGTATTTACAATTATGATTTATAATAATTTTGCATAAATGGAAATGTAATAAATTCATTACTATCAGGTTGAATGATATGGTTAAGTGTTATATATGATGTATAGAAGTAAAAAAGTACAATTAGCAGCTATTTATGTAGAGTATTCAATCGAGAAATACAAAAATTCATTCAAGATATTGAGAAGTTTATTAGAAAAGCAAATAGGCAAGGATATTAATTTCATTGTTGTTAATAACTCAAAAGAAGATGAGGTTCCTGAAAACATATCCCAAAATATTATTCGTATATCCGGGAATAATTGCGACAGGGAGTTTTCCGGTTGGCAGAAAGGTTTGGAATACCTTCAAAGTACATCTATTAATTACGATGCTGTTTTATTCTGCAACGAGTCTTTCCAGGCTTACAACGATACATATTTATCAAATTATGCTTTGATGGCACTTAACAGATGCTTGTTAAAAAAAGCAATTGTCGGGTATTTTGATAAAGAAAAACAGAGGAAAATTTACAGGCTTTTGGATTATAAATTTTATAGATGGCTCCGCACCAGCGCTTTCTTTATACCAAAAGAATTTTTAAGTGGAATCAGGATATTATCCGTAGATGATACATTATTAAATCGATTTCTTCCTGAAAAATTCGAACAGTTGAACGAAAAGAATCTAAAAGATTACTTTTATCCTGATGCCCCTATTAATCAGGAATTCAAAGAAAAAATAGTCGATTGGATTACTTCAAAATGGCACAGTTCAATTGAAATTAATAAGGAAAATTGGGAACTTTTCAGAAGTAAAGTGAAATCTATTTTCAATGAAGCTCTATTGACAATCCAGGCTGAGACACTTGGTTCACCCGCAGAATGGTATGCTTCCTATCCTATCGTTGTATATGAAAAAATAAAGAACAAGCTTAAAAATAATGGTTAATGGTCAATGGTCAATGAAAATGTCTGAACCTTGATTTACATGATTTAAGGATTATAGGATTTTATTTCCAAAATTCGTAGTTTATATATTTTTCCATTGACCATTGACCATTGACCATTGACCATTGACCATTGACCATTAACCATTGACCATTGATTCGAGCACCTTCTCCGCAATCTGAACAGCATTGGTTGCGGCTCCCTTCCGTAAATTATCGGATACCACCCAGAGATAAGCACCATTTTCAATCGATTCATCCTTGCGAATTCTTCCAATAAAAACCTCGTCCTTATTTTCGACCATTAATGGTGTTGGATAAACTTCATTAATAGGGTCATCAACCAATTCGATACCCAGGCTCTTCCCCAAAACTTCTTTTAGCTCGAAAATTGTGAATGGCTTCTCCGTCTCAATATTTACAGATTCTGCATGACCGTTTAGAACGGGAATGCGAACGCAGGTTACTGCCAATGGCAGTTTCGGTAAAGCGAGAATTTTCCTTGTTTCATCAATCATCTTAAGCTCTTCAATAGAGAACCCGATATTATCCTTTATAGTATGGAATACCGTGTTAAAAGCTAACTGATTACTTGAAATCCTCGATTCAGGCAGTTCGCCGTTGATTTCCGACATAAGTTGACTTACTCCTACCTGACCGGCACCGCTAATCGCCTGATAAGTAGAAACGACGACTCTCTTCAATCCAAAGTTATCGGCAATCGGCTTGAGAGCTACAACAAGCTGGATAGTAGAACAATTCGGATTAGCAATAATTCCGTGATTACCAATAATCATTTCCGGATTTACCTCAGGAACAATTAACGGAACTTCGGGATTCATACGCCAAAAACTGCCGTTATCAATAACGATGCAGCCTTGTCCGGCGGCTTTTGGTACATATTTTTCACTAACAAAATTCCCGGCAGAAAACAATGCTATATCGATATCTGAAAAGTCAGATGCTTCAATATCTTTAACAACATGAGTTTTTTCCTGAAATCTTAATGTATTACCTGCAGATTTATGAGATGCATAAAGTTTGATGCTTTCAATTGGAAAATTTCTTTCTTCCAGTACCTGTAAAATTTTTCTGCCTACCAAGCCGGTTGCACCTACTACGGCAACATTTATTTTCTTTTTCAATTAAATTCCTTTCTGCCCTAAAGTTCTTTTCGTAGACGGGCAACGGGCAATCTCTGCTGTTCACGGTATTTGGCAACAGTCCGGCGGGCAACATTGTAACCTTTTTCTTTTAATATATCGCTTATTTTATCGTCGCTATGCGGTTTGCTTTTATCTTCTTCTTCGATTATTTCCTTAATGATTTGCTTGATAACAGTCGTTGAAACATCTTCACCATCGTCGTTTGCAAGAGATTCGCTGAAGTAGAATTTCAATTCGAAGGTACCGTAATCAGTCTGGACATATTTACCGTTAACAATTCTGCACACGGTTGAAATATCCAATCCTGTAGCTTCCGATATATCTTTATATATGAGTGGTTTCAAACCGGAATGTCCCTCGAAGAAAAACGATTTTTGAAAATGTGCAATTGCAGTCATTACCTTAAGCATAGTTGAACGGCGTTGCCTGATTGCCTGAATCAAAAACTTTGCATCTTCATATTTGTTTTTTATCCATTCACGGGTTTCTTTATTAAATACCTTTAAACGCGCTTCTTTTCTAATTTTCTCATAAGTAGTGTTCAACCTGAGCTGTGGCAGCCTGCTTTCGTTGACTGTAATAATCAGATCATCTTTGTCCTCATCACGTTCGATAACGAAATCCGGAACAACCGTATTCATTTCCGATTGGTTGTCGCCTCCGCCTGGTTTGGGATTCAGCCTGCGTATTACATCCATTGCATCGCGGAGAAAGTCATCCGTTACATCTAATTGTTTGGTTATAACATGAAAATGTTTCTTTGTAAATGCGTCGTATTGATTCGTTAGAATTTCAAGCGCCAATTTCTGTGCAGGAGTAGGTTCTGAAAACGCTTTGCATTGTGCTATAAGGCATTCCTGCACGTTCCGCGAGCCTATTCCGGGAGGGTCGAGGGTTTGAATGAGTTTTAAAAGTTTTTCTGCTGTTTCGAGTGAAACATATTTGATATCATCTTCATCTGCAAAAATATCCCCGTTTCCGTTTTTTACATGAAATTTAGTAATTATCTCATTACTTTTACTCGATAATGCAAATTGACGAGCCGGATTATCAAAATTATCGGAGAACATCATCTCTCCATTTTCGTACTCCTGCATACGCCTATCGGTATTGATATCGTCAATTACTTCATTTGTTTCGAAAACGATTTCTTCAAGTTCGCGTCTCAGGTAGCCATCATTATCCAAATTGCCGATTAATTGACCACCAAGAATCATCTCTTCTTCATTGAGTCTCAATAATCTTAGCTGGTCGAGTAAATCTTCCGTAAAAGTATGGTTTTGTTTTATCTGGAAAGGTTCAAAGTCATCATCAAAAGCCTGGCTGCCTTTTCGGGAAGAACCGCTATCTGATTCGTCCTGCCAAAGCAGGTTATAGAATTCAAAAGGGTCTTCCTGGTTTTTCAAATAATTAATATCTTCATTGAAATCATCTCCGCTATCACCATAGTCCACAGCAACGCTTTCATCGGAATGTGGAGGTTCCGGATAGGCAGTATCCCCGAATTCATCGAAACTGTCATCCATGCTGACCGATGTAACGGCTTCACCTTCTGCAGCAGCATCGAGCATGGGATTAAGTTCTAATTCCTGAAAGACTTGTTGCTCGAGTTGCAGAATAGGCAACTGCAGTAGTTTCAAATATTGAATCTGCTGTGGAGTCAGCGTTTGCGATAACGATGTTCGCAAGTCAAGAGATAGTTTCATTTTATTCTTTTATCAAACAATTGCATCATCAAACCAATGAAATTTACAATTTATTTATATATTATTCAACAATAATTTAATTTTTGACTGAACAATGATTTTTAGGTTTAAACATTGACCATTAACTATTAACCATTAACCATTAACTATTAAACATTAACCATTGACCATTAACCATTAACCATTAACCATTAACCATTGACCATTTATCACCCTTTGCCTTCAATCTCTTCCAGAAGGTTTTCGTACCATTTCTTACCGAACCGCCTAATCAGCGCATCTTTGAGCATTACATGCATCGGAATTTTCGATTTAGAGCCTTTGTCAATAGCTGGAGCACATTCCGGAATTTTTTCAAAATAAAGATACAATCCGTATTTGGAACTGACTCTTATCGGAAACAGATGGCATGAAACCGGTTTCCGAAAATATGTTTTTCCGTCGAAATATGCTTTTTCTATTGCACATCTTGCAATATTGCCTTCATAGTAAACAAACACGCAATCTTTTTTGTCAATCACAACCGTCATTAATTCGCCGTATTTGTCCGTAACGACACCTTCCTTTTTAATCACTTCTTTCGAGCGTACGGAAAGGTAATCCGATACAGCCCGAACGGAATTTTCAATATCTTCAACCTCATCTGCTTCCACCGGAGCGCCGTATTCACCCGGGAAAGTACAGCATCCACCGTGGCATTTACCTAGGTCGCATTGGAAGTATGTCGTTAAAATTTCGTCTTGAACACCGACTTTCCCTATTTCTATCATTTTTCCAGCAGCGTATAGTAAATTTCGTGCCAAATATTATTTGCTAATATAGGAATTTTTTAAATATAAATAAAGTGCTACATAAAAATTTATAAAAATTTTAGTATTGTAAAAAAAAACTCCTTATTCAAAAGTCATGAATAAGGAGTTTGAAAAATTTCAAAAAAATTTATCTTCTTCTGCCAACGCCCTGAGCCATTGAAGTCTGAGCCTGCTCACGGAGCCCAACCATAATTTTATCGGCAATTTGCTCTGCAATAACACGTTGCACCTGGTCCCCGCTTGAAATATACTCTGATATAGCATTTTCAACACGGGCTTTAATCACATCGCTTGCCTGACCGATTAAAGCATTAGCAAGGAGGTGAATATCGACCTGTTGACCACGCAATACTTCCAACTGACTACGATTGGCATCTTCCATTTTCTTAAGCATCTTATCCATTCGCTCTTCTTCTTCGGTGTAAACAAGTGTTACCGCAAGAAGTGAAAGCATTGTAAACTCGAGGAAAATTGCCAATAGAATGAATGAAGGCTTGGTAGGTGGAATGAACTTCAGACCACGGATACCAACTGCAATAATAAGAAAAGCTGCGCCGCCATAAGCAAGTCCTGTAACGTTGTTTGAATATTTTTCCGTAAAGTGATGAGCCATATATAGACGTGTTCCTTTCCAGAACAATAAATGGTTATGACGCCATTCTAAACCATCCTTGGAATCTTCAATTTCCTTGACAACGAAGTCTGAAAAGAATTCTTTTATTCTTCCATAAATAATTTCATTGCGGAAAGCAACCAAATCCGTATTATCGTCGAAAATATCTTCAAATTTAAGAGAGTGATAAGGAGATGTAAAAGGCGAAATAATTTCATCAGATACTGTTCGTGACCAAACGAGCTGGAATGGTCCTTTCACATCGCTTATATCCTTTTCGGCTAATTTGTTATCCGGCATAATTAGCAAATCAACGATATCATCGGCAAATCCTGTTTGAAGCCTGATTTTCACCTTAGTATTATCGATTTGCCGGTCAAACAACACAGCCATGAATCCAAGGGGAGTCGGCAAACACATGGAAATGAGAAGCGTTAGCATTACTGCTACAACAATAGCTAAAATGCTAAATCCAAGCCATGGCTCTAAGATAATAGCATTTTCCCCGAGAACCTCCGATTTGGCATAAAATTCAGAAGTACCTTTAACATATCCATGTAGCTTTGTGCTTCTCTCCTTAAAAGAAAAATCAAAGACATATTCCTTATTAATATATTCCGTATTAATTTCAATGCCTTTTCCATCAATTTTCGTCATGTCATCTTTAATTTTCAAAGATGCCCAACATAAACCATTGAATTTGGCAAAGCCGATTTTTTCGAGTTTATCTCCACTCGGCTTAAACAATCCCACAACAAACTTGGAAGTTCCATATGGAATTATTTCGTAAAATGCGATTATGAAGAAAAGTAAAGTCAGAACGGATGTTATTATAACATGTTGGGCGCTGACTTTGAATTTTTTTGGAGCAATTTTGAATTCTGATTTTGCCATAGTCTACACTTTCATTAGTTCTATGATAATTAGTTATTATTTTCTTTTTATTTTAAAATATCTCTATATCGTACTAAATTACAAAATTTTCTTAAATAAAAATTTCCATTGTGTAAAATTAATATAATAATACGCTTAAATTAATAACGTTTTCATTGATTTTTATGTAGTATTTGACTCCGTAACAAAGTAATTGTTTATACTACAAATTAATCATTTATAATAAATCCTTGTAATGCTTGTATTCATCAACTATTTCAAAACATTTACGCAGATACTTTTATTTATTTCCCTTCATTAAATTAGGAATAGCCGATTCGTACTCGCTTATTAGCCATTCAACAGTGCTATCAATACATCCTGAAATTTTAAAGCTATCCGCAATCACAACTCCAATCCGGCTTACTGGGATTTTAATTTTTTCCTGAATTTTTTTGAATTCATTTTCTTTAGTGGAAGGCAATGATACTACAACTCTCGACTGGGATTCTCCAAATAACAGTTCTGTAGTAGGTTCAGAGCCTAAATCTATATCTGCTCCAAGTTTATCATTGGATAAGATTGCCTTTTCAGCTAAACATATAGCCAATCCGCCTTCGCTGACATCATGGGCTGAAGAAATAATTTCTTCCCTTATCAGCATTGAAATAACCCTATGGAGTTCTAACTCATCATCCATTTCGAATAAAGGAGCATCGCCGGCAACTATTCCGCAAATCTCCTTTAAGAATTCCGATGCTTCCAGTCCGCCGCGATTTTCGCCAATTAGATAAATAATATCACCGGGCGACTTAAATCCTGCGCTCATTATTTTGTTAGAATCATCAATGATTCCCAACATTCCGATTGTTGGTGTCGGGAATACTGCCCTGTGCTGCGACTCATTATGAAAACTGACATTGCCACCTGTAACCGGTGTACCGAGCGCCCGGCAAGCATTACCCATTCCACGAACAGCTTGTCGGAATTGCCAATAGACTTCCTCGTCATAAGGATTTCCAAAATTCAGGCAATTAGTAATGGCAACCGGTTCAGCGCCGACGCAAACAATATTTCTAGCTGCTTCTGCAACTGCTATCATAGCGCCTCTGTATGGATTCAAATAAACATACCGGCTGTTGCAGTCTGTTGTAACTGCTATGGCTTTACCCGGTATTTCCTTGATTCTAAGCACAGCCGCATCACCTTTGATTGACATTGTATTGGTTCTCACCTGGCTGTCGTACTGCTCGTATACCCATCGCTTCGATGCTATATCTGGTGAGCGAAGAAGTTTTGTGAAGGCTTCGTCATTAGGAATTTTTTCTATTAATGATAAATCGAAATTTTTAGTTTCTTCGAGATATGCCGGTTGCTTTGAAGCACGGTCGTATTGTGGCGCACCGCCTCCCAAAGCCAATGTGGATGGTTCCAGACTTGCAACAAGCCTGCCGTGCCGTGTAATATTTATTATATTTTCCTTTGTAACCTCACCGATTGTAGTCAGCGGTACATCCCATTTATTGCAAATCGCTTTAGCTTTTTCTTCCATCCCTTTGTGAATAACAACAAGCATACGCTCCTGAGATTCCGACAACATAATTTCATAAGCAGACATATCATTCTCGCGAAGAGGCACTTTGTCCAAATCTACCTCCATACCGGTTTTGGCTTTGGCACACATTTCCGATGTCGAGCAGGAAATACCGGCAGCTCCCATATCCTGGATACCGGCTACCACTCCCGCTTCGATAAGTTCGAGTGTTGCTTCCAAAAGCAGCTTTTCTCCGAATGGGTCGCCAACTTGTACGGTTGGACGCATTTCATCGGTTTTCTCGTCGAATTCGCGAGAGGCAAGCAACGATGCTCCGTGAATACCATCCCTTCCGGTTGATGAACCAACTATCATCACAGGATTGCCGACTCCTAATGCCGCTGCTGTTGCGGTTTTATCCTTGTGAACAATACCCACAGCCATTGCATTAATTAGCGGATTATCGGAATAGCAATCTTCGAAATATACTTCTCCGGCAACGGTTGGCACTCCGAAGCAATTTCCGTAATGCCCTATTCCTTCGACGACACCACGGAAAAGAAATCTGTTTCTTGCTTTATCCAAAGTTCCGAATCGCAGCGAATTAAGAGCTGCAATCGGACGTGCGCCCATTGTAAAAATATCGCGCAGGATACCGCCAACACCTGTTGCAGCGCCCTGGAATGGTTCGATGGCAGATGGGTGGTTATGACTTTCAATTTTAAATGCAATAGCATAACCGTCACCAATATCGACTAATCCGGCATTTTCCTGACCGGCTTCTACTAATAGCCTGGCTCCGCTTCTGGGAAGTGTTTTCAGTAATTTGATTGAATTTTTATAAGAGCAATGCTCGCTCCACATTACACCATAGATTCCGATTTCGGTATAGGTGGGCGTTCGTCCCAATATTTTCAATATTTCTTCGTATTCATTCTCACTTAAGCCTACTTCTAAAGCTACATCCTTAGTTACTTCGAGTTCCGAGTATAGTTCCATAAATTCTTTTTTTACTTTCTTTAACCATTAACCATTGACCTTTGACCATTAACCATTAACCATTAACCATTAACCATTAACCATTAACCATTGACCTTTGACCATTAACCATTAACCATTAACCATTAACCATTAACCATTAACCATTAACCATTATCAAAATGTTTCCCCCGTGCATAGGAAGCAAAAACTCCAAGTATGCATGCAACGGAAAAAATTCCGAATAATACACGGATACTGTGCATTAATTGTAAATGATTAGCTGGGGTAATTTTTACATTCCCGACATAGATCGAGAGAACAAACATCGCTGCTCCCATGCTTAGCATCTGACCTAGTAGCCTCATTGTACTTAATATTGCAGATGATACGCTATAATATCTTTTGTCGACTGAACTCATAATGGCATTCGTATTTGGTGAAGAGAAAAGCCCGAAACCCAAACCTAAGAATACAAGCCCGGAAACGATGAAAGTTATAGATGAATCCTCGGTGAGAAATAATAACAAAACCAATCCTGCAGCGGTTAGAAGCATTCCTGCGGAGGCTAAAATCCTGGATTCGACTTTATCGGACAATCTTCCAGCAGCAGGTGAAAATATTGTCATAACAATTGGCTGCGCAACGAGTATCAAACCTGCATGGCGAGCAGAAAATCCTTTTATCATCTGCAAATATAAACTTAAAAGAAAAGTAACTGCGAAAGTAGCACTGTAATTAATTAATGCAGCTAAATTTGAAAAAAGAAATACGGTATTATTTTTAAAAAGCCGCATATTCATTACGGGATTTGAATTGCGCACTTCATAGACCACAAAAGCAGCTAGCAGGGCAGTTCCGCAGATAAACAAAACAATTCCCAAAGTAGTATTAAGATGAGAAAATCCATACATGAAAAGTGCAACTGCTACTCCATATAAAACCGAACCGGTCTTATCTAACTTCTCACCGGCAGCCTCAGCCCATTCGCCCTTAAGCTTGAAAATAATAATATAAATAACTATAATACATGGAATAAGACTCAAATTGAAAATCATCCGCCAGCCAAGAGTATCCGTCAGCAGTCCTCCAATGGTTGGTCCAACGGATAATCCCAAATAAACCGAAGCGATATTGATTCCGATTGCGCTTCCACGCTCACCCGGTTGAAAAACTGAAGTTACGATTGCCAACCCAACCCCGAAAAGCATAGAAGAACCAATTCCTTGTATAATACGGCTGATAATCAGAATATCGGTATTAGTTGATAATCCGGCTAATGCAGAACCAATCATGAATATGAGCATACCATACAGCATGATTTTCCTTCTGCCGTAAATATCGGCAACCCGTCCGAATGGTACCAATAATATTGCCGTTACCAAAAGATAAATAGTTGGTATCAATGCCATAACATCGGCTGTCATTGAAAACTCTTTCGATATTTCAGGCAATGCCACGTTAATTGCAGAACCCATAAATGCAGTCAGAAAAGTGCTGAGTGATGCAACTATTATTGTTGAGTTTTTAAGAGGGGTATCGAAAAGAAATTTTCTTCTTATTAACATTATTTTTAGTTCAATAAAGTTTTACCAAATTCAGTAAAGAGAAACCCCCTAACCCCCTTTGAAAAAGGGGGAATAATAAATTCCCCCTTTTTCAAAGGGGGTTAGGGGGTTTCTCTTTGTTCTTTATCTATTTCCCCGAAATAGTAATCTCACTAATTTTAAAAGTCGGCGCTGCTATCGAACGTCTGAATTCAAGGTCATTGCCAATCATTTCTATATTCGAGAGCATCTTGCCGAGATTACCGGATATTGTAATTTCCGCTACTGGATAGGTTAGTTCTCCCTTTTCAATCCAGATACCATAAGCGCCTTTGGAATAATCACCCGAAGTTGGCACTGTGCCTTGTCCGATTGTTTTTACCAAATATAACCCTTTATCGACGGATTTTATGATTTCTTCCGGCGTTTTAGTTCCGGGCTTCATATAGAAATTGGTTGTTCCGCCGGCATTACCTGTCGATTTTAATTTCAGTTTTTTTGATGAATAAGTATCTAATAAATAATTCTTCAACACACCATTCTCAATCATAGCCTTAATTCTAGTAGGCACACCTTCACCATCGAAGGGACGAGTACCAAAGCCGGCTTTCATAAGTCCATCATCTATGATATTAATATTATCACCTGCTATTTTAGTATCCAACTTACCTGCTAAAAACGAACGATTCATATATATACTGCTTCCATAAAGGCATGAAGCTAAAAATCCTAAAAGTGATGCAGACATTTGCTGGTCGAAAATAACCGGCACATTTTGAGTACCGATTTTTTTTGCACCAATAAGACGTGTTGCGCGATGAATAGCCTTTTTGGCAATTTCGTCATTATCCATCAATCCCTTGTACGAAATCGAAGAATCCGACCAGCCATCCTCATACATATTATCCCCTTCGCCCACCTGCAATTCAACACCGGATGAACAGCGGGATGTGCGATATGAACCTGAGAATCCGTTTGAATTTACTAAAAAAGATTCACCTGTGGAATTACCAAAATATGAACCAAGTGATTGCTGGATTCTTGGGTCTGCTTTTCCAAGTTTCTCTAATGATAATGCAATTTCGATTTTTTTATCGGGGGTTATGGTTTCGACTTCCGGGTCGAATAACTCGAGCGAATCAACATTTACATTGATATTTTCGAGTTCCGGTAGCTCGGCAAATTCGTCAACGCTTGAATAACGGGCACGAGCAACTGCATTATCGACTAATTTTTCGAGAGTATCAACGGACAAATCGGATGATGATGCCGACGCTACTTTTTTATCAACAATTACTTTTAAAGCGAGTCCGGTTGAAACAGCTTCCTGGAGTCTTTCTATTTCACCGTTACGTATTTCGACGGAGAAATTCTGGCTCTTGCCTATTGAAATTTGCATTTGGCTTGCGCCTTTGCTTTTACCGAATGAGAGCAGCTTTTCTGCAATTTTGAGCAATGATTCGTTTGATGATTTCATTATACTACACCTCCTACCGTCATTTTGTTGATTTTAAGAGTTGGTGTGCCGCAAGTAACCGATACGCTTTGTCCGTCTTTGCCACATGTGCCAAGGAAGAATCCCATATCATTTCCAATCATTGATATTTCTTTAAGTATAAGTGTATTTGTACCAATCAGGGTAGCATTCTTGAGAGGAGTGGTAATTTTTCCATCTTCAATTAAGTAACCGAGATTAACGGAGAATGTGAATTTACCTGTATTCGAGACCTGTCCGCCCTGGTAAGAAACAGCATAGAATCCATTTTTAACCGATTCAATTATTTCTTTCGGGTCACTGTCGCCGGGAGCTAACACAGTATTATTCATTCTCGGAATCGGGACATCCTGATAAGTTTCGCGCCGCCCGTGACCATTGGGTTTAGTCTTCATTATATTGGCAGCCAGACGGTCGTTCATAAATCCGACTAATTTCCCTTTTTCGATGAGCATTACATTTTCGGTAGGTGTGCCTTCATCATCGATGTTCAGGCTGCCGCGGTAATTCGGGATTGTAGCATCATCATAAATCGTGACGATAGGATTGGAGACCATTTGCCCCATCTTATCCCACATAATGGATTGCTTCTTCCAGTTAGCATCTGCTTCTAAGGGATGCCCCACGGCTTCGTGAATCATAACGCCGGATTGCTCGTTTTTCAAAACAACCTGCATCTCCCCTGCCGGAGCATTTTTTGCAGAAAGCAGGATGATTGCTTCCTCCGCTGCACGCCTGCCAATTTCGGTCGGTGATTTTACATTTTTATAGAAATTCATACCTACACGCCCGCCTGCACTATGCGAGCCCGTATTTTTGATACCTTTATCGGCGGCGGTAGCAGCAACTGAAAGCCGCACCTGTGGACGAGTATCGAATGTCATTAATCCTTCGCTATTGGCTACTGCTATGTATTGATTTTCATCTGCTATGGAAGCCGATACTTTAACGATACGGTTGTCAAAGTTCTTAGCCGTTTGGTAAGCTTCCTTTATCATGTCGATTTTAGTATCGATTTTCTGGGAGTGAGCCGGATTGATTAAGTCGTAAACCTGCAGCTTCGGCTTTAGGACGGTTAAATCGGCTGCTATGATTTTACTGTTTCCTTTAGCGATGGCTGCTGCTGTGAGCGCTGCCTGATTAATTTTTTCGATTGTCATATCATTAGTATAACCATAACCGATTTGCTGCCCTTTTAGCACGCGGATTCCGATTCCGAGCGTAATGCTTTCCGATGAGCTTTTTATTATATCTTCTTCCATCGTAACGGATTCGGATATTCTATATTCGAAAAATATTTCTGAAAAATCTCCGCCTTTTGTCAACGCAAGCGAGAGTACCTTTTTTATATCTTCAATCCTTAGTCCGAACTTCTGCCGGATTAGCGAAAGGTCAGCCGGAAGTTCGCTGCCGGCGATTAACCGGTCGAACCAGAGTGTTGAGGTCATAATTGCTCCTGCACCTATTCCGCATTGTTTAATAAAATCTCTTCGAGTTACAATATTCATTTCTTTTTGCTCCGTTAAATTTTTTTATGCACAAAAAAAAATTAAAATTACGAATAATATTAATAATGTCAACTTTTTGCTTTTTTCGACAATTTACCTTAATTTGTTAGTTTGTATTTTACTTTATTTATTTCGGAGAATAAATGATTAAATCGTCAGATGAATATTCCATGGATACACTTTGCGTCCACTCCGGCGCATACAATGATAATCACGGAGCCATAGTCCCCCCTATTTACCAGACTTCAACTTTCAAATTCACAGATGCCGACCAGGGCGCCCGCCTCTTCAAAGGGGAGGAAGACGGATATATTTACACGAGAATGCGTAATCCGACTATTGAAGCTCTTGAAAACTCGATTGCCGCATTGGAAGGCGGAGCAAAAGCCTTAGGTTGTGCCAGTGGTATGGCTGCCATTTCCACTTTGTTTATTGCCCTGCTGAAAGCCGGTGAACATGTCGTATGCAGCGAATCGGTTTATGGACCTACGACAATTTTGCTCAATTCTTATTTAAATAAATTCCAGGTAGATGTGACATTTGTTGATACTTCGGATTTATCGTGTGTGGAAGCCGCAATCCAGCCAAATACCAAACTGATTTTTATCGAATCACCCGGCAATCCTACTTTAGTAATGTCTGATATTGCTGCTATTGCCCGTATAGCCCATGATAACGGCGCTGCTCTTGCAATTGATAATACATTCATGAGTCCGGCATTGCAAAGACCATTTTCTTTTGGCGCCGATTATATCGTCCACAGTCTGACGAAATTTTTGAACGGACATGCTGATGTAGTTGGCGGAATCATAGTTTTGAAGAATGGCGATGAATTTCCTGCTTTTAGAAAAGTATTGAATCATTTCGGAGGGGTAATCGACCCGTTCAATTCATTTCTCGTACACAGAGGGATTAAGACATTAAAATTGCGCATGGAACGCTCGAGCGAAAATGCCCGGAAAATTGCCGAATATTTGGAAAAACATCCGAAAGTAGAATGGGTGCGCTATCCCGGACTTCCAAGTCATCCGCAATATGAACTCGGAAAAAGGCAGATGTCTGCACCAGGCGGAATGATATCAATGGAATTGAAGGGCGGATTGGAAGCAGGTAAAATATTGATGAATACAATCGAAGTCTGGACATTGGCTGTTAGTCTTGGTGGTGTGGAATCTTTAATTCAGCATCCGGCTGCAATGACACACGCCAGTATGGGAGCAGAACAACGCCTTCAGGCTAAAATTACCGACGGATTAATTCGTATGTCTGTCGGTATCGAAAGCGCTGATGATTTGATCGCAGGATTGGAAGCGGGACTTTCAAGAATTACGAATTAAGAATTACGAATTAAGAATTGTAAAAACGTAAAATTCCCCTCTTTCATAGGGCTACCGACGCAGTAGGCGGGGAGTGTTTCTTAATGTTCAACGTTCATTGAAAAAAATAAAAATTAAGGATTAAAAAATCAAGATAATCAATTAAAAATGAAAATCAATTTTCAACTTGTTCAGTAATGAAATTTACTGGAAATAATGATTATACTTTCTTCGGTAACTTTATAAACAAGTCTATGTTCATCGTTTATTCTACGAGACCAGCAGCCCTGAAGATTAAACTTTAACGGTTCGGGTTTAAATAAACCTTTAAATGGGTCTCTTTGGATTTCAAAAATAATTTTACCGATTTTTTTAAATAATTTGAGATTTGATGTTGAAAGTTCAATGAATTCCTTGAAAGCATCAGGGTGAAAAGTGATATTTTTCATACCATCGATTTAAACTCAGTTTCGCTAAAGTTTACTAATTCAATGCCGTTATCTATATCTTTTAATCTTTTAATCAGAATTTTTTTATTTTTTGGCGAACTCATAAGATAATCTGTTTCATCAAAAAAATCTACCGTCAGTCGTATTGTACCACCATTCATCATTTTTCTTAAAGTATCAAGAAATTTCAGATTTAGTTCATCCTCTGTTAATGTGAAGGTAGCTTGCATAGTGATTCCAAATTATTTTAATTATTTCACATTTTTAAATACGAAAATTTCTCTGGATTATTTTATGGTAGCTTTAAAAATTTTTCATGAATATTGTCTGAACTTGGATTTATCTGATTTTAATGATTATCTGAGAATGTTTCAATTAAATCAACTTAATCAAATAAATCAGCTTAATCCCTGTTTAGACACCCTCCACAATCTTTATCTCTTCTTCAGTCAGCCCGTATAGCTCATAGACGAGGGCGTCTATTTCCTTATCCGTTCTTGCTATGTATTGCTCTATATGCTTTTTATCAAATTCATTGGCGGTCGGCAATTCTTTGTGCATTTTTAGCATTCGCTCGACAAGTTCAACCATGCGGTCGTGTTGGGATTTTTCTTTCTTATCTTTAAAATTAATTTTGGGAATAGGAACAAAATTCAAGTAAATCGAATCCATTACTCTTGATGTTTCTGTAGTATCACTGAATAATATTTTTTCAATATAATAAGAAGGTAATTTAGAATTAAATATTCCTGCAAGAAAAAATTCTGAAACGGGGTATTTTTCTTTATCAATAATGAGATTGACTAATTTTTCAGTTGTTAAAAATTCTCCTTTTACGTCAGGATAACAATTAATTCGTTTACCTCTCAAGACCTTAAAAAACAGTCTGGGTACCATTATTTTTTTTGCTTTTTCAATCCATTGACCATTAACTAAATTAATAAATGATATTTTCTCAATATAATATCTTTTAACGTCCGGAACTTTGTTTATAAATTTATACTTCCCTTTCATGAAATTTACCTTGTCGGCATCAGGTATATATAAACTTCTAAAAATATTTTTAGCAATATCCCTAACTGTTATGTTTTTACTTAATTTTCTTAATAATGCTGATTCTTTCTGATTTAATGAAATAAAAGGAATTATATTAGCTATTTTTATAAGTTCTTTATCAAAATTTCCTTCAAATGTAATCTCTTTTGGTATCACGGGTCTTTTAATAGGATTAGCTTTATAAATTTTAGGTGTTACATCTTTATCCTTTTTGTTAACGATTATAACTATTGATTCCAAATTAACTTCCGGGAAAGCCAATCCAACATCTAAAATATATTCTATCTGAGAATTTGAAATTATGATATTTCTTATACTTTCCCATGCAGAATAATATGATATTGTTTTTGGAACGATAAATCCCATGAATTTTAGTGAAAGAGTAATGGCTTTTTCAAAAAAATAAGCAGCACTATCAGGAGTTTCATTTTGATAATGATTTTGAAAATAATTTTTATCTTTGACTACATCAGCTCCCCATGGGGGATTGCCTATCACTACATCGAAACCTTTAGTATCATTTATAAACGGGAATTTTAAAGTCCAGTCTAACGGATTGATTTTATGTTTGTCTCTAACTGAGAATTTAGCAAATAATTCTTGTGGTGCAAAATCACTTTCGATTAGGGAATTGCCGCAGAGGATATTTTTATCAAGCGGGGGTAAAATGGTTTCTTTTGTATTAATACGCATTTGGGGTTCGTCAGAAAATCCTTCAAGAACCTTTAAATAAAGCGACATTTGGGCTACTTCCGTTGCCTGTTTATCGATGTCAACTCCAAAAATATTATTCTTTAAAATCCTGCTTTTCATTCTCGCTGTAAGTCTTGTTTTTTTAGCTTCATCTAAATAAGCTAATGTAAAGCTGTTTTTCCCGATTTTTTCATAAGTTTTTAACGGATTATTTGAGAAATATTTTTCATGCCATTCAATGAGCAAATCAAAAGCGCCCAAAAGGAATGAACCTGAGCCACAGGCAGGATCGAGTATTTTGAGTTTAGCAACGTCATCCGGTGTTCGACATGGGGGTCGGGGGCCTGGGTCCTGGGTCCGGAAATTTGTTTTTCCTGTCCCCGTCCCCCGTTCCCAGTCCCCCGACCCCTGTTCCCCATAAAGAAGCTTACCAACAGTATTCTCGACTATATATTCCACGATATATTGAGGTGTGTAGTAAACGCCGCCTGCCTTGCGAACTTCCGGTTTCTGGTCGATTACTACTTTTCCTTTTTTATCTAAATTTATTTCATCGCCAAGAAAGCGTTCGTAAATCGTTCCAAGCATCTCAACCGGTATTTCATCGAAGCGGTAAGGCGATTCCTCAAAGTCCAATTCCGTTACTATTTTCTTGAAAAGGCTCCCTTCGATTTTCAGGTTTTCCGATATTGGATGAGGGTTAAAAATCAAACCGTTGTATTTTGGGGCAAGCTCACTGCATAATTTCAGGAATTCAGGGTAAGCATTTGCATTAGTGTTTTGAGAAATCCTGCACATAAAGTCTTCATCCTCAATTTCCCTGTCCTGCAAAATGCGCAGAAATACAAGCCGGTCTAATATTCGCTGAACAGCTTCTGAAAGCTGGAATTCATTCTCGAATTTATTCTTTGCAGAAATCTGGGTTGCAAGCTCTGTCCGCCATTTTGATAAGGTTGAAAGAAAATCTTTATCAACGGTATCGCGTAATTCAATTCTGGTAGGATTCACAAGTAAATCGAGCGAACCGGCAAGCACAGCCTCACGCCCGAATGTTTTAAGCAATTCATTGGCATGGTCTGGATATTCTTCAAAAGTCAAATCAAATTGTTTGATAATGCCACGGTGGGCTTCATTGATATTTGGCTTGCCGACAGAGCGGAAAGGGCGGAATTGTTCGAAGTTCGTTAATATTGCTACGGGTACATTGCCGTTCCAGCAATAGAGCTTAGTCTGGTAAATATGTTTGGGATTTTTCAGATCTTCCGATGGTTTCTTGGCTTCAACGAAGAACAGAGCTTTATTTCTCTTCATGAACCTATAATCGGGTCTTTTGGAATCCCTGTCTGTTCTTTCAATTTGAACCTGGTCGGGGTCGCTAACATCCCAATCGAGAAGTTTCCAGAATTTGTCAATAAACGAGAGCCTTGTCTGGCTTTCATTCATATCCATATATTTTGTCAATTTGAAATTTAAAACGAGGTCATTGAATTCATCTTTGATTGTTTTTTTCATAATTTTTCTAAATATGAATTTTGCTTTCTCTTAGGTACATTGATTGAATCTTGCCATTATAATAAAGCAAAATAGCAAATATTTTATTTAAATAAAAATCATTTTAATTTCGTTTTTATGCGATTACGAATTCCCTGATTATTTTTGTTTGGTGTGTTCTTTGATAAGGTAGTATGAATGACTTTGTGTACTTTGTGCTTGACTTTGTGCTCTTTGTATTAGAAAAGAAACTCCAATTTAAAGAAGAATTTTTAACACAGAAGACACAAAGGCTTTCACTAAGGCTTACAGGAAAAAAATGAGTCAATTTGAAAATCAGTTAATTTGAAAATTTGACAATTAGCCAATTAATGGTAGAACAGACGTCCCCGTCTGTTCAGGTTTAAAAAAAAATCGAATTCCTTAGTAAAAAATAGTAAAAAGCAGTAAACAATGGTCAATGATTAATGGTCAATGGTTAATGGTCAATGGTCAATTAAATTGTCTGAATTAGAATTTTTAGGATTTAAGGTTTACAGGATGAAATTTACCATTAAGAATTACGAATGAAAAAAATAAGATTATCTTATTCCCTTCTTAATTCTTAATTTTCTTCATTGACCATTGACCATTAACCATTGACCATTAACCATTGACCATTAACCATTAACCATTAACCATTAACCATTGACCATTGATTATTTCATCATCTTTTCAGCTTCTGGCATCAGTTCTATACTTCGCATGATTGGTTTATCTAATGGCATCATGCAGTATTCGAATCCGTTATTGCCCCATAATGCAAAAGCAATACTGGCTTTTATTTCAATGCGTATTATTTCTTTATCCTGGACAAACATCTCATCGTTCCAGATGTTCTTTGAAAATGATAACTTTTTAAGATTTACGAGCATGGAATCATCGATTCGGAACTTTTCAGAGAAAGCGGCAAAGTCGTTTTCATATTCTTCCGATATTTCTTTTCTATTAACATAGAGAAAATTAAAAGCCAATTCCATAAAAATACCTTTCTGGTACAAAACACGGGTTAATAAAGTTGTCGTGTCCTTTTTCTCGAAATAATCGGGATAAATGCCTCCTCCACCAATAACGGGTTTTCCGAGCGATGTATGGAAAATTGGTAATTGAGTTTTACCTCCGGTTTTCTGATAAATTTCTTCTAAGATTTTTTGCATACCCGCTGATGTATTTAGCAGCAAAGAAGGGTCAAGTACAGGTTTCTCGCCATGGTAAGGCTTCTGAATGCAGCGTCCGGATGGAGTGTAATATTGTGCAACGGTGAGGCGAAATCCCGACCCGTCAGTCATTTTCCATTGACTTTGTGCCAAGCCTTTACCATAAGATTGCTCTCCAACCACGATACCTCTGTCCAGGTCCTGCACAGCGCCGGCAAGGGCTTCGCTACCGGAAGAAGATAGAGCATCGATGATAATAATAACGGGAAATCTTTCAAAAATCCCGCCGGCTGAAGACTTATATTCATGTACATAAATAGGATTACGCGAAGATGTATAAGTTAATTTACAACCTTCGGGTATGAATTCATCTGCAATTTTCACAACTTCCTCCAAGCTGCCGCCGGGATTCCCACGAACATCAATGATAAGCTGCTTTGCGCCTTTTAACTTATCCTTCAGTTTTACGAATTCGGGATGGGAAACATCGGAAAATCTTGTACATTTGATATATCCGATTTTAGTCCCTGCAATCAGGAAAGAAGCATCGAAGCTTGGTAAGGCAACATCAAGGCGCTTAATAATGAACTCCTGCAATGTGGAAGTCCAGCCACGCTTAATCACTAAAGTAACCGATGTACCTTTTTCACCTGAAATTTTTGCTGCAAGTTCCGGTTTTGTTTTCCCAACGGCATTTTCTCCATTGACATATAATATTTTATCGCCTGTAAGGATACCAGCCGAATCTGCCGGACTACCAATAAAAACCGATATAACTGTTGCAGTATCGCTGAGTGGAACAAAATCGATACCAATACCTTCAGTAGCACCTCGGGAACGGTCGTCAACATTTTTCTGTTTTTCGGGAGGGTTGTAGCTGCCAAATGGGTCTATTTCACGCAGTAATGAGTTATAAGCCGCGTCGCAAACCTTTTCGATGTCGAATGAGTCCAAAGAGTTTATAGAGGCTGTTTCGAGTATATTTTTGAATTTTTGAGTTTGGAATAAAATCTTTTTATCAGTTTCACTATGTTCCTGGGCATTAATAAGTTTTACTTCTGAAATAAGTAGCAGAAAGGTTGTGATAATCAATATTCTGAGCATATCTTTCACGGTATTAAGGATGGATAGTTCGAATAATCATAAAAAAATCTATTTGGATTCAACGTTAATGAATATCATAAATGATACTCGAAAGTATGTCATTCTGAACGAAGTGAAGAATCCAGTCCCAATGCTGCTTCTGGATTCTTTATCTCATAACCAATGACAGATTTTTCTAAATTCAAAATAATGCCAACAATTTCAAGAGAAACCCCCTAACCCCCTTTGAAAAAGGGGGAATTTATTGTTCCCCCTTTTTCAAAGGGGGTTAGGGGGTTTCTCTTGAATACATTGTTCATTAACTATATTATCATTAAAATTTCAGCTTCAACTGACTAAGTTGCTGAATAATATCCGGTGGTAATTGCCCACCGTTTGCCCTAAGACGTGCTGTAACCTGTTTTGCTTCATCGTAGTTCTTTTCGAAAATACATGCACGAATTATATGATGATATATTTCATACATCTTAGGGTCGAGGGAAAGAGCATTATTCCAGGCAATTTTAGCATTCTTAGGGTCATTCATACGTGCATAAGCAGCGCCTAAGTTTGTATATCCGATTAAAAAGTTCGGGTCGAGCATCAAAGCACGCTGGTATGCATTCACAGCCTTGTCGAATTGATTATTCCTGAAATAAGCCACACCCATATCGATGAACCAATGGGGATATTTATTATTCCGAATAGCTGCTTTCTCGAACGGCTCAATTGATTCGACTACTTTATCCATTGCAAGAAGGGATTTGCCGAGATTATAATTGGCAATATGATTTTCAGGGTCTAATTTAACTGCATATCGGGCGTATTCCTCAGCTTTTTTGAATTTGTTTTGACGCATATAAATTGCGGACAAATCGATATATAAATTGAAATTATCAGGATTACGCTCGATTCCTTTAAAGTATAGCATTTCGGCAGTATCTAATTTTCCCTCAACATAATAAGCTTTACCCAAATCCAAATATCCACGCGATTTATAAGGATACATATAAGTCATGTGAGACCAGAAAGTTTTTCGGTCTTCGAATGAAGGAACGTAAGCATTTGCCCGGAAGAAAAATACTATAATCAGAGCAAAACTTACAATGATAGGTAATGGTTTCTTCCACTCGAATTTGATACCGTAACTAATCAAAATCTCAATAACAACAAGGAACATCCCTACCATTGCGAGGTATGCACGATGCTCTGCGTAATCGAAGAAATCATCAACATAAACTATCCTTACCATCAAAGTTGGGAATAGAAAAATTACGAACCACATAATGCCGAACAAAGTTTTACGCCGGCTGCATCGCTTAGAGAAAATAATATAAGCAGCCAAAGCGAGAAAGATAATTATACCTGTTACAATTGAAAATACTTCGAAGTTTGAAAGTGCTATCATCTTTACTGGAAGAAATATCTTACCTATCATAGCCGGAACAGTTGCAAAATTCTTGTAAAGGGCATCGAATCCAATAGTATCGGGATTTTTTATTCCGGTAAGCGCTTTAGTTCTCATCCCCCACCAGTATAAACCTATAAAAAACCAACCCCCGGCAAGAATGAAATTCTTTACTGCAAATATCTTTTCCTTGCGGAAGAAAATAACATAGAACAATGCCACGAATGCAATCATTGCAGCAATTTCTTTTGTATATAAACTTAGGGCAAATGCCAGGAAATTTAATATTAGAAATAATCCTGCAACCCACGGACGTTTATTTTCATAGAAACTAATCATCGATATAAAACACAGAAGAATAAAGACAGTTATTAAAGAGTCGTTTCGCCCGGAAATCCAACAGGCAGCAGGAGTCAGCACAGGATGCAGCACGAACAGCATCCCGAAAATAAATGACACAAGCCTCGGATACCCTAATTTGAAGAGAAATATAAACACTAATAAGGAGCCTATAACATGCAAAATGACATTTGTACGATGATATACCCATGGCTTATCCTGCCCCATCTTATAATCTGCCATAAAGGAAATTGCGAGGATAGGTCTGTAATACGATGTACCTATTGTTCGTTTGAAAGCCGTCCAAATATGATTATCTTTAGTCCAGAATTTTTCTTCCCATATTTTGAAAGAATTCTCCGGGTCGGCATTTTCACGCTGATAATCTATAACAAAAATATTGTCGTCGCAATAAACCAAATTGAAATCATTTGCCCGCTGATAAAATAAATAACCGGTTAAGATGATGATTATTGAATAAATCGAAATTTCCATAATCATCTGTGAAGTCCAAATCTTTTCCCTCATAGCCTTTATTGAAGACTTTCGCCTCGAGGATTGTTCAGGTTGGGATGCCCCTTTACCAACTTGACGGACAACTGGTTTTGAAGTTTTTGTTTGCTGAGTTTTGTTTGTTTTTTTCGCCATCTTAATGAAATTTTAAACTTAAATCAATATAAGAATTATCTTCCTCTTTGAGTAAAGGATTTTACAATATGGACGCCGCCTGCATCTTCTTCAGCTTTCTCTTTAGAAGTACGTGCATATCGTTTTCCTTCGACAGCTATAGATTCGCTGTTTACGTTGACTGCTGCATGAATATATTTCGTAAATACATTCTCATTTGCAAAGCAAAGGTCATAGAAAAAGGCTGAGTCGTAAACTTCTTCCGCCATAATTTCTGTTTCGGAAACTGCACCCAAAAAAGTATTATCGCCAATCCAGGTATCGATTGGAAAACCAAGAATTGAAACGGATATATAATTATCTTTAAATGTATTAAAGGTCACTTCGACAATTCCATTAATATTCATAGGGCAGAAACCAATACCGCATTTATCGAATGTATTTTGGTTTACTTTGGATTGCTCTGCATTTTTGGTAATTGACTCCGAACCTATACAAAGCCCAATATTTTCTGCGTTAATAATAGAATTCCCTTTTTTAGAGCCAATTAAATTTCCATCGATTGCGATACCATTTGGATATAAAAGAATACCTACTCCTCCTGAATATCTGGAGATTCGTTTTATAGATTCGTTAGTAAATAAATCATCCTTAAATTTGGGAATATCGGATATTTTATTTCCATTAATCTCGCATTTTACCGGACCATCGAGAAATATTCCATAATTGCAATTTTCTATAATATTATCTTCAATTATATTGTTTATAGAAAGAGCAGAGCCGTATATTCCACATGAATGAAACTCCTGAAGCTCATACAGAGTTAGTTCATGCTTCAATTTCAAATCCTTGTTTATTGAATCTTTTATTAACTTTTGTTTATTTGGTTTTGGTAAATTAATTAAGGTATCTCTATCGGTAAAATTTCTTATCGTAAAGCCTTTAATCGTAATACTACTGGATATCAGGTAAAACCCATTTTTCAGGGATAAGCGAATGGAATCGGAGACGTGTTGAATTTCAGCTTTTTTTGATTTCTTCATTTTCTTACGAATAGAATCAATCAATTGAAAATTATCGCCATCTATTATGGGATTATTCGAGCCGGTGAACTTCAATCCTGATTTTTTTGAGGAGACAACTACGTTTTCATAATATATTATACTTGCATTATTATGCAAACCTTCTACAATAATTTCATCTCCCGATGAAGCAAAGTTTACTGCATTTTGTATCGTTGCCAAAGGATTTTTAGAACTATTGCCGGCATCCGGTAAAGTATCATTGCCAATAGCGCCGTTAACATAATATAAGTGATATGAGTATGCTGGAATGGAAATCAAAAACCAAAGTAAGATAAGAAATATTCTTTTCATTATATAAACCTTAATAAAAATACATTTTAAAGAACTGGAAAATTAAAAAAAAATTCTTAAAGATTAAACATTTTTTAACCTTTGAATAAAAAAAATCGGCGGATACACATAACGCATCCGCCGATATTTTAATTATTTGATTGGTTTACTTAACAATCACAAATTTCTGCAAAGCGGCTTCTGTTTCGGATGTAATATTCAACATATACATTCCTGATGGAAGTTCATTGCTGAGATTTATTTTTATACCGTTTGTTCCGGCATTAAATAAGCTGTTGTTGTAAGGCATTGCAACTGTTTTACCTGAAACATCTACTATTTCGATAGTAATGGTTTTTTGCTTCGGTAAATCAATTGTGAAGCTGATTTCATTAGTTGCAGGATTAGGAGTAATCTCGGATACCAATAATGCTCCTCCGGTATTCGGCATACTGAGAACCTTAACAACCTGCTCATCGATGTAATCTTCTTCTCCGTCTGCACCAACGAATGTAAGTTTATAAACATAAGATTTACCAACCTGAAGCGAAACATCTTTATCGGTAAATGAGTATTGACTTCCTGAGAAGTTATTGCCGGCAATTAATTCATTGTTCGACATATAGCTGCCGACTTTAACAAATGAATTTTCGATATCTTCGTTATCGGCATCAGCTCTATAAAGATTAAATCCGATGATACCTCTTTCAAATCTGGTTTCCCACTGTGTGAATACCGATTTATCGAAGGAATAAGCTTCCATGTTGGAGAATTCAAGATAAACGGCGTCTGTTGCTTCACGGCAGCTTGGAGCGCGGAAACTTTGCCAGCTACCAACCGAATGATAATTTGTATTACCGGTTACACCGATTGTTGAAGTAGGACTTGTTCCTGCAGCCGGACCACCACGATATCCAAATACTCTGACGTAATAAGTATATCTCGGTGCCAAGCCCGTAATTGAAACATTATTAGAAGTGTTGCAATTTGTGCATAGACCACCGTCGCCGTTATATTCTGCTGCTATAACATAGGAGTAAGTACGTAATCCATTTGGATTATCAAAACCAATATCCCTACCTTGTCCATATTGGCTATTACCGGCAGCAGCATAATAATATTTTCCGTCAAGTGGAATAGTCGGAGGAGTGTTAACTCTTGCAAGGACAATTTTTCTCGGACCGAACCATTCGCAAGTACCTGCTGCAAACGGTGAACAGGGTGTAGGATTACCGGAATTGTCAAATACGAACCTTCCTGCGTTCATAACAATGGGAGTATTGTATAAATCATTTATTGACCATTTAACAGTGGCAGTTGAACATGTCGGAGTTGTAATTCTAAGTCCGCGTACATATTCGCCCTCCATTGCTTTTAATGCAAATGTAGAACTTTGACCGGTAATAATACCGTCGGAAAGTGCTCGTAATTGAGCATATCCTGCACCGCAACCATCATGGTATGGATTAACTCCCCATTTGAAGTTAGCGAATACACCTACAGCCGAAGATGTCGTAGTTGTCAGTGTATTGCTGGCAAGGTCATAGATAGCTGTTTCTGTGCAGCTCGATGGCGCTAATCCGTGATTAATAGTCATTGGGATTGCTTCATTAAAGTTAAATGTATTTGATGAAACTATAATGTCGCCATTATTTCTCAAATTGCCTGCACGGTCAACCCAGTTAACACTAAAGCTGGTGAAGGTTGTCCAATCGACTTGCGGCGAGGAAATACTTCCGGCAAAAGCAAGTCTGGTTATTTCGCGTTGGTTATGAGTAATCGTAGTGCTGGTTCTGCCGTCATCATTAAGGAATACGGTTGTAGGTCCGCTAACATTGTATTCATAAGCACGCACAAAATATTTCGTTGTTGGATCAAGCCCACCGACAGCTCCAGTAAGTAAAGTGCCGTCTTGTGACCATCTGTTTCTCGGTGTTTGGTTATTGTCACCTAAAAGAACTGTAATCAAACCACCATCAAGGTCCAAAAATGTACTGGCACCGGCTTTAACATAATCGTTATTATTGTCAAAGTTATAAATAATTGGAACATTTGGTTTAAGTAACACTAATGTTTTATTTCCGTTGCCGCTAAGTAAAGTGTATGTAACAGTTGTTTGAGATGTGTTTTCACTCGTGAATTTAATATCTCTTGCCTGACGGGTTGGACTCGGTACAATACTGATTGTAGAGCTTGTCCATGTACTTGTGCAGCCGGCAGAAGAGAATGCTTCCAATTTTATTATTGCATATTCTCTTGGATTAATGTCCGTTGGTCCGGGATGATACCAGAAAGTACCGGATGGGGCAGCAAATGTAGCTGTTGCCATCGTTACTGTAGAAGCAGGGGCAGACGATGTCTGGAAGTGACCATCTCCATCGATAATCGAGAAGGAACCTGAAGTTGCCGAACCGCCGACGTTTCCAATAATCATGTATGGGTCACTGCCCTTCATTGATAAAGAAGTACCACCATTTATGTTTCTTATATTATCAACGGCAACAAATGGTCGTACTGTGACGGTTGCCATAGTAGTTGCCCATGTACAGGAAGAAGGTGTTGAAACAATAGCATAGAACTGATAAGTACCTGGGTTCATTAACTGGAAGCCAGTGAGCAAATTCGTTGTTGAAAATGTAGTTGATGAGAAGGCGCCTCCGTTAAAGTTATAATTCCAGGTATAGGTGTAAGGAATGATAATTTGGTCAGGAACCAATGCCAAAGATACTGTGAAAGTCGGGCAGATAGTAGCCGAACTTGCCGAAAAGGTAGCGCTGGGTAGTGGATTAACTAAAACATCAATATGTTGACCAAATGTAGTTGAAGCTGTACACGTTGGTAAATCCGGATTACCAACTGTAATCCAATATCTTCCGGATTGATTAGGATTGCTAACAGTATAAGAAGCAGATGCATTGGTAGCAACTACCGTACCTCCGACAGATGTTGTGGCAGATGTGGTAGTTAAAATCCATGTATAAATATTCTGTTGATAAGCAGATTGAGGTGTTAATATCACCTGCTGCCCATCATAATCACAAAAAGTTGTATTACCATTAGCCGTAAGAGTAACATTGCTTGCTTGTGGTAATGGAAATACGGTTAAAGCAACTGGATGAGTATATGTTCGTGAACAACCAGTTGTACCATCTGCAACAGCAATAGAATAAGTACCGGAACCGGTTGTATTCTGTTCGCTTTGTGTAGGAGGTATTATGAACACATTCGGGTTTCCACCTCCGAAAACTGTTCCGTGAGAATGACCATTATGCCATAAGGTGTATTGAGTAGTTGCAGGATTTGATAATAATGGGTCAACTGGAATGGAAAATGAAGTTGTTGTAGCTTCGCAAATTGTTGTAAGCCCCATTGTTGTTGTGAGTGTTGCTGATGGATTATGATTCACTTTCAAATAGAAATATTCCGAAGGCGCGGCAGTAGTCGTACATCCTGTCGTGTTATTGGTTTTAATAAGCCTGTAAGTAAATGTCACACTTGGAAATCCGTCAGCAGATTTATTGGAAATAACGGTAAAGGAACCGCTCGGCTGAGGAGCAATTGCATTCCACGATGTTCCATTGTTTGTACTTTCATACCAAGTGTTGGTTACCCCGGCATCAAGTACCGAATTGATTTGCTGAGTTGCGTTTTCGCAAATTGAAGCAGTATTTCCTGCCCCAAATGTTAAGGCTAAATTGGTTGGTCTCGGATTTACATAAATATTCAAAGAAGTTGTAGTATTAGAACAACCATTGGAATTAGTATAACCAATCATATAATTTATTGTTCCGCTTGTAAGGATTAAAGCAGTCGGGTCAACCGTAACAAATGTTGCAGAGCCGGATTGTATCTGGCTCCACGCTCCTCCATTGATGCTGCGGAAGAATGTATAGGTATTTCCGGTATATGCTGTTGCAAAAACCGTTGTTGTTTCATATTGACAAATTGTATTTTGAGTCGTATTGATTGTTAGATTTGTTCCGTTACCGGGCTGAGGATAAACGGTTAATGTTGAGGATACAGATTGTGTACCCGTGCAATTTCCTCCATTAGCAGCAATAAATTTAAATACAACGAATCCGGCTGTAGCATCTGTCGGGCTGGGAACATAAGTTATCGATGTCGTGCCGGAAGCCGGGGTTCCGGTAAATGTTTTTTCGGTATTACTAACGCTTGTAAAAGCTGTCCCATTAACGGCTGTTATTGTTCCGGTTGCTGCAGAGCCGTTAATACGAACAACAGTCCATGTTCCCGAAGCAATCGTGGAGGTAGTCTGAACGGTAGCCATAGCCGAACTTGCCACACCTTCGCAAACAGCGACGGGCGAAGGATTAGAGATTGAAGGATTAGCTTTTGGAACAACATTAAGCGTAATGTTTTGTGATGTTGATGTTTGTCCGCAAGCGTTCGAAAAAGCCATGATATTGAATGTAAAACTTTGCGGTAGTCCGGTCGATGTATAGCTGAAAGTCGGTCCGCTTGTCGGTACGGTAGTGGCTGTAACAGAAGTTCCTGATTGACTGTCTAAAGTCAATGTGCCGCTTGGAACAGTAAAGGTTAAGGAACCGTTATAATTTGTAACGGTAGCTCCAGCCTCAGACAAATTGAAAGTTGTATTCTGGCATTGTGTCCAGGAAGTCGAAGCAAAAGCAAAAGCAGCGCCTGGAAGAACTGTCAAAGTTATAATATTAGCATTATCTACGAAACAAGTGTTATTATTGCCATCGTAACAAGTTTGCGATGCCATTCTCACATAAAATATACCGGTTGTAGAAAAGTTTGGAATTCCAGGAATAGAGAATGTTTCCGAATTTGTTGAATAAGATCCTGCTGTTGGGAAAGTAAAATATTCGTAATAACCCGGATTTCCTTCTTTAGTAATTTCTAAATCAAAACCGCCGCCGGCAGGAATTTGATTGGTATTATTAAATACCTGCCAATTAAAATTCACATCACCATTCTGGCAGACAGTTGCTGAAGAATTTGAGAAATCCCTGAGCGAAATTGATGCTGATGATGGCGTTTGTACCGTTCCTGTATTCCATTGATTGATGGTCGGATTATAAGCATAAAAATCTTGTCCGCAACTTATTGAACCGCTTGAATATTTCATAAACTCGAATATCCTGTATGTAAATATGTTACCAGGAGCTGCATTTGCATCAATATACTCATAAGGATAGGATGTAATCCAATTTTCAATAGTAACAATTGTTCCGCTTGATGTAGTATTCAGTAAATTTCCAACTGAATAGCTTCTACCGACATCCGGATAATCATTATTTGCAGGATTCATACCGCTATAACGAACCAAAATCCATCCTGAATTAGGTTTTGTATTGCTTACATTCTGCTGGAAAATTAATGTAACAGAATTTGAATTCGTTGTAACTGATGTAAAAGAAGATGAATTAGACGGATAAACAGAAGTATAACCATCGCTTCCGTCAACTAACGAGAAAGGTTCTATATTATATGAACCGGTTACCCTGTTTGATGTAATTTCGCTTATATCACAAGTTCCCCACCAATTACCGACAGCATTAACAGTTCCGCCTCCCGGCGCAGTATTGCTGATAAGTTTTGTTGGAGATGTGTAAGTAAAACTATTACCTGAAACATTAACATTAGAAGCAGGATTTGATTCAATGCTAATTGTTTTTCCATCATAAAATTTATTAAAGAATGAGCCGGTTCCACCAACGTTGACTTTGGTGATTGTACCGTTCGATGATGTTACTTTTATCGCTTTCGAATTTGTTGCACCACCTGAGAATTTAGTTCGTTTGATTTCAAGAGGAGCAGGATTGGAGCCGGGATTTGTTGAATTCTCAACATGAATACCGGCTGACAGATAATTTTGAATTGTAGGTCCGGTAGAATTACCAATTCTTAGTTGATACTGATTAGGTGCATGATTCTGGATGTAAATGCCGGTTCCACATCCATCTATTATATTGCTTTTGATATAAGAATTATAGAAGGATGTGTTTGCATTAGCAACAAAATAGATACCAAAGGTTGAACTCGATATTGTGTTTATATTGGTAGAGCCATTTCCAACAGATATACTACCCAAATCATTTGCATCAAGATATATTCCATGGTAACAATTTTGGATGGTATTAGAATATAAAATATGATAACCATTTCCACCCGAAATACGGATACCTTTTCCATTTCCGTAATTTCTGATATTAAATCCCCTAATATTCACACCGGCTGAACCGGAAATTGTGAAAGCTGTCAGAGTTGATGATGAACCTCCTCCATCCATGATCACTTGGTTTCCACCAAAAGTTCCATTAATTATAAGGTTACTATGACCATTGCCGATTACAAAAGAACTATCCTGAAAAGTTCCTCCATTTTTAAGATTAATCGTATGACCATCGGCATTGGTTCTATCAATGGCATATTGAAGGGATTTCCATGGTAAAGCAAATGTACCAGGATTAACATCGTTTCCATTTTGCTTATCGACATAAAAGGTTGTCGCTTGAAGTGGAACAGAAACGATAAGGATTGTCAAAAGCAAGGTTAAATATTTTAACAAATGCTTCATGATTATACTCCTATAAAAGTTTGAAAATTATAATATTTATTTCTTTTGTTATTTTTCAAAGATAGAAAACAGTTTAAGTGATTATAACTAATTGGTATGTCTTGAGTTATCAGTTTATTCCTAAGAACCATAATTTATAAATTTTTATTTATACTAATTAAATCTATGCTTTAGCATAAATTAACAATATCAAATATAATAAAAAATACATTCTAACCAAAATTATTAGCACAATTTAAAAAAAATATTTCAAAAATAAAAAAACTTTTCTTACAATTAATTGCTTATTCTCTAACCTCCCGAAAGTGAAATTATCAAAAAGCGCGCCAATTGTTCTCAAATATTACATTATATTATTATTATTTTTTAATCATTCATAACTATTTTAAATTGCAAATATAAGTAATTGATAATCAATTATCATCAATGGTTTGGAATTTTTCAATAAATTTTGTAACCCCATTTGGTTGGTCTAAAAGATTTTGAAGAAAAATTACATTTTTACAATTTTTCAAAACCAAAGATTCAATTAAAATAACAAAAGGCGAGCTATAAAGCCCGCCTTTTGTTTATTTATTATATTATTTCACGACGACAAACTTCTGCTGCACTGCTTCCATACCATTTGAAACGGTTAGCAGGTATGTTCCAGAAGTTAGCTCTTTCAAAGGTATATCGAACCTATGGGAGCCGCCTTCATAAGAACGTCCTGCAATCGGAGCGGAGATAAGGCTACCGGTCAAATCCCTGATTTCTACAGTGAGATTTTCCTTATTAGCCAATTCTACCTTGAACGAAATATTCGTTTCGGCTGGATTCGGTGAAATTTCCGAAACGAACATCGAAGCATTAGCATCGGATGTTGTCAGAATCGTAATAATGTGATAAGCAAGTATATCGGTCTCGCCATCAGCGCCATAATACTCGAGTTTGTATATGTAGTCTTTTCCTGAAACCAATGTCGGGTCAGCATCGATAAAGCTGTATCTGGCTCCATCGGGATTGTTAGCCGCAATAAGTCCGGAATTTGACATATAGCTTCCAACTTTTACATAGTCGGATTCCTGGGCAGTATTAGCTTCTGCGCGATAAATATTAAATCCAATAACACTCTTTTCAATTTTAGTTTTAAAGTCAAGATAAACTTTATTTCCGAATGATTTTCCGCTCATATCTTCCAATTCGGCATATACAAGGTCTGTTGACGATTTCGGGCTGCCGGTCGAGATATTCATCGGATTGTTAATACTTGTAAATGCTGTGTCGGTTGTATATTTTGCAGCATATCCCCTGCCAACATAAGTAACCATCATTATCCTGTATGTAGTAAGAGGTGTAAATCCGGTCATATCAACGCTTCTTGAAGCTGTTACTCCAGTTATTGTAGCGCTTGTTACATTAGCCAGAACCTTTGTATTTGCATCTGCAGCAGTATAGCTCGAAGACGGATTGGCAAAGTTTCCGCTCGATGAATTCGAAGGCGCCTGGCTGTTACCAATATTGAAATATTCTCCCTGAGCAGGTAAGCCCATTGTCGCATTTAATCCTTGCTTGGCAGTTACGATTTTGTATGCTGTCGATGAACTTGGATTGTATTGCCAAAGGGTTCTGATACCTTTTTTACCTGTGCAATAAGTACCACAAGCTCCGGAGCCTGTTGGGAGTATTACCAATGTAAGATTCCTGATTCTGTTCGGTTTCGTCTCATGATTGAGAATATTGAACATATTGGATTCATCGGTGAATAAATAACCTTCGGAATCCACAGCCTGCAATTGTACCTTGCTGAATGTACATCCGCAGTTTGCATCAGAGAATGTCCAATTGACACCGGTAAACGGCATATATGTCCCTGTTATCGAACCCATTGAACCTCCTGTGAAACCTGTCGGTGCAGGTGATTGGCCCTGGCATCCATATCCTGTTGTATAGCTCAATGTTACTGATGGAGTGTAACCGAGTGAAGAGGCTGTTACTACTGCATTCGCACGGTTGCGTAATCCAACATTGACACTGAATGACTGATTCGATTCAGGGTTACTGATATTTTGTATATCAATCCATTTTGGTGTATTAGGATTCTTGTGTGAAACAAGAACGTTTGTCTTGTATGACTCTGCTCCGCTTACACCATTGTATTCCAGAACTTCAACCCATACATTAGTAGATGCTGTAACACCTGTTAAATTAAGGCTTAATGTACCGCCGGCTGTACTAGATTTACTATTATAGACGAATGCTTTTTGATTGGAAACCGTTCCAACATCAGCACCGTCGGAAAATGCTACTGAACCTCCATTGGTAAATGTATTCGTTGAAGTACCATAACCCACTCCCTGTGAAGGTGTAAAGCTAATCGCATCACTCAATCGAACCAAAACTAATGCATTATTACCGTCACCGTTAGTCCATGAGAATGTTAGGCTTTCGTTTGTCATAGCAGTATTTGTGAATTTAATATTCGATGCCTGTACTGTAGGTTTGGCTCCGAATAAGTTGAAAGCATTACTCGGACGGCTGAGCAATCCGGTACCGGCAGGAGTCAGAACTACATTGGTAGTACCATTAACGTTATTAAGAGTAACGCTTTGCACTATTTCCGAAAGGTTATTAAATGCAAATGACCCGTTGGTTACAGTGACATTATTGCCGGTAACTGTAACAGTTCCAGTCCACATAGCAGAACTGGCGGCTCTATCTTCAATATTAACGGTTAAATCAAATGCTTCACCATGTGTTTGGTTGCTTACCTGATAAATGTGAGCATATAGCGGATAAGCTTCCGAACCCGAATAATTATACGAAGTAAAGTGAGGTGCAGAAGGACTTTCGAAATAAGATGCAAAAAGTGTGTTGAATTCAAAAACCTTAACAAATATCGTTGCACCATCGGGAACATTTGTTACAGTAACGGAGTTCATAGTATTATTATTCGAATAACTTGCAGAAGCTGCAACTACCATAAAGTCGTTACCGGATGATGGATTCCATTGTGTTACACCACCAACTCTAGGGTCAGAATAAGAAGTTGCAGCAGAAGGAGTCCATGTTAATGAGTTGTTGATACTCATTGCAACGATTCTACCATTACCGTTTCCTGCGCCCCAGTTAAATTCAAATGCTCCATTAGCATCTTTGGTAAATGCAATCGGACCGGCTTGAGTTGTAGGTGGCTCAAGCAAACCTATACCATTTACAGTTATGAATGTAGGTTCGGGTTGACCTATTGTCCACAATTCCGAATAAAAGACTCCTGCCGACCAAGAGTAATAATCAGCTTCGGGCGGAGCGAAAAATACTTCAAAGATAGCTCCGATAGTATTGCTCGAACCGGCTGTCAATGTAAGTGGTACGGTGTTTTCAGGAGAATTAACATTATAATCATAATTGGTTCCATTATATCTTATACGAATTCCATAAGCCGGGGAAATATCAAAAAATTCTCCTTCAGGAATTTGTGTAGCTGAGAAATGGAATGTCTGACTTGTCGATGAAACCTGTCCTTTAATAACAATACCGAAATTATATCCGTCGAAGGGAATTGTTTCGGCAAATGTGTATGTAGGGCTAAAGGTAGTTAAGGTCAATGTGCTTGTATAATCCGACATTGAAGTGCAGCCATTAAACGGAACGAACTTAACAAAATAAGCAGTTCCGGGTAACATGTTCTCGCCGCCTAACTCACTGAATTCCATCGGTATTTGTAGTTTAGGTACATTCAGGTAGATATCGGCATTTGCAAATGCATTATTATCTGAAATATAAATATCGTAACCGGTAACGCTTTCTTCGGATTTGTTAGTTACATCGATTGTAAAGTTATGTGAACCTTTATGAGTAATGGACAGTGCAGGTTGATTTGGCGTCAATGGCTGCCTGATGTATATACCATTAGAAATATCGGAGGAACAGCCTGTTGAATTATGTTCATCACGCTCTACAACCGTTACTTCGTACAATCCGAAGCTTGTTGTACTTGAACTTGGTACAACCAATACAGCACTGTTATTATCAATGGAATTACCGTTTAATGTCCAGAAATAAGTAAATGAGGCTGATGTTGGCATATTGTGCGATGCTGTTAAAGTAATATCATTACATAATGTCACAGTGGTTGAATTTTCTTCGTTCATAACATCATGTGATATTGTAACAACCGGTTTTTCGGTAACATAAACATGGAATGTAACGGTATTGCTGCATTGAGTTGTATTATTGGTCACAACGCATTTAAACATCTTTTCGCCTACTGAATTCCATTGCGAAACCGGTATTCTATCCGGATTCGATGGAAATGTTCCAGCTACATAATCGCCGTTCATACCTGTGCCAGGTGTAAGTCCGGTAAAGCTCCACATATACGAATAATCATTCGCATTGTAAGGAGTATTAAATGATACTGAAGCTGAGAACGGTGAGTACTGGCATGTTGAGTAATATTGATGTGTGACAACATCCGGTATCGGGTTTACTACAATGCAAACATAACTCGATGTCGTTGCGCTGCATAATGCCTTAGAAGCATCAGAAACAGTCACAATCAATTTGTAGTAGTAAAGACCGGGTGCAGTAATAACCGGTGAAAGAGAGCGAGTCGATGCGGTGTTCACAGGGATATAGACTCCATTGAATGAACTGCTGCTCATCCATTGATATGATAATGTGAAATTCGCATCGAGCGGGCTGGTAGAAGTCAATGTAGGATTAATAACATCATTGGCGCAATAAGCAGGAATAGTTGCAGGTGTGATATTACCAGTTAATCCTTTATAAACATATACTACTAAACTCGATGGAGTTCCGGTTCCACACATATTAGAACCATAAACAGATACAGTCGAATATGATGTTGAGGGAGGAGCAAATGTAACTGTTACAGTATTGCTGCTACTCGTAGTAATCGATGTTCCGTCTAAAGACCAGACATAAGAAGTAGCATTAGCAATCGGAGGCACAGAAAATGTTGCCGAATTATTGTTGCAGATATGAGTCTGCCCAGTGATTGTTCCTGCTGCTGAAGGAATTGCCAAAGTTGACATAGAACCTGTCAAAGTACTTGCATATAATGTTGCTGAACTGTTACAAGCACTATAAGCAGCAATAACATAAGTATAAGTAGTACCGCCAGCAAGACCGGTAAATTGGAATGTTGTTGAAGTACCAACATCTGAATAAGTTAAAGTAGGAGCAGTTGTCCCAACATATTTTGCTACTTTATAACCTGTTGCCCCTGAAACAGATGCCCAGCCAAGATTAATCGTAGTACAGGTAGCATTAGATGCTGTTGCTGAAGTTGGTGCTACAGGCAAGGCAATAGAGTTAACCGTAATTGAATTAGAGAAGCTCGATGTTCCGCAGGAATTCGATGCTGTTACTCTGTAGTAATATGTCAGACCGGGTTCGATTCCTGTTGCAACATTCAAATAATTAGTAGAATTATTGGATGTAGAACCGGTAAAGACTACATTTGCAAATGTAGGATTGGATGCAACCTGTACATTATAAGCACTTGGTGTTTTATTTGTTCCGCCAACTGTACCTGTTGTAGTTAACGTGAATTTTTGAATAAAGAATACGTTATCATCCACTTGTGCATATAAATTGCCGTTTCCGTCAACAGCCAGAGAATTAGGAGACAACATAAAGTGTCCGCCTATTGATGACCAGTTCAATGTATCGACGAAGGAACCGCTTGTCGTGAATTTCTTGATTCTATTCGAAGCAAACTCACTATCTGCAATGAGTAAATCACCTTCACCATTAAATACAATGCCTCTTGGAGCGCTGAATTCCTCACTCCCAAATGTTGTTGAATTACTGTAAACCGGTGTTGTATTTGACGGATTATATTTATATAAAAATCCTGCTTCATCAGTTAAATACAGGTTCCCTGATGCATCAACTACTATTCCTGCCGGAGTGCTCAATTCAAAAGCATCAAACGGGAAATTAGCAAATGTTTGAGATGTATTTGATAAATTATATTTATTGACTGTTGTATTATTGAATGAATATAAATAACCATCCATTCCGATTGTTAATGCCTGTCCGCCAACTCCAAAAAAACCACCTTGTGTAAAGTTAGCACCGGAACCCGTGAAACTGTGAATTGAACCACCCCAATCTCCAATATAAAGATTGCCTGGAGTTCCAATAATACTCATAGGTGTATTAATACCTGTAAATGAAATAGTGCCTGCATTAACACCATTACTTGTATATACTTGTACAATGTTTCCATTTAACAAGTAAACGTAGTTACCTATGGTAGTTATTATTGATGGACCATTCACTTGAGGGCTTGTCCATGTATTAGAAGAAGTATATGAAGAGGAACCGGGCGAACCGCCTTCTATAAAGACTGCCGGGGTCCATGTTGCCGTAAAGTTATAGCATGATACATTAGTTGCCATTAATGCCGTTGGGGTATTTGGTGTTGTTGGAAGAGTCGCTAAATGATAAGTCGATGTCCATGTACCAACAGAGCCACACTGATTAGCGCCTCTTACGGCAAAATAATAATCAGTACCACCGGAAAGCGATGAGAATACATCCGAAGTTGAAGTAATAGTATGTGTTGCAGTAGGATTGCTTAAATCGGAATTAGGCGAACCTATTACCTGATAACTTGTTGCACCGGTAGCAGCAGACCATGTTAAAGAAACACTTGTGCAGCCGGCTGTTCCGTTCAGATTAAGAGGGGCGGCTATTGGTCCGCCCAATGTTGTAACCGTGCCGGAAGAACTGGTATTGAAACCGCACTCGTTGGTAGCAATTACATGATACCAGTATTTTGTGCCTTGGTTCAAACCGGAGATTTCCTTATTCACAGTATTACTCGTTACAGTTCCGCTGGAAACGGTGGTTGCTCCGAATGTACTGCTCGTAGCAACTTCAACGGTATAATAATTTTCATTTGACACATCAACCCAATTTGCTACGAATGTACTGCAAGCGGGAGCGCCGGGTGCAGATAATGTGGGTGCATTTGGTGGGAATTTCAATGTAATGCTATGTGTAACATTCGGCTGGCTGATAACGCAACTTCTTCCCATAGCATCATAAGCAGTCACCAAACTTACATTTGATGCCGCATTGGCATTGACGGTATAAGTAGCCGTACTTGGAGATGTTGCAGACCAATTTGATGAGCCAACGGAAGTATTCATACCACCATAATTAAAAGTAGCTACACTTCCCTGAGCGCTGCCTGCTTTCATAACCAAATAAAGATTGAACGGAAAGCCGTTGCAAACTTCTTTCGTAAAGTTACCGCTAATTAGTTGTGATTCCCCGAGAATAGCCATGCTGATATTCGGGCGGGTCGTTTTCATTCTCGGATTATAAGTTGAAATTGTTTGACCTACCGGATTAGAAACTTGATAAGGCACCTCATTGCAAGAAAAGGTATTATATTCAATAATCCAAAACCAATAGTCAGTTGCAGGTTGCAAACCGCCAATCACGGCAGTATTGCCAGTACCATCATATCCAAGAGTTGCGCTGGAAATGGAGTTAGAAGGTCCGTAATAAACATATCTTCCCGAGCCGTTGCCATTTACCCACCGGAGTCTGATTTCGGTGTCCGAAGCTGAAGTAAATACAATATTTCGTGCTTCAGTTGTAGGAGAATCTGCACTCAGATTCGTCTTGTTGGCATCGAGCCAGAAAGGAATATAATCGATATCAATACTCGACATCATACCATCAATTGTAAACAAATTACATGTCCCCCAATAATTTCGCTTAACATTAAGTTTAGTAGATGTAGGATTTGTTATAGCGAAACTTGAAGAAGTATAACCGGTTATTTTATTTCCTGATATTGTGGATGTATTTATCATTCCCGCATCATCGCTCATACCGGTAGAAGCAAAGACGATTCCTTTCTTTCTGCCGTTTATTTCATTATTAATAATTGATAAATTTGATGGATAATTATCCGAACCAGCAGTGTTTTCGATAAAAATATTTGCTTCTTTATTATTTGTAATTTTACTATTTTCAATTGAGACGTAACTGTTGGCACCAATATAAACACCGTAGCCTTTGTTAACAGTTGGACTCGGATTGTCAATTATATGGATAAAAAGATTATTCAGATTGATATGATGGTTACCATCCTCAAGCAAAATTCCGGCTTGTGGGGTTGTAGAATTAGTAGCCATGAAGTCAGTAATTTCCAAATTTTCTATTGTCAAATCGGTTACTGTGTTGGACATAATCTTAATGGCAGGTGCAAATAATTGGCTTTCAGACCATTCTCCGCTTAAAATCGTTGTTGGAGTATTGCCGCTAACCGAACCATTGAAAATAAAGTTTTTGTTGATTGTAAGATTTTCATAAAACGTACCGGCTGCAACGTCCATCGTACCGCCGGATACAACCAAGTTAATACCGTCCTGAATTTTCGAACCGGAAGCCACAGTCACATAATCTGCCCAGAGACCGCCTGAGCCGGATGTGAGCATTGCATTGTTCGAAATATAAATTGCATTAGTCGTAGCATTTGTTCCGGCGATGAACAAACTTTTGTTCAATGCTAAATATTCATCATAGAAGCCTGATGCAATATTTATCGTGGAACTTGCTGTAGCCCTGCTGACTGCTTCTCCTATTGTGCGGAGTGGTGATGTTGAAATTGTACCACTGTTGGCATCATCGCCTGTTGTGCTGACATACCACTGTGCAGAGTATGCAGTCGATAGACTTATAGCAAAAGCAATGAGGATAAGGAAAATTTTAGATACGTAATTTCTTTTCATAAAAACCTCAATTATTTTAATAATGTTATTTATTATAAAAAATTTCTTTTTTGATTTTTTCCTGATAGTAAAATAAAAATAATATTCTTCAGCAATTTATAATAAACTGCTACAACATAGTAAACATGCGCTGTTTCAACGGTAATAAATTATATTTTTAAAACTGAATAAAAATATAATTAAATAACTACAATAAAATCTTATAAATCAAAATCTTTCATTTATATTGAACTATCAAAAATAAATAATAATTCATTGAATTCCAAGAGATAATAAAAAAAATTAATGAAATTCATCTAATATTAATATTCAATTAATCTTTATTGAGTTAAAAAAAAACGGGCGTGGGCAAAATGCCCAGCCCGTTTTTTTTATTTTCGGTTTATTTCACAACAGAGAATTTCTGCATAATAAACTCATTTCCTGCACTTACTTGCATTATGTATGTACCGGAAGCATAACGGTCGTTAAGTTTAATCTTGAAGTTTGTAATTCCGGGTTTGTAAACAATACCATCGACAGGTATGTCAATAGAATTGCCTGCAATATCGAATACTTCAATATTAACTTGCTCTTCGGTTGCCAATTCGAGTGTAAAGTTCAATTCTTCGCTTGCCGGATTAGGCATTAATTCGCTCACATACATATTTGAGGAAGAATTACTCATCGAGAGAATTGTTACGAATTGAGCATCCAAGTCATATTCCTGACCGTCAATTCCGACAAATACGAGTTTGTACAGATAAGTTTTTCCAAGTTTCAATGTTGGGTCGTTATCGACATACTTGTAGTTGCCGCCGCTCTGACTGTTCGAAGCAACGAGTGATGCATTTGACAGATAGGAAGCGACTCTTGAGAAGTTGTATTCTTTCAAGCCGTCATTCATTTCTGCCCTGTACAACTCATATCCGATAACACCGATTTCGGTTCTTGTTGCCCAATCTGTGTTTACGTGTCTGTTAGTTGAATTTGCATTGAATGCTATCAATTCTGCATCGATACCGTTTTTAGATTCCTTACAAGTTACAGATGCACGATAATCGTTCTTTGTAACACCGGTTGTCTTGTAATTAACCGCATGATAATCCGAGCCACTTTGACCTGTTGCAAGACTGCCTGTCTTTGCTCCATAGAAGTTAATCAATTTACCGTTAAGGTACAATACACCGTTACAGAAATTGCTTGTCATGTTGCTGACAGTGCAGAACACAATGTTTCCTTGAGTATATGAAGCCGACACAACACCAACTGCTACGGTTGAATTATCAGATAATTTAGTTTGCGTAGTCGAAGAATTAAATGCTATCGTTTGAGCTGAACTTGAATATGTTTCATCCTTATACCATTTACCGTCTGTCGGGTCAGCGCAAGTTCCATTATTATTGATAAGAATCAAAGTCTTCACCCTATTGGGTGCAGTTGCGCTTTCAGCACCGCTGTATTGTCTCTTATATGTTACTGTACCGGTTCCCGTTGCAGTTAAGATAACGTTTGTTGCACCAACTGAAGGTTCTGTAGGTTGTACACCAAATGTTGTACTATAACCGGAGAAGTAATCAGTAGCCGATACTCTCAATGCCATTGGGTTATCGTAAGAACCAAATGTAGTTGAAGTTATGGCTAAAGTAGCTACAGGAACCGTCTGATTACCTGAAGTAATAGAATGAGTTGTACCTGCCGATAAAGTTGAAGTAGTCGATATACCTGTACCATATTTATCTATTGTACAAGCAACACCGGCTGAAGGAGCATAAACTGCTGCCCCTGCCCTGTCAACAGAACTGATAGTAAACGATTGGACTGTTACTACAGCGCTTGACATCGAAGTGTTTGCCTGATTTCCAATAGTACTGAATGTCAGGTATTTAACTTGATTCGGATTCAAGGTAGCTGTCGATCTTAAGAATGATGTTGTCGTCGTGCTGCCGTTGTATTCGAATACTCTTACCCAGACATCTTCGCTGGTCGGAACATTAGTAATAGTATAATTAGTTGCTGAACCGAATCCTACAACCTTAGCTGTACCGTAAACTAAATCGGATAGGGTATTGGTATTGGAATTCCAGTCGGTAGATGGAGATGTGTAATATGTTCCATCTGTTGGGAAGGTGGTTCCAATATCTGCATTTTCAAGGGTTGTTCCTACTCCCAAAACAACTAATCTTCCATCAACAGCATTTCCATTTGTAAAGCTGAATGATACCGTACCGGCTGCATCATAATAGAATGCTACGTCATGTGCCTGAACAGTAGGTCTTGCTGCTATAGCCAGACCGGAAAGACTAATAGTCTGGTCTGTTGCAGAAGTGCTTGAAGCAGTCATCGTACCGGTTAAAGTTCCTAAACCGTGCGGCTCGAAGCGTGCATAGATTGTCGCAGCCGAGAAATCATAACCATAATTAGATGATGCCGGGCTGGACAAGGTTACACTCGGTCCGAATGAACTGTTATTAGTTGATAACGAGAAACTACTTGAACCTGTGCTCAGACTTATTGATGCTGTATGCAGTTCCGTACCGGATACGGTAAAGTTTTGAGAAGTCGATACCAATCCGTTTTCAGTTTGTCCGTAAGTGAGAGAAGACGCCGAAAGAACCAGCGTTGGGTTAAGCGTCCTTTGGCTAATAGTCGTTGACCATAAGCCTTGATTACCGCTTGCATCGAATGCAGCCATTCTAACATAATAAGTAGTATTCTTACTCAATCCGGTAAGTTGATAGGATGTAAGAGTAGTGCTAATATCAGAAATCGTAAACGTCGTTGACGATGTAAAGTTCGCATTGGTAGCACGCTCTATCTGATATTTGGTATGACCGCCTGTTACAAGTGTGTAATTAGCAGTCATAACATCTGTACTAATATTTGTAATTGATGTAATCGAATTCTGAGTAATATAACCCATACCGGTAACAGCTACAGTTTGATTAGTTGCAGAAGTACTCGATAATGATATATTACCTGATTGCGTTCCATAACCTGTCGGGTCGAAGCGAGTCCAAATAGGGGTTGTACCGACAGATGAACCGAATATACCGGATGACGATGATAGCATTAAGCTACTACCAAATCCGGAAGATTCAGTCAAAGATATTGTAAAGTAAGTCGGCGCTGCCAAGTCAATTGACGCACCGGCAAACAATTCCGAACCGTTTACGGTAAAGGATGAAGCACTTGAACTTGTAGCAGCCGGCACATTACCGAAGTCGAATGGACCACCAGTAACAGTAATTGTCGGATTCAACGTTCTCTGACTTACTGTTGAAGACCAAGCGCCTTGATTGCCGCTCGCATCGAATGCTGCCATTCTAACGTAATATGTCGTATTCTTGCTCAATCCGGTAAACTGATAAGATGTAGCGCTCAGATTCGTAATCGTCGCAGTTGTGGGCGATGTGAAGTTTTCATCTGTTGCGCGCTGTATCCTGTAATGAGTATGACCGCCTGTTACAAGAGTATAATTAGCTGTCATAACATCTGTGCTTACTCCGTTGAGTGAAGTTATTGCGTTCTGAGTAATATAGCCCATACCGGTCAGCGCTACCATTTGAGTTGTAGCAGAAGTACTTGTTAAGGAAATATTACCGGATTGCATACCGTACATTGTCGGCTCGAAGCGCACCCAAATCGTCGAAGAACTTACAGAACCATTTGTAGATGGCAATGTAAGACTGCTTCCATAAGTTGCGCCCTGACTTATAGTAAAGAAAGTTGGCGCTGTCAAAACTATCGGAGCTCCGGGATACAATTCCGAACCACTCACTGTAAAGAATGTTGCAGTCGAATTTGTCATAGCCGGAACATTACCGAAGTCGAATGAAGTACCCGTAACTGTAATTGTCGGATTCAATGTTCTCTGGCTTACTGTATTTGAGTAAGCAGAGAAGTTGCCGCAGTTATCATATCCTAACATTCTTACGTAGTATGTAGTATTCTTTGTCAATCCGGTGAATTGATGAGATGTAGCGCTCAAATCAGTTATTGTCGTTGATACAGCTCCGGTAAATCCGTCGTTTTGAGCAATACTAATAATATATCCTGTTACACCGGATGTATTGGAATAGTCAATAGTAAATACATCTGTACTAACACCTGAAATGGAAGTAATAGTATTGGAAGTTAATGGTTCATTAGGATACACTATAACCTGTGAACCAAATGTATTAGAGCATCCGTACGTCGAAGTTCCAACACAATAATATGGTCCTGTTATTGTTGTCATAAACGGATTACCGGCATATACCTGCATCCAATCGTAATTGTACCAGACGAAAGTCATTCCGGGTTCATTCGCTTCTGCAGTGAATGTTGCAGCATCCGAAGGTCCGCACTGTACGAAGGCTTCGGGTGTAACGTATATTACCGGCAACTCATGAACTGTTACCATATATGGATCCACTGGTGTTGCAGTACATCCTGCCGCAGTAGTTTCAAGTACGTTTACGGTTTCTTGTCCTGAAAGACTACTCCAGTTAATGGAAACAGAAGTATTCGAATTAGAACCTGAAATCGTTCCACCGCTCGATACCGACCATAGATAGGTATTACCGGATACGGGATTACTTATTCCAAAAGTTGAACCCATCTGGTTAACACAAACATTAGGATTGCCTGTTATACTTGGTGTCGGCAATGGATGAACCGTAATGGTTGCAGTATTTGTAGTTGCAACATCAGTACAGCCAGGATTTGAGAGCAATGCCCTATACATCTTTGTTTCAGTTTGGTAACTTGAAGGAAGTTCAAGACTCGTCATACCATTATAATAATAGAAAACATCTACCCAGTTACCATCAAAATAATACTGCCAGTTAATAGCGCCGGTATGCGACGACAGTGTTAATATAGCGCTGTTTAAGTAGCATACATTAACATCTGTAGAAGCAATTGTTCCGCCGGGTGTCTCGCTTACGGTGACAGTTAACGAATTGGAATATTCAGTATTATCCGGATAGTATGTAACTGCAGCACGATAGTAATATGTTCCAACAGTCAAACTTTCCGAGAAGGCATGGTTATTCTGGGAACCGTTAACATTACTGAATGTAACGTCATCAGTTGATTTCTGCCAGATAAATGTACCGGACTCGGCTGTAAGAGTAAATGTCGGTGAATCACCGTTACAAGCATAACCATTGGTTGGCATCAAGCTTGCATATCCTCCGAACGAAGCCGGATTAACCCAAATTGTTACGGTATTTGAATTTGCAGAATTACATACACCGCTTTGCGAGGAAGCAAAAATCCTATGCTCAGCAGGAGTATTCGGATTGTTGAGTATATACATTGGTTCGTAAGATGTGGGTGAATAACCAACTGTGAAGAAGCTATTTCCACCATCTGTCGATTCCATCCATGTTACACCACCCAAATTACTTCCAAGAGTAAATGTTGCGCTGCCGTAAGTTGTAATTGTTGTAGCAGATTGAGAAACGCTTCCGCCAACTGATGTCGGGTCAACCGTTACTGTTGCAGAACTGGAATATACTGTTTCAGAACATCCACTTAACGGTAGCATCTGGCATCTGTATTCATAACCGTCTATCGTTGCCGATGGTTGTGTTATTGTCAGTGATGCTGTGCTTACACCTGAATAGTATCCACCGTTGGACAAATTATTCCATGTTGTACCATTTGTCGAAACCTTCCATTGATATGTATTAACGTTAAATGCTGATACATCCAATTCAATTGTTCCAACACCTTCGCATATCGGTGTGTATGGAGGATCCATTACTGTTGTAACAGATGGTGGATAAATCGGCGGATTAACAAGTATGGTTACTGTATTAGATGATAATGCTGTTGAGCATACTCCGCTTGTTACTTCTGCCCATATTGTATATGTTGCTGGTGTAATATAATCTGTAGCGTTTAATGCATGTCCACCGAATGTACTTGAGTTATAATCGGTAGCATTCGAATAAGGACCTCCGTCCTTATATTGATGCCAGGTTATTGCACCGGTATAACCATTTAATGTTAATGTCGGTAATACTT
>JAERMQ010000114.1 GCA_016844745.1 Ignavibacteria bacterium | reverse complement strand
AGAGAAACCCCCTAACCCCCTTTGAAAAAGGGGGAATTGGTTGTCCCCCCTTTTTCAAAGGGGGTTAGGGGGTTTCTCTTGAATTTGTCATTGCATATTTTTATTAAGTTCCTTATTTTGTCGTTCAGAATGACATTCTTCTTGACTTTAAGGACAACCTCGATAGCAAGAATTAAACATTGAATTATAAAAAATACATTATCAATAAAGTTAAACAGGAGAAATTAAAATGTTATCAGAAGTTAGTGAATTAAGAAAGCCGAAGCCTTTTATGAATCCATACTTAGCAGGTATTGGATTAGGTCTTGTGCTTTTGGCTGCCTACGTAATCATGGGTCGGGGATTGGGGGCATCGGGAGCATTTTCAACTACTATTGCCGTCGGCGTTAATGCAATTGCTCCAAATCATGCTCAAGGCAATAGTTTTTATTCCGACTACTTAGGTGATTTTTCCGTAAATCCGTTAAAGGACTGGCTTGTATTCGAGATATTGGGTGTATTGGTCGGTGGTTTTGTTTCGGGAATGTTTGCAGGAAGAGTAAAAAAAAGTATCGAACGAGGACCAAATATCACAAATAAAAAGAGGCTTGTTTTTGCATTATTAGGTGGTATTTTAATGGGCTTTGGAGCTAAATTGTCACGCGGGTGTACAAGTGGTCAGGCCCTGAGCGGAGGAGCTATCCTCAATCTTGGCGGCTGGGCATTCATGATGTGTGTTTTTGCCGGAGCATATATGTTTGCATACTTTGTAAGGAGGCAATGGATATGAATCTGCCATTTTATAAATTAGGATATTTCGGACTCGATACGAGTCTCGTTGTAGCATTTGTAATTGGAATCGGTTTCGGATTCTTTCTCGAAAGAGCCGGATTCGGTACGGCAAAGAAATTAGCCGCACAATTTTATTTCACAGATTTAACGGTTTTCAAAGTAATGTTTACCGGCATTGTTACTGCTATGCTTGGAATTTATTTCCTTTCATCGCTCGGTTTTATGGATATTTCATTGGTTACGATTGTCGATACTTATATAGTACCGCAGGTTGTCGGCGGATTAATGCTTGGTGTCGGCTTTGTAGTTGGCGGTTATTGCCCCGGAACTTCCGTTGTGGCTTGTTCGACCGGAAAAGTTGACGGAGTTGTTTTTCTCGGTGGTATTTTTATTGGCACTTTCATTTTTGGTGAATCTTACCCGTTAATAAAGGATTTTGCCAATATGACCCACATGGGGAAATTGACACTACCAGGATATTTCAATATTCCTTATGGAGTGGTTGTTTTTGCAGTAGTTCTAATGGCGCTTGGCGGATTTGCCGGCGCCGAATGGGTCGAAAAGAAATTCGGATATAAAAAAGTTGAGGTGAGAAATGAAGATTAACTATAAAAATCTAACGGTCAACCAGAAGTTGGCAATGATTACATTTTTATTAGGATTAATTGCTTTGTTTATGAGCGACCCATTGAAGGCTCATATTGTCACTGTCGATGTAAATGATATGGCAATAAAAATCAAAGACAAATCAGCTAATATAAAAGTTGAGGAATTAGCAGATTGGATTATCAAGGGGCGAGCTGATTATTCATTAATCGACCTTCGCGAGGAAGCTGAATTCATGGAATACAATATCCCATCGTCTTTGAATGTAAATATAACTCATGTAACAAATACTCTGACTGATAAAGTAAAAAAAATAATTTTATATTCTGATGATAATATTCAGGCTGCTCAGGCATGGTTCCTGCTCAAAGCAAAGAACTACAGGGCAGTTTACTTATTGCAGGGTGGAATAGATGAATGGAAAAATACTATACTATTCCCCAAATTAGTAGCAAATCCAACCAAAGAACAATCGGAACATTTCAGGAGAATGACTGAGATTTGTAAATTCTTCGGTGGTCAACCGCAAACCGGGGCGCAGGATGTTAATAAACAAGGAAAAATTGAGATGTCTAAAATGAAAGCTCCTGCTTCTCTACCATCGGCTAAACCTGCCGGCAAAGCAAGAAAAGATGGGTGTTGATTAATAATGAAGTGATTTAATGTTGTAATTTTCTATCAGATATTGAGAAAGTAATAAACATTTTGATTGTGTCATTATCAATTTGTTACAATCCCGACTTTTTTACCACCCCCTACCCCCTCCTAAAATAGGAGGGGATTTTTTTCCCCTCCTATTTTAGGAGGGGGTAGGGGGTGGTAAAAATTAATCATTTCACAAATTTGTAAACCAAAAATATCAGAAATACTGTCTAATATCAACTATTACTTCTGAAAGATATTCATCTAATTGGTTAAAAGTACCTTTGAAGTCCTGTTTCATAACCTGATGACAGGATGCATAAGTATCTATTTCCCTGTCTGAGGCATTCACTGGGATTCCATGCATTGATAAAATTGTTTTACCCTCATGTTCCTGAAAGTTAATAACCATCAGAACCGAACGGGGCCATGTATCATCAGCAAAATGCCGGATAGTATTACCTTCTTTATCTGAGAAGGATGCTATGTAAGTGAGCCGTTCATTTTCAACAATTTCGCGAAAAACAAACTTCCCCCACATTTCAATTCCGTCGAGCGAGCGAAGGCAATAATGAAACATGCCTTCGGAACGTAAGTCCAAAGTACCATCCACCCATTTGAAGCCTTGCGGTCCCCACCATTTTTTTAGCCTGTTAAGATTTGTCAAGGCATCGAAAACAAGTGTACGTGGTGCATTAAAGACGCGTGTAAGAACAAATTCGGCTTGTTCCTGCTTCGTAATATAATTATTCTTTAATTCAAACATTTTGATTCCCCTTATTTTTGTTTGTTAATAATCAAAATAAAGAAAAACCCCCTAACCCCCTTTGAAAAAGGGGGAAAAAAATTCCCCCTTTTTCAAAGGGGGTTAGGGGGTTTTCTTTTGCATTTTTCATGATGAACGAATTCATGGTTTATAATTAATATTCAAATTATTTTTGTTGTCATTTTTTTGGAAACTAAAGCATCCGGACGCTCGAGGCTTTGCCCTGTTCCTTCTGTATATCCCATCTTCATAATGGTATCTTCATGAATTTCAAGAAAATTGCCCTTGATAGGATAATCAACATCCTCGGGAGAACGCATCACTATCCGGTAAGCGCCGCCATTCCTCAAATCTATATCACAAACGGGATTTGAAAAGCTATGAGGTCCCCACCATTTGGAAAGTTTGATTGGTTCGGTAAAAGCCTTGAATACATCCGCTCGCGAAGCATTGATAATACAACTTAAAATAACTTCGCTTTCTTCAATATCAATTTGTAAATCAGTACTTGCATTCATTAATTGAGCCTTCTATAGAAATTTGTAAGATATTCATCCAATTGGTCCAGTGTTCCCTTCATACCCTGCTGCATTCCATGATGTCCTGCAATGAAAGTATTGATTTCTTCTGCGTTGGCATTCACCGGAATTCCATGCAAAATCAGAATTGTTTTACCTTCATGCTCCGTGAAATTCAAAATTGTTAATACTGACAGGGGCCATGTAGCGCTTGCCGGGTGGCGGAGAGTGTTGCAATCTTTATCAGAAAATGAACCGACATAAGTTAGTCTTTCATCCTGAATAATATCGCGAAAAACAAACTTTCCCCACATTTCATTACCTTCAGGTGAAAGTAATCCATAATGGAACATACCTCCGGGAAGTAAGTTCATTTTTCCCTCAATCCAGGTGAATCCTTTCGGTCCCCACCAGTGTTTAAGTATTTCCAAATCCGTCCATGCCTTGAATACTACTTTACGAGGTGCATCGAAAACCCGTGTTATAACGAATTCTGCTTGCTCGTGCTTCGTAATCAAATTGTTTTTTGATTCAAACATAATAATGCTCCTAATTTATTAATTTATTTAAAGTTAATTCTCATTCAAAGCAGTCCTTAACTATTCTCAAAATCAGAATACCTGATTTATTAATTATTACATATAAATATAAACTAAAAATTTATTATTTCCAAATATAATTTTTAGATATAATTAATATAATTATTAGTTATTACGAATATGATTGATTTTTCTTGTAATTAATTTTATATATCAAGGAATGTTAAGTAATTTTTTTAAAATAATTCATTCGGTAATACTTCATAAAAGTTGATTAAAATGAAAATTTGGAATTGAAATATTAGTAAGTATGTATAACTTTAATAAGTAATTATATGAGCAAAAAAATTGGAATTATAGGCTCCGGCATGGTAGCCAAAACACTTGGTGCTGGATTTCTTAAACTTGGGTACGATGTAATGCTTGGTACACGTCAGGCATCCAAACTTGATGAATGGCTTTCAGGAGGTGGTACTGGAGCCAAAGTTGGTTCTTTCTCAGAGACAGCTTCTTTTGGCGATATATTGGTTCTGTCAGCTAAGGGTAATGCAGCAATAGAAGCCTTACAACTCGCAGGTTCAGTAAATCTGAGTGGAAAAACAATAATCGATACAACAAATCCAATTGCCGATGCCCCACCGGAAAATGGAGTATTGAAGTTTTTCACTACTTTTGACATGTCGCTGATGGAACAGCTTCAAAGCACTTTCCCGGATGCTAATTTCGTGAAGTCTTTCAGTTGTGTTGGTAGTCCTTTTATGGTTAATCCCGGCTTCGAAAGTAAACCTACGATGTTCATCTGCGGTAACAATGATGATTCAAAAGCTGAGGTAAAAGAAATCCTCGTTCAATTTGGCTGGGAAATTGCCGATATGGGCAAAGCCGAAGCGGCACGGGCAATCGAGCCGTTATGTATGTTGTGGTGTATTCCGGGATTACTGAAGAACGAATGGATGCATGCCTTCAAACTATTGAAAATGGGATGATTTAAGGGGGGTTTATTAAATTATTAAAATGTTATTCCTGCATTCGAGACTGTACGAAAGTCAAGAAAAATGATGTCAACAATGAAATTGAAGAACCCCTCCCTAACCCTCCCCGA
>JAERMQ010000037.1 GCA_016844745.1 Ignavibacteria bacterium | reverse complement strand
TTCGGCTGTGTAAACTTTTTTCTTTTTCATTTAACCTCCAAATGATTATTAACAAAATTCTTACCATATTTTGTTGTTTTTCATCTGGTGCAAAACACTTTCATAATGATTACTAATCTTCATGCTTCTGTTTTTGAAATTTATCCATCAGGAACGATTAATTTATGCGATACTTGTACAACTTGTACATTCAATGCTGGTGGCACAATAATGGATATTATTGATAAAGCCTCCACCTTTGAAGCTGACTACATTTTAAACCAAATTTACAATAATAATGAAATTTATACTTCTAAGTATTAATATTATTGTTGAAGGTTGTTTATGTTGATTACAGAAAATGATATCGATGAGATAAGAAAAAAATGCGAATTATTCAATGTCAAACATTTGTACTTGTTTGGTTCGGCAACAACTGATAATTATAATTTAAAAAGCGATATAGATTTATTGATTGACTTTGAAGATATACTTCCTGAGAATTATTTTGAGTATTATTTTAATTTCAAAGATTTCCTTTCTGATTATTTCAAGCGTGATATTGACCTTTTAGAATTGAAAGCATTAAAGAATCCGTATTTAATTGAAGAAATTAATAAAAATAAAATTCTTATTTATGGAAAAACAAATTAAAATCTTTCTAAGCGATATATTAGAATCAATACAGGAAATTGAATCATATTTTGTTAATAATAAACATGATTTTTATGAATTTGAACAGGACATTAGAACGAAAAGAGCAGTTGAAAGAAATTTAGAAATTATCGGTGAAGCTGTAAATCGAATTTTAAAGATTAATCCTGAACTTCAATTGAGTGGTTCAAGATATATTGTTGACTTAAGAAATAGAATCATTCATAATTATGACAATATTTCTTATGAAATTATTTGGGGAATCATTATTAAATACATTCCAATTTTGAAAGAAGAAGTTTTACAATTGTTCAATTAATTTTTCAACCGAAGCATTTCCTTCCTGCGTTTATTATTGCACTTTGAATTCCGGCACGAATAAAATCACTAAGAGTTTTGTGGTTGTGAGGTAGATAGTTTGTTAGATGTCCTACATCCGGCAGATGTAGGACATCTTTAACTTGGGAGATTCACCAAGCTATATAATATATACCTTATAATATTTGTTTTACGAATTCGTCAAATTTCCCAATGTATAAATTATTTAAGAAAAAAAATGACACTTGACCAAATACTTGATGAAGCCGAAGCGCTGCCCAATGAAGAATTACTGATGTTCAATGAAATTCTATCTAATCGAGTTAGGGAAAAGAAAAGAAAAGAACTTATTGAGACAGTTGAACAATCAAGAAAAGAGTATAATGAAGGAAAGGCTCGTGAGACAACTGTACAGGATGTTATGAATGAGATAATGTCATAGCGTATGATTCTTCTAAAAACACCTGCATTTATCAAATCTGCAAAATCAATACTGAAAAATGACCTTGAGTTAGTTGTAGATTTTGAAAAAATTTTACATAAAGTAACAAAAGGTTTTGCATTTAAAATAATTTAATCATTTATCGTCTTTGAAAACAGTTTATTAACATGAAAATTTGAAAATGATTAATACTTACAAAAATTTACATGTAACAAAGAATCATAATATTTTTATTAAGAATCTCCCTTTAAAAGCGGGAGAAATTGTGGATGTCATGATTATTCCGAGAAAAAAGACTGATGTCATTGAGAAATATCCACTTGAAGGTTTACCGGTAGAATATATAGACCCTTTTGAACCGGCTATAAATCCAAATGAGTGGGAGGTTAATAATTGATTCTTCTCGATACTCATATATGGCTTTGGTTTGTTCATAATGACAAAAAACTTAATAATTCTCTTAGACAAATTTTATACAACAATCACGTTAATGGTCTTTATGTTAGCATGATTTCTCTTTGGGAAGTTGCCAAATCAGTTGAAAAAGGAAAAATTATCTTACCTTTGGATTTAGTAAATTGGTTCGATAAAGCTTTAGTGGGTTCAAATATAAATATCATGGACTTATCAAGAGAAATAATAATAAAGTCAACAAATTTGGAAGGTAATTTTCATAAAGACCCTGCCGACCAAATGATTACAGCAACATCTATTTTTCATGATATTCCTCTTGCAACAATGGATGCAAAAATTCTCAATTATCCCTTTGTGAATACTTTGGAATATTGAACTGAATTTGCTATTATGACAAAACTCGCTAATAACCCACTTTTCCATTTCCCTCTTTTCAATCATAATATTATTTCTTAATTTTGATATATATTTTTTATCGAAGGGAGATATATGAAGAAGTTTTTGTTGCTCTGTAATATTAGTTTATTGATAATTTGTAGCTGGCTCGGTGCGGCTATTCCCATTTCCGGACCAACAGAATACATTCCACAGGCTTTCAAAGTATTGAATTATTCTGCCGTTCTCGATTTAATGAAATCTCCGAGTAAGGTAATGTCCGGAGTTTGCCGGACAAAATTTGTTTGGACTGAACTGCCGGATACTAATTATTTCTATTTCCATCTTCGGGATTTAACAGTTGATTCGGTTTTCTATAATAACACAAAAACAACAGCAGAAGAAACATTTCCGAAAACGAATCCGAATCATTATTATCGAATTTCTCCAATAGGAAGTGCAATAAATGATACAGATATTGTAACTGTTTTTTACCATGGCACAATGACAAATGAAGGCGGCTCGATGAATTGGGGAGGCGTGCAATCGGACGATTCTGTGCTTTATGCTCTCGGAGTGGGTTTCAACTGCCCTTATGTTTCAACTACACGGCATTGGCTCCCATGCTACGACCATCCTTCAATGAAAGCAACTTTTGATTTGAAATTTTATTTATTACAGGATAAATCTTGCGCCAGCATCGGAACCTGCACAATTGACACTTTAGGCAAAGATACTGTCGTTTATCATTGGAAGACTAATTATCCAACTTCAACATATCTTGTAACTTTTGCAGTTTCAAATTTTAAAATACGCGAATCAAAGTATAAGGAACTTCCATTGGTTTGGTACTCTCGAAACGGAGATACTTCAGCAACGGATTATGAAATTAATTTATTACCAAAGATGTTGACATTTCTTGAAGGAAAATTCGGTCCTTATCCTTTTGAGAAAGTTGGTTACGTCAATACAAAAAAAGGTTCGATGGAATCCCAGACAATGATAAATATTGATTCGAAAGTCGTACAAAATTATTATAAAAATAAGGATTCTATATCGAGTGTAACACTTCATGAATTAGCTCATCAATGGTTCGGCGATATGGTAACCTGCCAGGATTTCAGGGATGCATGGCTGAATGAAGGATTTGCAGAATATTGCGAGTCACTTTGGGTAGGTTCAATGGATAATTTTACAATTTCTCCAAAGTATCTTGACCAACAGAGTAAAGTTATTGACGATTATATTAACAAGGTTTTGCCTCAGGAGGGTGCTCTACCTTTATATGATTTTCCAAGACAAGCACCATCTTCAAATTATCCCACGACAATTTATTATAAAGGAGCTGCTGTTTTAGGTATGTTACGCTATGAAATTGGCGACTCAATTTTCTTTTCATCATTAAAGGAATATTTGAATAAATTTAAATACTCCTGCTCAACAACTTGGGATTTGAAGAACATTTTTGAAAAAAACTCTAAAAGAAATCTTGATACTTTCTTCCAGCAATGGGTTTATCGAAAGGGAATACCAATACTTGATGTTGAGATTAAATTCACGACTTATACTCCTTTTTTAGGAACTATAAATGTAAAAATTAAACAAGTTCAGCCTTCTGAGTATGGTTATTATTCCGGGCTTTTGCTGCCAATTTCTTATTCAATATCCGATAGTGAAAGCCTTGACCCCGGAAAAGTCATTCTAAGGATTGATAAACCAGAACAAGAATATGTTTTTGATAGTCTTCCAATTTATTCAGATTCAAAATTTGTAATTAATAAGGACAATAGATTTAGGACTTTAGTAAAAATAAATAAATTAACAATTACGAATGTCGATGAGGATATAGTTCATCAGAATATAAATCCGGTAATTTATCCCAATCCAGCTAATGATAAGGCTTTATTATCTACATTTACAAATGAAGTAGGAACTGCCGAAATCGCAATTTTTAATATTTATGGAATAGAAGTTTTGAAACTCGTTCAATTAATGGATGGAACAAGTAAAACAATAAATATTGATACTTCTTTAATTCCAAGCGGCTTTTATTTTGCGAAATTAACTGTTAATAATTCCAGCGATGTTGTTAACTTTACTGTGATACATTAGAATGAATCAAGAAGAACAAATAGAAATAGATGAATTAAAAAAGCGATTTGCTGAAGTATTTGCACGTGTAAACGAAGCTGCACGAAGTGCTAATCGCAATCCTTATGACATAAAAATAGTATCGGTTTCAAAAACAAAACCAACTACAGTAATAAAATTGGCAATTAAAGCCGGTATAAAAATATTCGGTGAGAATTATGCCCAGGAGTTGCGACAGAAATATGATGAATTAAATGATTCAGAGATAGCTCAGCCCGAATGGCATTTTATCGGGCATTTGCAGACTAATAAAGTTAAGCTGATTGTTCCGTTCGTATTAATGTTCCATTCCGTTGATTCATTTCATCTTGCTGAGGAAATATCCAAACAAGCTGAAAAGTATAATCGCACAATTGATATTTTATTACAAGTTAATACATCCGGAGAATACTCTAAATCAGGATGCGCACCTGATGAAATTTTCCAATTAATTAAAGATGTATTAAAATTTCAAAACATCATAATAAAGGGATTAATGACAATTGGTACTTTTTCAGTTGATAAAGATATTGCTCGCCGGGAATTTCAATTATTACGGAACTTGAGAGATGAAGCCCGTAGCCGCTTTCCTGAGGTTGAACTCAAAGAATTATCTATGGGTATGACTGGCGATTTTGAAGTTGCAATTCAGGAAGGCGCTACTTATGTTAGGGTTGGAACTGCGATATTTGGAGATAGGGTTTATTATTAATTACGAATTAAGAATTAATAATTAAGAATTAAAATAATTATTAACAATGACTCTTTTCAAAATGAAAATGATATACTTTACCAACTTTTAACTTTTAACTTTTAACTTTTTTCAATACTTTTCATCAAATCATCAAAAGCATCTGCTACCGGCTGCACTTCAATTGAATCTAAATCCTTTTTACCATCCGTAATAATGCATCGGAAATCGACACCAAACGGCATCCACTCATTAACATGGGAATCACTTTTAACATACATTACGATCATTGGTACTTTAAAAGCTGATGCTATATGTACAATCGATGTATCCGGAGTAATAATAGCATAAAAGTGTTCGAATAAAGAACAAACCTCCAGAATATCATTTGAAGGATTTAATGCAGTAACTTTACCATAAGATTTTTCTGCAATTGTACAGGCTAAAGGATAATCCGATGGGACTGATATGATTGCAAATTCATATTCATTATTTTTTTCAGAAATTGATGCTATTAATTCTATGAATTTAGAAAATCTGGCGTGGTGTCCGGATGAAATATTGATTGCGATGAGTTTCTTATTTGAAAAATTGCCAAGTATCTTTCTTGCAGCAATTCTATGTTTTTCTTTTATATAAATTTGATAATTTAGTGAATAATCATCGAAATTTTTACCAAAACAATCGCAAACCATTCGGGCTTGCAATTCAGCCATAGTCATTCGATTGCGGTATTCCTCGACATCCAATTGCACATTAAAAAATGTAGAGTATAATTCCGCACGCTTGTTATGGCGAATTGATACTTTCGCAGCCTTTTTTCCTGCAATAAGATTAGCTAAAATTCCCGCTTTAGTAGTTTTATGAAGTACGAATGCAAAGACTGCATCATATTTTTGGCTTCTCAATTTAAAAATTATTTTAAAAAAAGAATGAAAGCTGCCGTTATAAACAAAATAATTATTGAACCGTGTATCGTTTGATATAATGCTGTAATTTCTATTGGAAGCAAGGACATCGATTGTTGCGTCTGGCAGGATTTGCCCTAATACATCGACAGCAGGCATTGTGACAATCATATCACCAATTGCATCGTACCTGAATATTAAGACTCTTTTTATTGAATCAGGATTTAATGGAGTTGAACGGGGTTTATTCCTGAAAAACAGGGAAATGATAAAGTAAATAATCTTACGGTTGATTGATTCTATGCGCTTTGCAAGCATGGTAAATACTTTTGTGTTTGTTTAGATTCGTGCAAAATTTTCACCAAGAGAAATCCCCCCTACCCCCCTTTTTCAAAGGGGGATGTAAGAATTTTTTCTTATCCCCCTTTGAAAAAGGGGGGTAGGGGGGATTTCTCTTGAATTTTTATTGCTAATGTTAATGAATTCGATAATTTCGATGTACAGAATGACACTCAATAAATATTATGAGACAATCACAAAAAATAATTTTAATGATTGATTTTCTGACGAATCTTGCGTTCGGACATTCCTCGTAAATAATATAGTTTGGCACGTCTCGGTTTGCCCCTTTGCAGAACTGTTATGCTCTGAATCATCGGGGAATACAGAGGGAAAATTCTTTCCACACCAACTCCGTTTGAGATTTTGCGAACGAGAAAAGTTTTGCTTATTCCGCCGCCATGGCGTCCAATAACGATACCTTTATAATTCTGGATTCTTTCTTTTTCACCTTCAACAACCCTGACAGCAACATTTACCGTATCTCCAGCACGGAAATCGGGGATTTCTGCGTAATTATCTCCATCTTTTTTCCTGCGCGTATCGAGCGCCTGCTCTATTAACTGTGCATTAATTAAATTCATTCTATTCATATTTACCTCTACTTAAATTACAGAACTACAAAATTACGATTCTTTTGCAAGTTATCCAAATTTTTTCTTTCAATAATGTTCACAAAAAATTTAAGGTGTCATTTCTGCGAATGCTGGAATCGCCAACATAAGAGAAATATGATGTGATTAGATGTCCAACTTCCTACAAATGAAGGAGTCTTCTCATTATCTAAATTACTTTCCCCAAACTTTAATTTCATTGATAAAGATTTCACTTCCGTTTGCTATGTCCCATACTGCAATATCAATAGTTTTAAGGATTTTGTTTATTGTATCATTAAAACTACGTGGTGTTTCGTTTAAAGTCAATCTACTCGGAGGGTAATTCCCGATATGTTGATAAGGAACTTCACCAATAGGAACAAGACAACCATCGATATAAACACCTCCACTCGAACCCCAATCAGCGCCAATTTCAACCCATTTGAAAGATATAAAAGAAATATAAGTAGAATCTTTAAAAGTAATTCTTAACATTGAAAGATAAGGTTTTTTGTAATAAGGCACTCTTGTATCGGGGTCACATGTGCCGGGACATTTCGATTTGCCAAAACCAAAAGCAAAACCGTTAAGCTGACTGCAAAATTGAAAGCAGGGTTGAGAAATAAAACTATCAGGAATAAAAATCGATTTCATCATTCCAGGATATTGAATTTGAAATGCAGTATCATTGTTAAAATTTTTGTCAATAAGCAATTTGTCAGAAGAAGGCGGAGTAAATGCATAATAATTTTTTGGATTGAAATTTTTAAATTGATTATACTCTAATAAAAATTGATTTAACGAACGTTGATATACACTTTCTTTTTCTGCAAAATGTTCTTGTAAGTAATTGTTTTTTAATATTAACCATATAATAATAATGGAGAATATTGAAAATTGAGCTATAAATAAATATTTTTTGAAGTGCTTATGAGAGACTAAAGTCGAAACACTTTCCGAAAGTTTCCCTACTTTCGGAAAGTTGTTTGAAGCACTGTTGACCAAGTTCCATGGCTTATTGTATGCATATAACGAAAGAATATCAAGATTTTTTCTTTGAAGTGTAATTACTTCATCATTCTTTTTTGATGAAAGAAATGATTTAAGCACTTTCGATGTAAACATTACGAAGTTATCTTTATTAAAATCAACTACTTTATTCTCGAAAACGAATTCATAATCCGAGCTTAATGCTACCATTTTTGATTTAATTTCTTTAAAAAGCATTTCATATTGATAGGGGTCAGTTCCAATTTCCTTTTCTGCAGCCAATGATTTTATTTTCTCACGCAAATCATCTGCTAAAGCCTTGCCAATATTGACTTCGCCAACATCGAACTTAAATATAGTTTTCATAAGACCTCATCAGTTCCTTATACCGTCCTGAAATTCCTTGAAAGGAACTTTAGGTATTGTTCAAATCGTTTGCACGTAATAAAATTCAATAATATTTTCGTAAAGTTTTTAAAATGTAATATAAATAATTTTTTTGAATTTACAATAGGAGGAAGTATCATGTTAATAATTAAATATTTCATTATTCCGATATTTTTTTTGGTAATATTTGTTCTGTTTTCTTGCACATCAACATCAGCAAGATTTTACATTCAAAATATTAGCCAACCATTGTTGATGGGCAATAAAATCAGCAAAACTCAAACAATTGACGAAAAAACAAGAACTATGGATTTCATTGCTGGCTCAACTCTTGAAAATATAAGTCAAAGAACTGGACCATCAAGGTTAGAAGGTAACATGGTTGTAACACCCAAAATAATCACAACGACAATAAAAAGTGATGCTTATAATGATTTTTTTAACAAACTTAATAATGATAGTAATAAATATGTCGGGCAGTTGTATTTTGTTGTTTCTGAAATGATGATATTAGGTGGGGCGGTAGAACATTCTGAAATAGAATACCTTGGAATTATTTATCAAAAATAAGGAGAAAAAAAATGAGAACATTATCATTACTAATAATAGCATTTTTAACTTCTATATTATCAGGTTGTGGAGGTGGGAAAATGATGATTACCGCGAATAATTTGAAATACCCGGTTTCAGCTTCAAATTCGATATTTAATGATAAAATGGAAACCTTAAATTATATAGAAATTTTTCCTACAAAATCAATATTTTATGAAGATATGGTTGATATAAAAAATGAAAATTCTAAATTAGAAAGCGATATGAAAACATGCAGATTTTCATTTTCTGTAACAAAGTGGAAAATCGGCTGGACTTTGTTTTCCATTTCAGATGACCCTGATATTTCTGAACAACTAAATAATATTATTGAGAAACATAATGGAGTCGGGATTATTAATTTAAGACTTCTTACAAATCAAAATTTTTTGAATTCGCTTGGCTCTTTTATCCCGGTGATACCAACGCCTATATCCGCTACAATTTTTGGTTTAGTAGTTAGAATAAAAAACAAATAATTCAGGAAATTTTATATGAAAAATAACATCTTAATAATAGCCATAATAATTGTGCATGCCTTATTTAATAAAGGGTGCATGACTTCTAAAAATTCATCCTTAGAATACCATAATCAAGGTAATCATCATTACCAGTTTGGGAGATATTATGAAGCAATTGAATTTTATAATAAGGCTATAGCTATAAGTCCGGATTTACCTGAATCTTATAATAATAGGGGTTTAGCCTATACAAATCTAGGCAATTTTGTTGACGCTTTAACTGATTTTGATATAGTTATTAAGTTAAACCCCAATAATGCAATAGCATATTATAACAGAGGGAATGTTAAATTAAATTTCAAAGATTTTTTTGGTGCAATTCAAGATTATAATAAAGCAATTGAAATTGATCCAAATGATAAAGAAATTTGGAAGATTTATTATAATCGAGGGCAAAGTAATTATTTTGCAGGAAATAAAGACGGCCTCTGTTCTGATTGGAAAAAAGCTCATGAATTAACATTGATAAATGATATTTTTAGCAATAATGATAGTTTGTATATAAAAAACCTGAAATCTGAAGTAGAAGTTATATTGAAAAATGATTCAAATAATATTGACGCAAATCTTAAATTGGGTTTTTGTTATTTAAAATTTAAGGAATATGAAAATGCTTTATCATATTTTGATAAAGTTATCAAGATAGATCCAAATTCAGATAGAGTTTATGAAATGGTAGGTATTACTAAATTAATATTGAAAGATACCATCGGAGCTTGTATTTATTGGCAAAAGAGTATTGAAAATAGTAGAAAAAAATTATTTAACTTTTCAAAATAATATTTCGTAATGTTAATAGAAAATGATGAATTTAAAATTAATATTTAATTATTTTTTAAAAATCTTAAGGAGTTTCGATATGAAACAATTTCTCATTTCCATTTCGGTTATTGTTTCAACAATAATCTTAATTAGCTGTGGTGGGGCGAAAGCGCCTACTTATCAACCTCCTCTGTATAAAACTATACAGAAATCACTTACAATAGAAAATATTGTTGATGAACGCACTAATCAAGACCATGCCCAAGAATTTACGAACATTCCTTCAATAAACCAATTACTTGTAAATAGGTTTATGCAAGCACAAATTTTCCAAAGAGTAAATAGCGCTTCAAAAAGCACATACTCAGATGACTACACTCTTTCGACTAAGCTAATCGATTATGGTATGGATAAAAGCATGTCCTTTTGGACTGTGTTCCCTGATGCTTTATTTGCTGCTGCTGGTGTCGGTGTTGGCATTGCTTTGAATAGTGGGTACTTCGCTGGCGTAATGATTGGCTCTTCTGCGGTTGATTTTCTCATTAATGGATGGGGAGGTAGAAGATTATATGACCATGATTATATAGTTTCGATGAATTTTGACTTCAAAAACAAAGAAATGAAATCCCTTTGGAAAGATACTCTAAGCTATAAAATATCTATCAGATATACACATTGGTATCTCGATTTAAGAGCTTTTGGTGGAGGCGGAGGGTCGTTGTTTTACTCGAATAATCCTGATTACATTAATCAGACAGCTCTTGATTATCTTGTTGACATTGTTGTTGCAGATACATATACCAATATTGGAGAAATTGTAGGTTCAAGTTTATCGTATTTTGATAAAAAATCTTACGATAATGTGCAAAAACAAAAATATGTAATAACCACTGAGGGTATGGTTTGCATCGTAATTGAAAGAATTTTTCATTGATAATTTACTTTTTTAAAACACTTTTAGGAGTTCTATATGAAGCATTTTATTTCTTTTCTCATTCTTATCGTTCTTCTGTCTCTCTCAGCTCAAGCAGCAATAAGAACTGTTGACCCAAAGGGCGGCGCTCAATACACCTCAATCCGTGCAGCGCTGCAAGATGCCGATGCCGGTGATATTATTAGATTAGCTCCCGGCACTTACGACAAAGAGCAAATCACAGTTGACAAGGATGTTACTATACAAGGCTCCGGCGCAAAAGTTACGGTTATTACCGGGAACTTCGATCCGGTTATTACACAAAAAGCAGGCATAATAAAATGGGTAACAGTTATTTCAAAATCCGGCGATGGTATTAATATGTCAGCAAATGCAATGATAACAAATTTGGTTGCAAAAGATTGTAAAGCAGCAGGAATTAGTATCCTTTCAAATACATGTAAGGTTAATAATTGTTTAGCGACAAACAATGGTATCGGGATATATATCGAATATACAGCTGTAAAAAGTATTATAATAAATTGTATATCATATAATAATACAAGTAATTATGGTGCAGGTGGACTTTGGAACTATCCTATTTCTCGTTATTGTTCAGCTTTTGGTACAGGTGGAGGAAATTGGTCAAATTGCATAAATTGCTTAACATCAGACCCAATGATAAATACAGACTATAGACTTGATAATTTAAAATCCCCTTGCGTCAATGGCGGCGACCCAACGATATTCGACTGGGATGGTACAATATCCGATATGGGCTACTATGGCGGACCGGATGCGCCCATGCAACCGTATATTTCATTGCCGGCTTCATTCAAACTAAATGACGACGGTACTATGCAATTTAAACTTAAGGGGAGAGTTGGGTACTAATTACGAATTACGAATTAAAAATTACGAATTAACCATTAACCATTGACCATTAACCATTGACCATTAACCATTAACCATTGATTCGTTCTTTGACAAAATTCATAAAAGCATAAAATGCCTGTATAATATCTTTTGGGAAAGGTGAACTTACAACATTTTCCTGTGAGCCGTTATGAAAGTGATATGGATAAGTTTCAACTCCTTTCCATTTAACATCAGGGAAATTATCGTACCGGAAAATTTCATTTTTCACGTTCCTTGTTTCCCAATGAAACCCGAATTTATCGGGCAATTTTTGAGAAATTATTACATCTATAAAACTATCGTCAATTAAAACAATACGAAGTTTGAAATCAACGAAAAAAAGTGTTTTAATTATTTCTCCAAATTTAACTTGAGCAGTAATTTGCAGGGTAATAATGTCAATCATTGAGTAATGCTAATAGTGATTTGAATTTATCTTTTTGGGCAGTAAGACTGTCCAATTTGAAAAAATCGTCAAATCCCTGCGATTCATTTATAACGCCGGATTTAACTTTTTTTTCAAAATCATATATGTCATCAACGTTAAATTTTTGAAGAATAATATACATTTCAGATTCAACTTTGTATAAATTGTTTCTTAAATATAGGTTAATACTTTCCAACATTAGCTGGTCGGCATTGATATTAAGCTCTTTTGCAAGTGTTTGTACAGATACCATTTTATTCAAAATTACTATTTTTAAAAATTAAGTAACGAAATTAAAAAATTATTATTTCATAAGAAAAAAAAAACAATGAAAAAAATTACACTCATAATATTTATTTTTTCAATGACACTCTGCTTTGCTCAAAAGCAGACAATCGTTCAGGTCGAGTATTATACCGACCCGGCAACTCAACCCGGAACCGGTACACAAGTTCAACTACCGGATTTAGGTACTAATTCCGTTGACATAAAATGGGATTCGCTGCCGCCGCTGAAACCCGGTACTTCTTTCTTTGTTCGTGTAAAAAGTTCAGGATTTACCGACATAAAAAATAATACAAAATATGGTGTATGGAGTATGCCGGTAATGGTTAAATATCCGACAACTGCCTTTATTACAGCCGCAGAAGTGCAGTTAGTGCGCTCCAATTCTAATCCCATTAAAAAGGTCATAACGCCGTCGGATAGTAAATTTGACAGTCCGTCAGAGCTATTGGATGTTGTTCTTGCCTGTTCGGATGTGCAAGCAGGTGATACTCTTCAAGTACGTTTACGTGGAAAAGATGAGCTATGGGGAGAATGGACTGGTATTGAAATAAGAGATTCGTTGCTAAAGCCAACGCGACCCGATAATTTAACTGCAAAAAATATTGGAACATTTACACCGAAGGTAGAATTAAATTGGATTCCAAGCAACAGCGGTGTTTTGAAATATATCATTGAACGTAAGGAAGGAACACTAAGTTGGAAAAAAATTGATTCTGTCAATGCAGGAGTAACTCAATATATTGATATATCAATAGTTTCAGATAAAACCTACTCGTACAGGGTTCAGGCAATAAGCTATAAAACATGCCTCAATTCCGATTATTCAGTTGTTGCAAGTATAAATCCGGTTGGTGTTGAGGATAATCTATTAAATGATTTCAAAGTATTTATATATCCGAATCCGGTGTCTCAAAATTGCAATATTTCATTTTATACTAAAGAATTTTCTTTCGCTAAATTGACAATCGTAAACTGTATCGGGAATGAAATTGCAGTTTTATCAGAAGGATTTGTAAGTAAAGGAGAACATCAGGTAGCTTTCAATGCAGAGCATTTTTCTACAGGGTTGTATTTTTATATATTACAGATAAACAATGAAATGTATTCTGGGAAAGTTTTTATAATAAAATAGAAATTTTCCTAACGAATAAAGAATTAAGTAACAGAATTATTACTGGATTTTTCACTTCTTTACCAAAGACACTTACTAAAGCTCATCCGATGACTCCCGGTCATCGGATGAGTAAAAACCATCATTTATTCGGATTAATCGTATTTGTTGCCCAAAGGAGTTTTTTCCTTAACAAATCATAATAAGAATTTTCGAGTGGTTTTATAAGTTTTATACGATTTACCGATTGCTTTATAATAATTTCTTCGTTATTGCTTAGAGTTCTTTCTATTTGTCCATCGGCAACGATATTCGCTTCTCCTGTAGGTGAATTTAGAATTAACCTTATCTCGTTTGAATCCGGTACAACTAATGGACGAAAGTTCAATGAATGAGGCGAAATTGGTGTTATGCAAACAACCTGAGTGGAAGGAGCAATTATCGGACCGCCGCTCGATAGCGAATAAGCAGTCGAGCCGCTGGGAGTTGTTATTATCAATCCGTCTGCCCTGTAATCACCGATAAAATGCTCATTCGAGAAGGCAGAAATGGTTATCATCCTTGAAGAATTTTTCTTCTCGATTACAAAATCATTGAATGCGAAAATTGTTTCATTATCTATTGATGTTTCTAAGATACAGCGGTCAACAATACGGTAATTATTTTCGCTTAATCCCTTCAGGCTATAATCCAGGTCTTTTGTTTCGAATTCTGCAAGAAAACCGAGTTTCCCGACATTTACACCCATAATAGGCAGGTTTGAAGTTAGCAGCCTTCGTGCAATTCCCAGCATAGTGCCGTCCCCACCAAAGGATAAAACGGCATCAACAAACTTCTCGAATTCCTTAATTTTAGAAATTTTAATAAAATCTTTAACGTCACTACTGAATAATTCGGCAAGAGAAGGTGGGGCATATACTTCGCAGTTTAATTCATGGAGTTTTTTAGCCGAGAAATAAGCCCAGTAAACTGCTTCCGGCTTGTCTTTTGCGGCGTAAAGAGCTATTTTTTTCATAATTTGCTTGCCTCACCTAAATTAATTTTCAAAGTTAATCCAATTTTCAATAACATAAAAGCGATTTATTTTCGTATATAAACGCTAATGTCATGTCAGGGATGGATTGAATTGTCAGACAAGAATGTCTGACCTACTAAATAAAAAAGGTAGAATAGACATCAGGGATGGATTGAATTGTCAGACAAGAATGTCTGACCTACTAAATAAAAAGGTAGAATAGACATTCTTGTCTGTTCAGAATATTCTTGTTTTTACAAAAAATTGATTAAAAAAATATTTTTATTATTCAAATATCATGGCAAAATTAACCAAACCTGAACTCCCGGAACACTTGCGAATCCGATACAATGAGTTGAAGGGAAAAATAGCTCAACGCTTGAAAGATTTTCAGAATTGTCCGAAGGAATTATACTTTTATGAATTATGCTTTTGCCTTTGTACGCCTCAATCCAAAGCGAAACTTGCTTTCTTAGTAGAGCAAATTTTAATCGAAAAGAATTATCTCATTAAGCCTTTTGGGCTTGCTCCTTTATTAGGAAATAAAGAACATTACATACGGTTCCATAACCAAAAAGCAGGATATATCAGGTTAGCGCGGGATAATTACGGAGATATAGAAAAAATTATTCTATCAAAAATGAATAATTATGAGAAAAGAAATCTACTGTCAGAAACTGTGAAAGGCATGGGAATGAAGGAAGCATCGCATTTCTTAAGGAATATAGGATTCAGGGGATTGGCAATTCTCGACCGTCATATCCTGAAACACCTCATGTATTGCGGAGTTTACGACGAAATTCCAAAACCGACATCAAAGAAAGTATATTTGGAAATCGAGCAGAAATTTATTGAATTCTCGAAGTCTGTTGGCATTCCAATCGATGAACTGGACTTGCTGTTCTGGAGTTATGAGACCGGGGAAATATTGAAATGAATTAACCATTCTTAAAATAATAATATACCAATGGAGCCAACATATATCCGGTATGCAGAATATGCAGGCAAATCGAAGCAGCAATACCGGCAAGAATATCATCGAACAAAACATAGAATGAGCCTTGCTGGCGATTAATCCAGCTTATTGGAAAAGGCTTTTTTATATCGAAAAACCTGAATAAAACAAAAGCAATCGAGACCCATAATAAATTATGCGGAACGTAAGGCGAAGCAAGAGTCAGCCACATTCCAATTACCTCGTCGATTACAATGACCGATGCATCGCTACCGTATTTCTTTTCTACTGGTTTTATTGCAAAGTAGCCTAAAATTGTAAAAATAATTATTAAAACGAAGATAGTTTCTGTTCTGTATAAAACCGGTATGAAAAGAACAGCGAGAGCCGCAAGCGAACCCCAGGTGCCGGGTGCTTTGGGCAGGAATCCTATGCCCCCTAAAGTGGTGAACCAAACACAAATCTTTTCAATATAGATGTTTTCTTTTTTCAAAGTATTTATTAAATATTAAAAATTTTCATATACAAATTATTCCTGCAAAAAGCTGCAAGAAAACGAAATTTGTAATTTAATAAATTAACGATTATTTTTTATAAAAACTATTCAAAAAATCAGGATAGAGAATTTATAACATTGAGTCCTATCTAAAAACCAAAAATTGAATTCCAAAGTACAACTTTGGAATAAGTAAGTTCTTGATATTTCTCATTTCAAAATTCCGGTTTTGGAATGTAATTTTCACTAAAAATACTTTTTAGAGTGGACTCAACATTTAACATGAATTCTAAACTTATTTATATAATAGATATAATTAATCAGTAAAATTTAAACAAATTTAATTATTTTTGAACCGTGATGAATTCGGCTAAACTGATAAAAGGTCATCGACGTAATTTTTGGTTGTTAAACATCGGACAGATGGCTGAACGACTTGCCTTTGCGTCCGTATTAATTCAATTACCAATCTATATCTCCCAAAAAGACGACCCTCAATCTCTTGGCTGGGAGCAAACTACTAAAGGTTTTATTTTCTTTTGCTGGGCATTAGCTCAAAATTTAACGCCTTTATTTGCAGGCGCTTTATCTGATAAGATAGGCGTACGCTTAATGCTTACTCTTGCATCGGGATTTGCAGCCATTTCATATTTTATGCTTGGACTATCGGCTTCATTTCCAATTTTTTTATTTTCTGCCATTATTTTGGGTATATCTTTAGGGTGCTTTAAACCGGCTATTTCCGCTTCCATCGCACGGAATATAGACCCCGAAGGTTCGAGAAACAAATGGGCAGTTACTTCAATGCTGATAAATATTGCCGTATTTGCCGCTATGCCGTTTTCCTTATATTTTAAAACAATTTCATATACTTATGTATTCATGGCAAGTTCAATAATCATGACTGCCAATTTCCTTTATTTTGCCTTCTTTCTTAATCCCGACAATTCAACATATCAACCGGAAAAATTGAGTCTTAGGGAAATAACTGCCAGCTTAAGGAGTGGCGGATTGTTATCATTTATTATTATTATGTCCGGCTTCACAATAATTTATATGCAATTCTACGAAACCTTACCAAACTTTATAGTCGATTGGGTAAGTACCACGAAAGCTGCGTCGGCTCTTCATTTACCTGATTTTATGATAAAGCTGACAAATAAAGGAAGCGAAATTGCATTTGAATGGCTTTATAATATAAATACTGTAATGATAATATTACTTGTAACAGCCGTTAATTTTATTTTCCGTGGCTTTTCCCATTCGACTACACTCAGTTTTGGTACGGCTTTGGTCACTATTGGTTTTGGGGCTGCAATACTATCCCAGAGCGGCGGAATGTTGATTACGGGATTTATTGTCTATACTCTAGGAGAAATGATTTGTATCCCTGTTTACTTGGATTACATAAGCAATAAGGCTCCCGGCGCAAGAAAAGGACTTTATATGAGTTACCTGAATATTTCCTGGGCAATAGGGCTTGGTTTTGGCGGTTTGCTTGGCGGCGCTGCATATAGATATTTCGGGGAGAAATCCCATTTGGCGCTTCATTACCTGCAGGAGCATGGTCATTCTGTAACCAAGATTACAAGCTCCAATGCTTTTTCCCAGCTTCAATCGGTTACCGGCTTAAATCCTGCGGATGCTTCCGTCTTATTATGGAACAATTATCATCCCTATTTAGCTTTCCTTCCTTTCATCATCATTGGTATTATATCCTCATTATTGCTTTTCTTAAGAAGAAAGTAAAAATTCAAATTTTAAATAAAAATGAATAGCCACTACTTTTAAGTAGTGGAATAAGATATTGGGAGGTTCTAAAAATTACAGAATGTCATTCCTGCGGATGCAGGAATCCACTCCCAGAGCGATTCAAGGGATTCCTGCATCCGCTGGAATGACATTCTTAGAACTTCCCAATTATATGATCATGTTTTTTTAGGCTTTAGCCAACTTTTCCATTCTCAAGGTTATTCAGGAAAAATAAAAAATTGGGATAAATCCCTATGAGTCACTGTAATCAAACACCACGAGCTAAAGCTCGTGGCAATTCAAGAAATAATTATAGCTGAGTTGTTAAGAAAATTTTGTAAATATTAAAAATTCTTCTTAAATTACAAATGCTTTGTAACAAATTCTGATAATTATACAACGGGAGCAAACCATGAAATTTTTTAAAAATAATCCAAAACTACTTGTTTATTTTATCGTGCTGTTAATATTTATAGATTTCAGTTCTCCGTTCAGCGGTGAATTTATAAAAAATCCATTTAACAGCGTCAATCTTCTTAATACAATAGGAACATTAATTGGTTCTTTATTAGCGTTATTATTCAAATCCTATCCTGAATTATCACAAAATATGAAAGAAGGAATGCAAAAGAAAGTTAAATTATTCTTCCTCGATTTTGTAATACCCATAATGCTAATAATCCCTTTGACAATCAATTCTAAGGTAAGCTTTGAAATTTTATCACATTCAATATTTGCTTTTGCTGCCTTTAATTTTCTATATTATTGGATTATTAAAATCGAAAAGAAACCGGCAAAGGTTGACTTTCAATAGATAATTTGATAATTAACTTTATTCTTGTAACTAACTATGTTCTTATAAATAGGAAAAATACAATGAAAACAAAAATTATTCAAACAATGGCAGTTATAATCCTGCTATTATCCTGCAAAGAAAATTCTTCGTCTCCGTCAAATCAATCCAATTTCATCATCCCGTTGAAAATCGGTAATTCATGGAATTCAAAAATAACAGAATTAGGTTCTAATGGCTTGGTTATATCGACATTAAATGAAACAGATTATATATTAAAGGATACAGTTATTGGGATGCATAAAGTCTATTGTATGAAGACAATTTTTAACGGTATTGATAATAATTTGGTAAGCTATGGGTTGAATAAAAACGATGGCTTATATTCTATAAATATCGAAAATGGCAAAGTAAATGAATACCTGTGGTATAAATATCCATGTAAAGTGGGTGATATTTATTTTCGACATGGTGATACTGTGAAAGTAGAAGCTACAGATGTTGAAATTACGGTACCAGCAGGAAAATTCAGATGCGTTAAATACCATCTTTATCATGAGTTTCCATCGTATTTCTATCTTTGTCCCGGCATTGGACCAGTTAAACAGGAGCATTTTGAATATGATTCCAAAGGGAAATTATATATGAATGGAAAAATTGAATTAATTTCTTATTCCCTAAAATAAAAGCAGGATTTAATGACAAGATTTAGATGTCCTACATCTGGCAGATTTAGGACATCTATTCTTCTATTGAAAAAATACCTGTTTTAACTAACGTCAAGAGTTCCTCTTGACGTAAGAATCCTCAAAACAAGAAGTAATTACTTTATGGATGGGTGTATATATCAAGAAACGATGCAAGAGGAACTCTTGACTCGAGGAAAATAATAAATTTGTATTTTTCCAATAATTTTATTAAATTCACTTATCTCTTTTGTAACATTTAGTTGCATTTTACATGAAGTATGAAAAAAATCCTCATCATAGACGATGACAAAGTAGTCAGTGAAAATTTAGCCTTTTTACTTGAATTTTCCGGTTATAAGATGTTTCAGGCAGCAAATGGCAATGAAGGGCTGGACTTATATTCCAATGCAAAGCCAGACCTGATTATCCTCGATATTAACTTACCTGGTATTAATGGATATGACCTGTTGAAAATAATCCGAAAAACTGATTTGGATATTAAAATTATTATCTATACAGGAATTGTTTCGGATGCCCTGCAATTAAAATCCCTGGAATCCCTTGCAGACGATTACCTCGTTAAACCTACGGCAATTGAAATATTGAGGGCAAGAATTAAAAATGCCTTGAAACACAAACGTATCATTGGCAAGTACGGTACCTTTAGAACAGGAGATTTACTTATTGATTTTGACAATAAATTCGTAAAGCTCAAAAATGAATTTGTAGAATTTTCGATACTCGAATATAAGATTCTTGAATTGTTAGCCACTCATGCAGGGTCTGTTTGTGAATATGATTATTTGCTATTTAATGCATGGTCTCGCCTGAATCCTGGTACAAAAGAAACCTTAAAAGAAAAAATCAAAATCATCAGGCAGAAACTCGGTGATGACCCATCTAATCCAAAATTAATCGAATGTATTCATGACAGAGGATATATTTTAAATAGAATTTAATAATGAATAAAAATTAATTATTCGTTTTCTTTTCGTTTACAACTCAATATTATATTTGCAATTGTAATCGTTATGTAAAATTTTTTACATCGTTCATTATGAGAAAAAATATTTATAAAAAGTAAGAGGAGGAGCTATGATGCGAAGAAAATTCCCTTAAATTACCCTGTGCCGTTTGATTTATTCAAACCTGCACAGGGAACCGACGAACGCAATATAAACAGAAGCCGACAGACAGCAATGCCTGCCGACTCCCAGAGGAATGGTTAGCCGCTGCCATGCATAGCGTCTTAACAAAAGTTTGCACGGCAGCTTCCATTCAAGTTCAAAAATAAGTATTTAATAAACAATTGAAAGAATTTAATATGAAAAAATTATTGCTGATAGGATTGGTATTATTCATATCATCTTCGAATATGATTTTAGCAGATAATTCTTGGTGGGGAGATATTTGCGACACTTCATGTACTGAATCCCCTTGGGACTTATTGAATCCCTCATTTATGTCAATCCCCTTACCCATTTGCCCGGGTTGTACAATTCATGTAGCATTTAATATTAGATACAATGAATGTATTGGTCAATGGCAAATAATGATCGGCGATTTCGGTGGTGGTAACTATTGCCATTTTTGCTTAGGTCTATATCAACAGCCATATACTTTTCACTATATTTATCAACAACTCCTTAAGAAAATTCAACCTGTTCTAGATCTTGGAGATAACGATTGTATAGATGAAATGCAATTGTCAGAGGTATCATGTCTTAAATTAGATACCATTGAGAACGGTCCACTCATGCAAGGTCCATATGTTCATTATATCCACTGCACTACTAATAGCTGCTGTAAATATACTTATCGAATTTGCAAGGTTCATGGAGTGGTTCAGGAACCTGAACTGCTTTATACTGAATCGGGTGAAGTAGAATGTGATACAACTTTAGGATGTTTCAATAGGTGTCCCCAACAGGAACCAAGGTGGAACAAATTGAATTATGAAAAAAATAATTCGAACGAACTGAAAAATGACAAGAATTACATTTCATTTATTCCAAATCCATCCGACGGGAATTTCACTATTAAATTCAATACCGGACAAAAGGGTGACTATATCCTTGAAATTACTGACATCGAAGGAAAAGGTATTTTGAAGGAATCCTTCCGGTTGAATGGCGGAATAGAAGAAAAACAATTGAAACTGGCTCAATTCCACAACGGTAATTACCTGTTTAAATTAGTTTACCACAATGAAACGATTCAAACGGGAAAATTCGGTATTACGAAATAATTTTTTATTAAACCAAACGGAGCCGGTGTCAACCGGTTCCGGCATTTAAACAAAGGAGCAATCCATGAAGAAATTATCGGTCGTTTTTTGTTATATAATATTTGTTTCTTATGCTTTTGCCTATGATGATTCAAATAAGCTTCAATGGTTATATCCTGATGATGCCGATTGGATTGTTGTAGATTCGCTCCCGTGCTTGGAGGGTAAAGAAGGTTATATTCCATATTACAAAAATATTAATTGTTGCGACTCATTAAATTGTATAGCTTTCGCACAAGATATAATAAATAGCGATTTTTTTATAGTACGACATTCAACTGACGGAGGTTTGAACTGGTCAACAATATTGGTCGATTCAATAGGAGTATTAGGAAAATACAGTTTTGCTTATCCTAAGAAAGATTTAGCATTAATAGGTTGTGATTCAGGATATATAATGAAATCAACAGATGGCGGTTATTCATGGAAAAGGAAAAGATTGCCGGAAGAAACCTGGAAAAATCAGGTAAATGTCATTAATATGCATGATAATATCGGAGTTGCTAACTGCCAGAACGGTGAACTTTATATCACCGAAGATGGAGGTGAGAACTGGAGAAAATTAACTACAGAATCAAATATTCAGAACCAACATATCTTATTTGCCTCAATGCCGGACTCTGATGCAATTTTTATAACGATTTCGAATCTATTAGATTCTACTTATAATTATTATTCGTCATTCGATAGAGGAAAGACATGGAAATCTCTATCTAATTCAAAATTTAATAATATTAATGGATTTTCTCAAATGACTTTTATTAATAGAAAAATAGGTTGGGCTGCAAAAGGCATACAAAAAGAATTAAATTCCCCACAATATAGAACTTATGTATGGAATACGATAGATGGCGGTTTTACATGGAATTTGAAATTCTCGGATACTGTACCAACATATATGTCTGCTGGTGTTCCTATACTTGGAAATAAAAGTAATATACTTATAAGAAAACTAATGAATTTATATCTTTCAAAAGATGGTGGTGAAACTTGGTCGACTTACAAAACAACATATAATGGGAAACAAAATGCCACCATATCAAATACTGCTGCGTTTTTCCCCGTTCCAGAACACCCTTTAGTCGTCAGTCGAAGCCGAATTTTAAGATATGATAAAAAAATAATTGCAGTCAAGGAGCAGTCAGTTGATAAATCATTTCATATTTTCCCTAATCCAACCGGTGAACGCATGTCAATCCAACACGGCTTGCAGAGCGGCATTGTTGCAATTTACAACCTTCTCGGCGAGAAAACTTATGAAGGCAAAATAGAAGAGGAAAATCCTTTGAATATAGATGTTTCGGATTGGCGTTGCGGCGTGTATTTATGCGTCGTGCGGGGAGGAAGTGGTATAATTACGGAGAAGGTTGTTATTGCAAGGGAATAATCAATTACGAATTACGAATTACGATATGAAATCATATTTATCCATTAATCAGCTTAATCAATGGTTCAGACATCATTTTAAAATCATTTTTAAGCTAATACACCTTATCTTTATAAATTTGCTTTAGTGTGTTCTTTGAAATAGCCGGGATTAAAGCCTTTGTGCCCTTTGTGGTTAAAAAATAATTCAAATAACAAAGCAAAAATAAGGAAATAAGTTTCTATTGTGCTTTTGTTTATTTCTACTAAGGTAAACGGTTTATATAAGGTTTTTAATATTTCACCTCATAAAAAAATAAAAAACCGTAGAAAGAAGGTGAAAGAAGGTGAAAAGTTGATGGATTATGAAAAAGCCATTCATCGGATGACTGGGAGTCATCCGATGACTACAATCAACTTGGTAGAATAGACGCCCTCGTCTGTTCTGTGAATTCAAATAAAATCGAAAATTCCGTAGTAAAAAATAGTAAAAAACCTTAAATAATGGTTAATGGTCAATGGAAAATAATCCTTTCATCCTTTAATCCTACAAATCCTAATTCAGACAATTTCATTGACCATTAAAAAGAAAACCCCTTAATTCCTCATAAGAGAAAATTAAGGGGTTTAAATATTTTAAAACTTAATTTCTATTTGGCAAATGCGTGCCGCAACGACAGATAACCGACCGTGCCGAATCCCATCAAGAACAAAAGCTGGAACGGTATTGCGGCTATTTCGAGGAAATAAGCCGAGATGCCGATTCCGATTATGAAGTACAATGTCATGAACAATTCAAGAAATACTGTGCTGCTGATTTTCTTCTGCATGTATTTTCTCTGGTTCGCAGTCTTCGCATCGCCTGATTTCGGGGTGCGGGTAAATCCGGTTTTCCTGTTAATCAGCGCTTCAATCACGGCTTTGGAGTTATTGACAGCAAGCCCCATGCTTCCGGCAAGGAAAACAGGGAACAGCAGCAATCGTCGCCGCCAGTCCAAGTGGATTGCCTTCTGGGCGTAGGTATAGAACAGGAAGGTTGATACCGATGCCACCACAAAAACCGACATTAAATTGTAATACTCATCAAAGCCGCCGATTGTATTTTTGAATATTACAATAGGAATGTTCAGGGCAGCAACTACCATAATGAATGGATAAACGATATTGCTGGTTAAGTGAACAAAACATTCTAATTTGACTTTGAGAGGAAGGTCGGATTTGAAGACATGAGGCAGCATTTTCTTTGCTGTTTCTACGGCGCCTTTAGTCCAGCGGAACTGTTGCGTTTTCAGGGCATTTATATCTTCGGGCAGTTCGGCTGGAGAGGTGACATCGTTGAGGAAGACAAATTTCCAGTTTTTAAGTTGAGCGCGATAACTCAGGTCTAAGTCTTCCGTCAATGTGTCAGCATGCCAATTACCGGCATCGATAATGCATGATTTCCGCCAGATACCGGCAGTACCATTGAAGTTAATAAAAAATCCGGCTTTATTGCGAACCTGCTGCTCGAGAACAAAGTGTCCGTCAAGCGCTAAGGCTTGGGCACGCGTAAGAAAGGAAAATTCTTCGTTCAAATGTTCCCATCTTGTTTGAACCATTCCAACCTTCGGGTTATTGAAGTGTGGTACGGTTTTTAAGAGAAAATCCGTATTAGGTACAAAATCCGCATCGAATACTGCAACGAACTCGCCTTCTGCAAGGGCAAGCCCCGCTTTCAAAGCGCCTGCTTTAAAGCCCTCGCGGTTAATTCGATGAATATAATGGATATTGAAACCCTTTTTAGTGTATTCTGCAACAAGCGAGCTTGCCAACTCGACAGTTTCATCGGTAGAATCGTCGAGTACCTGAATTTCCAATTTGTCCGTCGGGTAATTAATTTCGCATACCGACTTGATAAGCCTTTCGATAACGTTATATTCGTTGAAGAGAGGCAGTTGTATTGTTACTTTAGGCATTAGTTCCGGCATTATTTCGAAGGGATTTTTAATATTGTACGTTTTACGGTAGTAATACAACAATATTATCCCGTGCAGTCCGAACCCGAACAAGATGCTTAAAGATACAAAGTAAATAAGGAGTATAAAGTTTTCCATGTCAGGAGAATTTCTCCTCCATTGTTAGAAAAAATTTTTATTATTGAATAGTAAAATTCTCATTTTCATTTTCATCGTTCCTACCAGCCCGAGACTACCGCAAGTAATATATCGTCTGCTGTGTGCTCAAGCGCTTTCTTTATCGCTTCGTTTCTTCCCTCTTGGGAATTTTCAATTTTATAAACTTCAAAATTACTAAAATTTTTTTTCATAATAGTATTTTTTTTTACCGCATCGTAGTATTCCAAATCGCAATTCACAGTTACCTTTCTTTCTGTTTCGAGTTCCTGTCGCCCTACCGAGCCGGATACCGTTGACGTAGCTTCAATAATTGAACTAATGCTTATGCTAAGTCTGGCGTCGCCGTTTGATTCTACAATTTCATAAGATTTATCCCTTTTGAATTTATCATATATTGTTTTGGTTAAATGCTCCCGGTACATCGGATTGCCAAAGCCGCTGTTGTCCGAAATGGCTCCGAATGATAGAGTCTTTAAGTGCTCAGGTATCGTTCCTCCGGTAAATGAATAACATCCCGCCAATTCAAAACAAAATAAAATGCAAATTACGAAATGTATTTTAGATAATATATTACACTTAAATGAAATTATTTTCATATTTAAGTTGTTGCTTGATATTAGGTTTAATAGTAAATAACTCTTAATAATATTTTTCCTTATTCTCTTCAAAAAAATGGATTATTCAGTCGTTCGTAGCCTATGGTTGTTGATTCTCCATGCCCACATAACACTTTAAAATTATCGGATAATGACAAAAGTTGTTGCTTTATTGAATCAATCAGCGATTCCTGATTACCACCCGGCAAATCGAATCTGCCGATGCTTTCCTTGAAAAGGGTATCGCCGCTGAAAACTACTTTGTCAGTGTGGCTAACAAGGCAAATACTGCCTTCGGTATGCCCCGGAGTATGCCTGATTTCAAGTTTTTCTTTACCGAAAGAAATTACATCTTTGTGAATTAAATATTTACTCACTGCAACCGGTTCCAATTTGAAGGGTAAATGAAAAATCGAATGTTCCGAAGGATTCTTAAGCCTGTATTCATCTGCAGGATGAGAAGCGACGGGCGCACCCGTCATTTCACTTAATTTTCCTGCTTCTGCCGAATGGTCCCAATGAGAATGTGTAAGGATAATTCCTGAAAGTTCGCTTTTGTTCTGCCTGATAAGCGAAAATAAGATTTCCGCTCCTTCCGGTGGAACGTCTATGACAATGGATTTACCGGTCACCGGGTCAGTTGCAACATAGCACATCGTCGCTAATGGTCCGGCTTCGACTGGTATTATTTCCATACAACATTTTCAAAAATTAAAAATATAATTCGGCAAAAATATTACCTTTGAATCAGAACAAAAAATCTCATTTAAAATTATTTTGTGACAAAATCCCGTTTCAGTTGTCTTATTAGAAAAAAATGTGCAGATTTTTTTTTATATTGAAAATATTATTTGGTGAGGAAATGAAAACAATCATAAACATAGTAATAATCGGTCTAATGGCGATTTCATTTTCGTTTGCCGATGGGAAGAATGAAAAAAACAAAAAAGAGAAACTTTTAGATATTACTACTTTCCTGGAAGCCCATAGTCCGATTTGTGCGGGACAAAGTTTAAGAATAGATTCGTACGGAATACCGGAAACAGGCTGTACATACAAATGGGATGGACCCGGGGGCTTTTCAAGCGCTGAAAAAAATATTTTAATTCCCGCCGCCACAATTGCTAATGCCGGACTATATAGATTTAAAGTAACATGCCCCGATTATGTCCTGACTGATTCGGTATATTTTGTTGTAATCGGAACCATTGAAGCAAATATTATTGCAACTCCTCCTCAAATCTGTGAGGGGGATACTGTAACATTAACGGCGTCGCCATCCTGGCTTTATTACGAGTGGCTGTCAGGTGAGACAACTCAATCAATAAAAATTACTAAACCAGGGAAATATAGAGTCCGGGTTTATGTACAGAATTGTGAAGATTGGTCATCTGCTATTGATATTAATGTTGTTCCGAAACCCGATGCTTCAATATTATCAAACGGGTCATTGACTTTCTGTACCGGTGATAGCGTTACTTTAATTGCAAAACCCGATACAATAGGTAGTATGTACTTATGGTCAACAGGTGAGAGAACCCAAAAAATTATAGCAAGAAAATCAGGTAAATACAGAGTTACCGTTAGCAATGCTGATGGATGCACAGACACAAGCTCTGTTTTTGTGAAGACTATTCCAATTGAGATGGGTATTGCTCCGCTTACAAAAAAACTCTGTGAAGGAGATTCCACAAAACTTTTTGCATGGCCTACCGGAGGGGGATATAAGTACAAATGGTTTGGTTCAATGATTGATTCGGTTATAACCGATTCGGTAATAATGGTTTCAAAAACGGGGACTTATTATTGCGAAGTCGAGAATTTAACAGGCTGCAAAGGGACAGATTCCATTTATGTGTTCTTTTCTCCTCATCCCGAAGCTAAAATTATCAGCGACGGACCAACCCATGTTTGTATTGGTACAAATGTAAAACTGAAATCATCGACAAGAATTCCTAAATATAAATACTATTGGAGCGTTGGAGTTTATAACTATGAAATAAATGCCACCCAAACCGGATACTATGAACTTACGGTAATTGATACCAATGGATGCAGCAACCGGGATTCCATATATGTTCGATTCAATCAAAGACCAATAGTAAATATCGTTACTGATAAGCCATTCCCGATATGCCAGGGAGATAGCGTGATACTAACAACAAAAGATATATATGCCCGGTACAAATGGTCAACGGGGGATACTTCGAGCAGCATTGTTGTAAAAAGGTACGGAGATTTTCAGGTTCAGGTTACCGATTCGGTTGGATGTACCGGTGCTGCAAATATCCTCATATTAGTCGATACGATTCCCATTGCTAAGATTTTAAGCCCGGATTCTTTTTGCTCGGGAGATAGTATTACTCTATCCTCGGAAAGAAGTTTCGCATATTATCGCTGGTCAACAGGGGATACGTCATCATCTATTATTATTAAAAATGAAGGTAAATATACTTTAACTGTTGGTGATATTAATAAATGCTGGTCTTTGCCCTATGAAAAGACTGTTATAAAATTACCTTTACCCGAAATTAAAATAATTGCCCCGCAAAGATTCTGCCCGGGGGAAACCATTAAACTATCCGCCGATAGAGACTTTCCTTCTTACACATGGAGCACCGGAGAATCCACAAAAGAAATCCTGGTTTCTGTTCCCGGATTATACAAACTGGAGGTAAAATCCGAATCAGGATGCATTGGGAAAACAACGATAAATTTAGAATATTTTCATCCGGTCATAACATTCGATAATTTTGCAAATACAGATATAGGTAGATGCCTGATTGGTGCTGATACACAAAAATCCTTTGAAATAATCAATAATTCCGAGGATATATTTGTTGAATCCTTGTCGCTGAAATCCGGCTTGAACACTTTTACTTTTAACTCTTTGCCTATTGCTCCCGTTCTAATTGGGAAAGATTCTAAAATGGACTTTGATGTAAAGTTCAAACCGACAGTTCCCGGGATTTTCATCGATTCAATAATTTTGGATATTTCCCAGCCATGTAGATATCATTATGCTATTGCCTTGAAAGGAACCGGCGTATCAAAAGTAATATTCAGCCTGCCTGATACATCCGGCATCCCAGGCACGCAGGATTTTTGTTTACCTGTAAGGGCTAAAATCAATTACCAAACAACGGATGTAATAAAATTGAATTATACCGGCGAAATCAGTATTGAAGCAAATGCTTTTTTACCTGATGCTTCCTATGCGGGAGTTATTGAAAATGGTATTAGAAGAATCCCTATTGAAGGAACTGAACATTCCATAATTTCAAATGAATCTCAATTATTTAGTATATGCGGCATGATTCTGCTTCCGGATAAAATCAAAACATCAATAAATTATTCAAAATTCGAATGGCAGAACAGTCTTGTTGATATCGATACCATCAATGGCAGCCTAAGTGTTAAGAACATTTGCAACCTTAATTTAAGATTGATAAAATCATACACACCATTGAAATTTTCAATACAGCCCAATCCGGCATCCGATGAAACAAGCATTGTCATTGATTGCAGTGATAAAGGGAGTTATTCGTATAAGCTGTATTCAATCACCGGAGCTTTAATTCAGATGTCTGAATGGGAGATGAAAGCAGTTAAGGAAACCTATAGAGTTTCACTTGAATCTGTACCGAGCGGTGTTTATCGATTGGTTATAACCTCGCCGGTTGAGCAAACTTCTGCTAATTTATTTATAGTAAAATGAATAACCCCTCCCTAACCCTCCCCGAAGGAGAGGGAACTTAGATTCCCTCCCCTTCGGGGAGGGTTAGGGAGGGGTTATTCATCCTTCTTGTTTTAGTCTCATACGTAGAAATGTTATTGAGAAATAACAGATATTAATTACTATTCTTCTTCTTCTTTATCGGGGAAGAATTTGTAGATAGCGAATGGAATAATAGCGCAGTAGCCTAATGTTAAAAGAATTGGAGCCACATTTATAGCAAAGAAATTATTCCATTTTCCATCAAGTACTGCAGGCTCTTCGGTAATACCTGTTGCCATCAGGATATAACCCAGGAGAATTACGCCAAGGCCGAGTGCGGCAATCATTAAATTCTTTTTCTTTAATGGAAATTTCCACACTACCGATTTAGACGAGGCTTTGGTTTTGCGCTTCGCAGTAACAATTTTTGTATGTGTTGGTTTTACGATTTTTGTCATAGTTTAATCCTTTTTGTGCAAAATTAATAAATTGCCCGCAATTTGCAGCATACTTTAATTCACCCGAAGATATTTTCTTTGATATAAGGGTTCTTCATTTAGTTAAATATGGAAGTAAATATGATTTTCACAAAGCCTCGTATGCAGAAATCTCCTGAACCGCTCTGGGAGGGGATTCCTGCTTTTGCAGGAATGACATAAACAACATTATGTCTGTTTTTCCGAAATTTCGTTAAAATATTTGAAAAAAATTTATTAATTTTGTAGTCCTTTACTTTAATATAGTGGTTAAATTAGGAATTTTAGATGAAAAGAACATATCAGCCAAGCAGAAGAAAAAGAGCCAATAAGCATGGTTTTCGAAGCAGAATGGCAACAAAAAACGGGCGCAAAGTGCTTGCCCGGCGCCGTAGCAAAGGGCGTCAAAGATTATCCGTTAGCGATGCAAATTAATAAAAATTCCTGGAAGTCCATTAAAGCCGGATTTGTTATTGTCCGGATTTAATATACAAACGGAATTCGAACTTTGATTCTTATTTTTTTTCACAAATTTTAGCTGTTTAAGCCCGGGAAAATTGAATTGAAACTGCTGCCAATCAAAGGTTTTGATGCTTATTCCGAAGCTTATAAAGAAGGTAAGAAGTTTGAATTAAGCACTGCAAAAGCATCGGTAACTTTTCGTATGCCAAATGAAGTTCTATTTGAAAGACAAAATAACGATGATAATGTCTATTACGGTGTAACGATAGGAAAAAAAACGGCTAAAAGGGCTGTTATTCGTAACAGGGTGAAACGATTATTAAGAGAAAGTTTAAGAAAATCCATTAAAATTGATATCCGAAATGGGGAAATTTGTCCGTTCTTAAAAATAATAATAATTTGGAAGCGTACACCGCTCCATCCGAAACTTATTTCTCTTAAGGATGTTCTTCCCGTTGTTCAAAATATTGTAAAAAATGCAGTGAGTTATTACAATAATCAACAAAAATCAAGATTGTCTTATTGAAAAGAAAATCGTGAAAAAAATACTGATTGGCATTATAAAAATATATCAAATGGTAATTTCTCCGCTGTTTGTACCATCATGCAGGTTCTATCCAAACTGTTCCAGTTATTTTATTGAAGCATTGGATAAATACGGCTTTTTAAAAGGTTCCTGGCTCGGAATCAGGCGGATACTGCGTTGCAATCCCTTCCATAGCGGAGGAATCGACCCGGTTCCCTAATTAAACTTTTTTGTTAATCTAATTAAATATTACAATGGATAAAAAACAGATTCTTGCCTTAGTATTGATTACTTTATTGCTGACTGTGTGGCTTTATTTTCAATCTGTTAATCAACCCCCTACGCCGCCCCAGAAGCAAAATAATGAGAATTCTTCTGAAACCTTTTCTAAGAAGGATTCTAATTTGAATGAACCAAAAACCATTTTAAAAGATACTTTACCCGCACCACAATCCGACTCATTCAAATTGGAAAGTAAGTATGGCAGCCGTTTTGCAAAATTATTAAAAGGTTCGGACCAAACAATAACTATAGAAACGGAACTTTACAAAGCAATTATCCATTCAAAAGGAGCTGTTCTTACTTATTTTGAATTGAAAAATTATAAAAAATGGGATAAAGAGCCGTCTCAACTTATTCCAACCGGCGAGTTGGGAATAAGTGCTTTGACCTTGGAAGGAAAAAGAATCGATACACGTGAACTTTTTTATCAATTTAATACTTCTGAAACTAACATTCGTTTAGGGGGTAACCGTTCATTTTCCTTTTCTGCAATTCTCGAAACCGAACCCGGTCAGTTCATTGAAAAGAAATTCACTTTTTACGGCAATCAATATATTTTTGATTTTGATGTAAATATAGAGGGTATGGAGTCAGTGCTTCATTCCCGCGGATTGACTTTAAACTGGAACGACGGATTGCATTACCAGGAGCTTAATAGTATCGACGAATCGAGCGATGCCGTTGCCATGACTTCCTTAGGTCAGGCAACCGAAGAAATAGATGCTTCAGGCGACCAACCGGTACAGGCCTCAGCTACCGGCTCAATAGATTTTGCTGCTGTGAAAATAAAGTATTTTTCGGCAACAATTATACCTCACCCTGCCAGGTCATTTGACGGCACTGTCGATATGGAGGGAAAGAATTACAAAGTAGAGCACGAAGGCGCCGTTGAGAAATATTCTTTGTCTTTCCGTTTGCCATATAAAGGAGGGACACATAATCGTTCATTTAAAATATTTATCGGACCCCTCGATTATGATATTGTAAAACCATTGGGTTTGGATGCGGAAATTAATTTCGGCTGGAAGTGGCTCGTACGTCCGATTGGCGAATTTTTCATGCTGCCTATATTCAAAGGAATCCACGACGTAGTGCCGAATTATGGTATTGCCATAATTATCTTTTCCATATTAATGAAATTGCTGCTTTATCCACTTTCTATTGGGCAAATGAAATCTGCTCAAAAGATGCAATTGCTTGGTCCGGAAATGGCTGCTATAAGGGAAAGATTCAAGGATGACAATACTAAACAGCAGCAGGAAACGATGAAACTTTACTCGGAATATGGCATTAATCCTATGGGAGGCTGCCTTCCTCTTTTGCTGCAGATGCCTATTCTATATGCTCTTTGGGCTGTACTTAGAACGGCAATTGATTTACGTCAGGCTGATTTCTTTCTTTGGATAACCGATTTATCCGTCCCGGACGTGTTATTCACTCTACCATTTAAGCTCATCTGGTTCGACCAATTCTCAGGATTAGCTCTTGCGATGGGTATTACTTTATTCATCCAGCAAAAAATGTCGGTAACTGACCCACGGCAGAAATCTATGGTTTATATCATGCCTGTAATGTTCACTCTAATGTTTTCAGGCTTCCCATCGGGACTTAATCTGTATTATTTCATGTTCAATTTATTTGGTATTCTTCAACAGGTTTACATGAATAAATATTCGAAGAATAAACCGTCTCTTGCGGATTTAAAGCGAGCTCCTAAGAAAGAAGGATTTTTGCAAAGGAAAATGCGTGAAGCCCAGGACATAGCTCAATCCCAGGGCAGGAGTATTCCGGGAATGCCCGATAAAAAGCAGCAGGGACAAAGAGGGCAAGGACAAAGAAAGAAGAAGAGGTAAATTTTAATGGTTAATGGTTAATGGTCAATGGTTAATGGTTAATGGTCAATGGTTAATGGTCAATGGTTAATGGTAAATGTATGAATTAGGATTTACTTTGTCTGAATTAGGATTTATTGGATTTAAGGATTATAGGATTTTTTTGAATTTTATTCATTGACCTTTTTCTTAATTCTTAATTCTTTCATTAACCATTGACCATTGACCATTAACCAATGACCATTAACCATTGACCATTGACCATTGACCATTAACCATTGACCATTGACCATTGACCATTGACCATTGACCATTGACCATTGACCATTAACCATTATCTTTATGACCTGAACAACAGCGACGAATCACCATAACTAAGAAAGCGATAATCTTTAGCTAATGCTTCTTTATATACATTCCTCCAGCGCTCCTCTCCGAGAAATGCAGCTACTAAAAGAATTAATGTACTTTTCGGCAGATGGAAATTTGTAATCAATGTATTGACAATTTTGAAATCAAAACCCGGTGCAATAAGCAGGCTCGTTCTACCTGTTATATGTTTGAATTTTTTCATTTCAAGCCATTCCTGAACTGCCGTAAAGGCTTCATAAGCTGAAGGTAATTCATAATTTCCCTTCAATATATAAGGTTCCCATTGTCCAAGAGTTAATGTTTCTTCAATTCTGATATTTTCTATATTAAAAATCAGCTTTACGCCGCACCAATAGAGCGATTCCAATGTGCGAAGTGATGTAGTGCCAGCAGCAATTATTTTTTTTGTTGTGTCGGCTAAGGTTGAATTTATTACCTTGAGAGTGTTGATATCAACTGAAAATTGCTCTGAGTGCATAATATGTTTAGAAATATTCTCATCCTTTACTGGAAGAAATGTTCCAGGACCAACATGAAGAGTCAATTCACAAATTTCGGAACCGTTTTGTTTAATTTCATCTAAAATCTCTTCGGTAAAGTGGAGTCCTGCCGTTGGTGCTGCAACCGAGCCTTCTTCATTTGAATATACTGTTTGATAACGCTCCCAATCCGCACTTTCGGCAGGGCGCTTAATATAAGGGGGAAGCGGCATCAATCCGATTTCTTCTAAAATTTGTGCAAAACTGACATTATCCTGTCCCCAGGAAAATTCTACCAAAACATTATTCGCTGACTTTAAAACAATTTTAGCTTCAAGATGAACTCCGCATTTATTTTTCGAATCATAAGTTAAAATATCTCCTGTCTTTATATTTTTTCCACCAACAATACACTCCCATGAACAATTCCTTCTTGCGTTCATTGTAATCATTGGAGAAGTTGATGGTTTGACAGGTTCGACACAAAGCAGTTCTGCCATTCCTCCCGATTGTTTTTTCACGAAAATTCTTGCTGCTATTACCCGCGATGTATTCAAGACAAGGAGCGAACCTTGGGGAATCAATTCCGGTAGTTGAAAAAAACTCTTATGTTGAATAACTGATTTACCGGTTTTTGCTACAAGTAACTTGCTGTCAGAGCGATTCTCAAGAGGATGAAGAGCAATTCGTTCCTTTGGCAGACTATAATCAAAATCGTTTATATTTAGTTGAGGGATTTGTAGCATTTATATATTAATAATCAGGTCGCTGAGTTTATTGGCAATGTAAAGAAAAATGATGAACCCTGCTCCGGTTGGCTTTCTACCCATATATTGCCTCCGTTTTTATCGACTAAGTCCTTGCATAAAATCAATCCTAATCCGGTGCCTATCTCATCTGCAGTACCACGGCTTGAAAGGTTGAATTCAATTTTAAATAATTTGTCTATTGTTTCTTGTGACATTCCTACACCGGTATCCTTAACGCAGATTTTTATAAATCGTTCATCAAAATTTTCCGCGTAAATTGTAATGTTGCCACCCGGATTTGTAAATTTAATTGAATTGGTAATTAAATTCCTTATTATAGTATTTGACATATTTACGTCGCAATATGTAAATATGTCTTGCGGGACATTGTTGTTGATACTAATCTGCTTGTTGGAAGCATTAATCCTGACCACATCAATATTCATTTCTGTGATTTCATGCAAATTGAAATTATCGGGATTGAATTCCATAACACCACGCTGCAAACGAGACCACTGCAGCAGATTTTCTAATAATTTAAAAAGCGAACGTGCAGAATTGCTCATTTCCTTTAGCATATCGGTTATATCTTCTTTCGATAGCAAGGCAATATCTTTAGCAAGCATTTCTGAAAATGATATAAAGCCGGAAAGGGGATTCTTCAGGTCATGAGCAACGATTGAGAAGAATTTATCCTTAGCTGCATTCAATTCTTTGAGTTGAGCTTCTGATTGAGAAAGCTGGATATTAAGTTTTTTTATTTCTTCGGCTCGTTCTTCAGTCAATCGAACAGTAAGGCGCAATGCAACGATGTATTGCTTTAGTTCTTCCTCTATAGAGCGCGACTCGCTGGCATCGAGAGCCAATGCGAATATTCCAGCAGCTTTCCCCTGATTATCATAATTAATGGAAATATTGAGAACTACGGGTGATAAAAATCCGTTTCTATGCTTTATCTCTAGCTCACATTCCTGCTTTTCACCGGATTTGTACATTTTTGAGATTGCGGACATCAGCTTTTCTTCATGAGTAAAGTATTGCATAAGCTGGCTGCCAAAGAGCCGTTCACGCTTTTCTCCTGTTGCCAGTTCTGCCTGGGTATTAACATTTTGAATTAGAAAATCATTTGAAAGTATGAAGAAAGGACCCGGGCTTGCTTCAAGCATATTCCTTATGAAAAACTGATTATATCTCCCGGCTTCCAATCTTGCTAACTCATCGGTAATATCCCTCAATACTATGATACCACCATCAGGAATACCATTAGGTTTGTAGGACAAACCCTTGATACTGAATTGAGAAATTTCACCGGTTTCCTGATTTTTGATTGCTGCTTCAGTCATATCAAATGATGTACCTGAAATAAGTTTGCTTACTGCATCATTCAGCCTTGTTTCAGTGAACTCCGGTAGCTCCGATATGCTCTGGTTAAACCTGCTTCTCTTAGTATTCGAACTAAAGAATTTGTTACTATAGGAATCATTAAAATAGCTGATTTTACCTTCGGAATCGAAAGCGATAACAGGAAAATCATAACTGTTAATGAAAAATACTAATTTGTTTTCGGCAAATTTCTTTGTTGGTTTATTTTTTGACGCTGTTCTTTTGGTTTTCTTATTATTCCTGATAGCTAAGTCCGGATGGGCTTTATCTTTGAATGGTTCTTCTAATATGTTCTTAAAGATTTTCATTTCTTAATTCCATTTATTATGAATAATTATTCATAATATATTAATCGTAAATTAATAAGAAAAGTTTAATAAAAAAAATAATATTTTTGAAAAAAGATTCAAAATAAAAATTCAAATTAATAAAAGAAATTTTTTCATAATAATATTTTTTTATTAAGAAAATATTTATTAATTTTTATTTTTCCAAAGAGTTTGAGGAAAAACTAATTATATGGAAGAATGTCATTCTGAACGAAGTGAAGAATCCAGTCCCAATGCCGCTTCTGGATTCTTCACTTCATTCAGAATGACATTCTTCTTTACTTTTTCAACAGGCTCCTAAATAGTGCGTTTAATAAATTTAATTGATTAATATGAAAGCGAATATTAAACCATCAAGAAAATTTCTTTTTATTAATTTAGTGATAATTATTTTATCCTTTGCATGCAGTGATTCCCAAACCGGATACAACAAGAGTATGAAAGGAAGCCTAATGGGGATTTATTTTCCTGATAAATATAATGGATGGGCTGTAGGAGCTTATGGTGCAATCTTCCATACATCGGATGCAGGGAGAAGTTGGTCATCGCAAAACTCCGGCATAAATACAAATCTATATTCGGTATTTTTCTATAATTCGAATATTGGTTATACTTCAGGCAGCAGCGGAATCTTGCTCAAAACAACAAATGGAGGTAAGAATTGGTTTAAAGACAGGATTCCTCTGTCTAACCATACAAATTATATTATCGGGAATGATTCATGTGATTTACTATTCGAAATAAGTAGTTCCACAGCGTATAAAAAGAGGATATATAAAATTTATTCTTCGAATAATAGGGATTATCTATGGACCCAATTTAGTATTGGGATAATTGCTGATTTATCTGATTTTTCCGTGTCCTTATTTAAGACCTCTTATTTTGCTTTAAATTCAGAATCAAATAATACCGAAATTTACAAAATTGGAGATAAAGATAAGATAGGTATACTTTTAGGCTCAACTGATGTTAATATTGAAAATATATCTTTTATAAATGATAAAACCGGTTGGATTTCATCCGATAACTCAATTTACAGGACAACAAATAGTGGTAAAACGTGGACTAATACATGGACTTGGAAGGATACCACAATAACTAAAAACGTGAAGGTTCCAACGATTAATAAATTGTATTTTATAAACGAAACTTTAGGATTTGCAGCAGGTTATTTAGCCGATAATGTATCATTTATCCGGAAAACCATTGATGGCGGCACTTCCTGGAAAACAGTATTTGAGCCACGTGGAAAAACAGATGATTACTTTGCCGAATATATTTATGATATTCAGTTTACAGATTCGCAACAAGGCTACGCTGTAGGAGGTTTGCAAAATAAAATTATTCAAACGTCAGATTGCGGCGAGTCCTGGGTAGTTATTAATCCCTGATTAAATTACGAATTAAAAATTATGAATTATGAATTATGAATTATAAGTTATGAGTTATGAGTTATGAGTTATGAGTTATGAGTTATGAGTTATGATGAGTTATGAGTTATGAGTTATGAGTTATGAGTTATGAGTTATGAGTTATGAGTTATAAGTTATAAGTTATGAGTTATGAGTTGTAAGTTATAAGTTATGAATTATGAGTTATGAGTTATAAGTTATGAGTTATGAGTTATGAGTTATGAGTTATAAGTTATGAGTTATGAGTTTATTAATTTCCTCTTTCACTTTCACTTTCACTTATTCATTCTTAATTCTTAATTTAACATTGACCATTAACCATTAACCATTAACCATTGACCATTGACCATTAACCATTAACCATTAACCATTAACCATTGACCATTGACCATTGACCATTAACCATTAACCATTAACCATTGACCATTAACCATTGACCATTAACCATTGACCATTAACCATTAACCATTGACCATTAACCATTAACCATTGACCATTAACCATTGACCATTAACCATTGAC
>JAERMQ010000036.1 GCA_016844745.1 Ignavibacteria bacterium | reverse complement strand
CATTAACCATTAACCATTAACCATTAACCATTAACCATTAACCATTAACCATTAACCATTATCATTTATCTTCTATCTCTATTATATGGTCTGCGGTCGGAACTTCCACCACGATTGCCGCCACCATATCCGCCCCTTCGGTCATCTCTTCTGTCGTCTCTTCTATCGTCGGTTCTGGGTGGTCTTTCGCGCTCCACATAACCTTCGGGAGCTTCCATACATGCTTTGCGGCTTAAGCGGAATTTCCCGTCGCTGGTTATTTCCAATAATTTTACATCGACCCTCTCGCCGACTTTTAATATATCACCAACGTTTTCCGTACGCTCATAAGCAATCTGCGAAATATGGAGTAATCCTTGTTTCTTCGGAAGGAATTCCATAATGGCTCCCAAGCCTTCGCGAATTTCAACAACCTTTGCATTATATATTGTGCCTTCTTCGGGAGCGCGCACCAATGCTTCGATTAGCTTGCGTGCAGCATCAGCCGCTTCGAAAGATACCGAGGCAATAACCACAGTTCCGTCGTCTTCGATATTTATATCGGTTTGGGTTTCTGCGACTATTCCGCGAATGGTATCGCCGCCGGGTCCAATTACGGCTCCAATCATTTCGACAGGGATATTCATAACGGTAAACCTTGGTGCAAACTTAGATACGTCTGCCCGTGGGGCTGAAATTGTTTCGTTCATAATCGATAAAATATGCAATCTGCCTAAGCGAGCCTGCTCCAAAGCCTGATGCATTATTTCAACTGATAAGCCATCAATTTTAATATCCATCTGGCAGGCGGTAATTCCATCAACAGTTCCTGTTACTTTGAAATCCATATCGCCTAAATGGTCTTCGTCGCCTAAAATATCGCTCAATATTGCAACCCTATCGCCTTCTTTGATAAGACCCATTGCAATTCCTGCAACCGGCTTTTGCATCGGAACACCGGCATCAAATAATGCCAGGCTACCTGCGCAAACTGTCGCCATAGATGATGAACCGTTCGATTCCAGAATATCCGAAACAACGCGAATTGCATAAACGAATTCATTCTGGTCGGGCAGCATGATTTTCAAAGCGCGTTCGGCTAAATTTCCATGCCCGATTTCGCGTCTTCCGACACCCATCATACGCCCTACTTCACCGGTCGAATATGGCGGGAAATTATAATGCAGCAGGAATTTATTCGTATAAACCGGCTTCAAACCATCAATCATTTGCTCGTCTCTTTTTGTTCCGAGTGTAACGGTAGTTAAGCTCTGGGTTTCGCCCCGTGTAAACAATGCGGAACCGTGCGTACGAGGAAGTAAGCCTATTTCGCATGTAATCGGACGTATATCTGTAGTTGTGCGTCCATCTAAGCGTTTGCCTTCGCCCAGAATCATTTCGCGCATAACTTTCTTTTCCATATTATCAAGCAGTTCGGTTACGAGCTTATCCAATTTTACTTCTGCATACTCTTCTTTTTCTGCAAAAGTTGCGTTTACCTGTTCCAATGCTTTATCAAATAAGGCTTTGCGTTTTTCCTGACGTGCATTTTTTGTTGTAATGGTATGAACGAATTCGTTAAGCTCAGTGTTAATATCGTTTTCTACTGTTTTAACTATTTCTTCCGGAATGGTTTTATCGGCGCAGGGTCGTTTCTCATTTGAAACGAGAGCCAAAAGCTGGCGCTGCAAACCGTTCAATCGGCGAATTCTTTCATGTGCAAAATTTAATGCTTCCAAAAATTCCTGTTCGGAAATTTCCTTGCTTTCGCCTTCGACCATAACAATCGATGTATCGGTAGCAGCAACTGTAATGTCCATTTTTGAGTCTTTTAAAGCATCATGCGAAGGATTAATCACATATTCACCATTAATTTTACCCACTCGTACTTCCGAAAACGGCACGGTAAATGGAATATCCGATATAATCAGTGCTGCCGAAGCGCCTACTGCAGCTAAAGTATCCGGGTCAACATCCGGTTCGGCAGAGAAAACAGTACCTACTATTTGTGTTTCATAATGCCAATTCTTCGGGAACATTGGTCTTGTAGGACGGTCGATAAGGCGGGCGCAGATTACCTCATGGTCTGAAGGGCGTCCTTCGCGTTTTAAAAATCCGCCGGGGAACTTTCCGGCTGAGGCTGCTTTTTCGCGGTATTCTACTTGAAGGGGCAGAAAATCAATATCGGGTTTCTCTTCACTGGCGCAAACGGCAGTGACTAAAACCATTGTATCACCACAGCGAACCATAACGGCTCCATTGGCAAATTTTGCGAATCTTCCTGTCTCGAGCGAGTATTCTCTTCCGTCGAAATCAATTTTTACTTTGTGCATGGGCATTCTTCTAAATGAATTTTATTGTAAATTAGTTTGAATCAAAAAATAAAAGCTCATTAATTTCTAATGAGCATTAGGATAACATTAACAAGTTAACACAACCGATATTGATTCGAATTGAATTGTTCCGGATAGAATTACTTGCGAAGCGATAAAGCTGCTAAGATTGCACGGTAGCGCGTTATATCCATCTTAGCAAGATAGGATAACAGACTACGGCGTTTGCTTACCATTTGAATCAGACCGCGACGGCTGTGGTTATCTTTTTTATGAGTTTCCAAGTGATGCGCCAAATCGTTAATTCTTGCAGTAAGTAAAGCTACCTGAACTTCAGTCTTACCAGAATCTGCAGACACTGCGCCATAATTTTTGATAATTGCCGCTTTCTGTTCTTTTGTTATCATTCGTTGTTTCTCCAGTAATGCATCTAATATAAAATACAAATTTACCTAAATATTATTAATAAATAAAATTATTTCTTTCATTCAGGCAAAATTCTTTATCTTTATGCAGTTGAGTAACCAATTCATCAACACCTGAAAACTTTTTCTCTTCCCGAATAAATTTTAAGAATTCAAGAGTAATCTGTCTGTCATAAAGGGTTTCATCTATACCAAAGAAATGTGCTTCGATTGCCGGGAGAATATCCTCGCCAAATGTTGGGCGGCGTCCAATATTTGCCATTCCATAATATTGCGCTCCATTAATTTGAGACGAAACCATATAAACACCAATCGATGGAATAAGTTTATTTATATCGGGCGGTTTGATATTCGCCGTTGCAAATCCGATACCGGCTCCGCGGCGATTGCCAACGACAGTATCACCTGTTACAAAATAATGATAGCCTAACATTTTATTTGCTTGTTCGATATCACGGTCGAGTATTGCGCGGCGTATTTTTGTACTGGAAATAATTAAACCGTTAATGTCCAAAGCTCCTACTTTTTCAATATCGAATTGCAGCTTCTCGCCAAGCCGTTTCAAAAGCTCTATATCTCCTTTCCTGTCTTTACCAAACAAATGGTCATGCCCAATAAGAATTTTACTTAATCCGATTTTTCCTAACCAGTTTCGGACAAATTCCTCGGGACTTGTCTGCGAAAATAAAAATGTAAATGGAATAATAAGTACATGTTCGATACCGAATTTCTCGAACAGAATTAATCTTTCGTTTATATCTGTAAGGATGAATATCGGTTCTTTACCGGATTTGCGTAATACGATTTGAGGATGTGGGTCAATTGTAATAACTATCGAGCGTAATTCGGAATCCGAGGATATTTCTTTTAAACGGTTCAGGATTGCCTGATGCCCGAGATGGACACCGTCAAAAGTACCGACCGTAACAGCGGTATTTTTTTTAAATTCAATTTCATCGAAGGTCCTATAAACTCTCATTTCAAGCGCAATTTCCCAATAATGGAATAATAAAAGGTTCTGTGACGAAATAGTTCATAATTTATGATAGAAATGTCTAAATTATAGACAAATTAATTAAGGAATTAAATAAAAATTTTTGGTTAATTTTGAAAAGAATATTTAATAAATATTAATAATATAAAATCAATGCCGGCACCTGAAAATATTTTAGAACTAAAAAGAAAATTTCAGGATGGAATCCATCTCTATACAAGCCCTGATTATAATGAAGAAAATTTAAAGATTGAATTTTTAAATCCTTTCTTCAAAGCCCTCGGATGGGATGTAGACAATGAAAATGGATACGCAACATTCAACAGGGAAGTAATATTTGAAGAATCGGTAAGAATTGGAGCATCGGTTAAAACCCCTGATTACACTTTTAGATTCGGGCAGACAAGAAAGTTCTTCGTTGAGGCAAAAAAGCCTTCCATTAATTTAAAAGACAATCACTTACCAGCCTATCAGTTACGCCGTTACGGCTGGTCTGCAAAACTTCCTCTATGCATTTTATCCAATTTCGGTGAGTTCTGCGTTTACAATACAAGAATCAAACCGGAACATGACGACCCAGCTTCAAAAGGAAGAATAATTTATTTTACATATAAAGATTATATTGATAAATGGGACGAAATAGCTGCCATATTTTCAAAAGATGCAATTTGCAAAGGTTCGTTCGATAAATACGCTTTTGATGATAAGCTAAAAAAAGGCACTTCCGAAGTTGATGATGAATTCCTGAAAGAAATCGAAGGATGGCGGGAAATGTTGGCAAGAAATATCTCACTGCGAAATCCATCAATTTCGAACATGACTTTGAATGATATCGTTCAGAAAACCATTGACAGGATTGTTTTCTTAAGAATTTGTGAAGACAGGGCTATAGAACCGGATAAGCAATTGATGTCTCTTCTTAACGGCACTAATATCTACCCACGATTAACGCAGATATTTCTTCGTGCAGATGATAAATATAATTCAGGACTTTTTTATTTCAAAAAGGAAAAAGACCGGGGCGAAACAAATGAAAATGATTTGAATATTGATATTGACGATAATTCCCTGAAGGAAATTATTAAACGTCTTTATTATCCCGAAAGTCCTTATGAATTTTCAATTTTACCGGTAGAAATTCTGGGTCAGGTTTACGAACGATTCCTTGGTAAAGTAATTCGACTTACTGCTAATCATCAAGCTAAAATCGAAGAAAAACCGGAAGTACGTAAAGCCGGAGGCGTTTATTATACTCCCCAATATATCGTAAATTATATAGTTGAAAATACAATTGGTAGGTTAATCGGGGTACGGGGTCCGGAGTACGGGGGACGGGAGTCTGGTGATTGGAGTTTAGGGTCTGGGATAAATGTTATTGATTCGGAAGAAACAAAATTCTCTACCCTATCCCCTAAAACCCCATTCCCCGACCCCCGTCCCCCGACCCCCGACCCCCGACCCCCGACCCCCGACCTCCGCGACCCAAAATCCATTGAGCAGCTTAAGATTCTCGACCCAGCCTGTGGAAGCGGCTCCTTTTTATTAGGCGCATATAATTACCTCCTTGATTGGCATTTGAAGTTCTATTGCCGAAAACCGGAACAATATTTAAAAGGGAAAAATCAAACTTTATTACAAATAAAAGAAAACGAATATAGACTTTCAATCAGGGAAAAGAAGAGAATCCTGCTAAATAATATTTTTGGTGTCGATATTGACCCACAAGCTGTTGAAGTAACAAAGCTATCTTTAATGTTGAAGGCGCTCGAAGGTGAAAGTGAAGAAAGCTTAAAAACGCAGATGCTTGTTTTTCGGGAGAGGGCATTACCGGACCTCGATAGTAATATCAAATGTGGGAATTCTTTGATTGGTCCGGATTATTACAACAACCGGAATGGCTCGCTTTTCGATGATGACTATTTTTACATGATAAATGCTTTCGATTGGCATGGTAAAAGCGGCTTTGCCGATGTTATGAAATCCGGGGGATTCGATGTAGTAATAGGCAATCCCCCTTATGTCAGAATTCAGAATCTGGAAAAAGATGAAATCGAATATTTCAATCAAAATTATAAAACAGCAAAAGGTAATTATGACATATATTGTTTATTCGTTGAAAAAGGATACAAAATCAATAAATCATCAGGTTTGTTATCTTTCATATTACCACATAGGTTTTTCAAAACTGATTATGGCGAAGGTTTAAGGGAATTTTTAAGTAAGACCAAAAGCATTGAATCTATTTTTGACTTCGACGGGTATTATGTTTTCGGGAATGCAAGTATCAATACCTGTGTGCTTTTATTAAATAAAGATTCTCAAACGTCGGATATTGACTATTTAAGAATAAAAGACCACAAATTGTCACAGGATGAAATTGTTGAAATTCAAAAGAATGAATCAAGTCTGACAGAGCATTTCGAAAGTGGTAAAGTTAAAAAGGAACTACTCTCAAAAGATTATTGGAATTTTGTTTTTAATGATGAACTGTTATTATTCGAAAAATTAGCCAAACAAAAAAAACTTGGTGATTTAGAGTTAAAGATTCTTGTTGGATTACAAACAAGCGCTGACCCAGTCTACATTTTGAAGTTATTAGATGAGTCAAAAAAATATTTTCATGTATATTCCAGGCAAACAAAAAAAGAATATAAATTGGAGAGGGAGATAATGTTTCCTCTCTTAAGGGGCACTAATGTTATAAAATATGAATATCCGAAATATACGGATTTACTAATCTTTCCTTATAATATCATTAACAAAAAAGCTGAATTGATTGACTCCAAGACGATGCAGGCAAAATATCCGAATATTTGGGAATATTTTAAAGTATGCAGGAAACAGTTAAAAAAACGGGATCGAGGAAATCTTTCATATCCATGGTATGCATTTGCACGTAATCAAAATCTAACAAAATTCAATCATCCGAAAATAATGACAACGGTGCTAAGTGGTCACAATTCTTTTACAATTGATATAGAAGGAAAGTTTTATTTCGTAGGCGGGGGCAATGCCGGTGTTTATGGCATTCAATTAAAAGATAAAAGTGAATATCTTTATATACTTGGTCTTTTGAACTCAAAACCACTGAATTGGTACCATAGCAAAATAGCTTTACGATGCTACCAGACTGCCTATTCCTATGGTAAAAGATTTATTGAAAAATTACCAGTTCCCGACCCAAAGAAATTTAATGCGGAAGAGAAAAGGAAGCATGAACAAATAATTGCATTAGTGGAAAGTATTTTATCGTTTAATATGAAATTAAATAAGACCGGCATTTCTTCACATGAAAGAGCTGTCCTTAAAAGACAATTAGATACAACCGACAAACAAATTGATGGACTCATCTATGAACTTTTCGGATTGAATGACGAAGAAATTATAATAATTGAAAGCATTTCAGATTAAACTCTTTAAAACAAAACACCCCTTAAACTAATTTCAGAATAAGGAGTCTTTTTCAATGGTTAATGGTCAATGGTCAATGGTTAATGGTTAATTGTCAATGGTTAATTTTCCTGAATGAAATTCAGGGTTACGTAACCCTGAATTCCATTCAGGAAAATGTTTAATTAAAAAATCCTTTAATCATATAAATCCTAATTCAGACAATTATTCATTGACCATTGACCATTGACCATTGACCATTAACCATTGACCATTAACCATTACTAATTATGAATATGACTCATTCCAACTTCGAAAGCCTTTTGATTAATCGGAAGCAAGTGGTGATATCGCTCGGGAAGAACGCTCGTCAGGGCTTTCATTACAGTCGCTGGTTCAACTGTTTTCCTTGCCTGTACAAATGCTCCCAAAATAATCATATTGAGAACTTTAAGATTCTTTAAATTATTAGCTTCTTCACTTCCCGGCACCGCATAAATTGTAATATCAGTGCGGGTTGGCGGAGTTAATATATTTGTTGAATCGTAAATTATCGTGCCTCCCGGTTTGACCCGCGATTCGAATTTATCGACCGAAGGCTGATTCAATGCCACAGCCGTATCGAAGCGCGAAATAATCGGAGAACTTATCATTTTATCGGAAATTATCGTTATGCAATTTGCTGTTCCGCCGCGCATTTCCGGTCCGTAGGAAGGCATCCAGCAAACTTCCTTATTTTCAATCATTCCGGCATAAGCAAGCATTTGCCCCATTGAAAGCACTCCTTGCCCGCCGAATCCTGCAAAAATTATTTCTTCTGTCATTTCTTTTCCTCCTGCGGAACTTTAATATCACCAAGCGGGTAAAACGGTATCATTTTTTCTTCGACGAATTTATTCGATTCGAGTGGAGTCATCTTCCAGTTCGAAGGGCAATTCGAGACTATTTCAACTAAACAGAATCCTAATCCTTTTTTCTGGTATTCCAAAGCCTTTTGCAATGCTTTTTTAGCTTTGCGAATATTTTTCGGAATATCGACTGCCTGCCGTGTAACATAAGCAACACCGGGCAGCAATGCAAGCAATTCCCCAATTTTCAGAGGATGCCCCTGGGTTTTGGTATCCCGTCCAAACGGAGAAGTAGTCGTTACCATGCCGGGAAGTGTGGTAGGCGCCATCTGACCGCTTGTCATGCCGTATATACCGTTATTAATAAATATAGCTAAGAAATTCTCGCCACGATTAGCAGCATGAATAGTTTCCGCAGTGCCGATTGCCGCCAAATCGCCATCGCCCTGATAAGTGAAAACAATTTTATCAGGCAGCATTCTTTTTATTCCGGTAGCAACTGCACAAGCCCTGCCGTGAGCTGCCTGCTGCATATCGACGTTTAAATAGTGATATGCAAATACCGAGCATCCGACCGGCGCTACACCGATTACTTCGCCTTCGAGTCCCATTTCCTCGACTACCTCCATAAAAATCTTATGGGCAGTACTATGACCGCAACCGGGGCAATAATGAAATTCCTGCTCTAACAATGTACCTGGTCTTTGATATATCAAATTTTCCGGGATGCAAATTTGTTCGTGTGTATAACCATGTTCTACTGGAGCACCGCTCATTTTGCACCTCCGATAATTTGTTTTTCGAAATATTCTAAGATTTCTTCAGGTTCAGGTATAATGCCGCCCATCCTGCCGTAAAATTCAACTCGGGTTTTGCCCATCGTTGATAAAATCACATCCTGAACCATTTGTCCGGCATTCAACTCGACATCGAGGATAGCTTTTACTTTCGGCGCTATTGATGCATATAAATCAACCGGGAAGGGGAATAAAGTAATCGGGCGTATCATGCCGATTTTATAACCTTTTTCCCTGCCAATCTCCATAGCTTTCATGCAAATTCTTGCACCTAATCCATAACCCGTAAAAATATATTCTGCATCATCGAGATTTAGTGTCTGATAACGTACTTCGGTTTCTCTCATTTGTTTATATTTAGCCTGCAATTTTAAATTTACCTTTTCCATAACTTCCGGTTCGATGAACAGTGAAGTAATGTAAGTTCGGTCTTGTCCTTTTTTCCTGCCTGTAGTAGCCCAATCAGGTACATCGGTTTTGCGAGGCATCTGGTCGAAAAGCTCAACCTTTTCCATCATTTGACCGATAGCTCCGTCAGTCAGAATCATAACCGGACCACGATATTTCTCGGCTAATTCGAAACCTAACTTAACAAAATCGACCATCTCCTGAACGCTGCATGGTGCAAGAACAAGCAATTGATAATCGCCATGCCCGCCGCCTTTGACAGCCTGGTTGTAATCGCCCTGTGCCGGCTGAATAGTCCCTAAGCCTGGTCCACCGCGGTTCACATTTGCAAGGACGCATGGCAGTTCGGCGCTTGCTATATAAGATAATCCTTCCTGCATAAGGCTTATGCCCGGACTGGAAGATGTTGTCATTACGCGTTTACCGCAGCCAGCCGCACCGTATATCATATTAATTGCAGCAACTTCGCTTTCCGCCTGAAGAATAACCATACCGGTGCGATTTGTAGCTTCCCGCGCTAAATATTCCAGAACTTCAGATTGCGGTGTAATCGGGTAACCGAAGTAAGCATCACAGCCGGCGCGTATCATGGCTTCGGATAATGCTTCGTTACCTTTCATCAGCTTTATTTCACCCATTTTAACTCCTTGTTAATTGCATGCCGATTTTGCAAAATCATCTCGTTAATATAAACGAAGTCAATTAGCTTAACGGCTTGGATTTTTTATTTCGAAATTTATTTTAATATTTTCCTGTAAACCGAGATAATACCTTCAGGACAAACAATTGCGCAATTTACGCAACCGGTGCATGTTCCATTAATAGTAATAGCATATCGGTATCCTTTTTTATTTATTATTTCGGCAAGACCAAGAGTTTCTTCCGGACATGCTTCGATGCATAATTCGCAGCCTTTACATCTATCGATATCAATAACGACATCTCCAATTGCTTTTGCCATAACGATTTACCTCACTTCTTCGATAAATTGATTTCAAATAACCATTTATACTGATTTCGTTCAGCAACAAATAGTTTACAAACTACTTCAACTAAAAAAACAAAATTACTAAGTTTAAACAAGATTTCAAAGGTAAACGAACCACAATTTAATAACTGAAAATAAGTGTTGTTTTCAATAAGATAGAATTCTATATCGCCATTCATTTGATTAAGGTTGTGGTATAGGTATTGAAAATTAATATTTATATTCTGAACTCCAAAATAATGGAAAAATAAAAAGATGATATGACAAATTCAAGAGAAATCCCCCCTACCACCCTTTTTCAAAGAGGGAGTTTTTTAAATCCCCCTTTGAAAAAGGGTGGTAGGGGGGATTTCTTAAAGTTGAATTAACTACTCCGCAGTAAACTGACGGAGTATAAATCGGAGATACGCAGCAAGCTGTGGGGAATTAACCCATATAGTGATTAAATTTGGCATAACTTTTGCAATAAATATTTTGTATTATTAATATTAGGGAAATAAAATGAAATCGGGAATCCTGAAAACCGGAATCATAGGATTGGCAGCGCTTGCAGCTATATTCATCGGTAAAAAAGCAGCTTCTTCAAAAGGAGTAAAGGAAAATTTAAAAAACTTATCATTAAAGAAAAATAAAATTGAACCGGAAAAAATCAATTTTTGCTGAAAAATTATTTTAATGATATGAATTACTTTTTGATTAAAAAGCTCGTTATATTTGGCATTGTCCTTATCCTAATCCCGGGATGCTCAGCATCCGTACGATTTGCTTCAAAACCTATAATTAAGAAAGAATATCCTCATCAGAATTTAATCCTGAAAGAAAATGAAACCGAGCTTGTAAGAGAAGCTGAGCGGTGGCTTGGAACGCCATATTGCTGGGGCGGAGAAAGTATTAACTGTACTGATTGCTCCGGCTTTGTATCAAATGTTTTTTCTGCCTTTGGTATATCTCTACCGAGAACTGCAGCCGAGCAATATGACTTCTCTAAGAAAGTCAGCGATGGAGATAAAAAAGTCGGCGACCTTGTTTTCTTCGGTTTGAAAAACCGAATTACTCATGTTGGAATTTATGCCGGTAATAATCAAATCATTCATGCATCAAGTTCTAAGGGTGTTATTAGGCAATCTTTGGATGATTCATACTTAAGCAAGAATTTTGCTTGCTTCGGCAGGGTAGCCAATTAATCAGAATTAGCAACATTCCTCAAAAAAGAATTTTTAATTTTCAATTTTTTAATTTTCATTGAATTTCTAATTCAAATATTATTAATTTAGCATTAAATATTAAAAATTTATTGAAAATTGAAAATTCCAAATTGAAAATTGATAAAATAATAATTTTCCTTTTTTTATTGAACGTAGTCCTAAAGCTAAGCATAGCGCTTAGACCTTTGGAAATATTAGACGACAACACTATTCCAGATGATGCATATTTATCCCTGAAAATAGCAAAAAATATTTCTTATGACTTCCGTCCTGTTTATGGTGATAATTATACAAACGGATTTCAGCCGATGTATGTTTTTTTAATGGCGCCGGTATATAAATTTTTTCCTGCTGATTTATATGCACCAATAAGAATAGCCCTGCTGCTGCTGTGTTTATTCGACTTTCTCGCATTGTTTTATTTATGTAAAATCGGGAGGATTTTATTCAAGTCGCTTCATTCGATATATTTACTAATGCTCTTGTGGGCTCTTAGTCCTTATGTAACCAAAACAACGGCAAACTGCATGGAAACAATGATTTCGGTATTCTTTATAGTTTTGTCTTGTTATTATATTTTAAAAAATCGTCTATTTGAAGCAGAAAATCATTCAGGAAAATTATTTTTTTTATTGGGAATTATTTTAGGTTTAACAGTATTTGCAAGATTGGATAATGCTATTTTTTGCGCAATTTACATTTTGATATTAGCTTATCAACATATTATTTATAAGAGAAACCCCCTTACCCCCTTTGAAAAAGGGGGATTTTTAATTCCCCCTTTTTCAAAGGGGGTAAGGGGGTTTCTCTTTAAGTTATCAACAACATGTCAGATATTACTTCGTAAATTAATATGGATTCTTCTTGGCTTTATTTTAGCTTATGCCCCCTGGGCTATTTATTCATATTATTATACAGAAGCAATATTTCCCATTAGCGGCAAAGCCGTAAGATTAATGAGTTTCCATCCCTACGAAATCAGGACTTTGTTCCAGTACATTAAATTATTGATAAATTGGTTATTTATTTCTACATTTCCTTATAATTATATTTCAATAATTATAATCTTAGCATATCTTTCATTAGCCATAAAATTGAAATTGTGGTCAGTAATAATTAAAAATTTTATTCAGGAAAAAATACTATTAATTATTTTACTTTTTACTTCGTGTTTAGTGTTGTCCTATCTTATTTTTATACCGGCAAATTGGTTTTTTGACAGGTATTTTTTCCAATTAACCATAGCCTTCTTTTTAATCTTATCATTTTTATTTGACCAGCTAATTGTATCCGGGAGATTAAAAATAAAAAGATTCTTTATTAACTTTTCTTACTCTATCATTATTTCGTTATCATTCGTACAACTTTATTATTCGAATTTAATTGTTAATACCGTCGAATCGAAAGGGGGATATATGAGAATCGGTTTATGGGCAAACAACTATTTCCCAAAAGGTACAAAGATAGGAAGTTCACAAACCGGAGCTTTATCATATTTTGCCGGGAACCTCAAGGTTGTGAATCTGGATGGAGTAGTTAACGAGCCTTGTTATATCTCCCTAATAAACAGGAAAAATATTGAGTATATCAAAGATAGTAAAATAGATTATGTTATAGGCTGGCAGCTAAATATTGATTATATAAAGTTAAAATCAGAGAATTTCAAGCCGGATGATTTGACATTCATTGGTATTGTGCCGGGTATAAAAACATGGAATTATGAATGGAAAATATATAAAGTAAATCGATAAAAATTTAAGTTTCATTACACCTTTTAATCTTCAAATTATATGTTGTCTATTGCCTTCCAACGCCTGATAGCTCCGCAACATTTTTTATAATATTTGATGGTGCAGTTATATCGAATTCAACTCTTGCATTATATGCTTTTATCATTCGAGGAATAAAAGCTATATTTATGACAGCTTTATTTGTACCAAAAGGTGTATTTACAGGGTCAATATCAATAGATTTAATGGAATCAGTTATGAAAAAACTATTTTCCGGGTCAATAAGTTTATAAGTATTAATAGTGATTTTTACATTTGAGTTGTTAAAAATAATTATTCCCTTAGGTCTTGGACTTGGACTCAATATGCTATATTCATTGAAATTAAGGTCTCTTGCTTCAACGTAAGGTACTTTAGCCTCACATTTTATTGAATACTTATCCCAACCGTTTAATGTTATAACATCGCTGAATTCGCCGAGTTCTTTTGCATTAAATAAAATCATATATTCTTTGGATTTCCCACTTGCAATTTTAACAGGAAAAATATCATCTCCATAAAAATAGAACATATCCGGGTGATTTTTGGCTTTGATTGAATCTATTACGGCATCCTTTTTTGAATTATTAGTAATTTTAAATTGTATTGTTTTGGTCGATGTATAAGAAACAAACCCAAATTGCATCTCATCTGTGCTTAAAACAATATCAATAATTTCTTGTTTAGTTCCTGTCTCCAATTTCTTTCTGTTAGCAGGTACATCTAAAGGTGAAGTGCAGGAAAGAAAAATAATTAGAAATATTAGTAATGTATAAGTAATTACCAAGTTGGAATTTTTATTAATTTTATTTAGTGAAGTAAAATACTTTAACTTTTTCATTTTATCACCTTAAAATTTAATTACTAAGCCGTAAGTAGCGCCAAATTTCTGAGTGTTGAAATTTTTACCTTGAAACTGATAATACAGATAACTATATTCTAACCCACTCATAATTGCTACATTTTCTGAAAGAGGCAAACGAAATCCGAAAGATGTCTTTGCATAAGGACCTACTCTTGTACCCCCAAGAAATATTTTTGTAAAGGGTATAATATCACCCAGGTTCTCAATCGGATCAAAAGAGAACTGGTATAATCCACCTGTCCAAAAAGCAAGGTAATTCTGTGTCCAGGTTATCTCTTTATTTCCATCCATTCCGGTAAATTGCTGCTCAATATTTTCCTGACCTATTTCAATTCCAAAAGCATGATTGGGATTGATAAAATACATCAATGATAGCGCAAGATTATTTAATGTTGGCTCTGAAATTGGTTTTAAATCAACCGTTGGTATTGAAGCTGCTGCAAATTGCCTTAATGTAAACGAAAATTTATTTTTATCTTCTGTTTGTGTCCGGAATGCCTTATTAGGAACACGAGGAGCAATTTGAGTGTTAGGTAAAATCATGTGTCCTAATCCGTTATTCGCAAAATCGTTTGCAAAATAATTCTTATTTCCGATAGGTTTGGATGCAAGGTATAATTGTTTATCGAAAGCAGGTTGGACTGGTTCAATAGGAATATTGTCTTCTTTTGAAGCGATATTCGCTTCAGCAGGAACCTGTACAAATATTTTCTTTTCAACCGGAATAAAAACTTTCTTTTCAATATATTTGATAATTACTTCCGGCTTTTGCTGCTCAGGTGTTTGAAAGTTTTCAGTCTTTTGTGCAATAAGAGGAGCAGTGGCTTTTTCGGGAGCATTGAATAATGCATTCCAATTAAGTGCAAGTGTTGTTGCTAATCCTGTTACCACACCGGATAATGCCATATAGAAGCCGTGAGTTTGAAGGAATTGACCGGCATTTTGAAAAAATGAACTAATTGTACTTTGTGGAATAACCGAACCGGCAGTAATTCCAAGTCCGGCGCCAAGCAATATTCTATGCTTCAGATTATCAGGCGGAATTATGGATGTTCCCTGAAATAATTTTTTCATTGCTAACATCTGATGCATTTCTTCCTGTAGTTCAGGGTTATTTGCTAACTCATAAAACAGGGGTGATGACTCCGTTGCGCTAAGCTCGCCGTCGAGCAGGGCGCTTAACTGTTCGGATGGTGATGAATAGGTGCCATCGTTCATAATATCTCCATTGTAATTATCTTTTTTTTAATATTGTCTGAATTAGGATTTATAGGATTTAAGGATTATAGGATGTTTTGATTTATCCTGTCATCCATATCCTAAATCAAATACCATTTTTATAACTCATAATTCATAACTAATAACTCATAATTCATAATTAGTTTTCATTGTTCCAAATAAGGAACCAGGAGTTCCCTTAATTTGGTTTTTGCCCTGTATATCCGTATTCGTACGGTTGCCATAGTTGTTTCGAGCATATCTGCAATTTCATTGTATGTCAATCCTAAATATTCTTTTAAAATAAGCATTTCCCGGTATTTTCTCGGCAGGGCATCCAACGCTGTCTGTAAAAACTGTTCCCGTTCTTTGGAATCCGATAAATCATCATAGTATGGCATATTTAATTCATCCAGTGGAACGAATGTATGATGCTTCCTCTGTTTTTCGTTAAGGCATAAATTCCGGGCTATTTTAAATATAAATGCACCAACGTTAGTCATCTCGCGACCTGATTTACTGCTATTAAAGAATTTAATGAAAGTTTCCTGAAATAAATCATCGGCTAAATCACTATCTCCAAGAACTTTTTTGCAATAAGTATAAACTTTCGAAGAATGCCGCAGGTATATCTCATCAAAACAATGACGTCCATATGCATTATCATCTGCCATGGCACGATAAAGTTCTTCGTCTGTCATTGTTTTATAAGCTTTTTTCATGGCTCGATGTAATTTTTTTAATATTTATTATTCTATTATTTACCTTTTTATATTTTCGTCAATTCCACTAATATAAATAACAGTTGAAAACCCAATTTGTCACACTTTATTATAATTTTTTTTATATTATAATAAAAATAAATTATAGTTATAAAATATAAACGCATTTTCGGATGAAAAATTTTATCTTTTAATAATTGAAATTCAAAAAACTGATTTGATATTCCAACTAAATTTCATTCCTGCGAATAAGACTGTGTGAAAAGTCAGGAAGAATGTCATTTTGAGCGAAGCGAAGAATCTGCTAAAACAAATGATTTTTATTTTTTAGGGTATAAGATATTCGGGATGTCATAGTAATAAAGAAGAATCAGATTTCACAAGAAGATTCTTCGCTCCGCTCAGAATGACAATCAATAATGACCCTTCATGCACAATCAGTTACCGGTATGAACTTATAAGATTCTTTATGAAAGAGAAATGTATATCTCTATTATTGAACTTTGTCATTTCTGATGCGGCGAATTGCATCGCGCACTTCCTGGGAATATATCGAATTAGGGTATTTATTGAGCAGGCTTGAGAAAATTGTTAATGCAGTTTCCTTCTTACCTGACTGAAATTGAACCTTAGCGGTAATCAGCATAGCCTCGTCGCCATAAATTGTTTCGGGATATTTTGCCAATAAAGTATCTGCAATTGAATTTGCCAGAGAAAAATTATTTTTTTCCATAGATAAACGGGCAGCTTTAATCATACTTTGTTCAGCCAAATCCTCACCCTGTGCATAATCAGCCGTATTCAAATAAAGCGCTACTGCAGTATCCGTTTGTTTGCGAATTTCATGAAATTCAGCGTTAGCATAAGTTGCCAGGGCTTTGACGAGTTCCTTATTTTGCTCAATCAATGAAACTTTTTCCAGAGCATTATTTGCCAAATCGGAGTTGGCATTAGCGGCTACTTCAGAGAACATAACCAAAGCAGTATCCATCGAGCCGGAGAAATACTCGAGTAATGCTAAATTGTATTGCGCTCTTATAATTTCCTCGGGAGCTAAATTCCTATAACTTCGGATAACCCTGCCGAATAATACTTTTGCAGAATCCGGAAAATTCTTCAGTATATAAATCCTGCCTAATTTATTCAGGGCTATTGCCGAATACCTTGTCGCCTGATATTGAGGAATTATCTGATTGAGTTCATTAATTGCCATTTCCATGTTGCCAAGGTGGTTTTCAGCAAGGGAAGCAATGCTGACGCGGCATTCTGCTGCAATAACCTGCCCGGGAAATTCAATGGCAATTCTTCGATACCGGTCGATTATCCTGTTTACTTCATCACCGCTAAGTTTATTTTCTTTGCTCAATTTTTGTTCAAATGTACGGGTATATCCATACAATGCAGAAATATAAAATTGGTTGCTTTTGCCCAAATCTATAATTAAAGAATATGCTTTAAGAGCGATATCAAATTGACCATCGTTGCGCGCCGTTTCAGCAAAACCAATTATTTCAGCGCCCTGGGCATTTCTCTTTTTATCAATTAATTGATACATATCGAGAGCGCGTTCATACTTAACCGAAGCTTTTAAAACCCATGCATAAAGCATGAGTAACGGGACGTTATTTGAATTCCTTGATGTTTCCGATTCCAGGCGCTCTAAGATATAATTGGCTGCTTCATCTTTAGTCATAAAAGCATAAAGCTGTCCCTGTGCCGTGGATAAATCGTTAGTCGCATAAAAGTTGTTTAATATTTCCGAAGTCCCGTTGACATGGTCGCCAACGGCTATATAAAGAACGCTTAATAAATTAGCAAACAAATTATCCTGTTTTAAGTTCTTCCTGCCTAAAATCAAGGTGTTTATTGCCCGGTCGGTTAAGCGGAGATTGTTTTGTATCTTTGCCAGGTCCTGATAGAAATTAGGACTCGTTGTATATTTTTTCGAAGCTGCGTTCCATATTTCCTCGCCTTCTTTGAATTTGCCCGTCCTCCAGAGCATTTCTCCAAGAAGCAAGTGCAGTTGCATCGTTTCGCTTTTTTCGATTTTTTTCTTTACTATATCTAACAAGTCGGAATACTGGCTCAAAAGAGTGTAGGTGCGAACGATACCCTGGAATGCAGGTTCGGATTGTGGATTTGCATCATATACTTCTTTATAAATACGGGCAGCGCTTTTAATATCGCCTGTTTTTTCATAAGATTCACCTAATCGCTGCTTCTCGTTTTGAGCATATTGGGCGAAGGATAGATTAATATTCGATAGGAATAATACAATCGCAAGAATTAGTATTACTGCCACATTAGGTATTGAAGAGAAGAATAATTCTTTCTTTAAGCGGTTAATTGATTCTATACTTATTTTAGTTGATGTTTTCAGGAAATCTGTAGATTTTTCGTAAGTATTTATCTGAAAATATTTTTCTCTTTTTCGCGATTTCATCCTAATGTCCGACAATTCAAAATATCAATAAGTCAATATTATAGACGAAATGTTATAAAAAGTGTTTTATTAATTATACCAAATTGCGTTCAAACAGACAAGGATGTCTGTTCTACCAAAAACAGTAGAACAGACATCCTTGTCTGTTTGAACTCAATTTAGTATTAAACTTGCTTCAAAAGATTTTTCTTTTCTGATTTTGTCAGGGAATTAAAGACAAGGTTGTATGAATGGTCAACCAATCCGTAAAAAAGGTGGGAATCAAACTTTGCGGACGGTTTGATTGTATTCCAGTGTTTTTTATTCAGATGCCATCCGGGCGTTATTTCATCGTGCATTTCCCGAAGTTCGATTGCACGTGCAGGGTCGCATTTTAAAGTGCAACTAAAAGGAACGGCATCGATATTTGTAAAAGCAAAAATTTTTCCGCCTACACGAAAAACAAGCGTAGTCCTATCGAAAGGGAAATCTTCCGTAACATAATCTTTGGCAAGGCAATATTCCCTGAAACTTTTAATATCCATTTTATTTATTTTAAAATTGACTGCGAGGACAATGCGTATCGGGCAAGTCCTGCTGCATTTTTTATTCCCAATTTCTGCATTACGTTGTACCGGTGGGACTCTACAGTCCTTATGCTTAAAAATAACTTGTCGGCAATTTCCTTGCTCGTTTTTCCAATAGCTACAAGATTTAAAATTTCCTGCTCGCGTTTAGAAATAATAACAGGCGACGCATCTACACCGGTTTCGGGATACCGTTTCTGCAATAGTTTTATAATCGAGCGTGAAAAAACCCTTTCACCATGCATTATCGTATGAAGAGCGCTAATTAAATCCTTCGAACCGATATCCTTCGATAAATAACCGTCGGCGCCTGCTGTAAGCGCCTTTTCGACGTGTGGATAATCTTCAAAAGCGGTTAGCATTACAACAAACACATGTGGCATGTCTGCTTTAATTTTTGTCGCCGCTTCTATACCGTCCATAATCGGCATTTGGATATCCAGAAGTGCAATGTCGGGATTATGATATGCAACCAATTTAATCGCAACATCGCCATTTGGAGCCTCATCAAGGACTTTTAAAGATTTATCCATCGATAGAAGCCTTTTGATTCCGACCCGGACTATTTCGTGGTCATCGGCAAGAACTATTTTAATATCCCTATCTTCCATTTTTCAAAAATATTAAAAATTATTTATTTATTGATACCATGATTTAAGAGCAAGGATTAACGATTTATGATTTATGATTTATGATTTTGTACCCGTATTTTGATAACTCTACTGAAATCTTAATTCGTTAATCCTTGTTCGTTATTCATTTCTGCTAAATTGTAATCTTTATTTTAATTTATCAAGCCATACCTTTGCACTTGCATCGGATGGCATCCTCCAATCGCCTCTCGGCGATAGCGCTACTGTGCCTACTTTAACGCCGTCCGGCATACACGAACGTTTAAATTGATTCGCAAAAAAGCGCTCGTAGAAAACACGGAGCCATTTTTTTATTTCTTTCTCCTGATATATATCTCCAAATGTATGGTTTGCTATGAATAATATCTTATCCGGAGAAAAATTCTTTCTTATAGAAAAATACAAAAAGAAATCATGCAGGATATAGGGACCGATTGTTTTTTCGGTCTGCTGAAGTATTTCTCCGTCGGAGCCTGCGGGTAATAGCTCAGGACTAATCGGTGTATTGCATATATCATGCAAAATGAGTGAGGTTTTGCCGGTAAACTCCTGCTCGGCACACCATTCAATCAGGTAATTTACGAGGGTTTTCGGCACACCTGAATTAACGCCGTACATTGAAATATGGTCGCCGGAATAAGTACTCCAGCCAAGTGCAATCTCGGACAAATCTCCTGTACCTACCACAATACCCCCAACCTGGTTTGCTATATCCATCAAAATATGAGTTCTCCTGCGAGCTTGTGCATTTTCGAATACAATATCATGATTTTTCGGGTCATGGCTTATATCCTTGAAATGCGCATCGACTGTGTCAATGATTGAAATTTCACGAAAGCTTACTCCGAGCAGCTTTGCAAGCGCTTTGCAATTATCTTTTGTTCTTGTCGATGTGCCGAATCCGGGCATTGATATTGCATGAATACCAGCCCTTGGAAGATTCAATTTATCGAACGACTTTACGCAAACGAGTAAAGCAAGGGTGGAATCTAATCCTCCCGATATACCAAGCGTCACGTTTCTCAATCCGATATGTTTAATTCTTTTTGATAATCCAACACTTTGCAAAGAAAAAATTTCCCTGCAATTTTCAGAGCGTTTTTCAATGGAGGCAGGAACGAACGGCATTTTCGGATAACTTCGAAGCAGTTCACCGGCTTTTTCTTCATGAAGAGTAAAGGTTATTTTTCTATACTTCATTTTTTGGTCTTCAAATCCGAATGAAGTATTCCTCATTCGTTCCGAAGTCATTAGCTCCAAATCGCAATCGGCATAAGAAATGCAGCTATCGAAAGAAAACCTGTCAGTCTCGGATAGAATCAATCCGTTTTCCGCAATAATACTACCGCCTCCGAAGGCTAAGTCGGTAGTTGATTCCCCTGAACCTGCTGCAGAATAAAGATACAATGCAAAGCAACGTGCAGACTGTCCTTTTACTAATTCCCTTCTGTATTCCTGTTTGCCTAACGCCTCGCTGCTTGCAGATAAATTAGCAAGAATAGTTGCTCCTGCTAAGCTCTGGGAAAAACTCGGCGGAACTACTGCCCATAAATCCTCGCATATTTCTATTCCTATCCTGCAATCAGGGAAATTTTCGGCTTCGAAAAGCAAATCTTCTCCAAATGGCACAGGCTTACCTTCAATCAATATTTCGTTTTCAGTTCTCTCTTTTGATGAGGCAAACCAACGTTTTTCGTAATATTCCGAATAATTGCAAATAAAAGTTTTAGGGACTATACCTTTGATTTCACCTTGGGAAATGAAGAAAGCGCAGTTAAATAATTTCCCTCCTGAACGGATTGGCGCTCCGAGGATAATGGTAGATTTTGTTTTTGCTGTGTGGTGTGCAATTTCACTAATTGCAGGGTAACAGCTATCGAGCAGTGTTTTTTGCAGGAATAAATCCGCACATGTATAGCCGGTTAAAGATAATTCCGGGAAAACAATAAAAAAGCATCCTGCTTTGACAGCGTCATCAATTAATTCTATAATTTTTTTGGTATTGAATTCAATATCTGCAACTAATATCTCTGGCGAAGCTACTCCGCATCGAAGAAATCCGTATGTTGACGGCGAAAATTGCTTATTTTTTTTTTGCAAAATAAACTTTCCTTCAATCAAGTATTTGGAACAAAATCATTCATTAGAATTCTATTTCCTTATAAACATCCAAAGCCGATAATCCATTCCTTGCTTTTCTATCATCAGGGTCGAGGTCGAGAGCCTTCATAAAATATTGCCTCGCTTCGAATTTCTTATCCATATTTAAATACACTTCACCGAGCATTGTGTATGATTCGGGACTTTCGGGATTTTTCTTTATAACAACAAGAAAACATTCGACAGCCTCATCGTATCTGCCAAGTCTTGCATTGACAAGCCCGAGATAATAAAATGCAATTGTAAAATCCGGTCGTGTTGTGGTAACATGCCGGAAATTCTCGCGGGCACGTCCCAGATTTCCGCAATGGAAACGTATAATACCCATCCAATAATAAGCCATTAGAAAGTCCGGGTCTAACTCAATTACCTTTGACATACAATCTATTGCTGCTTTCATATTTGCCTGGCGATAAAGAGCTAATCCAAGCTCATACCTGGCAGTTGGAAATTGAGGCAGGATTTCGACTGACTTTTTTAAATACGTTACTGCTTCGTCTAACATCCCCACACGATAATAAACATTGCCTATATGTTTATAAACAACACCCAGTTCAGGGTCTTTGTCCAAAGCTTTTTTGTAATATTCTATTGCCTGAAAGTATTCACCATTTGTTTCAGCCTGATATGCACACAGAATATCAGAATTGTCGGAATCGAAGTGCAAAGGTTTTCCTGTCATCAGCTCTCCTTGATTTTTTTTTTTGTGGTTCTCTTTAATAACCCAAAAATATTTTTACCAATTAATACTTGAACTTTGTTAGTTAAACTATCTTTCAAAAGCAATATTTTATAAAGATTGAGTCAACTCTAAAAAGCATTTTTAGTGAAAATTGAATTCCAAAATCGGAATTTTGGAATGAGTTCTATCAAGGACTTACTAATTCCAAAGTTGTACTTTGGAATTCAATTTTCGTTTTTTGGATAGTACTCAAACTTTAAAAATATCTCATCATTTATAATTTTATTATTCATATTCGAAACATGTAGACAATCTAATAATTCGTATATATGTTTATCGAAAAAATTAAAATACAAAAACTGTTTATAAAATGCAAGTTCTTTGTTTTTTTAAATTAATAATTTGATGTGGAGTGCTAAATTACGCAAACGGTGTTTACAAGTCTGCACCTGAATTATGAATGCCCGGGTTATGATTTAACAGGGGATTCGAGAAAAGTCAGCAGTTTTTTTTCCGTATCCAATCGTGCCTTGATTCCAAGCGGCATTGTAATATTTGATTTATCATGGCCAACCGGCAATCCGATAATAGCAGGGATACCCAATTCCAAACATCGCGATTCGATAACCTGTTTGATTGTAAACGAACCTCCGGGATAGAAGGATTTCTTTGCGTTCAAACCTTTGAATTCACCGAATGCGACGGCTTTAGCTTGTTGAAGTTTGCCGGCAAGCCAGAGCTGAGTTAGCATACGGTCAATCTTATATGGATGCTCGGAAACTTCTTCGATAAACAGGATGGAATCGGTTGCATCGAATTCATACATGGTTCCCAAAGTGCTTACCAGCATAGATAAATTTCCCCCGATTAAAACACCTTCGGCAACTCCGGAATTTATGGTAATTGTATCTTTCAATTTAATATCGAATGGCTCGAATTCTTCGTTTTTGAAGATAACTTTCAGGAAATATTTCTCGGAAAATTCACCAAATGATGAAATTGCCACGGGACCGTGAAAGCAAACCATTCCGGTAAGCTGATGAATGGCTATGATAAGGGCGGTAATATCGCTGAATCCGATTATAATTTTGGGATTATTTTTTATAACTTCATAATCCATCATAGGGAGGATACGCATAGTGCCATAGCCGCCTCTGCCGCAGATTATACAATCGATATCCTTCCTGTTAATATATTCCATGAATTCTGCCGCGCGCTCTTCGTCGGGAGCAGATAGGTAGCGGTCTTTCGAACTGTGGCGTTTAATCGTATCACCGATTTCGATTGAACAATCCATTTTCTTCAGGACCCTGATGCAATTTCTAAGTTCATAAATAGAAGTCGGACTTGCAGGCGCTGTTATGGCAATATTAGCGCCACGGGACAATGCCCGGGGAAGAATTCTTTTCGAGGCGAGTTCAGTTGGATTGACAAGCTCGGCATTATTGGAAGCAATGGTTTCCGCTTCGCCGGGCTTTAATTCTTTGGCTAAAAGCTTTGTCGAAATCAGCGATGTAGCCGCAACCGCAAGAAAATCTCTTCTCGAAAATGCCATATTTTTCTTATTCCTAATAATCAAGACCTCAAAGATAATCAATTAATAATAAATTATCAAAATAAAAAGTCTTTTATTTAATTATCAAACTATATGCCAGATTTGATTCAAACATCCAATGTTTGCCAAACATTGGATGTTTATACAAAATAGCGGATAGTGCCGGGGATAAAATAAATAATCAGGGATAATTGTACTACTTTTAATTTCAATAAAATAGTAGTTCAATCATCCTTGATTGAACCGGTTATTTTAGGTTGACATTACTTTTGTAAAATACTATTGGGAGGTTCTAAAATTACAGATTGTCATTCCTGCGAATGCAGGAATCTCCTCCCAGAGCGATTCAGGGGATTCCTGCATTCGAAGGAATGCCAATTTTTAGAACCTCCCTATTGTAAAAATTGTAAAATTTTGTTAAATTGAAGATGATTCTTTAGCAATATTGATATTTCAGAAATCTTAATATATTTCATGAACCAAATCCTAATCATAGAAGATGACCAAGTAACCAGAGAAAACATGGTATTACTACTTGGTTTTCACGGCTACCGGACTTTATCTGCTGAAAAAGGGTGCAAAGGAATTGAACTTCTTAAGCAAGAAGAAATCGCATTGATACTTTTAGATTTAAACCTGCCGGACTGCGATGGAAGAGATGTAATAACGGAAATCAGGAAATTTAATAATGATGTCCGGATAATTGTTGTTACCGGCAGAAGGGAACTTACCGAAATGCCTATTGTTCTGCAAATGGGAGCCGATGATTTCATTGCCAAACCCTGGACCATGGATACTCTTTATTCCAAAGTTGAAGTTGTCTTACGCCATAAAAGAATGAATTTCCCGTTTTTCAGGTCCGGTAATTTCAATATGGATTTTAATGCCCGAACCGTTCAAGTAAATAACGAGATGGTATTTTTTACAAAGATAGAATATGAGATACTCGAAATATTGGCAATGCAGGCTGGAAGCGTTATAGAGTATAAAGAACTTTTTGATTATTTCGCCAAGGAAAATTATAGTGAAGACAAGTATAACTTAAAATCGATAATAAATAAAATAAAAAAAAATTGAACTGGCAGGTGGAAACCCTGATTGTATCGCATGTATCACAAATGTAGGTTATATATTCATTTTGGAAAAATAAAAATGAATAAAAATTAATCGTCTGTTTACTTCCTGTTTACCTGTTTTTTAAAATTCATTATTATATTTGCAATTGTAATAGTCGATGTAAGAAAATTTGCATCTTTAATCATGAAAAAAATAATCATAAGAAGTTAGCCGGAGGAGCCATGCTTCGAAGAAAATTCCCTTAAATTACCCTGTGCCGTTTGATTTATACATAAAGATTTAGGAAAAGATTAAGATGGAAACTTCAATAATAAAGAAAGTGACATCATTATTAAACCGGAAATTTGGAAATATCCGAAAGGATGATATTGCCGATTGCGTTTGTGAAGCTTATCATGAGTTATTTCTGTATGAAAAATCTATACAGGTTACTTTACCTTCCAAACCTATTGAAGAAAAACGGGAAAAATATAAGCACAAACCAACCCTTAAAATTTTTAATTTTCTTAAAAGAAGAGCAGAAAGTAAATTAATAGATTTATATAGAAAGAATAGGAAATTTGTCAGATTAACACCAGATAATAATGAAGCAGATATTGATAGTAGTTCTGTTATTAACATTATCAGCTACACTACACAAGATGAATTTGAGAATTTCGATGAATTTCACTACCTTGTAATGAGACTCCCACTCGATTTGAGGGAAATTATTAGACTTAAATTTTGCGATGGATGTAATATAAGGGAGATAGCTGAATTACTGAAATGCAGCCCTGATAAGGTCTATAAGAAGTATAGGAAGGCGATTATATTATGCAGAAAAGCAAGAATCAGGGAGGAAAATGAGAAGATGTAGATGAGGCTGTCTCATCTTTTCTCTTTAAAAAAATATTAGGAAAACCTAAATAATGAATTTCATTCCAAAAAATGGACTTTCGTTCGTATATACAGTATAGGCTGTGACGAAAATTTTTCAAAAAGTAAAAAATAAATGCTTAGCCGGACTAAACGGTCTTGGCATAAGCTGAAAAAATTCTCAACAAATTAGGAGAAGAAAAATGCTCAAACCCAATTAACAGGGGCATAAAAAATAGCAGAGCCGGAAGGTTGCCCCACCGACTCCACGTTTCGTCAGAATGGGCTGAACGCTGCCGGGCAAAGCTCGTGAAGAAAAGTTTACACGGCAGCCCCATTCAAGATTTACAAATTAACTAATAAATAATTAAATTGGAGAAGTAATGAAAAAAATTGTTTATCTAATACTTACCACCTTTATTGCTTTTATGGTAAGTCAGGAGGTAAAGGCTACATGTTATGATTGTCAGCAACCAAAAATATGTCAAAGTATTGGATTCTCTTGGAATGGCTGCAATATTTCATTCGAAGTGTGTTGGAAATGTGATGCAACAGGAAATAATCCCCATGAATTCGTTGTATCTCAAATTCAGTATAATTGCCCTAATTATACGGTTGAACAAATAAAGGCTGAAATCACTAGATTCATCCTTAAAAATTTGAGTACATTTTGTGGTCAACGTCCCTGCGATATCGGATTTTCACATGTTAGAATTACGCATCCTATATGTATGACAATGCATTGGGATGGCAGCCAAATTACTCTTGAAGCAGATCCTGATAATTGTTATTCAATTTGCTCCGCAGAATACTTTTGGTGTTGGTGTAATTGTACACCGGATTGCGATCTTGACCCGAATTGCACTCCACATGCAAAATATTGGTTAACATCATCGACTCCCAATCCCCTTGTTTATAATCCAACAGGATGTACAGAAACAAGAACTGGAGAGGGAACAGAACATCCATTTGACGATGACCCTTGGACGATAGATTGTCAATATACCGGATGTAACCCACCAGAAAGCGAATAATGTTTTTTAGTAAGAATTAAATGTAATTAAAATACCATGCCGGTTGCAAAGTCGACATGGTATATTTTAAAATAGGAGATTATATATGAAAATCAATTATTTAATAATTTTAACAGTTTTGTTAATAATAATTAATGTTAAAACAAAAGCATTAAACTTTGATTTAATGCCCATGAATGTTCATTATTTCGGGATAGTATCTTCAGGTAAAAATATTTTAGTTTACGGGAGTAATGGCGCTTATATGATGACAACGGATAAAGGGAATTCATGGAAGCAATTTTCGTTACATGATTATGGTGAAATTAGAAAAATGGTAAATTTTAACGATACAATCTATGGAGTGATAGATACGGGTTATATCGTAAAATCAACTGATAATGGGCAAAATTGGAAAAAGTTAAAGTTTGATTTGTCAAATGGTGATAAATTTATCAATCTTGAAATCAGCGACAATTATATTTTTATACGTAGTTTGAATTGTATCTTCCGCTTTGATAAAAATTTTATTTTTGAAAATTATTATTCTGATACTATTATTAATACTTATATTAATAAAAATTTTATACCGGAAGGTAGTCCAAATTTTTACACTGATAATTATATGAAATATATTAATGGGAATTTATTTTTAGCCTTAAATAATAAATTCAAAGGATTTGCTATATTACCGGAGAGTTTGACAGAATTAAGATTTATAAAATTGGATGAAAAAATTTATATAACTAATCCTGCAATATATTCACTTGTCAATTTACTAACTTATAAAAATCAACTTGTTTTCAACATTAAGGGGAATCTTTTTTACACGGATGCTAATTATAATAAATGGACTTACTTTTATCCTGATACAAATTTTATGAATACCAATGATTCATTTTTTGGTTTTAAAAATTCAGGTATGCTGCCCAATACTTATTTTACTATTAACAATCAAATTTGTATCGGTCATTTAGAAGAAAATAAATCCAAGATTATACAATCTAAAATGAACCTACCAAATGTTGGTCTTTATAATTATGATATTAAGACATTAGATAAAAATGCCGGTATTTTCAAAAATTTTTCTGAACCTTTCATAAACGATTATTATACGGTTCCATATTTTTTAAATCCGTATAGTACCACAGATGGTCTTGACAATGTCTTATTGCGATATAAACCATCTATTTGTCTTGACTCAGTAATTATATTATCCGGTGTAATTAAATCCTTATTTCTGTCTCAAGATTATGGTAAATCATGGGAATTAATATCATATTTAACAGGAAGCCCCAAGGCAATTATCAATGATTCAACCTATGTTTTCATGAATGATGCAGCCAATGCTAATGAAGTGAATCATACTACAAATTACGGCAACACTTTTTTACCGGTTAAAATAATTGATAGTTCAACCTATCTTAGAACTTTCGATAATGTAGATATATTATTCATTGATAACAATGGAAAAGGATTTTTTACGGGTAAAAAAAGTTCAATAAGTAACAATTTTGCTATTACAAAGGACGGAGGTAAAACATTTAGCTTCCTTTCAACAAATCGAATAGGTGGTGATATTATCAGCAATGTTTGTAAAGTTGATGATTCTTATTTTTATGCTGGCTCAAATTCTTCAAAAAAGTATTATAGCAATTTCAATTTCATAGATACTTCCCTAACGAACTTAAAAATTTTAAAATATGATTCTTTATATTACGATTCATTGAAAATTATTCATCATATAATTCCGGAAAGTTGTAGAAATTTCCTTATGCTAACGACAACTCAAGATAAATACAATTCGGATATAAAACGTTTCGAGGTTCGTGAGACTCAAGACAGCGGAATGACGAGTAAACCAATATTATCTATTGACAGATACTTTATTTTCAACCAATTCTATGAACATAACAAAGATTCAGTATTTTTCACAACACTTTCGCCTGCAAGATTATTCATGTACGACCGAAAGCGAAATGCCATTGATACTCTGTTGAAAACTGATAAATACTATAATGCAAGAATCATGTATCTGGGTAGGAAGTTCTATATTGTAGGCGAAAAAACGTTTTTAGAAAATACCGACCGAAATGATTTAACCAAATGGCAACCGGCTAAATGGCAATGGGGTATTCCCTCTTTCGAATCTGTCATTTTCAAAGGAAACGTAGCTTTAGCCAAGCTAAGCGACGATGTCCATCCGTTAAATTATTATAGATTAATGATAAAAGAACAATCTCTAGTAATAGAGCAGCCGCAGGTCGAGAAAAAATATTATCAATCTAAGTTCTATGCATATCCACCCTATCCGGTACCTGCACGCAATTACATTAAAGCTAAAGTCTCTTGGGATTTGAGTTATGATTTAAAGGAGGCCATTAAAGGAGTTTATAATATATATGGAGAGTTAATTTCCGGCAAAGATAAAATTTCTTTCAATCAAACTGGAATAGCTACCGCTGAGATTGAATGGGATTGTTCCAATGTACCAAGCGGATTATATTTTATAGTTGTTGATTATGGCGAAAAACAGGATTGCGTGCCTATTGTGGTGGAGAAGTAGCATCAATCTATTATTTTTTAGGTGAGAAAGTTTATGAAAGCAAAATAGAAAGCGAAAATCCTTTGAATATAGATGTTTCAGCATGGCGCAGCGGCGTGTATTTATGCGTTGTGCGGGGAGGAAGCGGTATAATTACGGAGAAGGTGGTTATTGCAAAGTAACCAATTACCAATTACCAATTACTAATTACTAATTACTAATTAAGAATTACTAATTACTAATTACTAATTACTAATTACTAATTACTAATTAAGAATTAGAGTTCACATCCGCTTGTCTTATAAGATAAAAAGAAAGTTATTCATTGCAAAGAGAAGTATCCGGAGGACGATAGGGACCGGATTCTTCACTTCGCTCTGAATGACATTATTCCAATTTATTAACTTATGAGATAATATTTGGTATAACTTAATTTTAAATACTTAATTCTTAATTTTTTTCATTAACCATTAACAATTAACAATTAAATTAGTTCCTGATTTTCAGCGCTCCGAATACAACCGTTGCATCGATATAAAGACGTGGACTATTCGAATCAGCCGAAAAAATATTTCTCGTTTTGTTTTCAATCGAGCCGAATACAGGACTGCCGGATAATTTTAAATCCCAGCCTTCCGGTACGATAAGTTTTGTTTCACCGAAAATAGTATTTATTTCCAATGAAGCTGAGTTATTCGTTAGCTGAGCGTTTGACATATCAATAACAGCCTGGCTGAATATAGTATTTGCTTCGCCGGTTGTAACATCGGATGTAAGGCGATGCACTTCGTTCCCGAAAATCGTATTGATTTCAAAATCGGTATCATTAATTTTCACATTTGATTTGATACTCTTCTTTTCTTTGCAGGATTTAGATGGCAATAATATTTTTATTCCAAAAAGAATCAATAAAGTGGGTCCGAAAATGCTCCAAAATTCTCCGTGCGGAATTATATCAAGATTCCTTGCCTGGAATATAGCTCCTACCGCGAAAACGAGCATTCCGGAAAATACAGAACGGCGGTGCTTGGCAATTATAAATAATCCGAGAAGCATTACTGCGAGTGGCCACCAGGTTGAGAAAACATTTTCAAAATATATGACCTGCATCAGGCTTAAGATAAATAACACTCCGAGCGCTATCATCAATATTCCGAGCAAACTTTTTACATTCATTTTATTATCTCCTTAATATTCATTTCTACAAACTATTTTTTATCCAAAAAAAAATTCCATTTATATAAAAATAACGAAGAATTTTCGAATAAGTTGCAAAATAAGAAAAAACATCGTTAATTTTGTTATTCCAATTTAAACAAAAAAGGAATATAAGTGAACGATAACCGATTCACCGAGTTAATCGGAAAAGAATATAAATGCCTTGATAAAGGGTTTGTGCGCCTGTTGGATGTAATGGGTGACGATTCATCGATTGTACAGGCAGCGCGTGTTTCTTACGGCAAGGGAACGAAATCGGTATCCGAAGACCGCGGACTTATTCGCTACCTGATGCGCCACCGCCATACATCGCCTTTTGAAATGGTTGAGTTTAAATTCCATGTTAAGCTGCCGATTTTCGTTGCCCGGCAATGGATACGGCATCGAACGGCAAACGTAAATGAATATAGCGGACGCTATTCCGAAATGAAGGAAGAATGTTACTTACCTGAAACTAATGCAATCCGAGCACAAAGCATGACCAACAAACAGGCTCGAAGCGATGAGCAAATCGATGCCGAAGAAACAGCAAAAATCATAGGTATGCTTGGCGACACGCAATTCCGTTTGTTCCGTGAATACGATGAAATGTTAAATAAAAATGTAGCCCGTGAAATTGCAAGAATAAATTTACCCCTCTCGACATATACCGAATGGTATTGGAAAATCGACTTACATAATTTATTCCATTTTTTAAAATTGCGGTTGGATGAGCATGCACAATACGAAATACGGGTATATGCTGAAGTTATGTCGGATATAATCAGGCAAATAGTTCCGATAACTTATGAAGCCTTCGATGACTTTGTACTGAACAGCCAGACATTCTCAAAATCGGAACTTAAAGCATTGAAAGCCATGTGTCAGGGCGGCATTCCCGACGATACGAAGCTTGAGGAATTTGGCATCAAAGGCGGCGAACGAACGGAATTCAAGCTGAAAATGCGTAGTTTTCTGGAGGATTGAAGAAACTGATTAATAGAAGGGAAGAAATTTAATAAAATGAAGAAAAACCCCCTAACCCCCTTTGAAAAAGGGGGAATAAAAATTCCCCCTTTTTCAAAGGGGGTTAGGGGGTTTTTCCAATTAATTAATGAAAAATCTAACAATTTAAAATAAAATTTTAATTGGAGAAATAATGCGAAAATATTTATTTATAATTTTATTTATAACATTAGCTTTGAAGGTTACTGCCGAGTCCGGCGATGATTTCGTCAAAAAAATGATGAAAGCCCGCGGAGTTGAAAACTATAATAAAATCAAAACATGGAAAATAGTCGGCAGGATGCAAAGCATGGGTGTTGAACTACCTTTTACATACTACTATAGAATCCCATATTATTACAGACTCGAGGCATCCTATAATAAACAAAAAGCTATCCAGACATATAACGGCAGGGAAGGTTGGCTTTATAGTTCCGAGAAAAACAAAACCGAGAAGCTACCGGAAGAGTTAATCGAGCAGTTGAAGGAGCAAGCTAAGGCACTTCAAGGTCCCCTGATTGATTATAAGGAAAAAGGAATTAATGTTGAATTGAAAGGTAAGGCAAAACTCGACGGTAAAGAGGTAATAAAATTACGGCTCTCTACTAAGGATAAACAAGAAGCTGAAATGTTTGTCGACCCGAAGACTTATCAGGTTATCAGGACTGTAGCAAAGGCAAAGCAACAGGGTAAGGAAATAGAAATTACAATGAACTATAAAAATTACAAGACCATTAAAGGAGTAGTTGTGCCGCACCTTATTGAAACTAAAGCAGGAAATATGGTCAATAATTTGTTTTTCGATAAGGTAGAAGGCGGTTTGGAAATCAAGGATTCCATGTTTAAAAAGCCGGGGAAGTAAGTATTATCACTTTATTCCTGCTGCTTTTTTCAATCCTTCAAGCACATACTTCTCAATTCTTTGAGTAGAATCACCTGCTCTGAGGCTATCGATAACCGAATAAACCGGCAGAGAGTCACGAAAGATATAAATACCCGGCAAACTGTCGATTTTTAGTACGGATTTATATGGATAATCATAATCGGGTTTATTTAATGAATAAACTTTAAATGCAGAGTCCGGGATGTTTGCCAGGCTTAACGCTTTGGCAACTCTTGGAAATTCTACCTGCTGTTTGGTGCATATACAAGTAACGCTGACATAGAAGAAGAATTTGTTCTGTTTGGGATTATATAATTCTTTTATCTGTCTTACAATTGAAGTATCAGGGAAATAAATATTAAATTCAGGCTCGAACCAAATAAAACCCGGATAATCTTCAATCCTCGAATAGTCTATTTCCTTTGCCTGATATGAATTTGTATTTGTTTCTTCGCAGGATATTAAAAGAAAAGCCCAACCGAAAATGATTCCCATTGGAAAAAAGGCTAAAGCCTTAATTAATATTGTTTTTATATTCCGGTTCATTTTTAAAATCAAAAATTATTTAACATAACAAAAAAATATTTTTAATTTACGAAAATATTTCTTTAAATAAACCGATAATATATGCAAAAGTTACAATTTTGAATGAAAATTGGAAAATTTAAGTATAAATTGTAAATTGAGTATTGTAAAATTTATGTTTAATTATTTTGTTGCGAGAAATTCAAAATAAGTTCATTAAAAATTGCTGATAAACCGATGAAACCATATATAAATATTAGGAACATACAGAACAAGACAGCACTTGTATTGACATTGATTTACTTCACCCTTTTATTATCATGCAATACCGCGCTAAACACACCACAAAGCCGGAACTCTTCGAACAATGAGAACATCTCAGTGCCTCAGGGATTTCCTCCTGTTCCTGAACCGCCGGACAATCCGATTACTCTTGAAAAAATCGAGCTTGGCAGACGCTTATTTTATGAGAAAAAACTTTCGAAAAACGGAGATATGCCTTCATGCTCTCATTGCATGAAGCAGGAAAATGCATTTGCCGATAATACCAACTTCAGCAAAGGAAATAACAACGAACCTGAGTACAGGCGTAATATGTCGCTTATCAATGCCGCTTACCGTAAAAATTTATTTTGGGACGGCAGGGGAAAAGCAATCGAGCAGCCTGCTTATCGTAGCCTCTTTCTTCCATTTATTCTTGGCTCCGATACAAACGTTCTTCAAAAAAGACTCGAAGAAACACCCGATTATCCTGAAATGTTCCGAAAAGCATTCGGTAAAGATGCCAAACCATCGGCATATTATGTTTCGAAAGCAATTGCAACCTTCGTTCGGACTTTTATCTCCGGAAATTCGGCTTATGATAAATATATTCACGGAGATAGCTCTGCAATGGATAAATCGGCAATTAGCGGCAAAGAACTGTTTTTCAGCGATAAGACTAAATGCTCCCGATGCCATTCAGGATTTCTCTTTACCGACGGATTATTCCACAATACTGCCATCACGGCTCATTATTTTGATTTCGGCAGGTATTATATAACCGGAAAAAACAATGATAAAGGGAAATTCCTTACACCTACGCTTCGCAACATCGAGGTTCGCAAACCATATATGCACGATGGCTCTATTCTATCCTTAGAAGAAGTAATCGAGCATTATAACAATGGCGGAAAGAATTGGTACACCAAGGATACTTTGATTAAACCACTTAATTTAACAGTGCAGGATAAAAAGGATTTACTCTCTTTCCTGAAATCCCTGACCGACCATGAGTTTTTGAGCAATCCCAAATATAAAAATCCGAATTCAATGAGGTAATCCCATGAACGAAACACGCAGGGAATTCCTGAAAAAAATATTCACAGCAAGCGTGATGTCAGCTTCTTTTCCTCATATTCTTCTTGGTAAATTGGAACCCGAAATCAAAAAGAAAGGCGATTGTTTACTTAACGATTATTATATCGATTTGGAACAATATACGATGCTGAAAGAAATTTGGGGTTCCGTTAGGATTGGTATATCTCCTACCGACGGCTATTTCCCTAAAATAATAGTTACAAGATTGCCAAAAGAGAAGTATGGAATGGATTTCTCCTGTATTATGGAGTTATGTCCGCATGAAGGGAAATGGGTCAAGGACTTAAATCAGGCTACAAAAATTTTCGTATGCACCGGACACGGCAGCCAGTTCAATCCCGTTGGTAAATTCGTCAAGGGTCCTGCAGCCAGGGATTTAAGTACTTTTCCTGTAAGCTGGGATGGCGGTCGTTATTTAAAAATCCCGATTCCAGCATATACCGGTCCTCCTAATAATGTTAATGAATTTACCGACGAAAGTTCAAACTTGTTTTATATTTCTCAAAATATACCAAATCCCTGCTCCGACCGGACGGTTATTAATTACGGAATTGAAAAAACTTCATCAGTTAAAATTTATATATGTGATTTGAATGGTTCCGGGATTATTTTGGTTAAAGATGGAATTCTTGCAACAGGTCATTATTCAATTGAGTTAGATATTTCTAAGCTTGCTGTTGGAATGTATTTTATTAGAATAGAATTGGACGATAATTCCAAGGCAGTTAAAATGATTATTCAAAGATAAGATGAAACCAATTAAGCAAAATATACCGCTTACACCAACCCAAAAAAATGAACTGACTAATATTGATAATACAAGACGCAATCTGATTTCCGGCGGATTCAAATTATTCGTATTAACCGCTATTTGCCCTTCTTTGGCTGCTTCTCTTTCATCTTGCGAATTGGACAGGACAATCGATACTCTTTTAGGAATTACAAAAGAAATTGACATCTATTATTTAAAAGAACAATTTAGAATTCAAAATACAGTTGATGGGGAGTTCCGTCCGGATTGGGAAAAATATGAAGGTTGGGGAATAATGCTACAATTTCGTGACGTAAACTTCGGAATACCTGTAATTTTAGTTTGGCTGACAAATAACCAATTCAAATGCTATTCCTCGCTTTGCACTCATGATAGTTGCTTTGGAAATGTAAATCCTTCGGCTTCCAAGGTCATCCTGCCTTTACCAAAGAGTAGTCCGGAAGAAGTTTCGGAAATTATATGCAGTTGTCATGGCTCGCGATTCGATTCGATTTATGATGCAAAAGTTACTAACGGTCCAGCCGAAAAGCCGCTCAGACAGTACAAAACCGAATATATTCAGAGTACAGGAATGTTAAGGATTTTCTTTTAACCTCAATTGTGCTTTAGACGACCGTCGAAAAATTCAAGAAGAATGTCATTCGTAAGCGAAGTGAAGAATCCAGACCCAATACCGTTACTGGATTCTTCACTTTGCTTACGAATGACATTCTTCCATTTTTTAGATTTATTCCTTACTTTTGACCTATTAAGCTAATTGAGTGGATTAAACTTTTACTGAGATAGGCTGTAATTAAGTCCTTGCTCCCGATTTGCTGTCTAATAAAAACCAGTAGTGGATTATTTTAATCAGCGGCTCTACTGTTTTATTTTTCCTTACACGGGTGTTCAACTCACTTATAATTGCTTTTAACTTTGGACTGATAACAAACATAGTACGTCTATGTTTTTCCATAGTTAATATGGCTAAATTAGACAAAATATCGCGTCGTTTATCATCTTCAAATTCGGATTTATAAGGAAGAATTTGAATTTCTTCCTTTATTTTAGGTGCAAACACCTTTTTCTTTAATTCTGTTATAGCTGCTGCTATGGCTTCTTCTTTTTCGGTTTTTACTTCTTTAGAGCGCCATGGTGGAAGCTCCATTATTTTTTCTTTATCGGGATATATTATTTTATATTTATTCATAACTTTCTTTCCTTTCGAATAGCAATATAGCAAAATCCATGCTAAAAAAAGTATTATTCTTTTGATATACCTTTAAAAAATAACGAAGTAATTTTCAGTTATTTTGAAAACAAATAAAAAATTGCTAATTTGGTGTGATGAAATTCACAGAAAAAAATATGGATATTTCCCGAAGGTCTGTCGAACGTCTGATTCTATACAGAAAGTTACTGATTCGCTATGAAGAATCAGGCGAAGCGCATATTTTTTCCCACAAACTTGCCGAATTAGCCGACCGTACTGCTGCTCAAGTCAGGCGGGACCTTATGGCTGTAGGTTTTCCGGGGTCTCCGGTAAATGGATACCAGGTTAAAGGATTGATTAAAGCTCTGAGTAATTTCTTAGACGACCCTGTTGGACAAAATGCTGCCTTAATTGGAATTGGAAATCTTGGCAGGGCTGTTTTGGAATATTGCTGGAAGCGTCATCCGAAACTGAAAATCGTTGTTGCATTCGATAATAATCCGTCAAAGGTTGCCGTTAATATTCATGATTGCGAATGTTATGATATATCGGCATTAGAAGAGAATATTGTTTCACATAATATAAAAGTTGCGATTCTGGCAATACCTGCTACTGCAGCATTCTCAATATCACAGAAACTCTTAAAAAGCGGTATTAAAGCTATACTTAATTTCACTCCGGCGCGGCTTCCTATCCCTGATAATGTATATATAGAAAATTTCGACATAATGCGCTCGCTCGAAAAAGCTGCATATTTTGCAAGAAAATTAGATAGTAAGAAATAAAGGTGGTTCTAAATATTGTCATTCTGAACTTCAAAATTATGGAATCAGGTTCAAACTTATTTCATCGCAAATAGCATAACCTTCAGTTGTTAGTTTAAGAATACCCTTATTCAAAGTTGCCAGTTTCATCTGGAGCAGCATTTCGATATAATTTAATATTTTTTCGAAATCAGCCGGTTCCAAAAGATAATCTAAAAACACACCTTCCGAGCGCATTCCCAGGAATATTAATTCTGTTCGTTTCTGCTTATTGGTCAATATTTCAGAACTTATTTCCGGTAATGTATTTTCTTTCAGTGAACTTATATATTTGTGTACATCCGGTACATTTTTATATCGGACACCCGAAACACAGCCACATGCAGAAGCGCCAAATCCAAGATATTGCTCGCCTCTCCAGTATTTCAAATTGTGCAGGCATTTCGCTCCGGCTTTAGCAAAATTGGATATTTCATATTGCTCGAATCCTGCCTCGCCAAGCTCATGAACCGTTTTGTAAAATAATTTCGATTCATAATCATTTGATGCCGGCTGGACTTTTCCGTTTACACTATTATCGAATAGCGGAGTACCTTCTTCATAAATTAAATTATAAGCCGAAATATGATTTACTGGCAGCTTTACAGCCTTATTTAACGTGGACGACCATGAGCGCAGAGTTTGTCCTGGAATTGCATATATCAAATCTATGCTTAAATTTTTATAGCCTGATTTATATGCTTCTATTACGACATTCTCGGCTTCTTTGGCTGAGTGAATTCTATCTAAAACGCCAAGTTCATCATCATTAAAAGATTGCACGCCAATACTTAGCCGGTTAATTCCAACACTTTTAAAGCCGGATAATTTTGAATTTGTTAATGTACCCGGATTTGATTCTAATGTTATTTCTGAAGTGCTTTTTATCGTAGCAAATTTACTTATAATTGAGAAAATCTTTTCGAGTTGTTTTGGTTCAATCAATGATGGAGTACCGCCTCCAAGAAAAATCGAATCAATTGCCAACTCTTTTGAATTGTTCTGCAGTAGCCTCATTTCGATTTCCGAAAGCATTGCTCCGATATAATTATCAAGGTAATCTAAATCAGTCTGCGAATAGAAATCACAATATCCGCATTTTTTAATGCAAAAAATGGTTAATGGTCAATGGTTAATGGTTAATGGTTAATGGTTAATGGTTAATGGTTAATGGTTAATGGTTAATGGTTAATGGTTAATAAAATAGTGCTTATTTATTTATAATTCATAATTAGAAATTCATAATTAGAAAAAGTAGTAGCTATAAAATAACAGCTACGATGACACCGAAATAATCATTCTCATTGAATTCGCAAGTTGCATCACTTTTCGGGTCATTGACATATTCAAGTTTTCCGTTAATTTCATGTGTATATAAAATCAACATTTTATCGCTAGCTCCTAACGGGGCTGTGGCTAAGATAAAATCATCGGCTACCGGCTTCCTTCCACGCTCGATTATCACTATAGAATTTTCTTCTATACCGAAATTCTTCAGATTATTACTTAATACTTTTGCTGAATATAAATTTTTTAATGCGGGATTAATAGCCGAAGTGATTTCAGCAAGCTTGTATGCGTGAGTTGGTATTGTCTCGGCAAACTCGAGTTTTCTGGACCTCTGGCGGACATGTTTGCGTTTATGACGCTTAATTGGTTGTTTCGAGATTTTTCTGGATGCATATTTGTCGAATAAATCCTGTCCTGCTTTATTATCCATAAAGCAAGGTTCGACCCCGTATTGCATCCAGGCAGGATTAATTCCGGCTTTCTCCATTCTTGTTCTCGTTATATTTCCAATGGAACGTTCGCCATTGAAATATTTTTCGAGACTTGCAACATTTATACTTAAAGCTTGGGCAAGCTGAGTCTTTCGACCATTGAAGAATTCGTTTAGTATTACGAATAATCTGTCACGCTCTGTCATTTTGCATCCGTACTCTATTAATAAAAAAGTTAATTATATACCATTTTATTTACAAATATTTATTTTGCAAATATATAAAATTATTGGATATAACAATGATTTTTTATCTTTTTTATAATTATTTTCTATTTTTATTTTTCAATCACTTACCAAGTCCTTATTTAATAAAATTAACTCCAAAATCACCTTTATTTGATATTTATTCAGTTTTAATATTTTCAACATAAAACAAGACAAAATCCTAACTTAGATAAAATCAGTTTTCCGACATTTCATAATCAAAAACAATTGATTTCTCTTTTATTTGTCCATTTATCCCAAGTATGTGTTCTTCCACAACAAGGTCTTTTCTACCGGATAATCCTGCGGCAGTTGACGCAAATTTCGATAACCCGCTGCAGCAGGGTACTTCCATAATCAGGATAATTACTTTTGATGGACGAGCCATCGAGAAAATTTCGGTTAGCTTTTCTACGTAAGGTCCGGTATAATCTAATTTTGGGCATGCTATAACAATTGAGCGGTCCTTGATATATTTCCTATGGGCATCTGCCATTGTAAATGGTACGCAATCTGCCATGATAACCAATTCCCTCCCCCTGAAATACGGCGCTTGTGGATTTACCAAATGTAATTGAATGGGCCATTGCGTAAGTTCTGATTTTAATTCGATTTTTGTTTCTAATTGGTTATCAACGGCAGTATTACGCATATCGAGCATCGCCGAACCCGGGCACCCGCATGGTATTTCGATTTGATGAGTACCGTTTGTCGGCTTTGGCTTAATTGGATTTTTTATATTTTTTTCTTTCATATATGTCACCGCTTTATCATACTGCTCTTGGGCATTATGGTCGATTAAATGCTTTAAATGCGCTTCCATGACCGATACCGGTCCTTTGACAAGCTTCTCCATAACTAAGATTTCATTGTATTCTTCTGCCTGGCGTTCCTCAATTTTAATAGCATCGAGAGGGCAATGCCCAATGCATGCTCCCAAACCGTCGCAAAATAAATCCGAAATCAGACGTGCTTTTCCTTCGATTATCTGAAGGGCGCCTTCCATGCATTCGGGTACGCAATCGCCGCATCCATTGCAGATTTCTTCGTCTATTGTAATGATTTTTCTTAACATTTTATTATTCCTTTATATAATTTATTAAATCAGATTCTATAATCCGATTCAAAAATAAGACAAATTTCTCTTAATTCCAAGAAAATTGTTTTTTTAGTTCAATGTTTTTACTAAATTTGGAACATTAAATTGGAATTTTAATTAATACTTCTTATTAATAAATATAATTTTACATTTATAATTATCTTAACTATATGACAGTTATTTTCTCAAAGAAATGTGAAATAGGTTTGCAAGCTGTACTTTTCCTGTCTGCTCAAACACCTAATCAAAGATTCAGTGCGGCAGAAGTAGCAAAAAAAATTAACGCACCAAAGGAATTTACATCCAAAATACTGCAGGATTTGACAGGCAGTAAAATTGTAGCATCAAAAAAAGGAAAGTTCGGTGGTTTTTATTTAGGAAGGAATCCAAAAGATATTAAATTGATAGATATCGTAATTGCAATTGACGGTTTGGAGATTTTCCACAAATGCGTTTTAGGATTTAAGGGATGTTCAGTCGAAGTGCCATGCCCTTGCCATGATAAATGGGGTAGTTTACGAGATGAAACATACAAAATGTTGAGCAGCGAAACACTTGAAGAATTAAGGGATTCTGTAATTAGGAAAATTGATTCATTATAACAAAAATAAAACCGGTTTTCGTGCGATTAGATGGGCAGAAAATACTTTTGCTTTTATCGGACGCAATATTTTGGATTTCTTCCAGGAAGTCGGACAAGTAATTATTTTACTTCTAAATGTTTTAAAATATTTTCCCCGTATTATAAAAGACAGAAAACTTGTTTTGGAGCAAATGGGTATTATCGGTGCAGATTCACTTCCCCTCGTATTGTTGATAGGAGCTTTTACCGGAGCTATCGCAGCGCTTCAGGCTACACTTTTGTTTTCCAAATTCAATATGCTGGAAATAACCCGTCCTTTCCTTGGCGCATCGATTGCAACGGCAGTTTTCACCGAACTAACGCCCGTATTGACGGCATTGGTAATCGCAGGACGAGTAGGAGGGGCTATGGCAGCACAAATCGGCACAATGACCGTAACCGAGCAAATCGACGCACTCGAAATGATGGCTATCGACAAGAACAGGTTCCTTGCAATGCCCCGCCTGTTTGCGGCATTGGTTATGATGCCTGTCCTGGCTGTTTTTTCGAATGTAGTTGCTATTATCGGCGGATTTATATTAACCAATATTAAATTTGATTTTTCTTCCTATACTTTCTTTGATTCGATTCAGTCATTTTTCAAGATGAAGGAAATTTTCATCAGTCTTTCAAAATCATTCATATTCGGAGGCGTTACAGCGCTTATCGGTTGCCATGTCGGATTCCAGACTACAGGCGGCGCAGAAGGAGTCGGCAAATCGACCGTGCGTTCGTTTACCATTACCGCCGCTGCTATACTCATTATCGATGCTATTTTCGGTTATGTAATATAAATTATGAGTTATAAGTTGTGAAATCCAAGCTAAAACAATTTTTTCCCAATTGAAGAACACCATAAATACCAGCTCCTGGCTAACCCAAAAGCGCACCGTTTGCGGCTTGATGACCGGAACCTCACTCGACGGCATCGACGTTGCTTTTGCGGATTTCGAACTAATTAACGGAAAGTTTGAATATAATTTATTAGCCTTCAATACTTATAATTATCCCGAAGAAATAAGAAATACAATCAAATGTATCATACGGCATCCGGTTAGTATCGGCGCTATTTCCAAACTCAATTTCCAGCTTGCCGGTTTATATGCCGATGCAGTTAAGAAATTATGCAATGACAGCGGCATTTCACTTAACTCATTAGATGCAATTGGTATGCATGGTCAGACTATCTGGCATGAACCCGGAGGAGATGTCCCGAATACGCTGCAAATCGGCTCACATTCTGCATTAGCGAATATACTCTGTGTGCCGGTTATTGGAGATTTTCGCAGCGCCGATGTAGCTGCCGGTGGTCAGGGTGCGCCATTAGTGCCGGTTTTCGATTATGCTGCGCTTAGTAATGATGAAACCGGTATTATAGTTTTGAATATCGGCGGTATTGCCAATATTACATACATGCCCCCTTCCTGCCAGGAAGATGAAATCATTGCTTTCGATACCGGACCTGGAAATGTGCTGATTGATGCGTATATGACAGAAAAATACGGCAGGAATTATGATGATAACGGCAATGTCTCTGCCTCCGGGAATTTGCTCCTGCCCTTGTTTGAGTATATGAAGCAGGCTGAATTCATTGGACAGAAACCACCTAAGTCAACGGGCAGGGAGTTGTTTAATTCGGACTTTATCCGGAATGCGCTCGATTCGTCCCATTGCGGAGATGCTGCCCCGAATGATATTATCCGTACTCTTACGCAATTTACTGTATGGAGTATAGCTCAGAATGTAAAATTATTTGCCGACGGGAGATGTACTATTGTCGTTTCCGGCGGGGGTGCAAGGAATAGTCATCTAATCGAATTGCTTAAAGCAGGATTGCCGGAATCAAAAATTTGTTTATCCGATGATTACGGTATTCCCGGCGATGCTAAGGAGGCTATTTGTTTTGCTTATCTTGCATGGCGGACATTAGGCGGTTTACATTCAAATATTCCTAATGCGACCGGCGCAGGCAGGAGTTGCATCTTAGGGACTATTGCTCTACCTTTTCAATAAATCTCTTATTTCCCGCAGCAGCACTACCTCTTCGGATTCCTTAATTTCTTCTTTGGCTTCTTCGATTATTTTATTTTTTACTTTGTTTATCGCTTTTACCAATAGAAATATTGAGAAGGAAATTATCAGGAAATCTATAATCATGTTGATGAATAATCCGTAGCGTATTGAAACTGCCGGATGAGTCAGGGTTGCGGGTTTAAGGATGATCGAAAGGGTAGTGAAGTCGATGCCACCCAGGATTAATCCTATAGGGGGCATTATTATATCGGCAACAAGAGAACTAATGATTTTCCCGAAGGCAGCGCCGATAATGACGCCGACAGCCATATCGAGGACGTTGCCCCGCATTGCGAACGTTTTGAATTCCTGTATTATTTTCAGTTTCATTTTTTTAGGTTAATTAAATTTTCCAATATTGCCGGTCGAGAGTCCTGTATTGAATAGCTTCGCTTATGTGTTCGGTGTGAATATTCTCACATGCAGTTAAGTCGGCAATGGTTCTTGCAACCTTTAAAATCCTGTCGTATCCGCGTGCAGAAAAACCGAGCTTTTCGATTGCCATACGCATCAATTCCTGTGAAGGCGTATCCAAGACGCAGAATTTTCGGATTTCGCGGCTGTGCATATCGGCATTCTTAAAGACGTGTTTAATTTTTTCGTAACGTGAGGATTGAATCAAGCGGGATTTAATAACCCTGTCCTTTACGACAACTGAGGATTCTCCTTGCCTGGTGGAGGAGAGTTCCTGATAATTGACGGCAGGCACTTCTACATGAATATCAATTCTGTCTAATAACGGACCGGATATTTTGCCTAAATAGCGTTGTATTTGAGGCGGCGTACAGGAACATTCCCGGCGGGGATTGCCGAAGTTACCGCATGGACAAGGATTCATCGAGCATACCAACATAAAGTTTGCAGGATATTCGATTGTCATTTTGGTACGCGAAATTGTAATATTTTTCTCTTCGATGGGCTGCCGGAGTACTTCGAGGACGTTACGGTCGAATTCGGGAAGTTCATCTAAAAACAGCACTCCATGATGAGAAAGCGATATTTCCCCGGGTCTGATTTTATTAACACCACCGCCCACCAAGGCTGCATCGGATATTGTGTGATGAGGTGAACGAAAGGGTCGGATTGTAATCAAAGCTTCTCCCGGTGGAAGTATTCCTGCAACGGAATGGATTTTCGTAGTTTCCAATGCTTCCTCAATCGAAAGAGGAGGCAGAATACCCGGGAAGCGTTTTGCGAGCATAGTCTTGCCGGAGCCGGGGGGACCAATCATAAGAATGTTATGTCCGCCGGCGGCTGCGATTTCCATTGCTCGTTTGACGTTTTCCTGTCCTTTTACTTCCGACAAATTCAAAGAATAAGCATTATTACTACCTTCGAAAATAGTGCGTAAATCAACCTTCCGGGATTCTATGACGTTGTTGCCGTTTAAATAATCGATAACCTGTTTTAAATTATCTGCCGGGATAACCTCTAATTGCTCGACCAATGCAGCTTCATCGGCATTTTGCCGGGGAAGGATTATTCGCTTATATCCGGCTTTCGCAGCTTCCAATGAAATTGATAATGCGCCATGAATTGGTCTCAAAGCGCCTTCCAGGGATAGCTCTCCCAACGAAATTGTACCTTCGAGGGTATTATCCGTTATTATCCCGACTGCCTTCATTAATCCCAAAGCAATCGGTAAATCAAAGGCGCTGCCTTCCTTTCGAATATCGGCTGGGGCTAAGTTAATAGTAATTTTCTTTGCAGGAAACACGAAATCGGAATTTTTTATTGCTGATGTTACGCGTTCCCTCGATTCACGAACTGCAGAGTCCGGCAATCCCACAATAATGAAGTTTGGAAGCCCGCTATCGAGATGGGTTTCGATATCAATAATAAAAGCATTGATGCCATAAACAGCGGCAGAATATAACTGAGAATACATATTTATCTTTAGTTTTTGTTCAATTCAATTAATCAAAAATTATGAAAAACGCTTTATTAGCAAATTTACTGATTATTATATTAATTTCACACATCCCAATATATTTATCATTGGGTCGGGGGTCGGGGGTCGGGGGTCGGGGGTCGGGGGTCGGGGAT
>JAERMQ010000008.1 GCA_016844745.1 Ignavibacteria bacterium | reverse complement strand
CCTGTACTATTAGGAGGTGCATTCGCTTTTCGCTACTACAGCGGTCCGGTGCCATGGTATTTATTTCCACTGGTATTTTTTTGCGGATTATTCCTGCATGCAGGCGCAAACTTAGTGAGCGAATACGACGATTTCAAATACAATGTCGATAGGGAAGAAACCTTTGGCGGCAGCCGTGTTTTGGTTGAATCGCTTATGAAACCTAAGACAGTTTATTTATTTGCTCTGATGTTTTTTGTGCTGGCATTTTTGGTAGGGATTCCCGCAATTCAGGAACGCGGATTGCCTTTGTTTTATTTCGGATTGGTCGGAATATCAAGTTCATTGTTATATACATCGAAGCCTTTAGGTTTGAAATATATTGCATTGGGAGACTTATTGATTTTCATCAGCTTCGGACCAAATATGGCTTTGGGAACGAGTTTTGCCCTGACCGGAGTAATAAATACCAATCTAATCATTGCATCGATACCTGTCGGATTCCTCGTAACGGCAATTCTTCATGCTAACAACACCCGCGATATTATGCATGATAAAGAAGCCCACATCCACACTTTTGCCGGAATAATAGGCGTGAAAGGCTCGCAATTTTATCATTACGGATTGATTTTGGGAGCTTATTTATCAGTAATTATATTTGTTGCTACAGGATTATTAGCCTATCCGACATTAATTGTACTTCTTACATTACCAATAGCAATCGGCAATATGAAGCAAATGGCGAAGGCTAAGCTTGAAGAACCGAAGAATATATTCATGTTGGATGTACAGACTGCCCAGCTTCATATGCTTTTCGGCTTGACATATACGCTTGGCATATTTGTGTCGAAGTGGCTCTCTTAGAGAAGCTTTTAGGCTAATTAGAATTTGAAAATTTGAAAATGAGTTGATTAATTTTCAAATTTGCACATTTTCAAATTTTACATAAAGCCAGAAGTTCTTCTGACTCCCAGGGCTTGGCAGTCAGAAGGAACTTTTGACTGGAGGGTACTTTGCTAATGTATAAAAATAAATCGAGCAGCTAATCGTTTTTAAATATGAATTTATAAATAAAAGGATATGTTATGACTGAATTTAATGATTTGGTAGAAAAAATATCTGATATGTCAATAGCTAATCAGGCAATATTAATAGATATCATAAATAAAAGATTCCATGAAGCCAGGCGGGAACAGATTCGTCAGGAAATCATCTTGGGAAGAGATGAATATTTGCAAGGAAAAACGAAATCCGGTTCCGTAAGTCAATTAATGGATGAAATAATGCAATGAAAATCAATTGGTCATCGCATTTTGTCCGGGAAACAAGAGCAATCACGAAGAATAATCTCCCCTTGTTGAATAAATTAAATTCAACACTTGAAATTCTTGAAGAAAATCCTTTTACTAATTCTTTGAATACTCATAAACTAAAAGGTTACTTGCTTGGAAGCTGGTCTTGCTCTATTGATTATCAGCATAGAATAGTTTTTGATTTTGTTAATAATCCTGAAACTGATGAACAGGAAATTCTTTTACAGTCAATTGGAACACATGATGAAGTTTATTAATGTTATTTATTTGCTATACTTTATAGTCAGAAGGAACCTCTATCTGGAGGGTAAGATTCGTATTGCGCCTTACGAATACGATTCTTCAAATCTGCAAGGAAGTTTGAATACAAATTTGCGGTAATTTCGATTTTATTAGTATTCATTTTATTGTAAAGATTTATGATGTTCCCCAAATCCCTAATCAGAAGGAACTTCTGACTTTAGGGTAGATACCATAACCTTCCCAGCCAAGTTCTGATTTTAGTGGATAGTTGAGAATGGAGAGTGGAGAGTGGAGAATTTTTTGTAATTTTGATTATGGAAAAAAGTACGGTTAAAGATAAAAGTTTTAAGTTTGCTGTTGAGATTATTAACCTTTACAGGCAGCTACAAGAACAGAGAGAGTTTGTTCTTTCAAAACAGATTCTTAGAAGTGGAACAAGTATTGGAGCTAATGTGCAGGAGGCACAACAAGCTCAATCAAAGCCGGATTTCATTTCAAAAATGTCAATTGCTTTAAAGGAAGCTCAGGAAACGGAATATTGGATTTTATTATTTAAAGAATCTAAACTGGCCCAATTTGATTATGAGCATTATCTCAATTTAATTGAAGAACTTAAAAGAATGTTAATCTCAATCATAAAAACATCAAAAGAAAATCTAACCAAAAAATAACTCTCCACTAACTACAGTTGAAAGTTGATAATTGATAGTTGATAGTGAAAATTCAGATTTGAATTGGATTTTAACTAATTATCCATTTTCCACTCTCCACTTTCCACCCTCCACTTTCAACTCTCCACTCTTCAAGTTCTGCCCTTAGCTCAAGTATTTTCTCGTCATGACGTGCTTATGCATCATGGGAAAAGTAATAGGCATCTTTAGTCAAAATTATTTTTGGAAAATTCAGAAATATGTATCTGTATTTGCTCAAAAACACTTAATTTTGCAATTTGGGAATTGAAATAAATAAGGGAAAAAATGAAAAAGAAAGAATTAACTGGTTATAAAGTAAATATTAAGTCAATTTTTAGAAACCAATTATCTGCATTTGTTCAATGTTTAAAATCTCATGTATCCACTGATTCAGACGAATGGACCATTAAAGGATTTATTGTTGTTTTCAAGAATATTTACACTATTTCAGCAGACACAAAAATTGTTTCAAAAATATTGGAAATACATATTTTCCCAAAAGTTTTACAATTTGCTTCTGAAAATAATTATAAAATCGTTTTGGCTGATCACCAAAATTATTACCCTGATATTTCTTTTGTCAGCAATGAAGATGAATCTATTAAATTTGCCGTAGATTTCAAAACCACTTATCGCTTATCAAACAATCCTGAATATTGCAATGGATTTACGCTTGGCTCGCACGGTGAGTATTTTATAAACAGAACAAGCAAGAAAAATATTCAATTTCCATATAATGAATATCTTGGGCATTTTTGCCTTGGAATAATTTATTCCAGAAATGCACCCGAAGATATTGATGAAACACAGATTTATTCAATTGATAAATTAAAGTCAATAGTTTCTGTGATTAAGAATTTCGAGTTCTTTGTTTGCGAAAAATGGGAAATTGCCAGTGAAAGAAGCGGTTCGGGAAATACAGCCAACATTGGAAGTATTACAAAAATAGATGATATTATTAACGGAAATGGTATGTTTAAAAATCTTGGTGAAAAGATTTTTGATGACTATTGGATGAATTACGGAAAAATAACTATCACTGACGACGAGCAAAAAGAAAAGAAAATAAGGAACTTAAAAGATTTTCTAAACTTTAAGGGTCTTGATATTGATAAAATTAATATTAGAACAAAGAAAGTTAAAACGAAATGAAAATCTTTGTTCCACCAATAAAATGTCAGGGAATTAAAACAAAACTTGTTTCTTGGATTAAAGAAAATCTATCAGAAATGAAATATTCAAGATGGATTGAACCATTTATGGGTTCTGGAGTTGTCGGCTTCAATGTTCGCCCTCAAAATGCTGTTTTTTCCGATATTAATCCACATTTGATTAATTTTTATAATGCAATTAAAGAAGAAAAAATTACTTCGTCAATAGCAAAATCATTTTTGGAAACTGAAGGGACTAAATTATCAAAACATGGACAAGATTATTACAATGAGGTTAGAGAAAGGTTTAATAAGAATTTTGAACCAAAAGATTTTCTATTCCTGAATCGCTCTTGTTTTAATGGTATGATTCGTTTTAATAGCAAAGGTAAATTTAACGTTCCTTATGGACACAAACCGGAGAGATTTGCTAAAGCTTATATAACTAAAATCATTAATCAGATTGATTATATTTCTAAATCAGTTAAAATATTTAATTGGGAATTTGTTTGTCAGGATTTTCGGAAAACATTAAATAATATTGAAAATACCGATTTAATTTATTGCGACCCTCCTTATTATGGTAGACACGTGGATTATTTCGATTCATGGAATGAAAAAGATGAGAAAGATTTATTTGATATATTAAATATTATCAAAGGAAAATATATTTTATCAACTTGGCACAGCAATAAGTACAGAAATAATAATGAATTAGAGAAATATACCGATAATAATATTCTTACTAAAGAACATTTTTATCATTTGGGTGCAACTGAAAATAATCGCAATGCCATGACTGAAGCTCTAATTCTGAATTACTCTCCTATAAATAATGACAAAATAATTTATACTCAATTTTATGGACAACAATTACAATTATTAGAACCTAAAGTTAAATATTCTTCAGATTTTTCTCAAGATTCTCATCAGATTTCTCAAGAAAATTTGAATAATTCTTGAGAATCTTGCTTTTTTTCTTTGGAAATATTGTAATTTTACAGAGAAACCTTCGGGTTTTCTTCGGATATTTTGAGTTTTTCTTTTGAAATATTGTAATTTTCTTGAATAAATTTGGGAGGTTCTTGAGATGGCTAATTATTTTCCTACAAAAGACGCTGATTTTATTGCGTGGCTTGCAAATTTCGTTACAATTGCTACTGCAAATACTGCGGCGCTTGGTCTTGTTGCCGGTGATTTAACCCCGATTTCTACTCTTCAGCCGACTTATGGTTTGTCTTTCTGAACGAAGTGAAGAATCTAAACTATGGATAAGAACTATTTTGTATATATTATGACGAATGCTTCCAGAACTCTATACATCGGTTTTACCAATAATTTGGAAAGAAGAGTTTTCGAACACAAAAGCAAAGAAATTGAAGGTTTTACCAAAAAATACAATATAACTAAACTTGTTTACTTTGAAATGACTAATGATGTTTATTCAGCTATTGCAAGAGAAAAGCAAATGAAAGGGTGGTTAAGGTCAAAAAAAGTAAAATTAATAACAGATTTCAATCCTGAATGGAAAGATTTGAGCTTAGATTGGAGTTTAGATTCTTCACTTCGTTCAGAATGACAGAGCATTATGAATACCAAAGACGCTACAAAGGATTCGATTATTCAAAAAGTGCGGGTAGTGGTGAATAAAATTCAGGCAAATCCTGCTGTTACTCCTGCTTTGAAATCGCAATTGGGAATTTCGACGCATGAAGGCGGGACTTATCCCCAGCATCCGATTCCCCCAAACGAATTAGTTGCGGAGTTGCTCGAGGGCGGCAATATCGAGCTTGACTGGAGCAGAAACGGCAATGCTCCCGGCACGCAGTTTGGACAGTCAGAATCACGGATTAAACGGATTGACAGATTGCACGGATTGTGGACAGGAAATAAAATGTTATCCGTGAAATCCTTTAATCCGGTTAATCAGCGATTCAGACATTTTATTAAAGCCAGAAAAGGCAGTGAAACCAGCGGTGCAAGCAATATTGCGGTGGTGAATGCGGGGGGAGTTGTGCCGCCGGTGGTATAGGAAATTATTATTATGATTTATAATTTTTTTTAAGGAGTACAAAATGAAATCTTTTTACGTGTTAATTTTACTGGCTGCTTTCGGATTTTCAACAATTCAGGCACAGACACAATGGGAACTACTTAATACAGGATTGAGTTATTGCTCGGCATATATCCGTCCTATTGCCGTTAAAGGAAATAAGATATTCACAGGGCTTTATTATGGTGGTATATATTTATCAACCGATTCCGGTGGAACATGGGTTAAAAAAAATACTGGTCTAACAAATGATTCTGTAATCAATATAGCCATAAATGGAAATATTATTTATGCCATTACAAGAGGAGGAGTCTTTAAATCAACTAATGACGGGGATTCCTGGATTCAGGAAAATTTCGGTTTGACTGAGCTTATTTCATCCCTAACAATTATCGGCAATAATATTTTTGCCCGAACATCCGGAGGATATTATTTATCTGAAAATAACGGAAGCAGTTGGACTAAAACAAACTTAACAAACAAATCTATCAATTCAATAGCAATGATTGGAAACAAAATATTTGCTTGTTCTTCAGATAGCGGAGTTTCATTATCTATGGATAAAGGATTGACCTGGGAAAGAAAAAATTCAGGTTTCACAAAAAATAATATTTCTTCCCTTGCTGTATCCGGCAATAATATTTTTGCAGGTGAAAGAGGTAGCGGCGTATATATATCTACAGACTACGGTGAAAACTGGATTAAAAAGAATAACGGGTTAAAGAATACTAACGTCATGGATTTAGTTATCATTGGAAATAATCTGTTTGCAATAAGTGCTTATGGCACCGGGCTATTCCTATCAACAGATAATGGTGAAAACTGGTCTGCCAAAAATGTGGGGATATTCGCGAATGTGGTTCTTTCGGTTGCAGAATATAATAATAATTTGTATGCCGGCTCCAACTTTGGATTATTTTTTTCGTCAGATTACGGTAATAGCTGGATTCAGAAATGTTCAGGATTGCCTGGTTCAACTCCAATAAATCTTGTAAGAACTTATATTGCAAAGGGTAATTTTTTGTTTGGTGGAACTGAACAAGGCTTGATTTTATCTGAAGATTTCGGAAATACTTGGAAGCTGAAAAATAATGGCATTGCCGGTTTTGTCAAAACATTCGCTGTGAAAGATAATAACATTTATGCAGGAACCTACGACGGTGTATTTTTATCAACAAATAACGGGGATAGCTGGTCAGCGAAAAACTCCGGATTGGCTTCGACTTTGCTGCAGTCTGTTTCTGTCAGCGATTATTTGATTTTGGCAGCTACATACCAAGGTGGTGTATTTATATCAACTGATAATGGTGATAGCTGGACTGCAAAAAATTCCGGGCTAATGTGCTATTCCTCTATTATAACCGGTAATAAAATATTCGTTGGCACCAGAGGTGATGGAGTATTAATATCAACAGATAAAGGTGATAGCTGGACTGCAAAAAATTCGGGCTTAACAAATAAGAATATCTATTCTTTGTTTGTAAAAGATAATATTATTTTTGCCGGAACATTCCAAGCAGGTGTATTTATTTCCACTGATTATGGTGAAAGTTGGGTCGAAAAAAATACAGGCATTAATATTAATGACACATGGAGTTTTATAACAGATGGTAATAATATATTTGCAAGCCTCACAAACTCAATTTATTTAACTACAAATAAAGGTGATAACTGGACTTCTGTGAGTACGGGGCTTACAATTAAACCCCAGACACCTATTGCAATTTGCGGTGATTATATCTTTGCAGGATTAAACCGGGCGAAACTGAGCGATATTCTTGGAGTTGAGGAAAATCAAGATGAAAGTAATTTTTCTATTTTTCCAAATCCCGCTTCGGATTATATTTCTATTTCATTTTCAAAATCAGAAATATCAAATTCGAGTATTTCAATATATAATTCTATGGGTTTTGAATTAAAACGATTTGGAGAAAATGAAACATTAGGAAAGAGTTCAATTAGCTTTTTAACTGAAGAATTGCCTTCGGGAATATATTTCTGTAAAATTCAAATAGGAAATTCTTTAGAAACAAAGAAATTTGTAATCATTCGATAATATTTATAAAAAGCCCTTCCTCCCCGAAGGGCTTTTTATTAAATCTGCCATATTATCGTTGAACTGTTTCCAGCTTTCGCTCACGCACATCTTTTCTGAAATCGCTTCTGTGAACACCTTTGTCAAAGTCGAGTGTTAAGGAGCTTTCGGCAGTATTCACAAGGCTTGTTTTACCAGAATCAGGATTGTACCTTTTTAGTCAGAAGTTCCTTTCGGCTTCCAGGGCTCGGCAGTCAGAAGGAATTTCCGACTGGAGGGTAAACATAATTCAATGCTGCACTATAAACTTCCGCGCCGTACATTCATTATTCAACCGGATTATTATCATGTAAATGCCATTGGAAAGCGATGAAATATCAATTACTTCATCCTTTGAATAATGTTTTTTCAAACCGGCATCATTCCCAAATAAATCATAAATACTGATTTGAGCTGGCGTATCATTGGAAGAACCTGTCTGTAAACACAGATAAGTATCTGCTGGAACAGGAGATAAAATCACATCAATTTCAGCATTTAATTCCGTGATACTGTTCTGTTCATCACATTTATAAGTTCCGGCAATTGCAATTGAATCGATATCGGCTCCCAAATCTTTTCCTTCAGTCCCCAAGCCTTTATACGGACTCGAAGAATTTAGATGATAATCACTTCCGGAATAATTAACAAATCCAACCACTGTGGTATTTGCAGGGAAATAGTTACCGGGAGGATAACCGGTTGCCGAGCCTCCGATGACAGCATTTTTTGTAATCACCCAGTTCGGATTGGAATACATTGCTAATGTAGTGATGGCATTAGCCGTACCACTGCCTACAAATCCATTTTTAGCATATGATACCAAATTATTTTGAAAAACAAAGTTATCTGCTTTCGGCGAGCCGTCCCAAACCATATAAGTATTCGTACAAAAACCGGTATTGTGGTCGAAGATTACGTCCGTAGGTCCATTTAAAACCTGGAACATCCTTCCGTCACCACCCGTTCCAAGATTGGTAACGTTCAGCAAATTATTTTGGATAAGAATTCGTGAGGTTCTCTGACTTTTATTGGGAGCGTCGTAACCGGACATATTTATCCCCTGTGCAATATTCACAAAAGTATTCAGCCGTATGGTTATGTCTTGCACGACCGACCAGGGCGCAGTGTTATTCTGATTGCGGGGTGTCAGTAATAATGCAAATCCACTTTGAGCATTGGGCCAGTTATTTTCGAATCTATTCCCTTCCACCAGAACACGCTGGGCATTCTTGAATTCGAGAAGATTCTTTATATCCCAAAGTTGGTTCATCCATTTCAAAGGTTTAAAGAAATGATTGCACCTTATCTCAATATCCGATGGTACGGCATTCGGAATGCTCGGGTCAGAGCCGCCAAACATTACATTTTCTCCGGCTCCTTCCAGATAATTATTAACTATTTTCATAGGTCCCGTAGCGCTGTATGCTGCCAGTGCCTGGCTATCAGCGCCATCTTCCTTGCAATCGGAAATATAGGAATCAATTACAGAAATATAGTTCCCGTTCATTAATATACCGCGGCGGCTTCCGGCAACGGAATCACCGTGTATATAACAGCGGTCGAAAACAATATTGTTTGGAAGACTGCTTTCCGTTTTCTCGCCATTACCAATATAGATAACATTATAGAGATAATTATTGTCAACGGGCTTGAACTCTATACCTATAAACCTGTAATGATGGGCATTTGATGCCGTATTAATGGTGCCGCCACTACCGGCTGACGCCACAATTTTCGGCATATAGACAGCATCAGTTGCTTTTACCCGTGTGCAGGGTTCCGGCAAGCTGGAATAAGCCGACGAACGGATATATATCCATCCGGCTCCTGAAGTTTTATTTGGTAAAGTAAAAGTTCCGGTGAATATTGCACCGGCTTTTAGTTCTATGATGTCACCCGGATTAGCGGCAGTCAGCGCTGCCCTGAATTCAGCACTTGTGTTTACCGAAAAAATTTGCCCTCCTTCCGGTGGGTCGTAAGTGGTTTGAATAAATATTCGGGGTAATGCCGGATAAACAGCGGCAGAGCTAATTCCAATTAATATGAAATTATAAAAGAGTGCGAGCAGGATTGTTATGGTTGTTCTTTTCATTTTGGTATTGTCTTTGAAAATTTATTCCGTATCTATAAGAATTAAAAACGTTTATAAAATTAAATTTTCATGAAAGTAATTATTATGAGTTATTGTTTTTTCATTTTGAACCTAAAGTGGCTGTTTCAAAAGTCCATAAAATTATTTTTTTCATTTACTTTTCCTTGTAAATATAACAGGTATTTTTAAGGACATTCTTGGAAAGTTCATATCTTTTGTCTTCATCAAGAATATTAAAACTACGGCTCATCAAACCAAAGCCTTCATCGTAACCTATCAGCGCCGTAGCCGAAAAGTTAATTGTTTCCAGAACCAATTCCCTTAAATGAACACACCCTTCGCTGCCCCCGATTCGTTCCGATACCTTTTTTGTTATGCCCCTTTCAATTCTCAATCCGATTAATTGCGCTGCTTTTAAAGCTACAACCGGACATTCCCGATGCGGATTATTGGCATATTCACAAAAAGCGCCGACTATGGTTTTTGTCTGCGGTACAATATGGAGATTCAGCCGAATCAGATGATACGGGTCTAAAAATACGGCATGGAGCATTAGATTTCCGTTTTCCAATTCAAATGCTTCTATGCTTATATCTCTTTTGGATACAAGATGTTTTATTGGTATGTTCTGCATATTTTCGTTTATCATATATGGTTCCTTTTTATTTTTATTCTAATTACTTGCTAATTTACCAACCAAGTTTTTCTTGACGGGCAAGCATTGAAAAGATTTTGAAAGCAAAAATAAGCTTTTCTTAAATTCGTTTATATTATGTTACCATATTAGAAGGAATTTTGATGGGAGAAGCGGATATTCAAAAATTCAAAAATTCAGTTTTTGAAGAATTTAAAAATAATAATAAAAATGGTGATGAATACTGGTCTGCAAGGGATTTTTGTAAAATACTCGATTATCAAAAATGGGAAAAATTTCTTAGTGTTATTGAAAAAGCTAAGGAAGCCTGTAAAAACTCCGGTCATAATGAGTTAGACCATTTTCCCCGAATGGCGAAAATGGTCGATATCGGCTCCGGCGCTAAACGGGATATTGGTGACCTGCAACTATCACGTTATGCCTGCTATTTAATTGTTCAGAATGCAGACCCCTCGAAAAAAGTCGTTGCATTGGGACAAACCTATTTTGCTATTCAAACCAGGAAACAGGAAATTCAAGATTCCGTTCAATATCAAAACTTAAAGTCTGAGAATGAGAAAAGGCTTTTTCTAAGGGAAGAAATGAAACATCATAACTTGCAACTTGCTTCGGCTGCCAAGGATGCAGGTGTAATTGAACCTTTGGATTATGCAATTTTTCAGGACCACGGTTATAAAGGATTATATGGAGGATTAGGTGCAAAAGATATTCATCACAGAAAGGGCTTAAAAAAAAGCCAGCAGATACTTGACCACATGGGAAGTACCGAACTTGCTGCTAATTTATTCCGGGCAACTCAAACCGAAGAAAAAATTAAAAGAGAAAAAATTAAAGGCAAAGTTCCTGCAAACAATGCTCATTTTGAAGTCGGGAAAAAGGTAAGACAAACTATAGCCGAGCTTGGCGGTACTATGCCTGAAGAACTTCCTCCGGCTGAAAGTATAAAGTCATTTGAAAAAAGAAAGGATAAAGAATTGAAGGCTCGTAATGATTAAAAGAATATTTAAATTAAAATCAGCATCTTTTTCAAGCACATAGGTTCTTTTGACGGGGAAACAATAAATAAATTTTGAAGTATAATTGTTGGAGTAGTTTAGGATTTTACATCATGATTAGGAAATCTTGAATGGGAGGGAAATTGTTAATGATTATTATAACAACAGGGATTTCTAAAATCCATATACAAAACTTGACGGTTGAAGCAAATGACGGAAATACCTCTGAATTTTAAATCGTCGTTTTAGATTCATTCTTTTTTTTCTCTATATTGTTCAAAAAATGTCAAGTTTGGTTCATATATTATCTTTGGTGTTACACCTAACTCAACCTTTTCAAACATTTCAACTAATTTATCACCGTCAATTAGTTCAAGCTTAATATTGTTCTTTTCAATATCAAAAGCAGCTTTTGCAAATGAACCTGTAGTTATAAATAATCCCTTTTCTACGCTTCTTTTATTTGTTTCCATTACACCAATAAATGCCTGCACTTTCTCTGTTGGAACAGTTCCCTGGTATCTTTTACATTGAAAGAAAACACTCAGGTTTACAAATGGATTAAGTTTTAATATAGCATATCCATCAATACCGCCATCATGCGAACGCTGAGTTATTTCAATGTTTTCAAAGTCATACTCACGCAATAATCTGCCACATAAATATTCAAATCCTGTTGGTGATAAATTTTGTAAAACTTCAATTAATGAAGGTTTTAAATTACTTTTTGAACTATCAGGTTCACTTTCTTCTTGGAATTGAATTATTTTTTCTGCTTCAATATCAACAGATTCTGATGGTTTTTCTTCTCTTAATTCTTGAAATACTTTTACCCATTTTAAAAAAATATCGTGTGCTTGAGTTTCATTAACTTTTGTCTCCCACCCTTTATTACTAAGTGTCCAAACACCATGTTTGGATGATGCCAAAAGTTCTTCCCACACCAAATATTGTCTCGCCCATGCTAACTGATTTTGAAATTTTAAAACGCCTGATTTCTCATATCTATCGTTTAATATTTCGTCAGGTATTTTATACTTTTCTCCAATCCAACCTGTAATTTCTTTCGGTTTTGCCGAACCTCCCAAAGCTCTTAAAGCCTCAAGTATCGGTCCAAACCATTTTACAAATTCAGTCTTTCCAGTTCTTTTTTTACTCATTATTTTTTATCTATTAGTATTCTATTTAAATGACTTTTTTAACTAACAGTCAGATGTTCCTTCTGACTATAGGAAAAATTTCAATTTATCTCTAAACTGGTTTTGACAATGGTTTCAAAAAAACCGCTGTAATCCGGTTGATTCTCTTCGAAATGCTCACCTATTATTATTAAATTCATTTACCTCATACTTTCAATTTGGTTTTCCTTGTTGGATTTATTTTATTGAAATGCAACTTTGGCATTGATTTAATTATTGCACGTAATACATTATTTATTTGACCGGATTCATTAAATACTTCCGCTACATCGCTGTCAATCTCTACCAATATGTGCTTTTCCATACCAGCGTATTTATTCGGCATTGCTTTGGAATAATCCAAATCATATTCAGGTAATAAATCATCTTCAAGAACCATGTTCTTATTATTTTTCTTCATGATTTTTCCTTTCTTTTTTTGTTGCAATTCTTGCACTTATAATTCGAATTAAATCTTTTCTCTCGGTAAAAGAAACAAACAGCAAATTATTGTATTTCGAATTACCGATTATGATGAACCTTTCTTCATTATTTGAATGTTCAGGGTCGTAGAAAATTTGACCTAACAGGTCATCAAAAACCGAACTTGCTTCATAAAAACTAATATTATGATTATCAAGATTGGATTTAGCTTTATTTGGGTCCCAATTAAATAATAATGACATAACTCTTTGACTCCGCTAACAATCTATCTTTTAATTAATAGTATTTAAACTTTATATTTCCCTTTATTTAAAATTATTCTTTCAAAAAATTCATTACAATTTTATTCAAATTTCTAATTCATTTTTTTCAATTCTACTGCAAAATTAATAAGAAATTTCTAATAAGTAAGATTCTTTTTTTAAAAAATTAATACTAATCTTTGAAAAGCAGGAAGTTCTTTTATATTTCCGTGTCTTGGCAGTCAGAAGGAACTTCTGCCTTTAGATTAGAACATAAGATTTAATTACTTTATATAATTCTTAATCTTATTTTCAATTCTTCCCTCTCCGTAACCTGTCCATTTATCAACAATGGTATTGTCGGGTCCGATTAAAACGAAAGTGGGAACACTCGTCACACTATATTTCATACAAGTTTCACTTTTCCAACCTCCTCCGTCCCAAAGACTTTCCCATTTAACACTATCCCTTTTAAAGGATTTTAACAAATCACTTTTTTTAGAATCGACAGAGAAAGAAACTATCCTCAATTTTTCTTTATATGCTGTGAAAATCCTTTTTAATTCTTTAACTGATAATTTACAAGGAACACAAGATAGACTTGTAAAATCCAGAAGAATATATCCCCCTGAAAAATCGGATAATCTCACTTTTTTATTGTGTAAATTATATGCTTCGAAATCAAGAAATTTATCTCCCTTATCATAGATTTTATCAAATAAATATATTTTCAATGGTTTTGCATATTTGCTGCTTTTTAATTCAGGTGATAATTTATTAAATATTTCTTTAAGTTGAACTTTTGGAATATTCTTCAATTCATAATTTAAATGAATTATCGAAATAAAGGAGTTTTTATGTTTTTTGATAAAATCAATAGTTGTTTCGGTGTACTTTTTATCAATAACCGCTATTGTATCCCAAATTACTTTGCCTAATGGATTGTTATCTTTGTCAGGAAGTGAAGAATATTCGGATAATAATTTCATTCTTTTTTCATACAAACTATTAGTCATACGATTCAATTCTTCTGATTCATCCTGGGTTTTTGAACCGGATATTTTTAAATTCTTCGGGAAGTATTTTATATCCCCTTCAATTTGAATTTTCTCATTACCCAAATAAAAACTGTTATAATGCTGACCAATTAATTCAGTAGTAATAATAAATAATTCAGGTTCTTTATCCGATTTCCCGTTCATTACAAAGTTATTATTTATTATAATCGCACTATCAAGATATTCATCACCGGAAAGCTTCATTAGATAAAATTTTGTATTATCCGGACATCCGTTTATTTTACATTTGATTGAATAGCTCTCTAAATTTGAAATATTAAAAAGAATTAAAATAATAACAAAAAGAATTGTTTGTTGTGCTTTCATAATTTGCTTTCCTGATTTAATTTATTACTTGGTTTTGCTTCTTTTACCATAGCATATGTATATTCTAACGGGATTTCATCACGATTCATCGAAGGAAAGAAAAAATGTCTCAAGTTGCAAATTCTTTTCAAAACTGGACTTCTGCCCCACCTGCCGACAAGTCTTGCTGATTATGGTTGGGCTTCCTTTTCGAATCGTTAATCTTTATTGGGTCTTGTCGAGTATCAAATACATCAGTAATTAATATTCCTTCCTTAACTTTTTTGTAAACTATCTTGTAGTTGCCATCAACTAAATATCTGTGTCCTTCGCCAATTTTCTCCAAAGACATCTCAATCTGTCCGGAATCAGGTTGTTTCATCAATTGTTTTGCAGTTGATAAAATGCTTGTTTTTATCTTACCGGCAACATTTAAGCCAGCAACAATCTTATGATAATTGTATATATTTCGTAGAGTCTCCGAAGCAAAGTTTGACCAAATTATCTTCATCAATTTACCAATTTTCAGATTCTTTTTCTAATTGGGCTTGTGTTTTGACCCTGCCTGCTGTATAATCTTCATTCGATTGTTTCGCTCTATCAATTATATCTTTCCGGGTAAGTGATTTTAGTTTAATCTTATCTTGTTTTTGGTTTTTATAAATAGCAGATTCAATTCTGCTAAATACCTTATCATCTTGAAGACCAATTAGGTACTCTATTATATTCAATTTTCTTGTTTGTAAATCCATAACTTTTTTTTGAATAATTTATTTAATATAAATGAGTCGGGTTCATTTCTTGTTTGCCTATAGCAATTGCTGCAAAATGTACAACAGTATAACGCATAATAAACCATTCTTAGAAATGAATGATGTATCCATTTCCGATATTAATTGTCTTAATATTTAGGATTCTTATTTTTTATTCTGCTTTTTTTCCTGTTTATCTTTTCGTTTTTCAATCAATGATTTTGCCGGTTTCTTTTTGGCTTCTTTCTTTATCGCCTTATCTTTTGCCATAACTTCACCCTTTCAAAAATCGTTAAAAATAATGGACTACAAATCCATTCTTATTTTTATACTCAACAAACTATTGCTAATTTACAAAATAATTTTGAGCAAAAAATATTTTTTTTATTAATATGACCTAAAGTCAGAAGTTCCTTCTGACTTCCTGGTCTGACAGTCAGAAGTAACTTTGGGCATTAACCTTGAGTCAGAAGTCCCTTCTGACTTCAAGGTCTGGCAGTCAGAAGTAACTTCTGACAGTAGGAGCAATGATAAATGTTAAATGATAAAAGAATTCGATATAATAATAATTGGTGGGGGTCCGGCGGGACTCTTTACTGCCGTCAATATAAATGATGGAAGGACTCTTATTCTTGAGAAAAATGATTCTGCCGGGAGGAAGCTTCTTATGTCAGGCTCCGGCAAATGCAATATAACACAAAGCGGAAGCATTTCGGATTTTTTCAGTCATTATGGTGAAGGCGGCAGATTCCTTATGCCCGCTCTCAAAGAATTTACGAATACTGATTTAATCGAATATTTAGATTCACGCGGACTAAAAACCATCAATAAAAAAGGAAAAATATTTCCTGCCTCGGAAGATGCCAATGATGTGCTGGATTTATTACTCAATGAATGTATCTTGAAAAAAGTCACAATCAATTATAATGAACAGGTAAAAAAGCTCGAAGTTGTTGATAATGGATTCTCAATTATCACTGATAAAAATTCCTATCGATGTACTAAGCTGGTAATTGCAACCGGTGGGAAATCCTACCCATCAACAGGCTCAACAGGCGATAGCTTTTATTTTGCGAAATATCTGGGTCATACCATCGAAAAACCCAGACCGGCACTCACTCCCGTCTATATCAAGAATTATAAATTTTCGGATATTTCCGGACTTTCGCTTGAGAGCAGGAAAATTACCCTTTACAGGAATGAAAAGAAAATCAAAACTAATATTGGCGCTCTTGGATTCACACATTGGGGTTTGTCGGGACCCGGAATCCTGGATTTATCAAGATATATTGAGCCAAACGATACTTTGAAAATCAATTTAATTAATCAGAATCCGGAATATTTCAGGAGCGCCATTAACGAAACTGCATTGAAAGACAAGAAAATAACTATAAAGAAATTCCTGAAAAGCTTTGCTATTCCCGATAGCCTGCTCAAACTCATTTTAGCTGAGTTGAAGTTGGAGACTACCACATATATAGCTGATATAAGCAAAGCGTTTAGGAATCGAATGGTAGAATTATTCTGTGAATATCCTTTTGAAATTTTCAGAACCGGTGACTTCAATATTGCTATGGCAACTAAGGGTGGAGTGTCGCTCAAGGAAGTGAGATGCTCCCCAATCATCTTTTAATAAAATTTCTATTGATGTAATAGCACCTAATAATTGACTGGTTGGTGAGGGTATATTTGAAGTTAAATAAAAAGTCGAAACACTCTCTAAAATAGTATTATTATTTCTCGATTTAACAATCTCATAAAGATTGAAGAATTGCTTTTTATTAAAAATTTTTTCAAGATTATCTCCTGAATATTTGAAATTTTCAGTTGGTAGAGTTATATGATATTCATTTGAAGTATGCTTCTGAATCATAGAAGTTAGCTTGTAACTTGTAAATATATGGATTTCACTACCAGAGGAATTATATAATTGACTATCTAAACTAATTCCTTTTCGAAAATCTGATAGGAATAAAAAAACAAAATAAATAAACCCTGCTACTTCCAAGGCTCTTTTTTCTGCTTGTTTATTATTTCCATTTTCATTTACCTTTGTTAATTTTCCAAACGTTTGAACTATCAAGAATGTATGATTAGATGGTATTCCTTTGAGAATATCTCTGAACACTGCATTTTCATCATAATTTATTTCATCAAGATAATCAATAAATTGTTTAGAATTGACAATTGTTACATTATCAAATATGAAATCCCTCCAATTTTCTTGATCATCAATTTCTAATCCATAAATGTTGAATAGGTACCAGTTTATTTGTCCATTAACTAATCTATTCATTTTTTTTCTCATTTTTCAAAATTTTATAAATTCATATTCTATTATAACATAATTTTATTGAAAAAATAAATAAGGAAAGAAATCTCCTCAGGTCAGGAGGAACTCCTGACCTGAGGAAAACGATTTGAGAAAAATTCTTTTACTTCAAAATAACTACTTTTTGCCTGCCGACAGGCTTGCCATCCATGCTAATAACGATGTAATATACTCCCGATTCAAAATCACTTGCACTGAATTGAAATACATTTCCTTCGCCAGCCAATGAATTCCTGTCGTACAACATTCCGCAATTCTTACCGAGCATGTCGAACATATCCGCACGCAGGTTGCCGCCGTTATTTTTCATCATAAAGGATACGGTTGCGAATTCCCTGACAGGATTCGGGAAAACATTGAGCGATATTTCCGATTCGGCTGATGTGAATAAAGACTGGTCTTCAACATCGAGCTTTACATCGAAACCTGCAATTTTATATATTCCGCCGGAAGAGCCGCCGCCAAATTCGGAAATCCAGAAATTATCATCCCTCGGGTCAATATCCACACCACGAGCATTGATTAATCCCGTTTCGTTTTCGAGCGGGATGCTATCCAACGCAACGCCCATATTGGATTTATCGATTTTCATTACATACGCCGCGCTCAAAGCATTATTCGGAAATGCTGTCGATACCTGATAAATATATTGCTTCCCGTCATAACATAGCCCGCGTGGACCGCTTGCACGTGGAAAAGGATTACGTACTTCTTTTATTATTGAGCCGGTTTCGGGATTCATCGTATATAACTTTTGCTCACCATCTCTATCGCCGACGATTAGGTTGCCATCAACCAATTCCAAACCGATAGGATACATTTTTGCCGGTGATGGGAATTGCCGCAGAACCTTACCGTTCATATCCAATTTAAAAATAAGTCCGCCTGTTCCACCGAAAGTATTATAAAGTTTGTGTACATAGAACACATTTTTTACACGGTCAATCGTAAGGTCGGTAAATAAACTATCGCCGGGTAGCTTGAACTGTCCTTCTATTGCAAAAGTTTCCGGATTCAATTTATAAGCCTGGTTGTCATAAAAGTTTGTAGTCCAAAGCCCGCCTTTGCCATCATAAGCTATGCCATAAGCCACATGCTTCAGTGATGCGGTCTTAAGCAGCGAACCACTCTTCCTGAATGAAACTGAAAATGAATTGGATATCTTTACCTGTGAAGGGTCAGATTGCGAAGTAACCCTGATTCTGCCATGAATGGTTTCCTTATCCCGGAGGAAATACAGCATTGAATTTCCGATATCTCCACCGGCTATTGTTTCCCAGCTTTCACCATCGTTGTATGAAATTTCAACTGTTACGGGTGGTGTGAATCCATACCAGACGAATGTTTGATTTGTACCGCTCACAAAAACCTCACCTCCACGGGGAGAAGTAATTTCGGTTGAAGAAATAGATTCTTCAGGTACATCGACTTCCCAGACAGACCTTCCGTGAGTTCCTGCACGCAGTACAAGATTGGGCAGGACAACCCTGTTGGTATGGAAAGCCAAATCAGTTACGGGACTGCGCGGTAATCCCCTGCCATAAGGGAACCAATTCAATCCATCGTCGAATGTTGCAAAAACACCAACATCGGTACCAACAAACAATGCTTTCTCATTATTAGGATGAATTAATATTGAATTGCATGGCACATCCGGCAAACCCCTGCTGATATCCGTCCAGTTTTTACCGTTATTTGTGGTTTTGAATATATGCGAAGTATTATAACCGGAGAAAGTAACATAAGCTATACCATCATTTGTTCTCGATGCGGCAATATCGCTCACGGAACGGTTCGGGAGTCCGTTTTTGGAAACCATATCCCATTGAGTGCCGGCATCTAAAGTAACAATAAGCTGACCTGCGGCATTGCCTGCATAAATAATTTCATCATTGCTTGCCGAGACTTCAATAGCAGTATAAACTGTACCTAACCCGGTTCCTACAATAGAATCCCACCGCCCGCCGAAATTATATGATGCATATAAACGGGTTCTGCCATGATAAACGACATCAGAATTTAAAGGGTCTGCTGCAATAGGGGCATCCCATGCGCCCGGGTCGCCTCCGGCAGCTCCGGGAGTACCGTCCGGCAATCCGTTCCTAATATTTTCAAGAGTTCCTGTCCTGAAATTTCTCCGCCATAAACCACCGTAATAAACTTCACCTATGATAATATTGGGGTCGGAAGCATTAACTACTACCTGAAAACCGTCACCACCTGCAACAGAATTCCAATCACTTTGACCATCCAGGATACCTAATGTTCCGTTATCCTGCGTACCGCCAAAGTTTACATTCTGCTTGGATTGATTAATTGCTATTCCGTAAAATTGCGTAATAGGTAAATTATTATTCATATCAGTATAATCAAAACCAAAGTTGTTGCTTTTATATACTCCGCCGTCATTACCGATGAATACCTGGCTTGGATTCTGGGGATTAAATGCTCCGCAATGTTGGTCCACATGAACGCTTCCACCGGAATACCCCATTGTTGTATTAACCCATAGATTACCGCCATCAGTGCTTCTCCATAAATCGATACCGCCAGCGAAAGCAATTCTATCGTTAGTCGGTGAAACCATGATATAGTTATCATAGAAAGATTGATTATTGAAAAATGAAGCTCCTCCATCGTTAACCCTGAACCAGGATGAGCCTTTATTTGTGCTTTTATAAACCAATCCGCTCGAAGAAGCCTCCATTAATGAATATAGTACATTAATATTGGACTGGGCAAATTGCACCGAAACGCGCCCCATACCTTCTGCCAAGCCATTATTCCTGTCCGACCAGGTTTCTCCGCCGTCATTGGTATAATAAATCCCCAGACCGTTGACCCCAATGAACAATTCATTTTCGTCGTTATTATTAATTGTTACATCAGTAACTGGGGCTTTATACATATTCCTGAATGTTTTACCTGCATCGGTAGATTTGTAAAGCCCTTGATTTTTTATTATACCGCCTGCATAAATCAAATTTGAATTTTTCGGATGTACGAAAACTTTCGAAAAAGCTCCCACTCCCGTAAGTGCTATAACTTTCCAATTATCACCGCCGTTTGTGGATTTATATAATCCGGAGCCGAGATATATATTTCCCCCGCCAGGAACGGCTTCACCTGTGCCGGCATACATAATATCGGGATTATTAACATCTATGGCTAAACTGCCGAATGCAATTGCATTCTCGAAGTCGAAAAGCGGCTTCCAGGTTGTCCCGCCATCGATTGTTTTCCAGATACCTCCTGCTGCGGCGCCAATATAAATAACGTCCGTTTTAGTGGGATGATACACAATGGATTTAACTCGTCCACCCACATTGTACGGTCCGACAACCCGCCATTCTGGCTGCTGGGCGAGCATGTATCCTTTGCTTTTATTACCATACATCATCTGTAGGGTTTGTTTGATAGCATTTTGCCTTGCTCCTTCAGGCACTTCATCGAATGGATATGCGCGTGGCTTCATAAATTCGAGTTCACGCAATAATGGCTTGGGCAGCGGAAGATTCTTTTTGTTCTCCATATTCCTGTTTTCAGATAAACCAGGTAAGGCTGTTGTTAGGAACAGTAATATTGTAATCAAAGTTTTCATTATGCTATCCGTTATTTATTATGACATTTCTTTTTTTCTTCGCAAATTGCATTCAGTATTATAAACACCGGAATGCGTAGTTTATTTTATTTTTTGTTAAAATAAGATTAAAAAAATAATGAAATTAAATGAGATTTCCAACAATCAGCATCAAATAATTGCTTCGGTCTTCTTTTGCGCACTTTTGGTTTTCATTCGATTGGGCTATTTTGAAATTCAGCCGGGTGAAGAAGGGGCTTCTGCTATGCTTGCAAGAGCGAGTTTGCATACCTCGGAAAAGGGAGACGTTCCGAATTCCGTTAAAGAAATAACAACCGAAAAACTTTCCGACAAAGAACAATCAAGCACAGCCAATTCCCAGGTTTGTATTAAAATGGAAGCGGCGTTTATTTCAGTTCTGGGAGAATCGGGATTTGCTTTAAGACTTTTCTCAGCTCTTTGTTCGGCATTATCGCTTATCATGGTTTACCTTATTTCCAAAAGAATAGTTACGCGTCAATCCGACGGCACTACCATATTCCTTTTGGCAGGGACTTACCTGTGGAATGAATATTCCCGTCAGGCTTTGGAATATGTACCTCTTGCCGCATTAATGCTGCTTTCGCTGTGGACGGTAATTAAATTATTCGAAGAAAAGAAAGTTTTCAATCAATATCAATGGGGAGCCCTAATCGCCCTTGTGATGTTTCTGCTATTACTTACGGATATTAATTTCTGGTTTGTAGCTGTATTATTTATTATTCCTTTCCTGACTCAGGGCGGTTATAAAAGGCAAAAATTGATTTTACTCATATCGTCTTTTGCTGCTGTTATTATAGCGATGTTACTGAGAAGTTATAATTCATCCGGTAATGCCAATTCCTTGACTTCTGCCTTCTATTTTCAATATCCGTTTTTGATTGAAAAAAACGAGCATAGCGTTCTTTACTATATAAACCAATTAGTTATTTCCAATCCATTATTTTTGATTCTGCTCGTATTTGCCATTGCTGCTCTTTTCCGGTTTAAATTAGCACGAGAAAGAATGGCAGCCACTTATAATAAAAGAATCGTATATTCGGTAATGAGTTGGTTCTATCTGCTTTTTATTATTTTATCCGCAGCGCCGGGCAAACAGCGATTCTTTACTGTTCTGCTTATACCGCCTGCAATAATTTTATCCGTATGGATTGCAGAATCACTCACCCGCTTTATCGGTTCTGCAAAAGTGAGATTTGCAGTTTTTACATCAATTATACTTTCGGTTTTCTGGGCGCTTTCTTCGAGTCTGCGCGATGCCGTTATGAAACTCGAGTTACAAGGCATACTACTTTTGTTTGCGGTATTGATTATTATGCTTGGAATTATGATGCTGCGCAAGGAAAGAATTGAGCGAAGGGTTGAAGCTGCATTCGGTCGGCTTTTGCAGATTCTTCCTGCAATCCTGATTTTCCGGGTAACTTTATTCATATTTGTACCGCCGAATGAATATTCTTTGGGTGCGGTTGAAATGGCTGCCAAATTGAAGGAAAGTGAAAAAAGCTTTTTCGTTTACGTTTATCATCAAAATAATTTAGCCGACTCCATGAATTATCAATTGGACTGGTATCTGAAAGGCTGGATGAGTGGTGAGCAAAAAGGAAGAACATATATTCCTTTGGATTTGCCTGCCAATAAACCGGATTTATACAAGCTCAACGCATTAGCCTTGTTCCCCGAAAGCTTCGTAATTTATTACTTCAATGATTCTGCTCCATACCGGAAATTCATTTTTGCCGAGGTGCAGCGAACGCGTAAATTATTAGCGAAGACGAAGAATTATGCGCTTTTCGGCAGGTACACCGGCGAAGGTGATGAGAAGCCGGGTAAATTGAATTTGTAGGTGGGATGGGATGAGGAGGAATTTGTTTGATTGTTTAAGGTAAGTTGATGTTTTATGTAGAAGCATAGTATAGGAGCAAGATGAAAAAATTGCAGGATATGAAGAGAGGTTGTTTTAAATTTTTATTTATAATCTATAAAAGTATTAATAATTTTTCTTAATTTTGTTAACAGATTATTTATTTTTTTTAATTAAAATTTGATTGAAATCTAATGGAAGCAAAACAAAATTCAATTGCAAAATTCATGCAACAACAAGATACTCAATTTTTAATTCCGGTTTATCAAAGAAATTATGATTGGAGGATTGAACATTGTAAACAATTATTATTTGATATTGTTCAATCCGGATTAAATGATAAAATTGAGTCCCATTTTATTGGTAGCATTGTTTACTTACATTCCGGTCCTTTTATTTCACCATCAAAATTAACAATTATTGATGGACAACAAAGACTTACAACGCTAACTTTGTTATTTGCTTCATTACATCAAAAAGCAAAAGAAACAAATAATGAAAAATTATCTGAGAGTATAAAAAGGAAGTATCTGATTAATGAGGATTTAGACTCAACAGAAAAAATAAAATTACGCCCAATAAAAAAAGATGATAAAGCATTAACTTGTATAATCAATCATAATTTTAATGACTTTATTGAATTTTCTAGAATAATTGAAAATTACAAATATTTCTATGAAAATATTTTCCCGGAAACTATTGATATTATTATTAAGGGGATTCAAAAATTAGCATTTATTGAGGTTGGTCTTGAAAAAGGCAAAGATGACCCACAAAAAATATTTCAAAGTTTAAATTCAACTGGTTTAGATTTAAGCCCTGCTGATTTAATTAGAAATTATATTTTAATGGGATTAAATGAAAAAATGCAAAACGAAATTTATAATAATTACTGGAAACCAATAGAAGACAATTGTTTAGAAATTACAAGCAATAATAGTAAAGTTAGTAATTTTATTAGGGATTATCTTACTTTTAAAACAAATAAAATACCAAATAAAGATAAAGTTTATGAATCATTTAAAGAAACATTTATATTTGACAATGAAATGTTTTTAAAAAACATCCTTCAGGATTTGAAAAACTATTCTGAAGTATATTGTAAATTGATCAATCCAGAAAGGGAATCAAATAAAAGTATTAGTGAAAATATCCAATTAATAAATAAACTTCAAATTAATGTTTCATATCCATTTTTATTGCAAGTTTATAAGGATTATATAGATGATAAAATAAATGAACCCGTTTTTATTAAGGTTCTAGAAACAATCCAGTCTTATGTTTGGAGAAGATTTATTGTCGGTTTACCAACAAATGCCTTAAACAAAATTTTTATGGATTTATATTCAAGTATAGAAATAGATAATTATTTAAAATCTTTTCAAATTTCTCTACTGAGAAAAAAATCAAGCGGCAAATTTCCAACAAATGATGATGTATTTGAATCTTTGTATACAAAAGATATGTATTATATAAACCCAAAAAATAGAACATATTTTCTTGAGAGGTTAGAAAATTACAGGTGTTCTGAAAAGTTTTTTATTGAAGGTAATCAAGAATTTACTATTGAACATATTTTCCCACAAAATCCATCAAAGGAATGGGAGGATTCATTAGGTGAAGAATTTGAAATAATGAAAAAGCTATCGAATACAGTATCCAATCTTACTTTATCTGTTTTTAATAAGGAGCTAAGCAACTATTTATTTCTTAAAAAAAGAGACTTGCCTGAAAAGGGATACAAATTCAGTAAATTAAATTTAAACAAACTAATTTCGAGTTTTGAAAATTGGAATTTACAAAGCTTAAATGATAGATTTGATTGGATAAAAAATAGATTTATAGAAATTTGGAATTTCCCAGAAATTGAATTAATAGAAGATGAGAATTCTGAATTAGAAATTAACATTCTAGACTTATTACCATCTGATGTTACTAATAAATCAATGGAATATTTTGTTTTCTTTGATAACAAATACCCAAATCCCAGTTGGCAACTGCTTTATAAGACTGTTTCTGAAATTATGTTTGATCGAGAGCCTCATATGTTTATTGCAACTGATTTAAGTGATAACTTAAAATTAACACAGCATCAAGAAGAATTATTCAAACCATTGCAAATATCACAAACATACTTTATAGAATCTAATTTAAGTGCACAATTTATAGTAATGAGAACTCAAAAAATACTTGAGAAATGCGAAACTGATGACAATTTATTTATTAAATTTAAAGAATAACATGCACACAAAAAAAACAATACTAATCCTCGACTTCGGCTCGCAATATACACAGCTTATTGCCCGGAAAGACAGTGCTTGTGTAGTTCTTGTTATAAAAATTGTAAGATAATTCTTAATTTTGTAAATCATTAACGGAGGTTATATGGAAAAGGATAAAATAATTGAAGCACTAACTAATTACAAGGAAAAAAATTCGGAAAAATTCGGAATTATTGATTTGGGTTTATTCGGTTCTTATGCCAATAATAAAAATATTGAAAATAGCGATATCGATATTTTTATTAAAACCAAAACTCCCGACCCATTTAATATAGTCCAAATTAAAGAAGATTTAAAATTACTTTTCAATACCGAAATTGACATCGTTCGACTCCGCGATAAAATGAATCCATACTTGAAATCAAGAATCGAAACTGAGGGTATATATGTTTGAAAGAGCATAAATAAATAAATATAATTGAATACTTAAAAACTGATTTAGAAAAATAATTTGTAATTAAATAAATTCTTATGCACACAAACGAAACAATACTAATCCTCGACTTCGGCTCGCAATATACACAGCTTATTGCCCGGAAAGTTCGCGCCTGCGAAGTTTATTGCGAAATCCATCCATACAACATCCCACTTGCGCAAATACAAAAAATGGCGCCAAAAGGAATTATCCTCTCCGGTGGACCTTCCAGCGTCTATGCCGATGATGCCCCACATCCCGATTTCGCCATTTTCGAACTCGGTATCCCAATTCTCGGAATATGCTACGGCTTGCAGTTAATAGCTTATAAATTAGGCGGTAACGTTGATAGAGCAGCCCGGCGCGAATTCGGCAGGGCTGAAATAATTGTCGATGAGGGTTCAGCACTCTTTTCAAAAATAAAAACTCACAGCCGAGCCTGGATGAGTCATGGAGATGCATTGACCTCCCCACCCGATGGATTTGAAGTGATTGCACATTCGGACAATTCCCCTGTTTGTGCTGTCAGCAATCCGGAAAAGAAAATCTACGGCGTGCAGTTCCATCCCGAAGTTCAGCACACAGAAGAAGGCATCGCAATCCTGAATAATTTCCTTCGAAATATTTGCGAATGCAGCGCTAATTGGAATGCACAATCATTTATCGAAAGCTCGATTGCAACAATCAAGGAAGCAGTTGGAGACGGAGGAGTTATTTGCGCACTCAGCGGCGGAGTTGATTCAACCGTATTGGCAGTCCTGCTGCAAAAAGCTATCGGCACGCAGCTTCATTGCATACATATCGATTCCGGTTTGATGCGCGAAGGTGAAAGCCGTTTGATTTATGATTTATTCAAGCAATCCTATAATATTTCAATAGATATCGTTGATGGTACCAAGCTATTTTTATCCCGTTTAAGTGGAGTAATCGAGCCGGAGCAAAAGCGGAAAATAATCGGCAAGGCTTTTATTGATTTATTCGAGGAAGAAGCGCTAAAGTTCAACGATTCTAAATGGCTTGCGCAAGGTACATTGTATCCCGACGTAATAGAATCGGTATCGGTCAAGGGACCTTCCGCAACAATCAAATCGCATCACAATGTAGGTGGCTTGCCGGAGGAGATGAACCTGAAAGTATTGGAGCCGTTCCGCGAATTATTCAAAGACGAAGTGCGTGCAGTTGGGCGGGAACTTGGTGTGCCGGAGTGGTTTGTTGGGCGGCATCCGTTTCCCGGACCTGGGCTTGGTATTCGCATAATAGGCGAAATCACACCGGAGCGGTTGGTAGTATTGCGCAAAGCGGATGTAATTTATCTGGAGGAGATTCGCAATGCCGGGCTTTACGACGATATTTGGCAGGCATTTGCGGTACTATTGCCGGTGCAGAGTGTTGGCGTTATGGGCGACGAACGTACTTATGAAAATGTATGTGCTTTGCGGGCTGTTACTTCGACTGACGGCATGACCGCCGATTGGTTTGCATTTCCGCCTGAAGTATTAGCGAAAATCAGCAATCGGATAATCAATGAAGTGCGTGGAATTAATCGTGTTGTCTATGATATTACGAGTAAACCGCCTGGGACTATCGAGTGGGAATGAGGATCAATTACGAATTACGAATTATGAATTACGAATTGAATTAAGAAATTACGTATTACGAATTGAATAAGAAATTATGAATTACGAATTGAATTAGGAATTACGAAATAAGTTAGATGAAAGAAGAAAATATTATACAAAAGAAAAGCTTTGACTTTGCTGTAAGGGCTGTTAATGCTTATAAATATTTAATTGAAAATAAGAAGGAATTCGTATTAAGTAAACAATTTTTAAGATGTGCTACTTCAATTGGTGCAAATGTAGAAGAAGCGATTGGAGGACAATCGGAATCAGATTTTTATTCTAAATTGTGCATTGCATATAAAGAAGCAAGGGAAACAAAATATTGGATTAAATTAATGAATGAAACCGAATATTTTAATAAATCAGAGGCAGAAAGTCTATTGAAAGATTTAGAAGAAATATTAAGAATCATTGGTAAAATCCAAGTTACAATCAAGAAACGTAATTCGTAATTTGAAATTCGTAATTGAATGTAAGCCGCCGGGGACGATTGAATGGGAGTAGATTCAATTACGAATAAAAAGGGAATAAATGAATAATAAACATGGAATAGTAGTTTATGAAGATGAGCTGAAAAAGTTTGCAATTAATTTGATGATTGATACTGAAACATTATGGGCAAACCAACAGCAAATTTCTCAATTATTCCAAACCGAAAGGTCGGTTATAACAAAGCACTTAAGAAACATCTTTAACAGCGGTGAACTTGATGAGAAATCAGTATGTGCAAAATTTGCACATACTTCAAGGGACGGAAAAACCTATAAAACTAATTTTTATAATCTTGATGCGATTATTTCGGTAGGATACCGTATTAATTCATTAATGGGTACTAAATTCAGAATTTGGGCGACAACACTTTTAAAAGAAAAAATACTAACAAAAACCAGAATAGAAAAAAATGACATCCCAGAAGTTGTACGATTAGTCGGGAATATAATTGAATCCAATGAAGTTAAAGACGATGAAGCTCTTGGGCTTTTAAAAGTAATTCTTGACTATCAATATGCTTTGGATGTACTTGACCGTTATGACCATGATCAGCTCGCCATTGATTCGGTCGGAGAGGTTTCTTATATTCGCCTGACCTACGATGAAGCAATTCAGGCTATTGATAAGCTTAGGGGAAAAGTAGATAGCTCTGATTTATTTGCGCGGGAAAAGGACAATAGTTTTGAAAGTTCGATAGAATCAATTTATCAAACTTTCGACGGCGCCGAATTATATCCGGGTATTGAGGAGAAAGCCGCAAATTTACTCTATTTTATTACCAAGAATCATTCTTTTGTTGACGGGAACAAAAGAATCGCAGCATTTCTATTCATTCTGTTTCTTGAGAAAAATAAAATGCTTTATGATAAATACGGTAATAAACGGTTAGCGGATAACGCATTGGTGGCGTTAACGATAATGATTGCCGAAAGTAATCCCAAAATGAAAGATTTAATTATTAAGGTAATTGTTAATCTTATTAATAAAAATATTAAATAATCTTTGAAATGTTTTAATGAAATTAATGAAGTGCGTGGAATAAATCGTGTTGTTTATGATATAACGAGCAAGCCGCCGGGAACGATTGAATGGGAGTAGATTCAATTACGAATTAGGAATTAGGAATTACGAATTAAGAATGCTGAATGCTGAATGCTGAATGCTGAATGCTGAATTAAGAATGCTGAATGCTGAATTAAGAATGCTGAATGCTGAATTAAGAATGCTGAATTGAAAAGGGAAGATAATATAATACAAAAGAAAAGTTTTGACTTTGCAGTTAAAGCCGTTAATGATAATAAATACATCACTTTTAATAAATATTTGTATTAATACTGCGATAGAAATAAAAAATAAATTGTAACGTTAAACGTGTCTTATTCCTGGAGGATATTTATGCAATATAAAATAAAAATACAAAGAAGTGAGGAAGGTTTTGCAATTTGGTGCGAAGACCTGCCAGGCTGTTTTTCTCAAGGAGAGACCGAAGAGGAAGCGCTTGATAATATCAAAATAGCAATTGAAGAGTATTTGGAAGCAAAAGAAGAACTGAAAAAGAATGAAAAAGAAATCTTAGTTGAGGTTTAAATGCCAAAATTGCAAGGCATTAATCATTTAAAAGCCGTTAAAGTTTTGAAAAAGAAGGATTTTGGGTATTAAGGCAAGGGAAGCATATAATAATGACTAATGGTGAAACCGTTCTTACAATACCAAGAAATAATCCGATAAATTCTTATACAATGGGAGGAATAGTGAAAGCATCCGGAATTACCATTGACAAATTTAAAGAACTGTTGTAAAAATCAAGAAACGTAATTCGTAATTGATTATTCGGTGAATTTATGAAAAAGGAATATGATTTTTCGAATGGGGTAAGGGGAAAGTTTTATAAAGAAAACTTATCTCTGAAGAACCCGATTTATCTGGAACCTGATGTACAGGAATTTGTTGATTCATTGGCAAAGAATAGAAATGTCAATGAACAACACTATTCACTGTTTCATTGCCAGAATTAATGGTGAAATGAATGTATTAAAAATCCAAAGCGTCAGAATGCAAATTTGCAAAACTGACACGGCAGAAAACACCTACTAATTAATATATAGATAAAATAACACTAATGTTACAATACAAACGTTATGCAAAATGTAAAAAAATTTAAGATGATAAAAATTAAAAAATAATGAATGAAATAGCAATAGAATCTCCTTTAGATAAAATTCAAGATGTCATTGAAAATGGCACTCGATATGCATTTATTACAGGGGATTCCCTGAATGTTTTAAAAAAGATCCCAATAAATTCAATAAATTGCGTTATTACTTCACCTCCTTATTGGAATCTTAGAGAATATGATACAAATCACTTTGAAAATAGCATCGGCAATGAATCAGATTACCGAGATTATATAATAACATTGACAAATATTTTTATTGAAATTCATCGAATAATAAAAAATGATGGTTCACTATGGCTTAATTTAGGTGATAAATATTATAATAAAGCCTTAATGGGAATTCCTTGGCGTGTAGCTCTATCATTAATGGATAAAGGATGGATACTTCGAAATGATATAATTTGGGATCAAATGAAGGGTACTCAAAGTGCTAAAGATAGGTTAAGAGATGTCTATGAACATATTTTTCATTTTGTAAAAAATAAAACATATTATTATAATCATGATGAAATCAGAATTGAACCTATAAGAAAACCTAAAATTTATAATGGTGAGCTAGTTTCAGCTACGGGTGTTAATGGGAAAAAATACCGTAAGCAAATAGCAGAGAGCAATTCGCTAAATGAATTGGAAAGGAAAAATGCAAATATAGCTTTGGATGAAGTTTTAAATGATTTAGCAATTGGAAAAATTGTTGATTTTAGAATGACAATACGAGGAGAACAACGAGCTTTTCATAGTGAAAGTACTTCCATCAGTGGTAGAGCAAAAGAATTAGAATCAAAGGGTTATTATATATTAAAAATGGGGGCTAATGGACATTTGCCTTCCGATATTTGGCGTATTGCACCAGAAGATACTTGGAGAAAGGATGCCCACTATGCTGTCTTTCCTGAAGAATTAATAATTAATCCAATAAAAGCAACCTGTCCTGATGATGGGATTGTTCTTGACCCATTTTCAGGTACTGGAAGTGCTGTTGCAATTGCAATAAAATTAGGAAGAAGAGGCATTGGTATCGATATAAGTGAAAATTATAATAAAATTGCTGAAGAAAGAGTCAAAAATTTAAAAAATCAATTATTTTAATATGAAAGAACCAATTATTAAAAAATATCCAACTGAAATATTTGGATGCCCTTTTATAGGTCAAGAAATAAAATTAAAATCTGCCTTTAAACAACAGTATTGCAAGTATATTAATGGAACATGTGTTAAGCCAAGAAAAAGCGAACCTCATATTAAAGTTGGAATTTGTAGTTTAGGCTATAATGTTGACGGAAAATATTTGCCTATTATTATATGCCCTCAAAGATTTAAAGAAGAAGTTTTGTTTGACACTTTAAGAGAAAAATACTTATCACATTGGGATAATATACAATGGATTTCAGAAGTAAATTTAGGGGTTGGCGGCAGTATAGATTTCGTAGCAATAACAAGAAATAAAAAAGGGGAGATCATTGATTTTTTTTGCATCGAGTTACAAGCTGGCGGTACAACAGGTTCTCCCTTTCCAGCTGTAATAGATTTAAAAAATTCAGGTTATTACCAAAAGGATTCTTATAATTATGGTATAAATTGGGCAAATGAATTTTCGAAAACAATGATGCAACAAGCATATAAGAAAGGTAAAATAATAAAACATTGGAATAGAAAAATTATATTTGTCATCCAAGATGTCGGAATGAATTATATACAAAAATCTTCAAATACAACGGGATTAGAAAAATATAATGCAAAATTGCCCATTGATTTTTGCACTTTTGAATTAATCTGGAATGAAACATTAATTTCTTGGAAATTAAAATTCAAAGAAATATATAGTACAGATATTGAAGGAATAAATTTAATGCTTGGAGGGACTGAAATAGATTCTTATCCATCAGAGAATGATTTTATTCTCAATATTATTAAAAAAGGTATAGCCGACGGGATATTTACAAAAGATGAATTTAGAACAAATATTTAATCCCTTGATAGAACTCGTTTACGACTTATGATAAAAGGAATTATTAATTATACAATAGTCGGCAGACAAGAGTGAAAAGGGGTGCATTTCTGATTCAAGACATAGTAAACAAATAAAATACCATGACAAAGAATTTAATGATTCATAAGGTTGAGGTATTTTCCCCCTCCAATCAGAAGTTCCTTCTGCCTGCCTCTGTTTAGGTAGTCAGAAGTTCCTTCTAACTTTAGGCGAATTCCTAAATAAATAAAGTTGCGACAATAATAACAAAAACTTCAAACAATATGACAACAAACACTAATATAGACAATTTTCTCTCACAGTATGACGAAGCTGTTTTCAAGAACGCTTTGCTCCTTCGTGAAGTATTAGTAAAAAACCTGCCCGGCATTATTGAGCAAATAGACCTTCCGGCTAAAATGATTGGTTATTGTTACGGACAGAAATATGAAGAATTAATTTGCGTGAGCATTCCTTCTAAAAAGGGACTGAAACTCGGTTTTAATAGAGGTATTGAGTTAGATGACCCGGCTCACCTGCTCGAAGGAACCGGCAAAATTTCCCGGTATGTTCAAATTAAATCAAGCGAACAAATTACATCATTATCCCTGAAAAAATTGCTAACAAGTGCATTAACAATTTACAAATAAAAGCAGTTACAGAAATGTGGCAAGAAACCCCACCCTAAGTGATTGTGTCAAAAGTCAATAAATAGGTAGAATGTCATTCAGAGGTAAAAGCAATGCAAGTCTTCACTGACAAGAAAATGAACAAATTTACCACCCCCTACCCCCTCCTAAAATAGGAGGGGAAATAAAAAATTTTCTTTTCCCCTCCTATTTTAGGAGGGGGTAGGGGGTGGTAAATTCAATTATTTCATTTACTTAAGCTTCAGTTTGATAGTTTTTCGAACCATTATAAAATAAATCCATGCAATTATTCGTTTACCTCACCTATTTAACAAAGAATAAATAAAAGTTTGAACAAAATTACTAACAATAAAAAAGAGTTGGCTCAAAAGCAAAGTGAAGAACTACTCAGAGCATTGAAAGCCCGTTTTGAGAAAAACATGAACCGCCATAAAGAACTTGATTGGGCTAAAGTACAAGCAAAGTTAGAAGCTAATCCTGAAAAACTTTGGTCGCTGAATGAAATGGAAAGAACCGGCGGTGAACCGGATGTTGTTGAGTATGTTCAAAAGACAGGCGAATACATTTTTTATGATTGTTCGGCGGAAAGCCCAAAGGACCGCAGAAGTCTATGTTACGACCGTGAAGCTCTTGAGTCAAGGAAAGAACATAAACCGCAAAACAGCGTTAGCGATATGGCTGCTAATATGGGCATTGAGCTTTTAACTGAGGAGCAATACCGGGAGCTGCAAAAACTTGGAAATTTCGATACAAAGACATCAAGCTGGGTGAAAACATCTTCAGGGATTAGAAAACTTGGGGGAGCGCTATTTTGTGACCGCCGCTACGACCATGTCTTTGTGTATCACAACGGTGCAGAATCCTATTATGCCGCCAGGGGTTTTCGTGGCTTGCTAAGGGTCTGACGCCGGGACGGCAAAGCATATATTCTTTATTTTTCTGAACCTAAACAATCCAATACGCTGGAGTCAAGTGGTGAAAAATGGATGTAGAAAACTCTTAATGGGAAGGGATTGAATGATTAGTAAATTCCTATTTAGTTGATTCCGATATTTCCCCTCAAACACTGGCGATGCTCGTTTTTATAGGTATATGTTATCAGAAAAAAGTGATAACATGACATTTTTAGTTGAGATACAAGTGTCATGTCAAGTAAATGATAAACAATCAGGGATGATTGTACTACTTGCAATATCAATAAATTAGTAGTTCAATCATCCCTGATTGAATTGACAAAGTAGGGTTGACATGACACCAGCACAGAAATTTGAAATTAGTTAAATATAATGGTATTAATGGGAATCATTGGTATAATCTTTCTCGCAAATGCTTCTATTCAAATTACGAATTCTGAATTGCTCAACATCACTTGTCTTCAATTTTATAAATTTTTTTTGAAACTTTATTAAGTGGATTTCGTATTCAAGGTTTGAAGATTTTACTTTAAATAATTATAAAAAACTTATTAAAATGCTTATGAAAAGGAAAAAAATGAAAGCAATTTTATGCACAAAATACGGTCCACCCGAAGTCTTAAAGATGGTGGAAGTAGAAAAACCAACCCCCAAAGGTAATGAAGTACTGATAAAAGTAAATGCTACAACAGTACACATAGGGGATACTAAGGTTCGGCGTTTAGAGCCTGGTTTGGGACCAGTAAAAGATTTCTTTTTCAAGCCCATGATGCGAATTATGATGGGCTTCAAGGGACCAAGGAATAAAATACTTGGAATGGAATTAGCTGGTGAAATTGAAGCAGTAGGCAAAAATGTTACGAAGTTTAAGATAGGCGACTCCGTTTTTGCATCCACTGAATTTAAATTGGGCGCATACTCCGAGTATTGCTGCCTACCGGAAAAAGCGGCTATTGCAATAAAACCAACCAATATGTCCTACGAGGAAGCCGCTGCGCTTTCTAATGGTGGAATTACCGCACTGATTCATCTAAGAAAAGCAAATATTCAAAAAGGGCAAAAGGTGCTAATATATGGAGCATCCGGAAGTGTCGGTACTTATGCTGTGCAGATTGCTAAGTACTTTGGTGCGGAAGTTACCGGCGTATGCAGTACTGCGAATCTGGAAATGGTGAAATCTCTTGGAGCCGATAAGGTTATCGATTACACGAAAGAGGATTTTACTCAAAGCAGTGATTCTTATGACGTTATCTATGATTCAGTAGGCAAGATTCCATCTTCAAAACGTAAAAAATCCCTGACGAAATCTGGAATCTATCTAAATGTTTTTGCTGTGTCCGGCAATATTAAAATGAAGGTTGAAGACCTGAACTATCTCAAAGAACTCTGCGAGGCAGGAAAGTTAAGAACAGTAATAGACAAACGCTATCAAATGGAACAAATGGTTGAAGCACACAGATATGTCGATAAAGGGCATAAAAAAGGAAATGTAGTAATATCAATAAAGTAAATTAAAATGAATTCAAACAGAAAAATTACAATAACCGAATGAAAATGAGAGTCAATTACGAATTACGAATTGAATGAATAAAGATAATATAATACAATAGAACAGCTTTAATTTTACTGTTCAGAGCGGTAAATGCTTATAAATATACAAATGACAATAATAAAGCAAACAAAATAGTTAATAATTATATGTTTTAAATTGAGTTAATATGTCGAAACCACTTGTTACAGCTGATGCAAAAATCCCTACCGACCAGGATGCTCATTCCTCTCGAATAGCTGCCTATGCAAATTTTGCCCAAAAAGACATCATGGAGGTACTGGGATCATCTTTATTCGAATTACCGCAAACTTTAAAACTTAATATTTTAGATTTGGGTTGTGGAACTGGAAAACAATCAATATGGTTGGCTAAAAGATTTCCAAATTCAAAAATATTATCATTGGATGCTTCGGAAAATGGTATTTCCATACTGAATAGTTCAGGTTTTTCAAATATAACTGCCCGATGCCTTAACTTCGATGCCCCTGATTTTATTGACCGGATTAAAGAATTTTCCGGCGAATATGATATAATTAATTCATTTTATGCGATTTATTATGCACAAAATGAATTTGATTTGATAGTAAAGCTCAGGGAACTCCTTATTCCCGGCGGGAAATTAATCCTGACGGGATACTCACAATTTAATAATAAAGAACTCGTTGAAATCACAAATAACCTCACCCAAAAAAATTTTAAAACCGATGATTTCATTGAAATCCATAACCTTCCATCCATTTTCAGGCATGATGATTGGAAATATTTTTATTTTTATAATACTTTAACTTTTCCTGATATTGGTTCCTTCGTATCATATTATCAAAACTATGGTTTATACGATAAATCGATTGAAGTAGAACTAACCGGAATTATACAAAAATTAATAAACAGCAACGGTTCATTCGATTTAACAAAATCAGCGTTAGTCGTTGAATCAGTCAAGGCATCCGTTGGAGAATCTGCCGAATTTCTTCCTGCAGGACTTGTTTCAGATAAATTCAGTTCGCTGAAATTCAGGGAATTATTGCGAAAAATTAAAGCCAATAAATACTGTTTATTAAAGTTTTCAGGGATTTTTGATACTATTTTGAATAAAACGGAACCTTATCTTCTTATACGGCATGATATTGATAATTCAATTGAATTAGCTTTGAGAATGGCTGAAATCGAATTTGAGGAAGGAATAAAAAGCTCCTATTTTATTTTATTATCAGGCGGCTTTTTTAATCCCCTGGTTCCGGAAAATCGAAATATTTTGAAGAGAATATCAGAACTTGGACACGAAATCGGTATTCATTACGAAAATCCGGAACTCTTCCATGAGGATATTAAAGTTCTTGAAGCAATAATAGGGAAACCTGTGGAATCATTTTCTCAACATAATCCTACAATTGAAGGATTGAAGCAGATTGGGAACACAAATCTTATTAATGCTTATGATAGGAGAATAACAAATGAATTGAAATTTAAGTATATATCCGATAGTGGCATGAAGTGGCGTAATGAAGACTCTTTTGATGCTATTGGGTCACCACGGCTTTATTTACTTCTGCATCCGGAAGCCTGGTTTTCCGAAGGAATGGATTTAATTCAGCAACTTCGAGTAATTGAAAATAACGAAATTGGGAAAATTAAGAAAATATTTAACAGATATATCGATGGGAATATTACTTATTTACTGAATAGAAAAAAAGAGGATAACTAATTCTAATGGACAATTGTTAATGGTTAATTATTAATGGACAATTGTTAATAATTAATTTACAAGGTAAACAATGAAAAGGGATAATTACAAACCAAAATCGGATTTTTGGAATGAGATTTATCAATGGCTTACTAATTCCAAAGTTGTACTTTGGAATTGATAATTTGGTTTTTAGTGTGGATTCTTAATTGATAACATAAATTTGTGATTGATAGGATAATAAAAATTTAAAAATGCCTGACAAAAGATTTATAGCGGTAAATCGTAGCGGTTCACTTACAAAGGAACAGCATTATCAATTAATGAATTGGGCATGCGAATGTGTTGAAAATGTATTGCCTCTGTTAGGTGAAAGTATTTATGAACGGCTGATTAACGCTCTATTGATTGCCAAAGAATGGACACAAGGAAAAGCTACCGTTGGAGATGAGAGGAATGCTTCGGTACAGGCGCACGATGTTGCAAGAGCTTCATCCAATCCGGTAAAAATAGCATTAGCCCGTGCTGTGGGACATGCCGTTGCCACTGCACACATGGCTGACCATTCATTAGAAGCAGCGGTATATGCCTTGAAAGCTGTGAAATATGCCGGTAAATCAGTAGAAGAAGAGAGAAACCGGCAGAATGAACTGTTGCCATTGGAAATTAAGGAGCTTGTACTATCAACAAGGGGACAGAAGGAGCAGGGATTTATAGATTTGAGAAATATTTCTCTCCAGTCAGAAGTTCCTTCTGACTGGACGACCCGAATGCCAGATGGAACTTCTAATTGTATATTAAAATTATTTAAGTATTATATGGGGTGCTCCCCATTTGTAGGACAGAAAAAGCCTTAATATAAGGTGTATTTCTGCTTAAATTAAAATTAATAAATTAATTGTTATAATAATAACTTTTTCTTTTTTTTGATATTCTTCCTACTGATATATAACTCCTATGGAGTATAGAATTATTTAACAAATAAAATTATCACGTAGTGATTAAATATCCGTAGAAAATAATATAACCCGAAATGTCAATTATCCCGTTAGGGATTAAATTATTCTTATACCCTCATTGAAAATTGCTCAGACGAGGGCGTCTGAGCTACTTAAAAATTAGACATCCAATATTTCCCAAATATTGGATGTCTAAAATCACAATCAATTATTTCATCTTCTTTACAGCTTCATCTGCCGCTTCCAAAGTGGCATCTACCGATAGAGTACTTCCAACTGCACCCTTCATCCAAAGTTCGGGAATCAGCTTGCCCTGCACGCACATCCGCTCCATTTCAGTGCCTAAATTCTTACCATCGATATATTTCTCAATTTGAAATTCAATCAAATGCCCGATTGGATATGCAGATAAATACAAAGGATTTTCAATCATGTGGGAATATATTGCAAGTATCGGCTGGTCTATCGAGCCGAATACGGGAGCATAATATTTATTCCATACGGTTTTTGAAATCGAAATAACAGCTTCTTTCAATTCTGCGGCAGTAGCGTTCGGATGAGCATAGAGCCATTTCCATACATTCATATCCACAAGCGAGACACCCATTATTTCATAGCAAGACCAGAAATTATCAAGCGCTAACAAATATTTTTTATCCGGATTATTCTCGTTGATTCCCAGCAGTTCCAAATCACGTTTCTGGAATACAAATGCCCATGCCTCAGTAAATGCGGTATTCGGAACGCCCCGCATCATATATTGGTCCACATATTGCAAAGTCATAGTCTGCTCAACGTTATGACCGAATTCATGAATGGCAATGTTATACCCTTTATAATCCATGCCCGTTCCGGCAATACGTGTTCGCAGGTGTGCATTTTCGCTTTTCATATCGGCTCCCCATGCATGACCGGAACCACGCGCAGCATCCACTTCAATTCTCGATGAAATAAAAGCTGCTTTGTCAGGACTGAATCCGAGCTTGTTCAATATATTCTCCAAATCTTTTTTCAAAGCTGCTGCATTAGGGTACTTCTCGCGTGTGGCTTTCGTTAAGTCGTTTTCATTAATTGAACTGCGGGCTTTGAATCCATCGTACCAAATATCAAATGGTTCTAATGGGCGCCCCAGACGCTTTGAGATTAACTCAGCAATAAGTTTAACCTGCGGTGAGCTGCATAGTTTAGTGAACATTTCTTCAACTTTAGCCTGCGGGATTTCATATTCCTGTTCGAACTTGCGCTTGATGAAATCGTTGTAAAATGGAGTGTAGGGGTCAATAGCCTTCATTGCATGGAAACTATTGAGCAAATGCTGGTAGCGGGTATCAGGCTCAGCCGGGGATTCGGCAGTTGCTCCGTTTTCCTTAATTACGTTGGTAACCGGATTCCATTGGTATTGACCGCTATTGATTACTTTTTGCGGGATGGTTTGAGTAATAATGCGTTTCATTACCTCATAGATAATTCGCTGTTTAATGATTTCATCTTTATTGGCATAATGCGACTTAAGCTCGTCGCGCAATCCCCAGTGGGTAATCAGCTTCAGTTCTATTGGGAAGAGGGTTTTTCCTGCATCGTCAACTAATGAACCCATGAATATATTATAATCCGAGATATAGGCATCCGCATTGGTAATAACTTCCGATACTTTTAAGGTTAAATCTGCAGGAATTCTCTGGGTAATGATGTCACCCGTACGTGCCAAACCCCATTGGTAGCGGTTCCAGGTTGCACCAAGCTTTTCCTTTTCAGCGAGGGAGTAGAAGCGGAAGTTAAGCAGGATGCGGAATGCAAGCTTATTTGCAAAAAAATCGTCCGAGATGTGAGCCGATGGTTCGTATCCGGCGAAAATCATATCGAGCGAAGTTATTTCATCGCCAACTAAGTGCATTGCGCGTTTTAAATCGAGACTCATTTTATTGAAATGTCCGTTCAATACTTCGAATACTTCGGATAAAGTGGCAAAATCCTTATTAATCAAAATCGATGTTGCAAGGAAATTTTCGTTGCAGAATCGAACAAATTCATCGTCCGAGCCATCGGATTTGAGCCAGAAATCAGCAGCCTGCCGGACACCGTTTTCGATTCGTTCGCGGGCTTCGACGCCGTGTTTTTGCGATAGCTGCTCAATAGCTTTGTTAATTGTTTCTTTTGAAATGGAGCTCACAGATTGCGCCTTTATATTGATTATTGATATTGATGAAATAATGAAAACTACTATGAGTAGTGAGTTTATAAAAGTCATCCGATGACCGGTAGTCATCGGATGACTTCCTGATGACATTAAAGAGTTTAAAGTTAACATGTTTCTTCTCCGTTATAAAATATTTGAACATAAAATAAATTTCTAATTAACATAAAACAAAAAGACTAAATTAAGAAAAGTTGGGGGAATTGAGTTGATGAAATTTGCTAAGAAATTAAAATAGTTTCCTACCTCCCGTCAAGAGTTCCTTTGACGCTATGGATTATTACAGGAATAAATTTTGAGATAATTCAAAATAATGTTTATATATTTTCGTATTTTTGTTTGATATGTAATTATAGATATGAAGAAATAATGAAACACGAAAACCCTTATAAAGAATCGATGCGTTATATTGAGAATGCAAAAACAACTCTAAAACAGACTGGTAAGGACGACAAATTTTATAAAGATGTAAAATATTTACATACAGTCTGCGGAACAGCGTATATTGGGATGCTTAAAGCTTTGGATTTCTTATTTGAAATTAAAAAAATTCCGAAAAGGAGGGGTAAAAAGTCTATAGAATATTATCAGAAAAATTTATCGAAGTTAGATAAGAAATTATTAAATCATCTGAATAATGGTTACCGGCTTTTACATATCGAAGGCTATTATGAAGGAATAACCAATATAAAGGCTATCGATGCTGGTTTTGATGATGCCATTTCTATAATTGAAGCAATTAAACCATATTCGAATAATGGAGCAGAGTAGGAAAAAAAATTCGTTTTCCCTAATGGTCAAGTGTTACTTGTAACTGATTGGTTATACTCAAAGGCGAGTTTCAATATGCGAAATCATTTCCTGTCAAGAATTTCAAAAGACACGATGGGATTACTTATTAACATTATATTTTTTCATTGAATAATTTAAGTTAAGAACTTTGTTCTTATCGACATTAATATTATTTTGAGAAACAAGATATACATTTTGAGTAGCATTGCTTTCGAGTTCCTTCCTGATAATAATATTCGCTGTTTGCCCGTATTGAAATTTCCCTAATGCTCGTCCGTCAACCGCTGTTCTTAATGCTTCCTGGACGTCGGGAAACCAATTATAAGGAATAACAAATCGTCCATCTTTATCCGTTTTTGTAACTTCTAATGGAACAAGACAATTACTCGTAGAGAATTTAAATCCGAGAATCATGTTTTGTGTTAAACTCTTTTCTCCCATTGTGACTTTAGCCACATAAACACCTGGTCGCAATGGACGAGTGGAATCGGATGATTCGGTATTTTTTGCATCCCAGGAAATTGTCCATGTACCGCGTTTTTTTAAATTGTTATCCAAAAGATAAGTTTTCCCTGTGCTTTTCTCGACAATTTCAAAAATTACATTTGTATCTTTAGAGTTAATGAAATTAATTGATGTATAATTAGTAAACGGATTAGGACTATTGTGAGACAAAGAAAAATTCGTATCCGTCGTTGTTATTACTGATTCATGGGAATATGAATATGAACCGTCGGTATCAATCATTTTTAAACGGTAATGATAAACAGAATTATACTCAATATTACTATCTGAAGTATAATAGTTGCGAGCGATACTGCTTTTACCGGCAGCTTTAATGGATGCGATTTTATTCCACTGGTTTTTATCGTTAATTGATTTTTCCAATTCGAATCTGTCGGTATTCACTTCCGTAGCTGTTACCCATTTTATTTCAATTCTATTAAAATCAAATGAAGTATTAAAATTAACCAATTCATATACTAATAATTTTGGATTGGAATTTTTTGAATCATTATCATCTTTAAAGAATTTAAATTGGGTTGGGATATCGGGTATTACGCACACATCAGCATCGGCAACAGGATTGCCGTTTTCATCGAGCGCTATTCCATAAACAGCAAGAGCCTCACCATCATCGGTAGATTGACTGCAGGAAGTAAGGAGAATTACTATTAAGGTCAAGGAGAAAATTAGTGTAGTTTTCATAACAAATCCATATTTTTAATTTTATTATAAGCAAATTATAAGAATAATCCGATATTTCAAAATCAAGATGTTCCTTTTATCCTAATCATCAAGGTTAGGAAATGAAAAAGGGGGTTCTAAAATTCAATATTGTCATTCCCGTTTTCGCATCTATGTAAAAAGTCAGGAAGAAATTCATTCTGAACTTAGTGAAGTATATAGAAACCGCTTTGGGAGTGAAATCTTCACTTCGTGCAGAATGACAGATAACTAACTTATAAGATAGCCTCTTGATTTTTCATTTTATTGAGGGGACTCATCTTTACAAACTTTACGAACTTTTAACTTATTTTATACATATCAACGATCCATTTACCATCATTTATCGGATTTCCCATAATTCCCTGACTCTTTGGGTCAACGACCCAGTCCATTGTTTCAAGCACAAGATAACCTATTAATGCCGGAACATTGTCATCAATATTTTCCATAACCTGCATTTCAATTGTCCGCTCTTTAATCGTTATTTCAGCCCCATAAAAAATCCTTAAATCTAATTTTCCATTCCCTGTTTTTACAGGTGTTGAGTGTGAAAAATGAAGTCCCAGTTCATTAATTACTTTCGGAGGTAAACAGAGATATGCTGCGCCGGTATCAACCAAAGCATCAATTTCAACACTTCTAATAGCGCTTTCTTTTATGATACCTTGAGCAGCATTAGCTATATCATTAAAATTTCTTACAATTACTTTTTCTGAAGTTCTTCCCATTTTAATTCCCCTTTAATTATAATATCAAAAAAGTAATTACAAAACGTTACTATTAAAAAATTATTGCATTATTATTCTTACCTCGATTACCTTATAACTTTATGAACTTAAAAAACTTAAAAAACTTTATAAACTTTATTAACTTTATTAACTTTATTAACTTTATTAACTTTATGAACTTTACGAACTTTACAAACTTGATGAACTTTCAACTTGTCTTACTCCTCCGCCTGCTTCAATCCGTCTTCAATTGCTTTGAATACTTCATGGTCGGGTGCATATACTTTTGTAAAAAGTGCTTTCGATTTCAGGTAATATTCCTTTGAAAGTTTCTTATCGGTTCCCAGAAAAATATTACCTAAGAAGAAATTAATATTACCGGTTACATTATCGTTGTCTTTATATGCGGCTAATTGCTCCTTGTAGAAATCAATTAGAAAATCACCTTTATCATTATTGAAGAATATATTTTGCAAATCTGTATATATTGTTGGATTAACCGGGTCCATATTAAAAAACCGCTTTGTTGTTTCAAGGAATTTCGGGTTGCCTGTTTTCACATAAATATTCAGCATAGGCTTGATATTATTGTAATTCACCGAATCGTATTTATCGGCTATTTCATAATAAAACACAGAATTAGTATCATCATTCAAATCCGAATAAATATGCCCTAACATTCTTGCTGCATCGCTTATGGATGAGAAATCGTTAAAAATATCTATGGATAACATTGTATATTTTATAGCATTTTCTATATCATCAGTATGAAGGTAAGCTATGCCAAGGTTGTAGTAAGAATTACCGAAATCTTTGTTCAATTCAATTGATTTCATGAAAAATGGAATAGCTTCCTTGTATTTTTCCTGATTTATTACGACGAAACCCATTGTGTGGAATGTAAAAAAATCAGCGCAATTCCCATCAATGGCTTTTTGGTTATTGGTTTCGATAAGTTTGAAAAGCTCACTGTCTTCTTTGAGCCATTTACCGGCATACATTAAATAAGCAATATAATAAAATTCACCAAGTCCTCTGTAGAGTTTGCAGTTTCCCGGTTCTTTCTTGATTAAATTGTTAAGGACAGAATCAATGGCGAAAGCATACATTCCATAATCACCTTCCTTACCTCTGTAATCCATGATGTTTTCATTAGAATCGAGGTCTTTGAATGCAAACATTTGGTGCATAATGCTCGACACGAAATAATTCATAGCAATATCCACTTTAAGCAAAATAATTTCGGAATTATTATTCTCCGGGTCGTAATTATGCAGAAGCGAGAAAGCTGATTCATACTTCTTGTTAGCTATCAAGTCGTTAGCCTTTTTGATGGTTTCGATTTCGGATTGTGCGAAAACCGGCAGCGCGAACACTGCTAATGTATATAGTATAGTTAATATTTTCATAACCTTTTAATACTTGTTACTTGTTACTTGTTAATGGAAAATCCTATAATCCTATAAATCTTAATTCAGCCAGTCTTTTCACCCATACTATCGCTGAAAGCGATAGCATGGGAATTATGCCATGCTATCGACGAAGTCGATGGTATGGCTGGAATAAATGAATGACAAATTTTAGTTTAATTTGTAAGTATAAACTTGTTATAAGCTGCCGAACCGTTTAACCGCAAAATACAGAAATAAATTCCGGATGGAAAATTAATTCCATTCAGTTTAATATTGAAATCATTAAATCCCGCGTGCGAGTATATATCGCTCTTTGCAAAGATTTGAGAGCCAAGCATATCGGTTATCGTAATTGAAACAGGTGTTTCATTTTCGGCGAAATAACGAATAGTGAGATTATCAACCACAGGATTTGGGAGTAATTCAATTTTAAAATTACTTTCGGGAACCGGATATTGATGCCATTCCGGTTTCACTTCCGATATCGTGGGGTCTGATGCGTAATATATACCGTCGTTTGCAGTACCTGCTATTATTTTCCCTTCGGCAAGATTTATTGTAGTAATATAAGCATTAAATAAACCAAGATTTCTCCATTTTGCTCCGTTGTCGGTGCTTCTGAAAATTCCGTTAAATGTCGTTCCGATATAAATATTATTTCCAATAACGGTGATAGAGCTTGCTTTTTTACCGGTAAATGAAGTAACCTGCCACGTATTGCCTTTATCAGTACTTCGGATAAGTGTGTCTGAGCTTATTGCGAAAACATAATCGTAATTACATGCCAGATAATCGAGGTATTTTTTCTTTAGGTCGGCATCAGTCCATGATTCGCCGTTGTCCAAGCTGTGCTTTAATTTGGAAGGGTAATTCGGATTAGCCCAATCGTAAGTAAATGCAAAAATCTCATTCTTATTCTGAGCCAATAAACAATCGCTGGAAAATTTGAATTTGGATGCCCATGTAGCTCCATTATCTGTGCTTCTGAATAAACCGGATAAATCGGGAGCATTATCGTCGGCATACATAAAGAAAACGCTGTTTTTGTGAATTATTAAATCCCGAACGCCATCAATTTTATAAATATTTTTCCAGGAAGAGCCGCTATCAGCGCTGCGGTACAATCCGGATAAACTGTAATCGGCAGGATTATAGCCAATACAAAAAAGATTTGTTTCATAGGATTTAATTGAAAGTAAATCAATTTTCGGAATTGAGGGTGTAACCCATGTTTTCCCGAAATCGGTAGATTTGTACATTCCATAATTTTTTGAACCGGAAATTATTAAATCCCCCGAATTTTCCAATGCACTAATCCCCAAATAGAGCGGCTTTTCTATCCAGGAAGTTCCTCCATCAGTGCTTTTAAAAATACCGGAAGATTCACTTCCTGCAAAAATTGTATTTCCGGATGCATGTAATGATGTTATTTTTCGGTTGTTTAAATTAGTTTGAGTCCATGAGGCGCCGTTACCGGCGCTTTTAAACACACCGCTTGAGTCAAAGGCAGAATATATTATTCCGTCAGATTTTGAAATATTATTGACAGAAGTGTTATTGCATGGCAAATGCTCCCAGGTCGAGCCTCCATCCGAACTTCTGAAAACTCCCGTTGTATCGGAAAATGCAAAGATAGCGGTTGAATCATAAGTAATAATTTTGGTTATTTTCCTGTTTGTAATCTTTGTATTCTCCCAGGATTGACCTAAATCAGAGCTTGATAAAATTCCATTGAAAGTAGTACCGGCGTATAAGATTTTATTCATTGAAGCAAGGGCAAGTATTGGAGAAGTTACATAAGGTATTTGTTCCCAATTTAAACTACTCCTTATGTTTCTCCGGGAAATGGTCTTACTCGAATTGCAGCTTAGAAATGCAAAAGAATCGATTTGTGCAAAAGAAGTTACTTTACAAACATTATTTGCAAGACCTAACTGAAGCCAGATTTTGCCACTATCCGAACTAATGAATAAACCGTCGAAATCATTTGTTGCTGCTAATACTTTTTTACCATCGAAGGCAAATCCCATTATATTTTTATTTAAATTTAAAGTCTTGAGCCATGTTTCACCGTTATTGGTGGAAATATATGCCCCACCCAATCCACCGGCAATTACAAAGTTGCCGGTTGAAGAAATTAAATCTATTGAAGGGGTGGCTGGTCCGATATGTGTGAAACTCAAATCCTGAGAGTATGAGTACGTTATAAATAAACAAAAAACCAGAATGGATAATCCCGTCTTTGCCATTTGTTAATTCCTTAAGTTTCTTTGTTTTAGAAATTCTACCATTGGGATAAGTAGCTTGTTATGAAAATAAAAAATTAAATTACCAACTTCATTAACTTGGTAGCATAATCGATATCAACATGACCGCCCGGATACATTTTTTTCCAAATCTCAATAGCTTTCTTAATATGGAATAAAGCCGAGTGTTTTATATTGAGGGCAAAATAGATATAAGCAATGTGATTATTTGCCATAGCAATATAATTATTATCTTCAGGTAGAACATTCTCGAGAATTTCGAGAGATTTCTTGGAGGAAAGAAGCGCTTGCTTTAAATCTCCGGATTCGCGGTATATATTGGCAACATTATTATATGCAGTCGCCATTGAAGGATGGAACAGGTCTAAGGATTTCTGTCGAATAGTAAACGCTAACTTTGCAAATTCCAAAGCCTTGGATAAAAAGCCGAAATCGAAATAAATAATAGAAATTAACTGGCAATTCTGGGCTACATCCAATGGGTTCTGAACCATGGCGTTTTTATTTATACGGAGAGCTTCCAAGCCATGAGCCAGGGCGCGTTTCAAGTCGCCGATATTTTTAAATATTTTTGATAATTGTTCGTTTAACGCAGCAACATCCGGATGGAATTCGGGTAGTAATTGCTTTGCCAGGGAAAGAGCCCTGTTGGTATTCTGCAAAGCTCGTCCGAAATCTCCTTCCTGCAAATAGATATACCCGATATATTTTGAATTTTGAACATTGGTAAGGTCTTCAGCTCTGTCTCTATTGCTCTTCAGAACGACGCTGCCTTTGTTAGCCCACATCAAAGCATCATTAAAGTTTCTGAGATTCAGGTGATTAATAGATAAATAATAAAAAACCTGGTAATAGTCCATGTGAGTACCCGGAAGTCGTTTTCTCATACTTTCCAATAGAATACCCAAAAATTCGTTTGATTTTTCATAATCATTAATAGCTTTATAGTTCTCATTCAAATCGAAATAAATTTTTTCTTTCTCTTGGGGCGTTAGCCCTGCAAACTCATCTTTTTCTATGCTTTCTTTCAAAAGCAAAATATTCATATTAGCATCATCTTTTGAAATTAGGGATGGCATATAAGGCATGATATCGTTTTCATCCATGTCCTTATAGTTTGATGGGATATCCTTGAAATTATATTCCTTATTTATTACTTTAACAAAATCTTCTGAGAATTTTCTTATTAAATCCACGATAAAAGAAGACAAACAAAAAACGATTTTTCTATCGAGCTTTACGAATTCTTCAGTTAATTTATTGAAATTGAGCGCCCAGACTTTATATCGGGCATAATCGTCGGGGAATACTTTATTCCAGCCATAGACAATCAGATTATTTTTTGTTTCGGCTTCTTTTTTAAACCAGTAGATATTTCCACCCTGGGTATTATCAGAAATATCCAGTGGATTAACTTCGGATTCGATTTTCAAAGCCTTAATTATATCATCCAAATATGCATTACTATTTACTTCCAGTATATTAATGGAAGGTTCTACTGTGGAAAACAGCGCTTTCAGTCCAACTAAATGTTCTTTTAATATCATTTTATTACGTTCAATTATCCTTTATTACCGGAATTCAATACCAAAAAACTACAAATTAATAAGAAATTTCTTAATATAAAAAAGTTATATGAAATTAATCATTCTTAAAGTAAGAAATGTCATCATCTTACTCTTACAATTGAAATTATTTTTTTTATGTATCATAATGTTTTTGAAATTATCTTAAGTTCTAAAACATGTTTACTTCAAACACTAATGTCATGTCAATTGTACTTTGAACAGACAAGAATGTCTATTCTACCTTTATTTAATTAAATTTATATGTCTGACATTCTTGTCTGACACCTCAATCTATGCTTAACTTGACATTAGTTTCGTATGAAAAGGAAAAATTAATATTTTTAAACTTCAGGCATTAATTATAACCTTAAAATAAAAAGAACTTGGTAATACCGTAAACCTTTCGTAAATTTGTAGTTCGTTAAATTGATATAAGACTTGATGGAAAATTTCAGAAATTTCTGTATAATAGCACACATAGACCACGGGAAATCTACTCTGGCAGACCGCCTGCTTGAGAAAACAGGCAGGGTAACAGAACGCGAAATGGTAATGAATCAAATTTTAGATGATAATCCTTTGGAGCAGGAACGTGGTATTACTATCAAACTTCATGCTATTCAAATGGATTATACATCCAAAGCCGGCGTGCAATACGTTTTGAATTTAATAGATACGCCCGGACATGTTGATTTTACTTATGAAGTATCGCGTTCACTTGCTGCTTGCGAAGGTGCTCTCCTGATTATCGACGCTACCCAGGGTGTTGAGGCCCAGACTATAAGCAACCTTTATTTAGCTTTGGATGCAAACCTGGAAATAATTCCGGTAATTAATAAAATAGATTTACCTGCTGCACAAACAACCCTGGAAGGGGTGAAGAAGCAAATTATTGATTTGATTGGCTGCAAAGAAGATGAAATTCTTTATACTTCAGCAAAACAGGGAATAGGTATAGATGAAATATTAGAAGCTATTGTCGAACGTGTTCCACCCCCCATCGGTGACCCCAATGCCCCTCTTCGTGCTTTGATATATGACTCTATATTCGATTCCTACCGGGGAGTTGTTGTGAATTTAAGAGTCTTTGACGGCACAGTTAGAGAAGGCGATAAAGTTGTTTTTATGGCAACGCAGAAGTTCTACGATATCGAAGAAGTTGGCGTTATGTATATGAAGCGCCACCGGACTAAGGAGCTTACTGCCGGTAATGTAGGATATATTACTGCAAATATTCGCAATTTACAGGATTCAAAAGTCGGGGATACATTAACTCATGCGGCAAACCCCTGCGAATTTATGATTGATGGTTTTAAAATAGTAAAACCAATGGTATTCAGCGGTATTTATCCTTCGAATGCCGAGGATTTCGAATCACTCCGCGAATCACTTGCCAAGCTCGGTTTGAACGATTCATCAATCACCTACGAGCCTGAATCCTCAAATGCCCTTGGTTTCGGATTTCGCTGCGGATTTTTGGGATTGCTTCACATGGAAATAGTGCGGGAGCGGCTTCAGCGGGAATTCAATGAAACAATTGTAAATACTGTACCCAACGTTCGTTATCATGTCGTAATGACGAACGGGGATGATATATTTATCGAAAATCCGGCACAACTGCCACCAACTGTAAAAATAGTAGATATCGAGGAACCTTTTATTATGGCTCAGATTATAACACCTTCGGAATATATCGGTAACATAATGAAGCTTTGCCTGGATAGGCGTGGGACTCTTAAGAACCAGACTTATCTCTCGCCGGAGCGGGTTGATTTGCAATTTGAATTGCCACTCTCCGAAGTGATTTTCGATTTTTATGATAAACTGAAATCCGTATCTCGCGGCTATGCTTCCTTAGATTATGAATTTATCGAATATCGTGCAGAAGATTTAGTCAAGCTGGATATTATGCTGAACGGCGAACCGGTAGATGCTTTGTCCTCAATTGTTCACCGTGTCAAATCGTTTCATTGGGGTCAGCGCTTATGCTCCAAACTAAAAGAACTTATTCCACGTCAAATGTTTGAAGTTGCAATACAGGCAGCAATAGGCTCTAAGGTTATCGCTCGAACAAATGTTCAGGCAATTCGCAAAAACGTCATTGCTAAGTGCTATGGCGGCGATATTTCAAGAAAGCGGAAATTATTAGAGAAACAAAAAGAAGGAAAGAAGCGTATGAAACAAATAGGGAATGTTGAAATCCCTCAGGAAGCTTTCCTTGCTGTGTTGAAGATAGAAGATTAAAAAATTATGAGTTAAAAATTGAGTCCTTTAAAATTGTCATTCTGAACTTGTTTCAGAATCCAGTTCTCAAGCGGGTTATGGATTCTGAAACAAGTTCAGAATGACATTCTTGTAGGATTCATTATTTTTCAAAAGATTCGAAAGAAAGATTGAAAATAGAATGAATAACGAATAGAAAATTGAAAATTATAAATATATTTTAAAGTGAAAAATGGAAAATAAATTAATAAAATGGTATAAGGATAAGAAAGCCCATCCGAAACCGCCTCCGCAAACATTTGGGGAAAAGCTCTGGTCATGGTTAAAAACAATAGTTGGTGCCATAGTAGTCGTAATGATTATTAACGGATTGGCAATTGCATCTTTTGTCGTTCCGACTCCATCGATGGAGAGAACCGTGATGACAGGCGATTTCCTGTTTGTAAATAAATTTGTGTATGGACCATCCACTCCCCAGGTTGTACCGTTTTTCAATGTACCGCTTCCCTTTTTTCGTTTTCCCGGGATAAAAGACCCAAAGCAGGGTGATGTGATTGTTTTTATATTTCCTGGTAATCGTGATGAAGTCGAATCAAAAGAATTTCAGTATTATTTAAAGCGATGCGTGGCATCTGCAGGCGACACTTTGCTTGTCAGGGATAACCGTGTATTTGTCAACGGTAATGAGTTCATCATGCCAAAACACGCTCTATATGACTCTACTATGCCGGTTACTCCATCGGATAAATGGGGTACATTTCCACCCGGAAGAGACTACACACGAGAAAACTACGGTCCGCTCAGAATACCAAAAAAAGGCGATGTTATTCACTTAAATCAGCAAAATTTCCGTGAATGGTATATATTTATAACCCGAGAAGGGCATCATGTTTCCTCCGACGGGAATGTTATTTTGATTGACGATAAACCTGCAACAACTTACACTGTGCAGCGTAATTATTGTTTCGGTATGGGCGATAACCGCGACCACAGCTTAGACAGCCGTTATTGGGGTTTTATTCCATTCGAAAATGTCGTAGGTACTCCAATTGTGGTTTATTGGTCTTGGAATACCGATTTATCTTTATCCAAGTTAGTAGATAAGTTGAAATCCGTGCGCTGGTCGAGGCTCGGAACATTTATAAATTAAGAGAAACCCCCTTACCCCCGGTTATAGAAGTAGAACATGGAAATAGAAAATAGAAGTAGAAAAAAATAAATTCCCCCTTTTTCAAAGGGGTTTGGGGGTTTCTCTTAATTTTGTCATTACTAATTCTTATTAATTTAATTATTTTGGAGTTCGGTATGACAATCATTCGGACTATTAACACTCTCTCGAATTCATGAATCCTCTTAACTGTTACAGAATGTTATTTTTTGAATCCAGATAAGTTTAATATCTATCTTAAAAAAACAACCGGTCTAACAACCTGCCTGCCATCCTCCGATAAAATCCTGATAAAATATTGACCCGGACTTAAATCACGGGTGATATTATATTTTAATTGCCTGGCATCCGAATTCAAAATTAGACTCTGAGTAGAAATCAACTTACCTACCGAATTATATATTGAAATGTCGATTTTACCATAATAAGAATGATTTAATTTGAGATTCAAATCCGCTCCAATATAACAAGGATTAGGGAATACTTCGAAATCGTCGGTATTTGTGGTAATAATAGGTTGCCCTGATTCATATACCCCTGTTGTCTCAACGTACCGGTAAATATTCTCGTAAAAATAACTGAAACCAAGCATTTTCTTCGGTGTCAGCATTGCTGCAACATTGAAATTATATTTCACATTTGCTTGAGTATATGTGGTATCTCTAAACCATGATTTACCGCCATCGGTTGTCCTCCACATATTCCAGTCATATCTGCTGTTTACAATTCCATTCAAAGAATCGCAAAAGGATATATTGTACAAATAAGATTGAAATTGAGGAATTGTATCGAGCCGGTTTATCCAAGTCATTCCTCCATCGTAAGTTTCATAAATAATGGAAGCATAAAATGTTGACCCTTGCTCTAACTGCCTACCGCCATAGTTTAAACCATGATATTTATTAAAAAAATAAATTTTAAATATTTTTGCTTTTTTATTACTAATTAACCAATTTTTTCCTCTATCTTCAGTTCGGATAATTCTTAACTCATCACCAATATATATCGAACATATTATTGTATTTGTATCAGGCATAGCAATATCCCAGAAATAAATATCCTTTGTAAACTGAGAAGTATCGAATTTTACTTTTTGGAAAGATATACCACCATCTTCGGTTAAAAACAAATTGAATACATTTGCATAGCAGCCAATTTTATTATTTGCCATTTGAATTTTATAAAACTCGAGCTGATTACCGGTCTCCTTTGTATCAATACGATTTAATTTCCATGTCCTGCAATTATCGGTTGAGCGAAAGTAATACCCGGAATCCGCCGTTATTATGCAGAGAGTTGAATCTGGTAAATCGATGTCCATTGCTTTTTTTTGTATGGAATGTTTAGTAAATACCCTTTTTCCTGAGCTATCTAAATACCATTTTGAAGTATCAATTAGCGTGGAAAACCATGAATTGCCCCCGTTAGTTGTAATTCTATTTGCCGTTCCGCTCCAACCGAACGTAACTGCTGCTACACAGTAATTTTCATTTAAGCATTTTACAGCCGGATAATGTATTGGATACGGATAGCTTTGTCCGTAATCATAGATATGAAATCTATCAACTATTTCCCACTGTCCTGCATTAAGGTTACTTGACTGGACAGTAAAAATAAAAATCGTTATGATAAGAAAATATTTATTCATTTTAATTATTTCTCCAATCGATACACCACTCCTCTATCCTTCAAATAATTCAATACGAAATTATAACAAAACTCATCTTCACCGATGTAATCCGGTGGACTGATACCAACCCGGGTATATTTGCCGGACAGCACTAAATTAGCAACAGCAGTTGCAGTATAACCGGTAGTTCGTGCCATCGATGAAATTCCGGTTTTTTCATCGTAAAAATCTAATAAATAATAAATGTACTTTCCTTCGGTTCCTGCTTCGGTGCCGCTTATTACGATTTTCATAACAGTGAACTCGTTTTCATCCGGTTGTAATTTCCATTGTTCGAAAAGAAGTGCAGAAGTAAAATCTATGGGCTTAATTTTATGTCCCTGAATATCAATTGCTTCCTGACTGAAGAATCCGGCAGCCTTCAGAGCCTGAATTAGACGGATATGCCCCGGATACCGCAAGGTTTTTTCAATCATATTCGGTGCATTGATTGTTTTAATCAGGCTGCGTAAACCATCGCTATTGAAGGCTTCCAGAGTGCCGATTCCGGGAAATTCAATTAGTTCAGGGTCAGTGAGTGCAGGCTTGATAACGATTCTGCCATTGACAACAAATCTTGCTTCACGGGTATATTCTTCAATAACATCGATTGGTGAAAAGGGCGCTTTATATTCAAACGGGAAATGCCTCTCGAACGGCAACCCGCCAACATAACATTCAAAGGATTCTATTTGCATCCGCTTGTTATGATAACCCAACAGAATATTCCCCATTCCGGGTGCAACTCCGCAATCGGTAATGGCAATGACGCCATTTCGCTTAGCTTCTTCATCTAATCCGAATGTATCTTCCGGGAAAAAGGAAATATCAACAATATTCTTTTTTAATGCTATTACATTTCTTACTGATTCATATCCGAGAAATCCGGGCATAGCGCCGATTACCAAATCGACATCACTGATTATTTCTTTCAGTTTGCCGGGATTAGTACAATCAGCCTGAATTTTTTTGATTGGATATGTGGTTGGTATTTTCCCTAAATTTCGATTATCAATATCTGCAATGGTTACTTGAAAATCTATTGATAAGTCCATTGCCATAGCCGAACCGACCATACCCGAACCCAATACTGCAATTTTTTTCATAATTTTATTTATTATTTATAATTACTTATCCTGCCTTCTTTTTTACGTCAGTATTTTGATTTTTCAGCTTTGGGAATACTGCATTCTTCTGGGCTGGAGTTGCTTTCACTTTACTATCTGGTTTTTTGACAGGCTCCTTTTTGTCCACAGGTTTGATTTGAGGCGCTGGTGTTGGCTTCACATTTGAAGTAGATGCAACCAGACTTGAATCTTTTGTGGTATCGGAACGGTTAAAATCAAATTTCTTTTGCTTAAACGGAAGCTGGTCGTCGGCATATATCTTTGCCATGAGTCGTCCCCAAATCGGTGCTGATGCCCTTCCGGCATATCCTTCGGAACCGATGCAGTCAAAATTAACACGCATATCGTCGAATCCAACCCAGACTCCTGCTACGAGTTGGGGTGTATATCCAACGAACCAGGCATCTGCGCTTTCATTCGTCGTTCCCGTTTTACCTGCAGCATCCACACCGGTGAAATACTGCCGAACCCTTGAACCTGTACCGGCATCGACTACGCTCTGCAGCATCCTTGTAAGGGTTATAGCAACATCTTTCTTCAAAGCATCGGTAATCTTACCGGTTTCTTTTCTTGTATAAAGAGGATTCCCGAAATGGTCTTCTATTTTGCTGTAGAAATACGGCTCTACATAATAACCATAATTATCGAAAGCGCCGTAAGCTGCCGTCATCTCGAGCGGAGTAACCTCGCCGCCGGCTCCTAATGCTATTGCAGGTACTGCTTTCATCGGAGATTCTATTCCCAATTGCCTGACAAGTGATATTACCGCAAATGGATCGGTTATGGATGTTATTAAGCGGGCAGCAACGGTATTTATAGATAAACGCAACGCATCGCCGAGGGTCATTGTTGACTCACCGTTTTTTGCAGCCCCCCGTGGGCTCCATACTTCACCGTTTGGTAGTTTATATGAAAAAGGACCACATTCGACGACACTCGAAGGAGTCATGCCGTTATCCAAAGCCAATGCATAAACGAATGGTTTAAAAGAAGAACCAGCTTGCCGTTGAATTTGAGTTACATGATTCAAAGAATATTTGAAATCGGCATGTTCGCGGATAAATTTCGGTGAGGCGCCAACCATTGCAAGTATCGCACCATCCATGGGATTGATAACAACGAGTCCAGACTGAATAGTTGTAGCAGCATTTTTGATGGAATCGATGAATTTCTTATTATTTCTATAGTAGGTAGATATTTCTTCCTTTTTTTCTTTGGTTGCCGCTTTGTAATCTGCTCGATTACTTATGGCTTTGGCAACCAATTCGCTGAGTAATTTTGCATTGTTGCGCCATGACCAGGTTGCGTCGAATTGTTTTTGGAATTCGGCTAAATGTTCCTCGATTGCCTGATTTGCATAGCGCTGAATCCGCGAGTTAATTGTCGTATGAATAATTAATCCATCCCTGTACAAATCATAATCCTCCAAACGGGAATCCTTGCCGAGTTTCTGACGAACCATTTCCACGAAATGCGGAGCCAAATATGATTGTCCGCGATATCCTTTTCCTGCCTTCAGTAATATCGGTTCATCCAACGCTTTGATATATTGAGCATCACTAATTAACTGCTGCTCGTGCATCATATCTAAAACGAGATTTCGACGTGTCAGCGCTATTTCCATTCCTCCTCTGCCATTATATCTTTCAGGATTTTTCAGGAGTCCAACGAGAAATGCACATTCGGCTAAAGTTAATTCTGAAGGCGATTTATCGAAATAGGCTTTGGCTGCTACCTGTATTCCATAAGCGCCACGACCGAAAATCACGGTATTGGTGTACATTTCCAATATTTCCTGCTTGGTATATGTTTTTTCGATTTGTACGGCAGTAAATGCTTCGCGGATTTTTCTGCTAAGGCTGTTTTCGAAGCCGGTATATAAATTTCTTGCAAGCTGCATAGTTATTGTGGATGCGCCCTCTTTTGTATGTCCTGCTAATACATTTTTTATAGCCGCCGTAGCTACACGATTTACATGAACGCCCCAATGCTCGAAAAATTTACGGTCTTCGGTGGCTATAAGCGCATTAATAAATGCTTTGGGAATACTGTCATAAGCCAGTGGGACACGTCGTTCGATAAAGAAATGGTCCAATAGTTCCCCGTCGGATGAAAGAATTTGCGTAGCAAGGTTTTGCTTGGGATTTTCAAGTTGTTCAATGGAAGGCAATCCTTCGTTAAGTACACTACTCACATAGAATGCCAAAGCGCCGGCGGCAATCAGGAATGTGATGAATATCAATAATACAAATTTTAATGGAGTCATATTATTTTTTCTTGAATATTTTTTCTAAGGAAACGCGCCGCAACCGCTTTCTGTATATCTCCATATCCTCGCCCGGACGCTGTGGCAGCGGTTCGAGTTTACCGGCTGACCTGTCCTCTAAGTGTTCTTTGGGGATACCTCTTTTTATTAATTCGTTTACTACGAAATCAGCACGCCTTTTACCAAGTTTATCATTATACTCAATGCCACCCTGGTCATCGGTATGTCCGACTAATATTATTTTCTGAACTTTTTCATTATACATCCTGATATTTTCTGCCAATAAATTAAGTTCGGTTTCCCAGACTCTTCCCATTTCGATACCATTACTGTCCAGCACAAATTTATACGGTGTTGTATAATTATCGTAAGGGAAATTAATTCTTAAGACTAATTTTTCCGGTACAAACAGGTCACGATGCAGGAAGCACATCGTATCTTCCCTTTCAACGTTAAAAGAATAGGAGTCAAAAAACAAATCTTCGGAACTTGCAGTTACTTCATATTCCGTACCTTTATCGAGGTCGAGCCTGAAAATGCCGTTGGCATCTGTTTTCATCTCTTTAATAACAACATTTTTATTATTATCTTTAATACTTACTTCAGCTTTAGCAAGTGGTAATTTTGTTATTGCATGAAACACTTTTCCGCTTAGATGGAAGAAAGGGCATTTATCAATTTTCGGGGCATCGGGTTTAATTACAGGTTCGGCAAATTCAATTTCCGGCGCTTTCCTTACTACAGGCTTATCTTTGAATTTTTCATGCAGAATCAATTTTTCGCGAAGGTAAATATCAAAGCCCCCCCGCATCATAAGCATGTTCGATTCTCCGGTTGATTGATTGGATGAGAAATAAAACAAAGAATCGCAATCATCCGGACAGCTTGGAAATAGCTCGTCTGCAACTGTATTCAAAGGAGCGCGCAGGTTTTTTATTTTATCGAAATATACTTTGCTTTTTGAATCAGATACTTTTTTATTTTTTATATCGGAAATTAATTCCTGTTTAATTTCGGCTGAAAAAATATCATAACCTCCCACCGTTTCATGCCCATTGGATGAGAAGTAAATTGTTTTTCCATCGGTTGAAATGAAAGGAGTAATTTCGTCGCATTTGGAATTAATTTCATCGCCGCAATTGATTGGGTCGCTCCATCCTCCGTCCTTAGTCCTGTATGAAAACCAAAGGTCGGTTCCACCCTCGCCTCCGCTTCGGTCTGATGCAAATACGAAAGCATTGCCACCAGGGAATAAAGCCGGTTGGGATTCCCATGTTGAAAAATCGCTGTTGAGGAACTCGGATACCGGATGAACATCCGAAATTCGATTTTCCTTTATTTTTCCTTCAAAGATATTGCTGTTTCCGGTAATTTGTTCATTTGGAAGTGGTATTTTGAATTCCCGGTTTTCTCTTTTTGCAGTATCTGTAACACCTTCACCTGAAGAAAATTCCGGTATGGGCGAAGAAGCAAAAATTGCCAGATCATTTACCACAGACAAAGCTCCTAAGTTGCCGTCTTTTGGAATATACATTCCCGATTCGGTAACGAATCTATCCGGCGCTGCCATGCGGGTAATCATAAGGCGTTGACGATTATTATCCGTAAAATTCAAAGCAGCAGTTTTTTTGTTAACAAACGAAAGGCTCCACTCATCATTAACGGAATTTATTTGCCTGACCGGGACGATGCGATAATAAAATCCGGTAAGCTTGCCGGCATCGGGAGTGGTATCAAGTGTAAGTCCTTGCCATTTACCATGCTTGCATCCCTGCGACGGTACGGGACACATCAACTCCTTCGGCTCATTTCTGCGCATTAAGGAACAACCCTCAAACACAAGTGAAAGTGTTACGAATAATATGGCTGTTTTAAAAAATATTTTCATAGTTTTCAATTTATTTATTGCCTATTTTTTTGTCAAAATTGAGTTCATTTTAAAAAGTATTTTTTAAAAATAATTACATTCCAAAATCCGAATTTTGGAATGAGATATCAAGTGATATACTAATTCCAAAGTTGTACTTTGGAATTTTTTTCATATTTAGAATGAAATCAATATAATAAAATTTAAAATATTTCATCGTTGAATCCAACCTGCAACTGCAAAGCTTTTTTTAATGTTAAAATATAATCCCGCTTCGGAATCTCAATAGCACCGAGGCTTTGAGTGAAATAATTCATAAATTGCGAGTCAAGTAAAATGAAGTTTCTTTTTTTCAAATGCTCGCACAATACATAAAAACACGCTTTCGAAGCATTGCTTATTTTGTAAAACATCGATTCCCCGAAAAAAGCGCCTCCGATTGATACTCCATACAAACCACCGACTAATTCACCCTCATGCCATGCCTCTACGGAATGTGCATAACCGGCTTCGTGCAATTTACGATAAAGTCTGATAATTTCATCGGAAATCCACGAATCATCTCTCCTGGCGCAGGCTTCAATGACTTCGCCGAAAACCGTATCAATCTTAAAGTTAAAAATGCCATGCTTAATAATTTGCTTAATCAAGCGCGGTGAATTCAATGTTCCCAGGGGAAATATTGCTCTTGGGTCCGGCGAATACCAATATATCTCTCCCGTTTCCGGTTCCGCCATCGGGAAATATCCGTTTTTATAGGCATTAAGTACATCTTCGACGCTGATACTACTCAATTTTCAATAATATAATTATTATTTAAAATATTTGTAAACTCCCTTCTTAGGCTTTTAGGCTTTTAGGCTTTTAGGCTTTTAGGCTTTTTTTCAAACCAGCAAAAATTCTGACTATCAAAGGTCTCATTTAAGTTTTTATTTATAAAGTAGTTAGACTACTATTATTTTTACCTAAAAGCCTAAAAGCCTAAATAACTATAGCCTTCTTCATTTCCACATTCATTTTTTCATAATCCGATAAAAACTGCTTCAATCCTGCATCGGTCTGCGGATGAGATAAAGACTGAATCAATACTTTATAAGGTACCGTTGCAATGTCGGCGCCTGATTTGGCAGCTTCAACAATATGTATCGGATGCCTGATGGATGCTGCTATGATTAGTGATTCATATCCCTGAACTTCCCAGATTTCGCAAATTTCATCCAATACATCGACACTGTTGACCGAAATATCATCTAACCTTCCCATAAATACTGACACATAAGTAGCGCCGGCATTGGCTGCTGCTATTGCCTGAGTCGGGCTGAAAACTAAGGTGACGTTTGTCGGTATTTCTTGAGAAGCAAGTTTGCTTACCGCAGCAAGTCCGGCAGGAATCATTGGTATTTTAATGGTTGCCTCTGGGAACCAAGACAAAATCTCGTCTGCTTCCCTAAGCATACCTTCGGTATCAGTTGAATTTACCTCAACAGACAGGTGTCCCCCGACAAGTTTATGTATTTCAAGAATTCTCGTTTTCGGGTCAACCGACGGGTCTTCCTTTGCAAGTAAAGACGGGTTGGTTGTTACACCGGAAATAATTCCAAGTGAGGCTGCATGGCGAATGTGTTCGATATTAGCGCTGTCGACGTAAAGTTCCATTATTTTACCCTAAATAATTTATTAAATAAATTAATAATAAAAAGTAAATTTACAAAGATAAAATATGAAAAAAAATTATTTTATTTTGTCAATTTTAATTATATTTCAAAAAATTGACATTGCTGCGAATGAGTCTGTGTGAAAAATCAAGAAGAATGTCATTCTGAACGAAGTGAAGAATCCAGTCTCAATGCAGCTTCTGGATTCTTCACTTCGCGCAGAATGACATTCTTCCTGACTTTTCAAACAGCCTCGTTAGCAAGAATGATAATTTAGTGGTTATTCCATCCAACTGGATGTCAAAAAAAATCCGGTTTCTGCAAAGTTACCGGATTCTTTAAATATTTTAAATAAATTCTATTATAATTTCTTCATTTCATTACCGATATCATCAATCCTGTTGCGAGTTTCAACAATAGTTTTTTGTTTATCGGTAATTCGCTCCTGAATTGCTGTAATTTTTTCATTGATTTCTGTTTTGATTTCTTCTTCCTTATCACCGGTTCGTACTTCTGCAAGTTTAGCTGTCTGCTGTTCGAGTGCTTCCTTATCACGGATGATTGATTCATCGATACGAAGGATTTTATTTTCCAGATTGGTAATAATTGCTTCGAATTTTGACTGCTTTTCAGTCTTTACTTTATCCCGGTAATCCTTCCGCTTTCTATCAAATGAGTCAAAGGCTTCACGGATTTTTGCAAAGAGGTCGTTTCGCTGATTTTTTTTAAGTTTTAATATTTTAACTTCGCTTTGAATTGCAATGAGCTGGTCACGGATTTGAGTAAAATCGGATGATTTGGCTACATTATCGAAAGCTTCCTGAACTTTTTCCGAGAGTTTTGCAAAGTTTTCATCACATTCCTTTTCGTACTCATCCCTTTCTTCGGATTGCTGTTTATTAAGAACATCGAAGGTTTCGCGAATTTTATTAAATAGCTCTTCGCGCTGGTCTTTTTTCAGTCTTACTCCTTTGATTGCGGATTGAGCCGAAATCAAAGCATCCCTCGATTGTTTGAAATTAGTCATGTTGGTTGCAAAAACTACAGCCTCGTCAATCATGGTCTTCAATTTATCATAATTTTGAGTACATTCCGCTTCATATTCTTCCCGGTTTTCCGATTGGCGTTTATTCAGCACATCGAAGCAATTCCTTATTTTCCCGAATAATTCTTCCCTTTGGTCTTTTTTTAGTTTGAGTTCTTTTATTTTTCCCTGAATAGCAATAAGATTTTCGCGGGCTTGCTTGAAATTTGTTGTGGTATCGCATATTTCAACGGCTTCTTCAACGACTTTCTTTAAATTAAAGAAATTCTCGCTACATTCCATTTCGTATTTTTCCCATTCTTCAGATTGGCGTTTATTGAGCCTTTCAAAGATTTTATTTATGGTCAAAATAATGTCTTCGCGCTGTTCGCGTTTTAATTTATATTCGTTTAATGAATTTTTTACTCCGATAATATTTTCGCGGAGCTGCTTGAAATCCTTAGTTTCCTCGACTCCGGTAGCGATTTCATCGAGCTTTGATTTAATCTGCTCAAAATTGGAATTGGCTTCGTGCTCGAATTTCTCGAATTCCTCCAACTGGCGGCGATTCAAGTCATCATTGGCGCTATTAAGGAGGTTTTGCAGCAATTCGCGGCGTTCACCGAGAATATTAACCGTTTTGAATACCTGGACTGCTTCTTTTAAAATATTCCGGGCAATCCGCAAATCCACCGATGCTGCAACTGCGCTAAGGCAATTCTGAAAATCCGCATTGATTTCGTCGGTTGCGGTATCCATCGGATAATCTTCAAAATTAGCATAAGGATATAAATATTTTTTTGAATTGAAATAGGTAGAATCATTATTTCCCGAATTGTGATTGCATAGTTTGCAAAGTAAAATCCAATGAGATGCCAAGCCGTCCAGCCCGGTGTTACTAAAATTTTTGAAATCGTAATTATCTGTATTCCCGTTGGAATCCTCAAGTTTCTGTCCGCAAATTCCACACATCCCCTTTTGGCGTTGCCATACATCTTCTTTAAATTGTGTTGTAATTTCCATAATCAATACCGTAAAAAATGTTTAAAATCGTATAAGTTACTCAAAAAGAAATGCAATTTATGAAGTATTTGATATTAAACAAAATTTTGATTTAAAATTATTAAATTGAAATTTTACTTTTTTGGCATATTCATTGCTAAATTTTATTATATTTGTTATAACAAATTAAAAGTATAAAGATGAAAAGAATAGTAATATCACTAATTTTGATTTTAGCAGTAAAAATTCTGTTCCAACAGGATTTAGCTGCACAATCAATATCTATCAAGAGAACCGATGTAGATTCTGCCCGTTCCGGTTTTATAACGGCTACTTACATCTTCGGTGTCGATGTTAAAATCGATAATATAAAGGGTTGTTATTCGGCAATTTTCCAAATGCAATATGATAACATGTCGACGATAATACTTTCTGATGTTCAGAAGCCGGCTGATTCATTCCCTAAATCAGCATTAAATTGGCATGAAGTCAAGGATACTACTCCCGAAGTGAATAATCTGAATATTGTTGTAAATTTATTGCCAGCCGACGTTAAAACAGGATTTAATAACCCGATGATAGCCCATGTTGAATTTGTTGTTACACCTAAAGCAAAATCCAAGGGGAACTTTAATTTAAGTTTTAAAGAAATCAGCGCTCATTTAGTTGATTCTACCGGCGCCCAGAAGTCCGTAACATTAGCTGATAAGGCTTATTCTTTCACCATTCATGGTTTTGAAATGGTATTACCGGGTGATGCTGATAATAATAGAATTGTAGATTCAAAGGATTGGGGTGAAATAGTTAAGTTTTTCACAAATGATGCACAGGCTAAAAAGACAATGCGGCAGTTCAAAAGGGTCAATGCAAGCACCCATTGGTCAAAGCAATTGGTGCTTACCTGGGACAATGCAGCAGCCATGCGTTCGGATTGCGATGGAAACGGCATTGTGACCCAAAATGATATTTTAGTAGTAGATTATAACTTCGGCAAAACAGATACCGCAACATCATCTATTGTTCCATCTACTGATAACGGCAAGCTTTGGAATAAAATCGAAAGAAATGCAAAATCAAATATTCTACCGGTTAGTGTTAATTCTAATGAGCCTTGCCTTGGTATTGCAGGAAATATTTCAATTGACGGATTACCTTCCGATGTAAAAATATCAGGTGTGGAACCGGGTAATTTCTTTGACCCTGAACATACGATGCTTTATTATAATTTGGAAGAAAAAAATCAAGTAATAAGCTTTGCAATCGGAACATCAACCCCGCAAAATCCATCTTTCGGCACCGGAACTTTATTGAAGATTATATACGAATCGGAAAATAATACATCTCAAGTACCAACCCTTCGTGCCGATGATGCAACTTGCATCGGTACTGATGGTAATTTCTATCCGGTTTCGAACGTAATATCCGATGTCGCCTATTCTGAGAATGAACAACCTATATCGGATTTTATTTTCAAAACAAGCGAAGATTACTTATCCGTAGAACCGGAAAAAAACGGGATGCAGCTCCAATCCCTGAAGATATATGATTTGCAGGGCGCTTTAGCTGCCGCATATTCACCTTCATATAATACTTCCACGCAATCATTTTCAATTAAAAATTTGTCGGCAGGCGGTTATTTTGCAGTAGCAGGCAGCTCCAACGGAGCAAGCCAGGTTTATTGCTTTGTAAAATATAAATAGGTTGAAATAGAAAAAACCGAAAATATCTTTCGTAAACGAAGTGAAGAATCCTGTTCCAATGCGACTTCTGGATTCTTCGCTCGGTTCAGAATCATGTACTTGAAAATTTAAATATTTTAATAATTATCTATTCATTTGTTAAATTCCTGATTAGCTGCCCATCAACGGAGATTTCCCAGATATTCTCTGTTAATTCACCGATATGGCGCATCGAAACGGCAAGAGTATTGTCGGTTATAAATTCCACAGAACCAGCGATGGTTATCATGCAGAATTCATATAAAATATTTATTACCTTTACTTCAGCAGGTTTGGGATAATTAGCCAGATATTTTTCAACGTCAATAATCCAAATTTCCGTGAATTTTCTATTTGGCTTTGCTCTTGTTGCACTATCTGCTTGAAGGGATAATGCAAGATATTTTTCATTCGGTGAAAAACTTGCACAATTTAATATTGATATGTTTTCGGTAGTTATAATTTTTTTATTGTCAATATAATAAGAACCACTATCGATAATTTGAGATGGTTTAAATCCTAAAATGTGCTTACTCTTTTTACTTTGTAAATAAAAATCATTATAACTCGATTTAATCCATTCCTGAGTTTGCGGAATAAATATACCTAAGTCCTTACCAACATAATGAGCAATAAAATGTAATGAATCATAATTTTCATTTGAGCCGGAGAGCCATATAGGAAAAGGCAACCCATCTGCACCAGCTTTACCATATTTTATTGGAGTTATACATTTTAATTCGCTATCAATAATGGAAAGTAAATATAAATTTTGACCATAACTATATTTTTTCCCATCACCTACTAAATCAGTCGAAGTTGCACAATGAACCAATAAACGATTGGGATTATAAGGGCACCATTCGTTATATCCAACTCCAAGGAAACGTACGTTTGATGGGAGTCTTGATATAATATTGTACTGACTAATTTTTCCTGTTTTTAAGTGAAGAATTTCAATATATCTCTTGCTTACATTATATGCTATTTTCTCACCATCAGGGGATATTCTTTGATTTTCAAATATTTTTGTGGGAAAAGGAGAAGAAATCGTATCAGAATAATTACAATCTTTCTTGTTTGTTGGTCCATTTGTATTAGAACATCTAAGGACAAATGCAGAAATGAATAAAAATACAAGAACTTTCTTCATTACTTCCTCTTTTATTTAATAATCGATAAAATTTTAGTTCTTATTTCTTTTTCTGAAGAAAACCTGCAATAGTAAATTTCTTGTTGGTAATTTTCGAGTTGTATTTCTTTTTTATAATTTCCTGAAAGTAAAAATTCCTTTTCACTTTTATTAAGGACATTACCAAAGACATCAAAAATTTGAATTTGATAATAAGATGGTACGGAAGCTGAAAATTTAACATTTATAAATTTACATGCAGGATTCGGATGAATTTCAAATTCAATATTATCGGATATACGGGTAAAATATTCAACTCCCATAGTAAGCGGAGGCTGGAAAACAGATATATTAAACCAAATACTATCATTTGGTGGAATTAATCCTAAAGAATCACCATTTGAATTAAAAAGTTCATATTGATATGTTTTAACAGCAACTCTGGAACTATCTTTTAAGATTATTCCCGGAACATCAACGATACCACCACGTGCATTTGTTATTACCGTATATCTTGCCAGATAATTCCGATTAGAAGCGTTGAATCCTCCTAAATTTTTATTTCCCCTGCGACCCCAGACATAAACCATACTTTGACTGGCAACATCTAATCCGACACTGTCTGATAAAGTAATTAATCCGGTAATTTCTCTCTTTCTTGACTTAAATACGCTTGAATCGAGTCTGATTGAATCTATAGAATTATCATAAAACAAGTTAAAGAATTTTATATAAACGGTATCACTCCAATTACCTTTCTGAAAACCAGAAGTGTCGCTTATATGAAATATTCTATATCCATTATTAAGCATATTGAAAATAGTATCAGCCTGAAGATGCCCCCATCCTGTTAATTCATCATATCCATCTGGTCCAATATTAAATGCAGATGCTTTTAGCATACCATCATAATCTTCAGGTTCAAGGTTATTCCAATTTCTATTCAACGCCTCAGAGCGGAGCAAACCAATAACACCTGCAACAAAAGGTGCAGATGCGGAGGTACCGATAAAATTTCCCCAGCTTGTTCTGCCATAAGGTGAATATACAATGCTAGAATCAAAATCACCACCTGGCGCTAATAAATCCATTTTCTTACCGTAAAACGAATAACTTGATTTTTCTTTATAAACATTACTAGCTCCTACACTTGTTAAAATTGTATTATCATAACAAGCAGGATAACTGTCTTCATCAGTTGGTATATTAGTTATTTTATCTTCGCCTCTAGATGCTACGAGTGAAACACCATTTATGTATGCTTCGTAAGTGGCAGCTCTCACAGCTTCATCATAAATGTCATTACCAAAGCTCATGTTGATAATATGCGCTCCATAGCCGTATTTACCAGAAGGACTTTGGGAGCTAGCATTCATTATAGCTGGGATAACATATTTAGATTAATATTTACCACCATCAACTACCATATATCCTATAATTTGTAATCCAAGACTATCGGGATTCCATCCACCTCCAATTCCGGCTATGCCAATGCTGTCATTATTTGTTAAAGCTCCGATAACACCTGCACATTGAGTTCCATGCCAGCCTCCTCCATAATTTATATCTTTTTGGTTATAAGTATAATTCCAACCTCCAGAAACTTTTTTTGAAGTTCCAAAAATTCCGCCAAAATCATTATTCCAATAACATATTCCATCATCAATAACTGCCACTTTTATATCATATCTCCCTGTTTGAAAATTCCATACTGTTCAACTCCAGTTAAATCTGCCTTCAAACTTACTTGATTATCAGTATAACATGTATCATTTGGAAAGCTTGCCGAGTTGTAATAATAATTTAACGAGGCTCCATCAAGATAATTTTGAAAATAAATTGATAATGCGAGTGCAGCATTTATAACATTTGTGTCGTTCTCAAATTCGAGGAGCATCCACAAATAATCATCACATTTTATTAAGTTTCCTAATCTTGTAATAGATAAAGTGTCCACACATGGATTTGCCCATGTCATTCTTTTAAGATAGTTCCCACCGAAAGATTTGATTACATTAACAAAAGCGAAATCCGTCAACAGACTATCAAGCTCAAATCTTTGATTCATCAAATATGAAATTAATGAATCGGTAATAATAAGACTGAGTATTTTATCCTTACTTTTTTCAGTTTTTGGATCAGGTATGTAAATATAGTCGTAACAAAGTTTTTCAAGATTGAGAGCAGTTTTCCTGAATTTGATAATTAATTCATGATGCGAATAGGAAGTATCTGGTGGTGGCCATGAATATTGAATCGTATCACCTCTCTCATCAAGAAGAACTGGCAGCCAACTTTGAGAATACAAGCCAAGATTACAAAAGAGAAATAGTATTAATACTAAGGAAAAGAAATGCTTCTTCATAATAACTCCGGTTTTAAAATTTTACATTCCGGTATATTATTAATAAACAGTTCAAAAGGTAAAAAGTTACATTAATTTTTCAGAAATATGAAATATTTCAAAAATGTAATAGAAAATTGTCAGTAATTACAATACAAAAAACTCCTACAAATACGGGTAAGGATGGGGTTAGATGTACTACATCTGGCAGATATAGTACATCTTTTCTCTTTCTGAAAAAGGTTATATAATTCAATATTGCTCTTTATTTTCGGCAAGTTCAATTCTACGTTTATCGATGTATTCGAGCTTTTCCCGGACTGCTAAACCCAGATTTATTTTCCGGGCATTGGAGTAATTCATAAGAGCAATAAATACGTCGGCGGCTTCCGATGCGATTTTCTCAAGTGGAATTGATTTGCCCTTCCATAATTTCTTCTCGTCGTTGGCAAGCTCACCGGCTTCGCCGTTGAGCTCGAGACAGAAAAATTCAGGGCTTCTAAGAGTAAAAAATGTATTTTGGTAATTATCGAATTCAGCCTGTAATGCGAATAACGAAGTTTCGGCTTTTTCGGCAATTATTGATACATCACTCTTCATTAGCTATTTCCCGGATGCGGTAGCCAACGCCCCGGATGCTTTGAATCAGTGGTTTGGCGCCTTCCCTATCGACTTTGGAGCGCAGACGTTTGATATATACATCGATAATATTCGATTCCGGGTCGAAATTATGTTTCCATACATGCTGAGTGATTGTGCTTCGGCTAAGTATTCTGTTTCTGTTGCGAATGAGGTATTCCAGCAAAGCATATTCCTTCGTAGTAAGCTCAATTTCCTTGCCGAACCTGAAAGCAAGGTGCGAAACGGTATCTAACTCCAAATCACCGCAGCGGAGTTTTGTAGATTTTTCGGGGCTGGAACGGCGCAGAATGGCACGCAATCTTGCAGCAAGTTCTTCGAAACTGAAAGGTTTTGGAAGGTAGTCATCGGCGCCAAGGTCGAGTCCCTGAACGCGGTCTTCGGTCGTTCCACGTGCGGTAAGCATCAGGACAGGAGTTGAAATGCCAGCATCCCGTAATTCGCTAAGCAATGTAAATCCATCCTTACCGGGAAGCATAATATCCAGCACAATTCCGTCATATTGATTGTTCATTGCCATTTCAAGCCCGGATATTCCATCCGATGTCGTTTCGACAATATACCGTTCTTCCTCCAAGCCATGCTTAATGAAGCTGGCAACTTTTCTTTCATCTTCGATGACTAAAATTCTCATCTATGCACTCCTTTTACAAAAAAAATTCTTTTTTATTCAAATATTAATTAAAACAATTATTTTACTTTCTTACAAAAATCGGGTAGATTTCCCGCTCCCCGTTTGACAGTTCCATACTGAGATAATATAAGCCGTTGGCAGCAAAGCTTCCGGAAGGAATTAAACCATTCCATGAATCCGTATATATGATACCGGGTAGTCGTGACTGGGAAATCACAGGCTCGGCAACCAATTTATTATTCTGGTCGTATATACGAAAAGAAACATTAGTTTCAGCCGGAACGGTATAAACGATTTCCATTGTTTGATTTTTAGCAGGACTAAATGGATTAGGCGCTACTGCATTAATATACTTTGCCCTGACACTTGAAATCAATGTATCGATTCGAACGCATGAGTTCTCGCAGCAAAGACGAACCATTAAGGAATCGGGAATTCCTTCGGGTAAACTCCATAATATTAATCCGTCTCCTACCGGTACCCTGTCCATTTGCGAAAATGTGGCGCCGTTACTTGTCGAAATCGATAAAGAAACGGTATCGCAGGGAAAAGTAATATCGATAGGCTTCCATGTAAACCGTTTTGCCGGATTGATTGTATTATTCGTATCTAAAATAAAAATAAATCTTGCAGGCTTAATTCTAAAATTAATGGCTTTGGATGTATCCTGGAAATTAGTCCGGAAATAAATAATCCTGGCAAATAAAGATGTATCGCTAAAAGCAATATCACATCCGAATATTTGAAGGCAGGGAATTAAGGAACTGATAGAAAATGTCCCGGATGATTTTAAGGTATCGCTTGCAAGTACATTCCAGAAAGTGCCATCGGTACTATATTGAACCGATATGGAATCCATACATGAAACCGTACCGTTAAAAGTAATTTTTTCACCAACTTCATAAGAATTTTTAGGAAGGCTATCAATCGTTAAATTCGGTATTTCAAATTGAAAGGTAGTGGAGTAGCTGTAAATATCATTTGGGCGGGATGTACTTCGTATTACAAAAATTCCTTCTTTGCCCATTACCTCAGTGCCGACAACGTATTTGTACTCGACGGTATCCTTAACGTTTGGTATATTTGCGATTTGAGTGATAGTCGAACTGAATGTCCCCGAATCGAATGAATAGAATAACAAATCCACGTTATCATTGCCGGAAACGAAATTTTCCCATTTGAAATACAGAGTATCACCGATACAATTCACAATTGGCGCCGTAGCGGATGAATATGAAAGGAATGTTATCATATTTGGCAGCATTTTGCCGATAACATAAGTACTGTCGAAGGTTGTAACAATAATATCATTATACCCGTCACCTTCCAGGTCTGCAACTTCGACAGATGAAATAGTCTCATTTAAAAAATTATGTGAATAAAGAGTTTTAAACGGTCTTCCTTTTTGGAAATTCTCATCATTATAATCACGCATTTGAAGCACCTTCACGGTAGAACCATCTACCAAAACGATTTCATCCTTATGCTTAACATCGCCGTCCAAATCGTTAACGGCAGCAACCCAACCGTTAATTTTCTGGGTTGCAATCGTATCGAGATAATGAAGATAAGTATTAGGCGGCGAGGGTTTGCCGGTAATTGCATCAGTATATCTTAATGCCATCAGACGACCGGCAGCATAAGCAAATTCGCGTGAACTTTGGGAAGCGATTATTTCAATACCATTATTATTTGGGAAAGAACCTGTCCCAGGATTTGTTGTAATATCTCCGTCAACATCACCTGCGGCGATAGACCACATGTGGTTTTTCCCGCCGATGAAAGGTAAGCTTGACGGATCTGTATTAGTATTGGTTTGAGCGCCTCCGGTAATATTATAAATATGTAATCTGGAATAACCTTCGGAGCTGTCAATACCGAATTCTTCAGCAAGAAGTATTAATGAGCTATCCAATGTAAAGGGATTATACATACGAAAATAATAAGGACGGAAGAGTGGACGCACGCTTTCTGCATCCGGAACATCATAAAGGTCGGTATAAACGGAATTGGTTATTTCGGGAATGCTTATATTGAATTCCATAAGGTAGTTCCCGTCTGCCCTTGTAAAACTAACGTTATCTAATTGAACTGCACTTTTTATTTCTACATCCAATATAGGAGAGGAATAACAAGGCAAAGCTATTTTACTGTCTATATCTGACTGAAGTGTTAAAGATGGCTGGCTGTAATTTACTTCAGGACCGACTGATACTCTTGAAACCGATAAATCTTCCAAATCGGGCAGGGGATAAGACATAATTCCTTCAGGTATCCTGAATGCGGTTAATCCCCGGAAAAATGGAATATTAACAGGTTGAGGTTCAGTAGCTGAGGGTTGCGACATATTAACGACGGTATAAATTATCAGGTCATTTCCATCTTTATGCCCGAAAACCGGCTTCAGGCTTGCAAATAAATTGGGTGTAAATTCCTCTAAATTTATTGCAAGTTTTTGCATCAATTTAAGCGTATCGAAAGGTTTATCGAAGCCGGCAATATAAGCATAGGCTAACCTGTTTGTATCCTTCGTATTTTCCACTTCGAGGGATTCGATTCCAATCAATACATTACCCGTAACATTAGAATCGACGGTATATTTAGATGTGTCGATTAGGCAGGAGACACCTTTAACAAATCCGGGCATTAAAGTAGGACGCTTAGTCTTTCCATAAGCATCCACAACAACGAGACTATCACCGACGAAAGCGCATATTTCGTTTGGTCTGAAAGGATAACCCTTATGCATAAGCGAATCGTCAATAATATTACCGATTAAAGGCTGTACATCGCCTCTTATAGCACGATTATTCCATTTTACCTTCATCGAGTCGATGGATTGCTTGAGCGAACGCTTCCAGACATATCTTGTTGCTTCGGGATTGCCTTGAGGATACAACCAATTTGCCGGGCTTGCTGCATTATTTTGGGAATGAAGGGGTAATTCAATAATAATAAATATTACCAAAAATATTATAAGCGCAGCAATCAATCTCAAACTGACGCATTTTTGCATGCTATATCCGCAATTATCATTACTTTTCATATTTTTACTAATTTAATAAAAATTTAATAATTATTTCATAAAATTTATTTAATTCGTAAATTTTTTTTCATTTTATTTATGAAAATAGGTTATTCCGGCATATTTTCATCAAAGTTTTAATAAATTTAAACACCTCATTCATCAATCGAAAAAATAAAAGGATTTTGCAAATTTCATCTTATAAGTTTGATTCAAAGTCTGTTCAATAATCAAAATAAAATTATTGACTGTATAATTCGTTAAAGAATATTTTAATTGCATATTAAATTTAGATTAAGTGAGCGGTAAAAGGGATTGAGCTTTACAAATGAATATCAAACGAGTAATAACCTGAAATTTACTTTAGGAATGATTATAATATTTTTTATAATTGATACCAACTTATATAGTAAAAATCAGCCTTCCGGCGACACTATTAATAAATCAATTCTTGAACGCCAAAGAGTTCATAAAGCAACAGAATTGATTCATCGCGATTCTTTAGCTGAGGAAATAACAATCACAAATGAGCCAATGCTGCCTGGCGGCATAAGCGAAACCTTCACTCCATTACAAGACCTGAATTACGAACGAGCTATGAGGTTGAGGATACCGCCGGTTGCTCAATTGGAACATGACCTGCAGATGTTTGAAAAAGCTATCGAAATCCAAAGAAGACTTGCTTCAGGTTCTACTTGGGAAACAGCATTGAAGAATATCAATGAAATTCCACCGGAAGCGCTGCAGCCCTCTAAAACAGAAATAGTAATGCACGAAACCAATATAATTAACTCTTTCTATGTGCCATTTGTCAGGACATATCCTCAAAGCGGGGTAAGAATTCCCTTGAGCGCTATTGGTGCATTTCTCGGATTGATAGAAGATGTTTCCCCCGAAATAAAATATAATCTTGAATTTACATCCGAAGTTGAAATAGTTATTTATTCGGTGCAGGCAACCGTTATTGCTACTTTATACAAAGGCTGGCAGAAGTTTGGTAATCAATCTATCTGGTGGAACGGACGGGATGATAAAGGTAAAAAAATGCCTCCGGGAGACTATATTGCCGAAGTTCGTGTTGGTAAAATCAAGTATATCCGTAAAAGGATTGTTATCTGACATGTTTCAAGTTATGAGTTATGAGTTATGAGTTATGAGTTATGAGTTATGAGTTATGAGTTATGAGTTATGAGTTATGAGTTATAAGTTATGAATTTGAAGTTTTAATCCTATAATCCTATAATCCTTTAATCCTAAAAATCCTAATTCAGAAATTTATTGAGTTATGTTTTAAAAGGCACTTTACAATTATAACTTATAACTTATAACTTATACCTTAATCAGTGAGTAAAAATCAGATGATAGAATTAGCCTGATTTTTATACAAATTTTTTAATTTCAGCGATATGTGCTAATTTTCCTTATTCTTT
>JAERMQ010000085.1 GCA_016844745.1 Ignavibacteria bacterium | reverse complement strand
AATAAGGAAAATTAGCACATATCGCTGAAATTAAAAAATTTGTATAAAAATCAGGCTAATTCTATCATCTGATTTTTACTCACTGATTAAGGTATTATTTAATTAACAGTTCAAAACGTGAAAAGTTTCACATAAATGAAAATATTTAATCCCAAGACATCCAATATTTAACAAATATTGGATGTCTGAATAAAAACCGCTAATTTAGTGTTAGTTAAAAAATGAAATTTTATTACTTTTATTAGTAGGGTGACTATGTTTTTGATTCGGTCTTTTATGCTAAAACTCTTTTTAATAGCAATGATTATTTATCTAATCCCAATAGAACAATATTCGCAATCAACGGAAAATAAATTACAAAAGAAATATTCCGAAATTGCTAAAAAAATATATGAAGCTGCCATGAGCGATACAACGGCATTCGAGCGTTTAGCTTATATGTGTGATACTTACGGACCCAGAATATCAGGTTCGCAAAACTTAGAAAATGCTCTCGACTGGGCTGAAAAAGAAATGAATACGGATGGATTCGATAAAGTTGGAACCGACGAAACTTTAGTACCCCGCTGGGTAAGGGGCGCCGAATCATGCTTTTTATTAGAACCCCGAAAAACCGAAATGAGAGTTCTCGGTTTGGGTGGCACAATAGCTACTCCTAAGGAAGGAATTACAGCGCCTGTACTCGTAGTTAAAAATTACGATGAACTTTCAAAACGGAGCGCTGAGGCTAAAGGAAAAATTATTCTATATACTGAACCCTTTAAAAGTTACGGACAGTCGGTGCAGTACCGTTCTACAGGTTCAATTGAAGCCGCCCGGTACGGAGGAGTTGCTGCCATAATCCGCCCACCATCACCGATGAGTATGGGGAATCCGCATACAGGATATATGGCTTATAACGACTCTTTCCCCAAGGTTCCCGGAGCTTGCATTTCAGCAGAAGACTGCGATATGTTGGAACGGATGCAAAAACGCGGACAAAAGCCTGTAATAAAACTGATGATAGATGATACTACATTACCTGATTCGAAATCCCGTAATTTATGGGCTGAAATTCAAGGCAGTTCGTTGAAGGATGAATTTGTTGCATTCGGCGGGCATTGCGATAGCTGGGATGTCGGCACTGGAGCCCAGGATGACGGAGGCGCTTGCATAGCCGTATGGCAGGCATTAAAAATTATTAAAGAACTTGGATTAAAGCCACGCAGAACAATGAGGTGTGTTTGGTGGGTAAACGAGGAAAACGGTTTGCGAGGTGGAAAGGCTTATGCCGAGCAACATAAAAACGAAAAGCACTTATTTGCATTTGAATTCGATTCGGGTGTATTTCCACCATCGGAACTAACTTTTAAGGGTCCGGACTCTATTTTCGAAACGATAAAAATGATGAAACCATTATTGGCTCCTATCGATTCGATGGATGTTGTCAAGGGAGGCTGGGGGATTGATATAGGTCCTTTGGTCAATAACGGAGCAAATTTGCTAAGCCTTGGTACGCGTGATAATGGCAAATATTTCTGGTATCATCATTCTTATACAGATACGCCGGATAAAATTAATCTTAATGATTTTCGTAAATGTATTGCGGCAATAGCAATTTCAATTTACATTTGTGCAGATGCTGAATTTTAAAAATTAATTTAGTGATTAGGTGTGAAAAGTCAGGAAGAATGTCATTCTGAGCGAAGCGAAGAATCTTCTTAAACCTAAGATAAAAGTAATTTTTGGATGATTTGAAAAAAGAGTAAGAATTCAAAAGGGACAAAATTACTCTGTTCATACCAATTATATTTAAGATTTTAAGTAAGGTAATTAATATGAATATATCAGATTCTTCAACAAGATTCTTCACTTCGTTCAGAATGACAATCTATTTGACTTTAAACCTATCCACAAATTAAGGAATTAAATATGATATATTAAATAGACTTTTTCAAAATTATTGGAATAAATTATGGAACGAAACGAATTAGCTCGTCAGATTTACAATATTTCGCATATAACCGGCGATTTCCTGCTACGTTCAGGTGTGCGAAGCAGCGAATATTTCGATAAATATCAATTCGAAAGTGAGCCGGATTTATTAAAAGAAATTGCCGTTCAACTTGCGGGCTTATTACCGGAAAAATTCGATGTGCTTGCAGGTTTGGAAATGGGTGGAATACCCCTTGCAACAGCATTATCGCTTGAAACAAGTAAGCCTTTGGTATTTGTACGCAAACATGCTAAAGAATACGGAACCTGTAAATTTGCCGAAGGACACAATATCGAAGGTAAAGTTGTAGTAGCAATCGAAGATGTTGTTACAAGCGGAGGTCAGCTTTTGCAAAGTGTTGACGATTTGAGGCAGTTGGGAGCACAGATTTCCGTAGCTCTTTGCGTTATTGACCGTCAGGCTGGCGGCAGCGAAGCATTGGCAAAAAAGGGAATAGAATTGAAACCATTATTTAAAATGTCTGAACTGAAAGAATTCAAATGATTCGACTTGCAAGTTTATCCAAAACTTATAACATGGATTCCGTCCGGGTGCATGCCTTAAACGGTATTTCGTTAGAAATTGACTCAGGCGAATTCGTAGCAATTATGGGTCCTTCGGGATGCGGCAAATCCACATTACTGAATATACTTGGATTGTTGGACAGACCGTCATCCGGCAAGTACTATTTCAATGATAAAGAAATAGGAAGCTCGTCGGAATTCAGTCGTGCTAAATTTAGAAAAAATAATATTGGCTTCATTTTCCAGAATTTCAATTTGATAGAATACATCACAGTTTTCGAGAATATTGAACTTCCGCTTAAATATCGCAACTTTACTTATCGGGAGCGTAAAACGAAAGTCAATGCTTTATTGGAACGATTCGGCATATTAGATAAAAAGAAGGTTATGCCGTCATATCTATCCGGTGGTGAGCAGCAGCGTGTTGCTGTTGCAAGAGCAATAGCGGTCGAACCAGCATTGATTTTAGCTGATGAGCCGACAGGTAATCTCGATTCGGCAAACGGCAAAGCTGTATTGGACTACCTGGTTGAAATAAATCAAAACGGAACAACCATTATAATGGTTACTCATGAACAAGAATATGCGCTATATGCCGGCAGGACAATAAATCTTCTCGATGGAAGGGTCGTTAATTATGAGTTATGAGTTATGAGTTATGAGTTATAAGTTATGAGTTATGAGTTATGAGTTATAAGTTATGAGTTATAAGTTATGAGTTATAAGTTATGAGTTATAAGTTATGAGTTATAAGTTATAAGTTATAAGTTATGAGTTATGAGTTATGAGTTATAAGTTATGAGTTATGAGTTATGAGTTATGAGTTATAAGTTAATTAGAGAGGTTTTTATATGAAAAGCATTGTTAAAGAGAAGAGTTTTAATTTTGCAGTTAGAATTGTAAAATTATATAAATATTTAATTGAAGATAAGAAAGAATTTATCTTATCAAAACAATTATTAAAATCAGGAACTTCTATTGGTGCAAATATTAGGGAGGCTATTAATGGAGAAAGTAAAGTAGATTTTATTCATAAACTCGGAATTGCTCAAAAGGAGTGCGATGAAACTTTATATTGGCTGGAATTACTGAAAGAATCTGAAATCATGTCCCAGAAAGAATTTGATTCAATCTATCCCGAAGCATTAGAACTATTAAAAATGACACGTTCAATTATTATCAAATCAAAATCTAATTTAAAAAAAAACTTATAACTCATAACTCATAACTTATAATTTGTAATTGATTTTGGCTTGGTTAAAAATATCGCTGCGATTGCTCGCAAAAGAAAAAGGTTATGCCCTCATTAATGTAATGGGAATGGCGGCAGGATTGGCTTGTGCTATTATCGTATTGCTTTGGATTAAAGATGAATCGGAATATGAAGGGATTGGTGAGAAAACCACTTATGTTACACGAATCGTGGAATTGGAATATAAAAATGTTAAAAAATTCGTTCTTTTAAAAGATGTTGATGAGATTGTTATAAAAGAAATAAGAATAGAAATTCCTGAAACCGAAACAATTATAAAGTTCGGTAAAATACCATACAAGAGTATCTATACAAATTACAAATACTTTATTGAGGATAAAATTTTAATAGGCGGTAAGGATTTTTACGAGTTTTTAAATCCTGATTTCAATTTTATCAGTCAAGAGCCAAATCTTCTTGCCCCAGGAAGTGTAATACTTTCTCTCAAAACCTGCATAAAATATTTTGAAGATACTAAAATTGCCGAATCATTTTTACCCTTGAATCGAAAAGTCAATATTAATAATAATATCTACAGGGTTTCAGCAGTAACTTCAAACCAGACTGACACACCCGAATTCCAGTACGATTTATTATTATCTGATGAAAATATTTCTGATTTTGCATGGAATAAATTAGAAACATACTATATAATTAAGGTAAATGAAAAAAGTAATTCAGATTTAATTTTATCCCAAATAAAAAATATCATTTCAAAAAAGGGATTGAATATTCGTGAGCATGTTATAAAATCCGGAAGCTTAGAAAAAGCAGGTAAGATGCGAACAGATAATTTTTATAATGACAATAGTCCATTTATAAGAACTTCCGACAGCCTGACTGAAATTGCAAAACGAAATTGTAAGGAAATAATAAATACTCTGCGAGTCGAATTTCCCGGAACAATATTCGTCGATGGAAACGGAGTTACAGCAGCGGAAAATAAATTCCTGTTTGCTGATAAATCAGTTTTCGATATGTTTTCCTTTTACTTCCTGAAAGGAAATTCTGATTCTGCCTTATTGAAACCAAATTCAGTTATTTTAACAAACCAGACTGCCCGGCGTTATTTCGGTACGGAAGACCCTATTGGCAAGCTGCTCAAAATCAATGAGAAACAAATTTTCACGGTCACAGGAGTCGTGAAAAATCTTCCTTATAATTACCTGATAAACTTCGATTTTCTTGCTGATTTCAAATCTGTAAATGAATGCCGCAAGGATAATTCAAAACCGGAGATTTTATCATATATAAAACTTAATAAAGCCCATAGTATTGATTATTTCAATAGTAAATATATGGATTTATTAGTACGACTCGATTCCACAAGTAAAAATATTTTCGGCGCTTCCCCACTTCCAACTGAATACCTATATGAAAATTTCGATTCCTCCAAGCGAAGCTCCTTTGATGATTCATATACGGTATTTTTTTCAATTTTATCTACTCTATTATTATTCCTTTCAACACTTAATTATATCAATCTCTCAATTGCACGTTCTTCCGGCAGGGCAAAGGAAGTTGGACTAAAGAAACTTTTCGGGAGCAGCCGGAGTTCTTTAATGATTCAATTTACATTCGAAGCCATCCTTATAGCAATTCTATCCTTAATTATTTCCTATATTTTTGTATATTTCTCCCTTCCGACTATAAATATTATATCCGGTAAAAACTTAGTATTTTCCCTTTCATTCGATGATATAAATATTAAGATAGTTCTAATAGCATTATTAACAGGCTTAATATCCGGCAGCTATCCGGCATTTTATTTGTCAAAACTCGAACCTGCAGGAGTTTTGAGCGGTGAACTTCGCTCGGGAGCTGGGCGATTCATGCTAAGAAAAGTGATTATATTTATTCAATTTACATTATCTATTTCGTTTGTGATTTGGGCTCTGGCATTCTTCGGATTAATGAATAACCTTCGCGATTTAAAAGTTGGCTATGATAAGGAATATACTGTAAAAATTCCTATCAATACTTCTGCGTCAGGAGGAACTCCTGACGGTAGGGATACCAGCTTCCCGTCCAGCCTGCCGTCAAGAGTTCCTCTTGACGGGGAGACTACATCAAATCTGCCCCTAATACGAAAGGCACTATCCCGCAACAAGAACATTATTTCAATCAACGATGCAGCGCGATATAATGAGAAATTCACCGGTATATCGAAGATGGATACGCTCAACTATTGCTACGTCTCTATTAAACATATTCATATCCCCGAAACTATTGAATTTCTGCGCCGTCATGCACAATTGTTCAATTCAGATGGCAAATTCAAATACGAATTTTCCGAAACAGAATTCGAGAAAATGTACCAATCAGAAGAGCAGATATTTGGACTGTTCTATATTTTCACGATAATAGCGGTTATTATCAGTCTATTCGGATTATTCGGAATAGCATCATTTATGATAGGTCAGCGCAGGCATGAATTAGCGGTTAGAAAGATTTGCGGCGCAGGACTTTATCATCTTACTATGCTTACAACTAAAGAACTCGTTTATACGGTTTTAGTCTCTAATTTTGCCGCATGGGCGCTTGCTTACCCGCCATTGGAAGACTATTTGTACAGGTTCTTAATTCATTCGCCAATCGGATTATCATCCTTTTTATATTCCGGCGCTGCTGCATTAGTTTTAGCAGGACTGACTGCCGGATTCATTGCTTTAAAAACCGGAATGAATGACCCTATTAAAGCAATTGTGAAAAGATAAAAATGATATATATTCAAATTTTATTCAACAAAATCTGATATTTATACTGAAGTTTTGAAATTAATATCAATTTATTCGAACTCTCATTCACATTCTAATTAAATTTTACCAAAACATCATACGCAGGAATGACAAATCGTAATTTTATAGAACAACTCTTAACTCATTACTGCCTTGATTAAATCTTACTGTATAATAACCGGAATATCATATACTATTCCATTATTACTTTCAATCCGAATATTATAAACACCCGCTGAATAGGAATTAACAGGGATACTCAAATCTACCAAATTCCTGCCAGAAGAATAATTTTCCTTAAAATAGGTTCTTCCGGTAATATCGCTTATTCCCAAATATGCAATTAAAATAGATTCACCTCTTACTTTAAATTTCAATTCATCCACTACCGGACTTGGGTAAATTGTGATATTTTTATTATTATCTATCAGAAAATCCTCTATTCCGGATGATTCCAATTTAACAATTGTCATTTCTACTTTTTCGATTGGATTATCTTTAGCATCACGAGGTGCATTGACAATTATATCTGCTACTTCCATTCCGCTGAGTACCTGCCCATAAATTGTATACTGTCCGTCAAGAAAAGCATTATCAACTACATTAATAAAGAATTGGGAAGTAGCGCTATTGTTATCGCCACCTACCCTGGCAGCGGAAAGGATGCTCCTTTTATGCGACAACTTGCTGAACTCGGCAGGAACTTTGGTTTGCGATGGGTCGCCGGTTCCCCATGAACTTTTCGGTTTGTTTTTGGAATTTGGGTCGCCGCCCTGAATCATGAAATTCGGGATTACGCGATGGAAAGCTGTACCATTATAGAATTGTATTGAAACTAAGCTATCGAAGTTGCGGCAATGCTTCGGTGCAACGTCATTGAACATTTCGATTTCCATTTCGCCGATTGTGGTGCTGCTTTGGGTTACAGTTATAAGGTAATGGGGGCGTGCGCCGGTAATTTGAATTATATCTTTTGCATCGAGAAAGCTATTGGATAGGAGAATCGTAAGGAGTAGTAGAATTGATTTATTCATAATTTTCTAAAATCAAAGTTTAACAAATATTAAATGCAAGATAATAAAATAAATTCTGTATTCTAAAAATAATAATTAATTTTGTTTAAGTTGTTGGAAAGATTAAATAGGAAAATATGTTTGAAAAATCTATTATGAAAAAATTGAAATTTGATAGCTCAAAAGCCAATCTGATTGTTAATGCGCCTGTTGAGTTCATTGCGAACCTCACCGGTGAGCAATTCGTTCAAACTCCATCAAAGAAAGACATCGGGAAATATGATTTCGATTTGGTCTTTGGCAAAACCTCCGACAAATTTAAAAAAAATCCTGAAAGATACTGCCCAAGCCGGTAAATACGATTGTTACTTTTGGGCTTCATATCCTAAGTTAACAGGCGAAATTAAAAGTGATTTGAAACGTGAAGTGGTCTGGGATATTATGCTTGAATTCGGGCTGCGCTGCGTTTCCCAGATATCTTTGAATGAAACCTGGTCTGCTCTTCGGGGAAGACCACCGGAAAAAGTAGGGAAGTGATGGGAAGGAATTGATACATTCAACTTAGACCGTAATTCCTGCGATTGAGACTGTGTGAAAAGTAAAAAAAATGATATAAATAAGGGAAATGAAGAACCCCACCCTAACCCTCCCCGAAGGGGAGGGAATTGATAAATAAGACAGTTACAAGTTCCCTCTCCTTCGGGGAGGGTTAGGGTGGGGTTCTTCATTTAGTTAAATATGGAAGTAAATTTGGTTATCACACTGTCTCATTCGCAGGAATGACAGTTTTAGAATCCACTTATAAGTTATTATTAAAAATTATTAATAAAATAAAGAAATAATTATGAAAACCGCAATGACTCTTCTAATTGCATTAATACTTCTTGCCGGTTCGGCTTGTAGTAACAAAAAATATTTTAATGTTATCGGGGCTCCGAATAAGAAAATGTCCGAACATTCAAAATTGGAGAAAATCAAAAACAAGTACGCAGAACGAATGGGCAAAAAGTTTAAATTTCAGCTTTATTCCGAAAAATCGTATCAATTTACGACAAATATGAAGCTGCTTGCCGGAAGCGATAAATTCGATATGGCTATAATCAATAATTCAAATTATTCCTCCAAGGATAGTCTTACAGATGAATACGGGCATTTGAAAGTGGTATTGCCACTTAGCTCCCGGATAATGTATATTGCTTATAATAAGGAAAAACTTGAACCTGCTTCTCTCGAAGATTTATTGGAAGGCAACAATGTAGTAATATTGAGTTATGAAATTGAATTTATTAAGGATATTTTATCGGATTTCGGTGTCGATGTATCAAAAGTAAATTTTTTAGAAAGCAGGTACAATACCGAAGAACCCAAATATAAAAAAGCTGATTCCTCATTTCTTGACAGCCTGAATAAAATCGATTTCTATCGGATGTACAGGAATAAAGAAGTATTGCCTTATGATATTGAAATCGGGTTTGTTCCTTATAGTTTTTTTACAGAAAGCCGGCTATATAAGTTCTTAAATCAGCATAATGAATTCAGCCTGTTTAGTCTGGATGACTATCACATGTTTAACAGCGGCTCTCTTGTCGAAGGATTCTGCCTGAGAAATAAATATTTCACTCCGTATTTGCTGCCTAAAGGAACTTACGGCGAATTCCCTAAATCTCCCATTCTATCTATACGCCAGGATTATATCCTAATCGCAAAGGATTACATAGACGATGAATTGATATATGAATTTGTTAAAACGGCAATTGAAGAAACAGACCTTATCGATTTGAATCTATACGGAAAGAGTTTCAATAATATCAATTTTGCATTTCCCCTTCATGAAGGCACTAAACGGTATTTAGATAAAAACGCCCCTACCTTCGTAGAAAAGTATAGTGATAAATTAGCTAAAATCGGTACCGGAATCGGAGGATTCTATACTGCATTAGTAGGTTTCTTTTTATGGAGGAAAAGACGCAACAGAAGGAGCATCAATACCGACTATCAGAAGGTTTTGGATATTCAAAGCAAGTTACAAAGTCCAAATGATACCGATTCTTTGAAGGAGATGTATTCGGAACTTCAGGCAATCCAGCAGGAATACCACAAGAAAGTACTTGAAAGAAAAATCCTGATTGATGAAACGTTAAAGATATTCTTCGATGTAATCAATAAAAATGAGCTGTATATTTTGGAATTGTTGAAGGGAAAGTAGGATTGAATCGATTTAGTTAATTTTCAATTTTTTAATTTTCAATTTTCAATGAATGTTGAATATTAAATTATCAATTTTGAGTCCACTCTAAAAAGCATTTTAGATGAAAATTTCATTCCAAAATCGGATTTTTGGATTGAGTATATTCAAGGGCTTACTAATTCCAAAGTTGTACTTTGGAATTCATTTTTTGTTTTTAGAGAGGACTCAATTTTTAAAATTTGAAAATTAGAAATTGATTGAAAATTGCAAAATTGAAAATTGAAAATTTCTTTTTATATCATTGTAACTTTTTCCATTTTGAACTGTTGTATTATTTTTGGCAGTTATTGAAAATAAATATTGAAATGCTGCTACGGGGTTCCGTAATAATGGAGCAAATATGAATAAGTCAATTAAATACTTGCTTTTCACTCTATTATTTTCTTTTCAGGCTATTTGTAATGACAAACAGATTGATGAACTTCCACGGCTGCTCGGCTCCGGCGCAGAAGGAACGGAGTTCTGGTTTACGGTATCACCAAGCCTTGAAGACGAATCTGGTTACCAAAATTTTGTTTTGTTTTATATTCTTTCTAATGAAAAAGCTACAGTAAATTTGGAAGTACCTGGGAAAAATGTTCACCAAACAATCACAGCTTTACCTAATCAACTTAACACGTTTCCTGTTAATTGGCGTTTAGGAGACTACATGCCTTATTATAAAAATGGTAGGACACAATCACCAAAGGAACAAATATATTCAGCTATTGGAATTCATATCTATTCGGATAAACCAATATTAGTTTACACCTTAATTAGATATCATGCTTCTTCAGATGGCTTCCTCGTACTTCCGGTTAATCATCTGGGCAAAGAATATATATGCACAGGATATGGTAACGACCCAATGTTTGATTCTATATGGGGTTATAAATTACCCACGATAGTCGGGATAACCGCACCTTACAACAATACACGTGTTAAATTCATTATGGGAGGTAATTCTCAATCCGTAACTGCAGGTGGATTGAAGCCTGGCAAAGATACTTCTTTTATTATGAACCAAGCCGATGTTTTCATGGTCAATGCTGATAAGGGAATTAGCGACCTTGCAGGAAGTAAAATAATTGCAGATAAACCCGTTTCTGTAGTTTCCGGACACTTTTGCAATAACATTCCAATCGGTAATCAATGGTGCGACTATACAGCCGAAATGGAACTTCCTACAAATCTATGGGGAACTACTTATCATGTCGCAGGTATTCCGAACCGGAAATATTCTTCGATTATCAGGATATTTGCCAAAGAGCCGAATACTACTGTTTACAGGGATGGTGATTCTATTGCATTTCTAAAATCGAGCGGTGGTATTATCGGCGAGGCATATTTTGAAACGAGGATTATACCTAAGGATTCAATTAAACGCCCGGTTGTTATTTTTGCCGATAAGCCTATCGGAATCACTCTTTATAATACCGGCGTAAAAGAGGATGACTACCCGCTTCCAAATTCAGACCCGTTCTGGATGGCTTTGCTTCCGGATAATTTATTTAGTACCGATTTGAAATTTTGTACTCCTGCTGTACGCGGCGGTCGAGGATTCGAAGAAAATTATATGAATTTGATTTATGAAACAGATACCTCCTATTCAATGCCAAAAGATATTATGATTACCGAATATGGTAGTGATAACAGTACAACTATTTCAAACCTCGATTCTCGATTTCCCGGAAAAGACATTAAATTCAGCTATGATTTCATGGGAAAAAAAAATGCAATGCGAACATTGACTTTGCCAACTTATGGAGTATTCAAAATTCAAAGCAGTAAGCCTTTCGCGGCTTATGCTTTTGGTTACGACTGGTGCGATTCTTATGGCTATCCGGCAGGATATAGCATAAATATGCCGGATGACACAATTAAAGGAACTGATACTATTCCTCCATTAGTTACTTATACTCTTGACTGCGACGGTTCGGTGCGTGATGGAATTGTTGCAGATATGCCAAATGATTCACTCATTAGAACAAATCTTGCTCAAATAATTTTTGATGATTATAGTAGTTTCAATTATGATTTTAATTATTCGGGTTTCTTCGGAAAATCAGTTTCAACTTCATGGAGTTTATCTGTACGAGACAGGGGTAATGATGCTCAAGCTAAAATTGATTTTATTGATGACAGCAGGAATATTACTTCCATTCAAGTTAAGTATATCGCTCCGCAAGTAAAAATCGAAGCGGATTCTGTGGTTTTTGATACTGCATATAAAAAAGTAACATATTTCAAACAATTAACTATTAGGAATGTCGGTTTCTCAGGGACATTGAAATGCAAATTTTCTTTAAAAAACGGTAAGACTGGATTCTTCTTGCCTGATAGTAATAAAATTTACAATATTCCACCCGAAAACTCGGCTCAAATCACAATTGGCTTTTGTCCCGATAGTATCAATGTTATGATTGATACATTGGTATTTTCCGACACCTGTAAATCTTTTGAACTGTGTTCTGTAAAAGGTTATGTCGTAGTTGCCATCGATTCAACCTTAATTCTTTACTCTTATCCGAGAAGTTTGCAGTTCGGTAAATTACCTAAGGATAGTTCTAAAACTATGACCTTTTATATTCAAAATAAAACTACAAACTATATAGGTAAAATAACAAAACTTCAATTACTGAAATCAATCCCCTTGTTTAAAATTGATACATCTCTACTGCCATTTTTAGTTTTGCCCCAAAAACAAGTACAGGTATCAGTTACATGTACGGGATTGGACTATGGCGATTTTGCAGATAATATTTGCATTAATGAATCAAAAAATATATTTAATTATTTATATGTTTCAGTTCCCAAACCTGTTGAAGTCAAAGAGGATTTCTCCATAAATGATTTACAAATTTTAAATAACATCAAAATTACTCCCGAACCAGTAACTAATCAATCGGTTCTTTCTTTCTATTTAACCATACCAGTAGAACTAACGCTGAATTTGATAGATTTGCAGGGAAAAAAAATTAGGGAACTATTCGATTGCAGGCAATGCCTAATAGGTTGGCAGGAAGTGAAGTTGGAAGCCGGGAACCTGCCTGCAGGAGTGTATTTTATCGAATTTATTTATAATAATCAAAAGTTCGCTAAGAAATTTATTATCGGCAGTGGAGGGAAATAAAGAGTTTTAAATTTGGGATGCGAATTCTGCTAATTGTTTTTATTGAAACCTCTGAAAAATCATTTATTATACTTGAATGTCATTCAGAACGAAGTGAAGAATCCAGTCCCAAGGCTGCTTATGGATTCTTCACTTCGTTCTGAATGACATCGGACACAGATGGACTCCAACTGCGAGGTGGAGTCCATCTTAAATCATGTCATTACTCATATTTTTTAAGTTTTCTTGTTTCTGGCTTCTGAATGACATTCTTCTGATTGTTAATATATCGATACGGTCAATTTTCAATTTTGTAATTTTCAATTTTCAATGAATTTTTAATGTTAAATAATAATTTTTCAAAAATTAAAAATTAGAAATTGATTGAAAATTGAAAAATTGAAAATTGAAAAATTGAAAATTGAAAATTATAGTGCAATCTTGAGACCTGATTCTTCCTTTTATTATGATTAGATAAAATAATTTTTCTCTTCTGCGTCTCAATTGTTATTTTTTTGCAGGTAGAATGAATAAAATAAAAATCGAATCTGCTTTACTTCTTGGTATTTTAGCTGTCATTTGGGGTAGTTCCTTTATATTGATGAAAAAAGGATTACTTGCATATTCGGCTCCTCAGGTGGCTTCGATGCGCATATTTATTTCCGGGCTAGTATTTCTACCATATATCATCAAGAATTTTCAAACGATTCCCTGGAATAAAATTACACCTATTATCATTTTTGCTTTGTTGGAAATCGGCATCCCCCCGTTTCTTTATACTTATGCACAAATACATGTCGATAGTTCTTCTGCAGGAATATTGAATTGCCTTGTACCTTTATTCACACTTTCCATTGGATTCCTGATGTTTCGATTGAAATATCACTTTCTCACAACACTCGGAGTGATAATCGGATTAGGTGGCGCCGGAATAATAACCTTTATGAAAAGTTCCGGAGGCACGAATGCTTCATTCGATTTCGGTAACTGGTGGGGTTTGCTAATTATTCTTGCTACAGTCATGTATGGTGCAGCCGGCAACATTTTAAAAGAATATTTGAACAACCTTTCGAGTATAATGCTGACAGCCCTGGCTTTTGTAACGATGGCAATTCCGGCAGGTTTTTATTTACTAATATCAGATACATTCAGCCTGCCATTCGGCGAAACCCAGCATCTACATTCATTTTTGGCAATATTGGTATTATCCTTGTTTGGCTCTGCGTTGGCTATTCTGCTATTCAGTAAATTGACAAAGATGTCGAATGCATTATATGCTTCATTTGTTACTTATCTTATACCGTTTGTATCATTGCTTTGGGGTTGGTTAGACGGCGAAAATATTTCATTCATTCATTTAATCAGCATGGTAGTAATATTCTTTGGTATTTACGTCGCTAATTTAGGCGAAAACAGAAACAACAACTAATTATAACCTTAATCAGTGAAAATAAATGAAATTGCAATTATAAACGTCATAACAAATTATAAGTTAAACAATTTTAACCACTTCACCGAACAAAAATGAGCGA
>JAERMQ010000035.1 GCA_016844745.1 Ignavibacteria bacterium | reverse complement strand
TTCTTTTATCATTATTATTAATTCAAATTATCATACTTGAAAAATTATAAAGAAAAGAGAAACCCCCTAACCCCCTTTGAAAAAGGGGGAATAATAAATTCCCCCTTTTTCAAAGGGGGTTAGGGGGTTTCTCTTTTCTTTATAATTTTTCAAGTATGATAATTTGAATTAATAATAATGATAAAAGAAATTACGACTGAAAAACTGCCAATCAAGTTATGGTTGGATGAAATTGAAGAAGGCGCTATGCATCAGGCACGGAATCTTGCCAACCTGCCATTTGCCTTCAAACACATAGCTATTATGCCGGATGCACACGAAGGCTTCGGAATGCCGATTGGTGGCGTATTGGCAACTAATGAAATGATTATTCCCAATGCAGTAGGAGTCGATATCGGCTGCGGAATGTGTGCCGTTAAAACATCACTTACGGAACTCGATAAAAACACAGTAAAGAAGATAATGGGTGAAATCCGGCAGGTAGTGCCACTCGGATTCGACCGTCATAAGCGCCGTCAATCCGTAGCTTTAATGCCTCAAGATTTCGAGCTCGGTGCAATGAAAATCGTGCATCACGAATACGAAAGCGCATTAAAGCAAATCGGGACTTTGGGAGGGGGAAATCATTTCATTGAAATTCAATCAGGTTCAGATGGCAATATCTGGCTCATGGTTCACTCCGGTAGCCGGAATATAGGATTAAAAGTTGCGGAATATTATAATAATTTAGCTTCCGGGCTGAATGAGAATTGGGGAATCGACAGAAAAAACCAGAAGCAATTGGCTTATCTGCCGATTGACAGCACTGAAGGACAGGCATATTTAAGCGAAATGCAATATTGTGTTGAATTTGCCTTTGCCAATAGGAAGTTAATGATTGAAAGAATCATGGAAATATTCGAACGCGAGACCGGATGCGGCTTTCTGCAGTTTGAGAAAAACCTGATAATAAATATAGCCCACAATTATGCTGCATTCGAAAAACATTTCAATAAAGAAGTAATTGTTCATCGAAAAGGCGCTACCAATGCAAAAAAGAAAACTATCGGAATCATTCCCGGCAGCCAGGGTGCTAAAAGTTATATCGTTCGCGGAAAAGGAAATAAAGAGAGCTTTGAATCCTGCTCTCATGGCGCGGGTAGATTAATGAGCCGTAAAGCAGCAAAAAATAATCTTAACCTCGAAGAAGAGATTTCAAAGCTTGACAGCCAGGGAATAATTCACTCAATCAGGACGAAAAAAGATTTGGACGAAGCAGCCGGAGCATACAAGAATATCGGTTTGGTAATGAACCAACAGAATGATTTGGTTGATATTCTGGTAGAGCTAAAGCCGCTGGCGGTAATAAAGGGGTAGGGATGTTTTTTATTGAGATTGTCTCACTTAACAGGAAGAATGTCATTCGTAAGCGAAGTGAAGAATCTTGTCGTTTTAAATGATACCTATTCTTTGAGAAGATTCTTCACTTCGTTCAGAATGACATTCTTCCTCAATAGTGATTTTGCGTAGTAATTTATTTTTGATAATTAGAATCCCAATAGCTTAATAAAAAATCTCATTTCAAATGATGAATTTCAGATAGACTATTCTTCAAATACCCGAATGCTTCTTCAGGGCAATCAGCATAAGTAAATAATTTCATATCATCCTGCGAAATCAGTCCCACCTCAATTAAATAATCGAAATTGATTACTTTCTCCCAAAAATCCTTTTTATAAAGTATTATTGGAAGCGGTCGGGTCATTTTTTGTGTTTGCCGCAAGGTTAATATTTCCATTAATTCATCCAATGTACCAAACCCTCCGGGCAAAGCCACTAATGCCTGTCCTAAGTAAACGAACCAAAATTTCCTCATGAAAAAATAATGAAATTCAAAATTTAACTCACGGCTGATATATGGATTCGGGAACTGTTCGAACGGCAGACTGATATTCAATCCGATGGATTTCCCCTGAGCCAGATAAGCGCCTTTATTTGCTGCTTCCATCAAACCCGGACCGCCTCCTGTACAAATATGAAACCTGTTTTCATAACTCATGGATTTTGTCCAATCAGTCAGCATTTGTGTTAATTGAACTGTTTCTTCATAAACATCCGAAAGAAACCTTTTTTTATTCAGCAATGCGATTTCTTTTTCAATAATTGGTCTATTTTCCGAATCGGCGCTAAGAAATTGAGTATTGAGTTCATCAAGCTTATCATTAAATTTCTCTATGGGCAAGACCCTTGCCGAACCGAAGAAAATAATATATTTCTTTATATGTTGTTTCTTGAAATGCTGCAAAGGATAAAGATATTCACTTTGAAGGCGTATGATTCTACCTTCAGGGCTATGAATAAATAATGAATTATCATAGGCTTTTGGAGCCGATTCAAGCTTTTTTCGTTTCTTTAGAAGTAAATGGTTCATCTTTTCAATAAATTCCGGATAATGTCAAATAATTGCTCTTTAAAAATAGGTTTTGAAATAAAAGCATCGCAGCCTGCTTCTGTGGCTAAGTTCATTTCCTCGGAATGGGAATATGCAGTCTGTGCTATAATAGGCAGGTCCGGTGCTCGTTGTTTGATTAATCGGGTTGCCTGCAAACCATCCATAATCGGCATTTTCAAATCCATTAAAATTATATCAAATCTTTCTTTATCAACCAAATCAACAGCCTGCTTACCGTTTTTAACCCAGGATATTTGCACTTCTTCCCTTTTAAAAAACTCATGAAATAAATGATTATTGATATTTTCATCATCGACAATCAATATCCTGATACCTTTTAAATCTAACAGAATTTCCTGAATCGCTCCTGCAAAAGGTTGTCCGGTTTTTCCTAACACAATAAGTTCATTAGGCAGGACTATAGTAAACTTTGAACCGGTGCCGTATTCCGAACTAACGATAATTGCCACACCAAGAATGTCAGCTAATCCTCTTGTTATTGATAATCCCAATCCTGTACCACCGAACTTTCTATCTGTTAAAGCTTCATATTGCCAAAAGCGTTCAAATATTTTCTCCAAAAATTCCTCTTTAATTCCAATCCCTGTATCCCTAACGAAAATTTCTAATTGAGCGCCATTGAGATTACACCCAAATTCAATTTCTTCTTTATCGGTAAATTTAATTGCATTGGTTATAAAGTTAGTTAGAATCTGGATGAGCTTGTCTTTGTCGGTGTGTAGCGAAATATTTCTGCAATCGGACGGCAGCGATTCAATAAATCTCAATCCTTTGTCTCTGATTTTTTTTCCAAATGCGTTCCCAAAATACCTGAAAAATTCCTCAATTGAAAAAACCGCAGGAACTGCCGTAACCAAGCCACTGTCCAATCTTGATAATTCCAGGACATCATTTACTATACCTAATAAACGATTCGAAGAAGTGATTATCATATCAATAAAAGAATTTCTATCATCTTCGATTATATCTTTCCAATCTTTGAGTAAAGTTGAAAAGCCAATTATTCCATTTAATGGGGTCCTAATTTCATGGGACATATTCTGAAGAAATGATGTTTTTAATTTATCACTCTGTTCGGCTTTTTGCTTGGCTTTTAATATTTCCACTTCGAACTCAATTCGTTCGGTAATATCCATAACGGTTCCAAAAATCCTGAATACCTTTCCATTGGTATCTTGTACAGGATTACCTTTTGATACAATCCATCTTGCTGTATTATCAGGTCTTATCAATTCAAGTTCCAATTCAAACGGTTTTCCGTCTTCAAGTGCTTTATCCACAGCAGACAACATTCTATTTCTGCTTTCCGGTACATAACGCAAAATCATATCCTCAAATTTTGGAATATCTTCATCTGGATTAAGCCCATTTATTTTATAAACCTCTTCAGACCAATTTATGGTATTAGTTGGAATATCCCAGCTCCAATAACCTAATTGAGCCAGACTCTGAGCCTCTTTAAGAAGTTTCTCACTTTCTTCGGCACGGTGTTTCGCTGCTATCAATGCTTCTTCCGAATTTTTTCGTTCGGTAATATCCCTGTTACTGCCACGTGTACCGATAAAATAACCGTTAGTGTCGTAAACCGGATTACAGCAATGTTCAATCCAGCGAACATAACCATCTGCTCTTACTATACGAAAAACGGCAACTGACAGTTCCATCCTTTGAGTAGCTTCTAAACGATGTTTCTTCCATATTTGTTTATCATCGGGATAGATTATTTTTAAGAATAAATCCGGGTCATCCAGAAATTCCTTTACTTCATATCCGGTAATTCTTTTGCATGAATTGGACATATAAAGGAATTCCTCGGAAGGCGATTTCCAGAACTCCATATCATACGTATAATCGGCAATGGTACGATATTTTAGTTCGGCTTCTTTCAATGCTTCTTCCGCTTTTTTGTATTCAGTAATATCCTCCCCTGAAGCTAAAATTCCAACAATATTATTGTTGCCATCATAAAGTAATGAATTATGCCATCGAATTAAAATTTCTTTACCGGTAATAGTGATAATTGCATTCTCATAACCTTCGGTGACTTTTCTTTTTCCTGACATTAAATCTTTAAATATATTCCGGATATATTGTTTATTATATTCCGGCAGGAAATTTTCAAACCAATTGAGACCAATTAATTCGTCTTCTTCGTGTTCTAGAATTTCATATCCTTTTTTGTTCAAACTCACTATATCACCATTAACATTCATTGCTACCATAAGTACAGCAGCGGTATCGAAGTATTGTTTTGCTCTATCACGTTCAATACTCAAGGCTTTTTCTTTTATTTTCAGTGCAGTAATATCCTGAACTACAGAATAAATCAAATCCCTCCCAATATTATCTTTTATTCGGACACCATTTAACAAGACTGGTACTCTCGAACCATCTTTCCGGATATATTCCTTTTCGTACGGACCATATTTCCCTATTGTACGGAGTAGTTCTAATTGCTGGGCTTCTTGTTCCTCATATTCTTTTGGTGTAATATCCCAATATGTCAACCTCCGGAATTCTCCTTCATCGTAACCGGTAATATCCCAAAGAGCCTGATTCGAATCAAGGAATTCGCCTGTTTCAAGTAGATTTAAAACGATTGAAACAGGTGACATTTCATGTAATTTGCGGAATTTTTCTTCGCTGTCCTTTATAGCTGTTTCTGCTTTTTTGCGTACGGAAATATCACGAATAAAAACATAAAATCTGCCACTATCTTCAGCAATATAATTGACGGATACTTCAACATCAAAAATACTCCTATCCTTACGTTGATGTCTTGTTTCGAAAATACCACCACCCTCTTCTATCAATTTCTCTTTATGTGATTGTATTTCATCAACTTTTTCAATAGCTTCCATATCTGAAATCCTCATTTTGACAATTTCTTCTATGGAGTAACCACTCATACGGCTATATGCATCATTAGCTACTAAAATATTACCTTCCCTATCAACAATCCAGAAACCGTCATGTGATGTCCGGATGACAGTTTTGTATTGTTCCTCGCTTTTTTTTATCTTCTTATTAGCTTCAATTTCTTTTACATTTTTTAATCCGATACCGGCTATTACTTCAATTAATCCTTTAATAAAATATAAATAACTGTTTAACTGTTCTTTACTCCATATAGGAACTTTCTTTACGGCTTCAAGATATAAAAATTCATCGAATCCGTATCTGGCGGCTTGTTCACGGAAGAAATTTAGTTCGGGAGGTTCCAGAAAAAATTGTCCTGTAAAAAAATTACCGAGATACATTCCATCGATAATTATTGGCGCTGCATTATCAATTAATCCATGGGGGCACTTGTAGCTAACGGCTGGATCGGCTTCCGATAAATGTTCCTCAATAAATCTGTCGCTTTTGATACACTCAATCTCACATTCCTTATTTAATCGATGGAATTTTGTACAAATATCCTGCCAGGCAGTAGCAGTCAGTATTTTGCCGTCATTATCAATAATTGCCGATGGGAATGAATAAATTTCGTTCAATCTGTCCTGAAGTGATTGAAACATCTTTATATCAAGCAAATCTTCTAATTTATAATCCATAAATTATCACTATTTCCAACAAATTATTATTTAATCAAAATTCTTAAAGCAAATGTCATACCAGTCAGAAAAAATTTATTTTATTTTGAGCATAAAAGATTTTTATTAATTTTTTCCTTTAATATTGTCAATTTCATGCTGCAAAAATAATCAAGAAGTGTACAACAATAATATAATAAATTTTTGATTCGATTTTTTTATAAAAAAAAACTCCTTAATAATCTCTTCAGTTCATTAAGGAGTTTTACAAAATAAATTAATTACGAAAATCAGTCACTCTTCAAAGGATTAGACAAAAATGGCAATTTGGGAAAATCGTCCTCAACAGGTTTAAGTTCGCAATCCTCGAAAAGTAAATCCGGCACAATCATACTGGCTGATAAATATTGACTTCCCCCGGTAAAAAACGGCGATACAACTGCAGGAGCTAATAAATTCAATACATACTTGTCTCTTCCGGTTAGCAAAATATCTTTAAAAGATTGAACCGTTAATCCATTGATATTTGACCCGCGAATTAATTCTTCACTCCCATCAGGGAATACCTTGTATGCTTCAACAACAGAAACCTTACCGCCTCCCTGGGAAAATTGAAATCCGCCACCAGATACGCGATATAAAGTAGTAAACATTATATTTTGATTCATTGTCTTGCGAACAATTATACCAAATGGTAATTCACGATTTTTGCAAAGTTCGATTAATTTTTCTTTCAATTCCTTCGGTGATTTTATATGTTCGGCATCCGAATGTAATTCCGGATTCGAGAAGCATGGGGCTCCTCCCCGTTTATGTCCGTTTGAGGCTCTGACTCGTTTTGTTGGTATTCTCGATGATAGCAGTGTTTTTAAAAATCCATGTTCAACAAGCTTTGTATCAACTGATTCCATGCCGTCGTCATCGATTGAATAATTTCCTATAAGTTCGGTTCCGGAAAAATTCTTAGCTTTGGGATTGTCGGAAACAGATAGAAATTCGGGAAGAACCCTGCCTCCGATTTTACTTTGAAAAGCGCCATAACGTTCGCTTTCCTGCAATCCACCATCTGACAGCACTTCACGCTGAGATACTAAATTCGGTGCAAATATCTGGGCAAAAATTTCAGCCGCAGCCTGACCTTCGAAAAGCATTGGTCCTGAGTAGGATTCAGACAATTTACCTGAAACAGTTAAACTTTTCAATTTCTCTGCTACACCTTTAATAGCCCTAAAAAGGGAGTCTTTAGATGGAAGTCCGCTTGGAGAAAGACTATATGCCGAATATATATTCTGTAATGGCATACCATCGGACGATTGAGCCGTAGCAACTACTTCTATACCAGTGAACAGGTCTGTTCTAACGTATTCCCTACCTTCGCTGTTAACATAATAAATCGTTTTGGGTAAATATTCCGTTACAACCTGGGAGGTTTGGATTTCAGGATAATCCGAAAATATTACGGAAAGGGATTTGACCTTTTCTTCAAATTCTTTGGTGTCGAATTTTGGAATAGAAAAAGTATCTGTTAATTTCTGGGGTGTTACTCGCGTAAAATCATGTGTTGTATCCTGTCTTAACCTGTTTTTAATCGCAGCTTCCTTCTTGGAATAAATCTCCGCTGCCTGCTTGTACGCCGCATCGGTTGCAAGCCATAGTTCGCGCCGGAGGGTTTTATAATCAGGATTTTGAGGTATTTCCCTTAGCTTGAATGATTCCTCATCATCACCGGAACCGAAGAATCCAAGCCCGACATCGAAGAAATTTGTATTATCGAATTTATAATTACCTACACGAACCGAAACAGAAATATATGCTGAACTATTACTATCAGATTCGATTAGACTTCCAAGTGAGGCTTTAATATTCTTTGATTTCGATTTTATTAATGAATATTCGATAAAGTAAGGTTTTTGTAGTTTATCGAGACTGAGACTATCGATAGAACGCTTGATTTCATCCCGCATTGCCTGCATTAAACTACTGTTAGCAAGTAAATTACCTGAAAATAAAATCAATGTGAATAAAGTAAAAAAGGTTTTTCGCATAGTGAATTTCATATAAACTTCCTAAATATTTTTCTAATTCTTAATAATTGCATGAGGGAATACCTGCATCATTACAGCATCAATTTCATTAGGCTTTTGAGTGCCAATTAATATTTTTTTATCATCCATAGTTGTAAACTGCAAACCGATATTACCGGTTAAATTATATGCAGTGCCTCTTCTTGAAAAAATTCCGAGTCTAATACCCCAGCCACCATATTCTAATATGGGATTATATTTTCTTACTTCGAAGGATTTCAATTGCTCTTTTGAGTAATATTTGAATTTTAAATGAAATGGAAAATATTTAAAATACAAGCCATCCCTTTTCACAATCGTTATCAGGTTAATTTTTAATATCAAGGCACTAGTTAAACTTATAATTAATCCGGCTAACATTACAGTCAACAAAAGACCCTTATCGGAAAGAGGTTCATCTCCAAATGGAATATCGAAATATAATTGCCGAATTACTCCATGAATAAAAAACATTGAGATTATTAAAACAATAATATAAAGTATTTTCCTCCAGAATTTCCCGACTCGCTGTGATTCCTCAAATAAAATCTCTTGCATGGTTAACTCCTTATTATTTCCACTTTATACAATTATGGTTGAGTTAATACCGGTGGTTTTGCCTGTGATTTTGCTTTTTTCTGTACTTCGATAGTCGATACCAATAAACTCGGTGAGCTTGCAGAAACCGGCACTCCACCGGATTCTGCGCCGCATACACCATTGAATATTCCTAAATCATCGGACGCTGCAATGATATTTGCGAAGGTTGAGAGCGGTGTACCGATTAAATCGACTCCTCGTACCAGTTCATCAGGTCTGCCGTCGGCAAATATTTTATAAACAACGAGAGGGTTGACATTAAAAGCATTGGGAATTGTCCTGCCGGTAAAAGTAAAACCTCCCTGAACAACATCGAACATTAATCCGAATTCCTTGTTTTGTTCCTTGCATTTCTCCTTCAGCATATCGCGCAGTTTTGAATAGGATACAGTTTCCCGTGGAATAACCATTAAATTTGATTGCCGCGAACAGGCTTCGTAACCAGCCTGGCGCCTGCCATGCCCATTCGACTTTGAAAAATTCTCAATTGGAGACCGGGACATCAGAAAGTTCCCGAAAATTCCTTTTTCCACACAAGCTACTTTTTGTGCATTGATTCCTTCGTCGTCGAACAAGTAATAACCTGAAACTTCTCTGCCATTGCGGGTTTTCACAGTTGGGTCGAAAATAACATCTATAAAATCGGGAAGGATTTTCTTCCCAACTTCATTTTTGAAAGTCTGGCTGGAATTAGGGTCTTTCTGCCGGTGACCTTCTACCCTATGCCCGAAAATTTCATGGAAGAATACCCCCGCTGCTTCGCCGGAGAGTATTGCCGGTCCCGAATACGTATTCATTAAAGGAGCATTTCTCATATTATCAAGAAGAACTACCATTTTATTAATATCATTGGTAATTGTAGCGTCATCAGGTAATGAATTAGGTTCAAATCCAAAATAGCTTTTATATAGTGGAAGGCTCATTCCATCATCGGCTTTTGTTTTTGCAGAAGAAAAAATTCTAAATGTCGGCTCTGTCCACTGAAGACGGGTACCTTCGCTGCTTATGTAATATTTTGTTACAATTTCGGCATTGAAAGAAACCATGCCGACCAATAACCAATTTTTATTTGAAAATGCGGCAGACAAACTCTCAATGCGCTTAATCCAATAATCAACATCAACGTTTACCGGATTAGCATCGATAATTTTTTGTACAGGTTCTTCATGTGTAAAATCAGCGGAACTATCCTCTTCCCTTACTTTAACTGCTTTATTGGTTTTTGCTTTATCAAACTTCTCCAATGCATCTTTATAATCCCTGTCTGTTGCGCTCCAAATTACATTCCGAATTGATAATTCATCGTCTTCGATCGGCAATGGGTCTGCACCCATTTTACCACCGAAATTGAACCGCGCTCCGCGAATAATATGAGTATTATCGAAATCATAGCTGCCAACTCTTACGTTTACATCCAATACTCTTTCCCTTTTTGTTACATTCGTTTTCAATTTACCGAAGGAAGCTGTGATTGTTACCTTATGAGTTTCGGTTATTCCATAAGCCAGAAAGTATGGTGGTGTAGGCTGGTTCTTCAATTCCGACATTGCTCTTGTCAGTTCGGCTTCCGCTGCTTTCAAAACTACTGATTCTTTTGCATTAGCATTTACAGTCAGTAGTAAAATCAAAAAAATTATACGAATTCTATACTTCATCATATTTCGGATTACCTTGTAATTTATAATTTACGACAGTCTATTAACGGAATACAAGGGATAATATTGAATACATGTAAGGCTTTTCAATTTTTATTTAGTGAGGAAAAAAGTTTTAGAATCTTATTGGACACCTTAAATGTACTTATAATATTCATTGGATTGATTATATTTTATAATTGATATTTCTTTATACGATAAAACTGTGACGAATTTTAAAATGTCTTCATTGCAGTTATAAAATATTTTCTTAAATTAAGATTCAATACTGTATAAAAGGGATTAATTTATGCCGGAAGTATTCAGAGAAGATGGATTTGTTTTTTTCTTCTATACTAATGAAGGTAACGAACCTATTCACATTCATGTTCGCAAAGCCGGCGGTTTTGCTAAATTTTGGTTAATTCCTTTAGAACTAGATTATTCCAAAGGATTTAAATCCGCTGATTTAATTAAAGCCGAGGAGTTGATTGAAAAACATTTAGAACAAATAAAGGAGAAATGGAATAATGTATTTGGATATTAAATACGATGTTCAAGTCCGGAATGTTTGGGTTGAAAATAGAATTATTTGTCTTAAATTTACAAATGATGCAGAATTACGTTTTCCTGCATCAAAAAATAAAAAATTGGCTAAAGCTACAGACATACAATTAAATAATATCGAACTTATTTGCGATGGTACTGGTCTGCACTGGAATGAACTGGATGAGGATTTATCAGTTAGTGGAATATTAGATGGAAGATTTGGATAAGCACTAAATTGTCATTCTGTCGAAACTTCAACGTAAAGAATCTTGCTTTAGTCCATCAAAGGCTAATTGACCACAAGCTGCATAAGAATCGGAGCCCATTGTTTTGCGGACTATGGCTACTACTCCTGCATTACGAAGATTATTTGAAAACTGCTCCATTTCCGCTTTAGTGCAAGGCTTCAATCTCCGACTCTTCTCATCTTTATGAACAAAGGAAACATCATTAAAAGGAATAAGATTCACTTTCGAAGGGAATCGTTTAGTAAATTTTGATAATCGGCGAACATCCAATTCTGTATCATTCAATCCTGAAAATAAAATATATTCGAACGTAACAGGCATCCCGGTTGTGCGATAATACTGCTCAGCCGAATCCATTACTTCTTTTATTTTATATTTTTTTGCTACAGGAATTATTTCAGCACGAGCGGCATCTGTAGTGGCATGGAGAGAAATCGCAAGTTTTGGAGGATGTTCGATTTGTGATAACTTTATAATTTTTTCGGGTATCCCAATTGTTGAAAGTGTTATTCTTTTTTCACTCAATAATTTCGTCTTTTTGCCGGTAATTATATTAATCGCCTTAAAAACATTTTCGAAGTTATGAAGAGGCTCGCCCATCCCCATGAATACTATGTTTGAAACTTTTGTTTGAGTGAAACGTTCGGCAAATATGATTTGGTCGATTATCTCAGATGGTTCCAGATGCCTGAGAAATCCCAGAGTACCGGTCGCACAAAAAGCACATCCAAAGGCGCAGCCGGATTGTGATGAAACACAAATGGTAAATCCTTCTTTCGTTGTTGAAGGCATTACTACGGTTTCGATGGCTCCGCCTTTTTTCAATTCGAAAAGGAATTTTACAGCGCCATCCATGGATTTTTTATCTTTTGCAGATTCAATTGAGTCGATTTCGAAATCCTGAGCTAATCTGTCTGCAAGCGCTTTTGGAATATTGGTTAACTCGCTGAAACTACTTTTCTTATTCAGGAAAATATCATTGAATATCTGGTCAGCACGATAGGGCTTTTCTCCGATTTCCAAGAAATAATTTCTCAGTTCCTCCAAAGAAAAATTTTTTATTAATTTTTTCATTACTTCTTAAAGCTGATTCCTTCAACGCTGTGGCGCAAATCTTTGATGTTTTCAACAATATCACCGTTAAATACCGCAGAGCCGCATACCAATATCGATGCGCCTGTGCGGGCAATCCTGGCAATATTTTCATGCTTCACTCCGCCATCAACTTCAATCTCAATATGGTCGTATCCTTGCTTCTCTAAGAAAATCCGCAGCATTTCGCATCGTCGGAGGAATGTAGGAATAAATTTTTGTCCCCCAAATCCCGGGTCAACACTCATTAAAAGGATATAATCACAATATTCGGCTGCTTCGAATGCAAAATCAAGTGGAGTACCGGGATTGAGAGCAATTCCCGGTTTTATTCCAAAACTGCGGATTAGAGCCAATGTCCTGTGCAAATGGTGATGCCCTTCAACATGGACAGATATATAGTTGGCGCCGGCTTCGGCGAACTCTCTTATATAGTTATAAGGGTCGGAAATCATCAAATGACATGAAAAAGGCAATGTTGTCAATGACCTGATTGCTTTAACTACGGGAGGTCCTATTGTCAAATTCGGAACGAAATGTCCGTCCATAATATCAAGATGCAGGATGTCAGCACCACCTTCAACACATTGTCTAATATCGCTTTCTAAGTTAGCAAAGTTGGCTGCAAGCAGTGATGGAGCAATCTTCACCTTGGATTTTCTTTCAGTTCCAGGGAAAAGTTCCATTTTTGTTAATATTTTTTCTTCTCTTTTATTCAATTTCTTCTTTAAATAAGTTCATATTTTTATTATCAAATTTCAAACCAGTTTTTAGGCTTTTAGGCTTTTAGGTTTTTTTAAGAATGAAATTCTTTCTAAATACCTAAAGCCTAATAAACTACAGCCTACAACCTAAAAGCCTAAAAGCCTAAAAGCCTAATAGCCTACTTCCCTAACTTCTCTTTAACAATATCGGGAAAATTCTTAAGAAGTTCAGGAAGAAGGGATAAATCCTTCCCACCGGCAGTTGCCAGATGAGGACGCCCTCCACCACTCCCGCCGATAGCAGCAGCAGCAGCAGATGCAAGTTGCCCGGCTGGAATTGTTTTCATTAGGTCGTCAGTCACAGTGCATACAAGTTGAATTTTGTCATTCATCACTGCTGTAAGCAGTGCTACGCCTTGCTTACCGAGCGAGTTACGCAGATTTTCCGCAATACTTCTCAACACATCCAAATCGTTTACTTCAATTTGCCTTGTGATTATCCTGATAGAATCTATTTTATAAGCAGTATCAATCCATACATTTGCTGCCTGTTTGAATTCTTCAATTTTAAATTGTTCGAGTTTCTTCTCTAATGATTTAATTTTTTCAGATAATTCAACGTTATTTTGCTGCTTCTCATCAACTTTTGCTATTAATTCATTTAAGTATTTCTGTACTCCTGCACCTGATACTGCTTCTATTCTACGCACTCCCGCTGCAATGGAAGATTCTGCTGTGATCTTGAATGCACCAATTTCACTTGTATTTTTAACGTGAGTTCCACCGCAAAGTTCCATCGAATATTTATTATCCATAACAACTAACCGCACTGTATCGCCGTATTTATCTCCGAAGAACATTTTGATTTTCGGATTTTTCCTCGCTTCTTCAAGCTTAAGAACCATTGTTTCAACAGGTATTGCATCCAAAATCTTAGAATTAACCAGAACCTCGATTTCTGTAATAGCTTCCTTTGGAACTTTTTCGAAATGATTGAAATCAAATCGTAAATAATCCGGCGAAACAAGTGAACCAGCCTGTTGCACATGGCTTCCAAGAATAGTTCTCAGAGCTTCATGCAGTAAGTGAGTAACGGAATGATTCCGCATAATGTGTTTTCTTTTTTGCAAATCAACTTTTGCAAGGGCTATTTCTCCTATGAGCGGCTCTACCTCACGGTCAAGAATATGAATAATAGCATTTCCGGATTTTTGCATATCGCTGACAAAGTATTTTTCTCCTGCTAAAATTATTTCACCTGTATCGCTGACCTGTCCCCCGCTTTCGGTATAGAAAGGAGTTCTGTCCAGAATGAGCCTGTTTTCCGATGCAGATAATACTTTACCTTCGCTAACACTTTCAGAGTATCCAATGAATTCGGATTCCTCCTTATGCAAAACCGAATCAACTTGCTGAAATTTCACTTTTCGTGCATCCCTGGAACGCCGGCGCTGCTCATCCATGCAGGAATTAAATCCGTTGCTGTCAACTGAAAAATTATTCTCGCGGGCAATTACCTCAGTTAAATCAAGTGGAAATCCAAAAGAATCAAAAAGCAGGAAAGCATCCGAACCTGGGATTATGGTTTCTCCCGAAGTTTTTATCCTGGTGATTATTTCATCGAATCTATCCAATCCACGGTCGAGGGTTTGCAGGAAATTCTCTTCCTCAGCTTTGATAATTCGCTCGATAAATTGTCTTTGTTGTATAATTTCAGGAAATATTTCACCCATATTTTCAACAAGTATTCCGACAAGTTTGTAGAGTACCGGCTCGCTGAAATTCAGGTTCCTCGCATAACGGGAAGCGCGTCTTAATAATCTTCTCAATACATATCCCCTGCCTTCATTTCCGGGCATTGCTCCATCAGCAATAGCAAATGATAAAGTACGGACATGGTCTGCAATTACTCTCATAGCAATACCGTTATTATCAATAAGTTCACCATTGTAGCCGATGCCGCTCAAACGTTCTATTTCCCTAATTATTGGCATGAATACATCTGTGTCATAATTGGAATTTTTTCCCTGAATAACCGCACAAATCCTCTCAAATCCCATACCAGTATCCACGTGTTTTGAGGTAAGATTTTCCAATGTACCATCAACTTTTCTGTTGAATTGTATGAATACGAGATTCCATATTTCAATTACCTCAGGAACACCTGCATTGACATATTTTCCTCCGCTCAAGTCGGGAGTTCTGTCGTAATGTATTTCGCTGCATGGACCGCAAGGACCTGTCTCACCCATTTCCCAGAAATTATCCTTTTCATCGAAACGGTGTATTCTATCGGCAGGTAAATATTTTTTCCATATTTCATAAGCTTCATCGTCGGTTCTGTAAACGGTTGCATGAAGTCTTTCTTTCGGGAGTTTCCACAAATCAGTAAGTAGTTCCCATGCCCATTCTATAGCTTCATTCTTATAATAATCACCAAAACTCCAATTGCCCAACATCTCGAAAAAAGTATGATGATATGTATCCCGCCCGACTTCTTCCAAATCATTGTGCTTGCCGCTTACCCGGATACATTTCTGCGTATCGGCAGCGCGTTTGTATTCACGATTGCCGCTTCCCAGGAATACATCCTTGAATTGATTCATTCCGGCGTTAGTGAATAGTAGTGTTGGGTCACCATGTGGAATAACAGGTGCACTTGGTACAATTTTGTGCAATTTGTTTTCAAAAAAATCAAAAAAAGATTGTCGTATTTCCTTTGATGTCATAAATTTTCATTTCCTAAATTATAATTGTCATTACTGCGATATTATCTTTATAAAAGTCAAGAAGAATGTCATCCTGAACCCCAAAATACAGTGCATAATAAAAATAAAAATGGACAAATTCAAGAGAAATCCCCCCTACCTCCCTTTTTCAAAGGGGGATTAAGGAATATTTTTCTTATCCCCCTTTGAAAAAGGGGGGTAGGGGGGATTTCTCTAATTGTTAATTGTTGCATATATTTTTGATTCTATAAGTTATTTAAAATAAAGGGTAGAAAATTCTGTAATCTTTTATTTTTATTAATTCCATTATTTTGAAGTTTAGAAAGACAATTTCTTTGTTTTTATTCTTACATCATAATCTCGCATTTTGAATTGACATTTTGCTGTTCATTGGACTATTTTTTATTAACTCTATGTTATTTCTAATGTATATCAACAATCTTTGTATTTTAAAATTATGGCTGGCAAACACCAAAGTCTGCCAGCCATGATTAAAAAGTTAAGCAACATACTAATTATTTCTCCACAACTATTGGAACTGTCCGTGTACCACTATCATCTGATATTCTAATATAGTAAATCCCGGATGAAACGTTAGTCAAATCAATCGGGAAATCCAATTCTCCTGCGTAACTCTCAGTTTCAGCAATTTTATAAACAGAGTTACCCATAGCATCGTATAATTCAATCATCAATTTCGACGGTACAGACAAAACAAATTTCAGATTTGCCAGGTTTGCTGATGGGTTTGGGAAAATCTTCGGATACATGATGACCGGAGTTCCTTCCTTTACTTCATTAGGATTATCATCGAGAACAATATTGTCAATATACCATCCATCCAAATTACTTGTTACGTTAGCGCTCACCGTAAACTTGACATAAACAGTGTCGCCATTGAATTTTAGTAATGTAACGTGAAGGTCATCCCAACTTGAGTTTTGAGCCGAATCGTTGAATTTTGTTGAACGTAATTTATCAAATCTGTATAACTCCTTCCATGTATTTCCGAAATCATTCGAGGCAGATATGGCAGCATAGTCTCCATCAGGTTTTATACATGCAATATTATCAAAACTCAGAGTAGTATTTGGAGCATTTATAATGACAGGTGCTAAAATAATTGAGCTTACACCATAAGCTTGCTTTGATGTTGGAGAATCAGTTATGCTATTCGGTGAAGATTTCGATGCTTTATTAGTCATAGCCCATTTCCCATCCGTGTATGTCGCTATCCTGGTATTTGCATCATCCCAGTTTTCGTTTAATGTTGATAATGGAGCGCCTGAATAAGCTAAAACTTCCGGTGAGAAAATGCTCTTTGTATTCACAGAATTTCTGTTACTCACAGATTTAAGTTTTATTTTATAAAAATTCTTAAGTGGTAACTGTAATTTTAATAATCCTTTCGAACCGGGCTGAATATTTGTTGTCACCGTTTGGAACAAAGTATCGTTTTTGTAAATTTCAATTGCCGATAAATCGGAACAATACGAGGAGTCTATATGAGCAATTGGATTATCCCAGTATAAATTCACACCGGATTCACTTGGTCTTGCTACAACATTTGAAGGTGGGAGTGGTTCTGCTGCTCCTCCTGCAATAGCAGAAAAGTTACGAATCTGGCTTTCCAATCCATCCGTAGTTTTCGTTTTAATCTGGTAATCATATTTTTGCCCTGATGTAAGACCATTATCCAAATATGTCTGCAAACCTTTATCAACCTGGGCAATTTGGTTCCCATTCCTAATAATTACAATTTTATAATCGCCGATAGGACCTCCCAATACATTTTGAGTTGGGTCTGTCCATTTTAATTTTATTGATGTTACATCATGGTTTGTATTGTCGATACCAATATTCTCCGGTGGTTTGGGCGATGTTGATATATTAGCGGTAAATAATTCCAAAGAATTGAAATCACCCGTCAATGGCTGTGGCATCCAGAAGCATGGATAAACCTTGCTATTATATGCAATGATTGAAGTATAATCGCCCCAGTAATTATTTCCTGCCTCTCCGGGTTGAGGGGATATATCATTGGCTCGGTCAAGATACCATGTTTCGGGTGTTATACGAAGATTATTGAAATTTATTCCATCAAACGAAAGAGCAAGATATGCATCCACACCTTTATTTGCAGCATCATTTTGAGAACTGTAATAAAGCACGGCAACCAATCCCGATATTGGGTCGACTGCGATTGAAGGCAGGAATACATCGTTATTCAAATCATTATTATCTATCCTGATTTTACTTTCCCAATTAACTCCCCCATCTTTTGAACGGGTTAAATACAAAGCAGAAATTTTCCCTTTATCGTCTTTACCGGTTTGCACGACATAAATCCAGCCTCTGCGGCTGCCTTGAGAATTATCCACAGCTAAAATGGGGTATGATGAGATGCGCATATTTTGTTTGTCTTTCAATACGCGTCTATTACCAACAGTTGCTTTAGTCCCTATTTCGACAACGTTTTGTATTATTTTCGGGGAATTTAGCCATGTTTTGCCTGCATCGGTAGATTTCTGAAAAACTGCATCTACTGTGCCTGCTTCGTTTTGACTACGCCAAACAACATAAATCACACCATTAGGACCAACTGCTGGTATGGGTGATTGATTTGAACCATTCGAACCGCCGGGTAATTTCGTTGAATTCGACCAGGTTTGTCCATCATCTTCCGAACGGGAAAAAGCCATGACTGCCGGACCCATAGGGAAAATTGTCCATGTAACATAAACATTGTTTTTATAAGGAGAATCGGAAAACTGGTCGGCTACAATTGAGTATCTATCATTGAAAGGCTGATTCTGTCCTGCTGTTTCCATAGCAACAGGAAATGGGTCATCCCAGGATTTGCCGCCATTTGTCGAACGGCATACAAATACTCCATTATTATTATCAGTTGTGAGCGTACTTGATGTTAATGTAAATCCATAGCTATAATAAGCCCAGCCGCGTGAATCAAATGCAACACCAGGGTCGAAGATTGTTGCTTCCCTAGGATTTGTCCCTAATTTTATATATACATCCTTATAATTCTGCATCTTTGGAGTATTGGATTGTTTCCAGGTTTGTCCTTTATCGGTTGTATAAAATGCCGGCATTGAATACCCGTTTTGTGGGTCCATATAACGGGAATCATTAGATGTAGCTATTATGTTATTAGGATTTGTCGGATTAAATGCAATCCATGTTTCGGATTGAGCTGCAGAACCTTTGGATATATTGATTAATTCTAATCCATCAGAAGCTAAAATCCTTTCCGGTGCTGGCGGACGCTGCCACACTTCTTTCGGAAGTGGTTTGGAAATAAATAAATTCCTGTTGCTGTTTGCTGCAAAATTTTGAATATAGCTAATTTCACTCTCCGTAAGGGCTTTTTCGGGTAGTAAGTACCCGGGCAGTCTTCGCAGATAATCTGTTTGTGCTGAAACTATATTTGATACAATAAAAAGCAACAAAAAAATAACGAAGTAAAGTTTTGTTTTCATTGGAATCCCTCCCAAAAATTAATTTATTGATGGTTCGGTATTTGTTTCATTTTCTTTGATTTCATCGAATTTTAAATTTTTTAAAATACTAATGGTTTTCTTATTCAATGGAGGCAGGTCTTCTCCCAGAATAAGCAAATCAAGTTCGTCACCATCTAATACTTCACGCTCAAGAAGTATCTTGGATGTTTTATGTAGAAGTTCAATTTTATCACTCAGGATTGACTCGGCTTTTTCATTGGATGCTGTAAGTATACTTCTAACTTCAGCATCGATTATTTTAGCAGTGTCCTCGCTATGGTCTCTCGGCTGGGTAAGTTCCCTTCCAAGAAAAACTTCATCGTGATGAGTCAAATACGTTACCGGTCCAAGCTTATTGCTCATCCCCCACTCGCATACCATTTTGCGTGCTAACTTTGTTGCCTGAAGCAAATCATTGGCTGCGCCGGTTGTAAGATTATTGAAAATCAACATTTCGGCTGACCTGCCAGCCATTAGAGTTACAATTTTTGTTTCGATATATTTTTGTGAAAAAGTATGCAGGTCTTCTGTAGGAAGATATGAAGTTAATCCGAGCGCTCTTCCGCGTGGAATAATAGTGACCTTGTGTACAGGATCAGCTTCGGGTAAATACTTGCCAACTAAAGCATGTCCCATTTCATGGTATGCAGTCATTTCCTTCTCCTTATCCGAAATGACCATGCTTTTTCGTTCGATTCCCATAAGGATTTTATCCTTAGCGTTTTCGAAATCGAACATTGTAACTTTGTCGCTGTTTCTGCGAGCGGCAAATAATGCGGATTCATTTACGATGTTTGCTATATCCGCACCCGATAGTCCGGGAGTTGCCCTTGCAAGAGTATCCAAATCAACATCTTCGCTTAATGGAATATTCTTCACGTGGACTTTAAAAATACCTTCCCTTCCCTTAACATCAGGGCGGTCGACGACGACCTGCCGGTCGAATCTTCCGGGGCGAAGTAGCGCCGGGTCAAGAACATCAGGTCGGTTTGTTGCTGCAATGATAATAACACCGCTATTTTGTTCGAAACCATCCATTTCAACTAATAATTGATTCAAAGTCTGTTCCCGTTCATCATGCCCACCGCCGAGACCAGCTCCGCGATGGCGTCCAACGGCATCGATTTCGTCGATAAAAATCAGGCATGGAGCATTTTTTTTAGCATTATCGAATAAATCACGTACGCGGCTGGCTCCAACGCCTACGAACATTTCAACAAAATCTGCGCCGGAAATCGAGAAAAATGGTACATTAGCTTCGCCTGCTACTGCACGAGCAAGAAGGGTTTTACCTGTTCCAGGAGGACCAAGTAATAATACTCCTTTAGGAATTTTCCCGCCTAATTTCTGGAATCGTTTTGCATCCCTTAAAAATTCAATAACTTCCAGCAATTCATACTTTGCTTCGTCTGCACCGGCTACATCTTCGAATGTAATTTTTGTTTCACCGTTGGAATGTAGTTTCGCTCTTGATTTACCAAACGAAAATATTCCTTTGGGACCTCCAACCTGCATTCGCCTTATAAATATTATGTATAGAGCTATTAGCATTAGCCACGGCAGAAAAGATATAATTGCGTTCCAAAAGCCGCTTTCACTCTCCTCGTATCGAATGGCTATTCCCTTCGACTCCCAGACAGACTCGACCTTGGAATCCAATACACCTAATTTGGTAACAAAGTTCGTAATCTCTCTTTGCTGACCATCTATAACTAAACGTACTTTATCTTTCAATACACCATGAAATTCAAAATCATTAAATTGACTTTTTGTTATTTTTGCATATTTTATCAAGTCTTGCTCTAAGAAACGCTTGTATTCGGTATAAGTAACGGGCCATTCAGACCTGTTGCTGCCTGCAAACATTAAATAAATAGAAATAAGCGCAGTACCTATAATCAACCATATCATCAAATTCCTGATATTCTTATTTTGTTCGCTTGAGTTTGGTTTCCTGTTATCGCCTAAATTTGAGAATTTCTTGAAATCTTTATTTTTATCATCTGTATTCATAGAACTATTGCTCATTAATAATCAATCCTCCGATTCCTTTTCTTTTCATTTTCGAATGAACTTTTCATCCATCATAATTTAATAAATATCCGAATCTTTTATATTTACTTTTGTTAAGACGAAATTTTTTAACTTTAATTTCATTAGGTTTAAATAATCCTAACTTCAGGTTCAAGTGATATTTTAAATTTATTTTTTACTGACTCTATAATTTCCCATGAAAGCTCTAATATTTCCAGCCCGGTTGCAGAACCGAAATTTACCAAAATCAGGGCATGGCGCCCGGACACACCACAATCACCCTTTCTGAATCCCTTCCAACCCGATTTTTCGATAAGCCATGCTGCCGGAATTTTGTTATTATTTTCATACATGTTCCAATGCGGTATTTCGGGATAAGTTGCTACTAATTCAGTAATCTTTTCATCATTGACAATAGGATTTTTGAAAAAACTGCCTGCATTCCCTAAAACTGAAGGATTAGGTAATTTCGATTCCCGAAGTTCTTTAACTGCCTCGTATAATTTCCGGAATTCGGGTACAAGCCTTGAATCCAAAGCTATTTTATCAGCGAGTTCCTTGAAATCCAAATTAGGTTCAAATTTCCTTGATAATTCGTATTTCACACTTAAAATGAAAAATTCTTCTTTAAGAAGTTTCTTGAAAATGGAATTTCGATAACTAAAGTTAGAATCAATTTTACCAAATTCAATAATTTTTCCGGTCATTAAATCAATTCCCTTCAATGATACAAAATTCTTTTTCTGCTCAATACCATAAGCGCCAATGTTCTGAACAGGTGCAGCTCCAACCGAACCGGGAATAAAACCGAGATTCTCCATCCCAAAGTATTCGTTATTAATGCAGAAATCAATAAAATCACTCCAGTTCTCAGCAGCGCCGGCTTCTATTAATACAGAACCAGAATCGCTATTTTCAACTGAGATTCCCTTTATTGCAGATTTAATTATCAGACCATCGAAATCGGAAGTAAAAAGAATATTGGAACCGCCACCAAGAATGAATCTACGTTCGGACCTGAATATTTCACTTTGAAGTAACTCCTCAAACTGGCTTTCAGAGCTGATTTCAATAAAATATTTAGCGCTTGCTTTAATATTAAATGTATTATATTTTTGAAGTGGGGTATTCCGTAAAAATTTTAGCATGAATTAGTTAAATTATTAATTTTTCATAAAATACAAAATTAACTAATTCAATTCTTTTAACTTTATTTTTTTTATCGTAATTTTGAAATTTGTATCATTAATTAAGGAATTCAGTGAAACTTGATTCAAAGCGGGTTGTCGTTGGAATGTCCGGTGGCGTCGATTCATCGGTTGCCGCAATTCTGCTGCATAAGCAAGGCTACGAAGTCATCGGGGCTACGATTTCACCCTTTAAAATAGAAAATGATTGCCGTGTTGACGACAATCCAAAGAGCTGCTGCTCATTCAAAAGTGTTGCAGATGCTCATGAGGTTTGTAATATGCTTGGCATAGAACATAAATTGATTGAAATGTCCGCTCGATTCCGTACTATGATTGTCGATAATTTTATAAATGAATACATGTCCGGGAGGACTCCAAATCCATGCGTAATTTGCAATCCTAATATTAAATGGCAGGGTATGTTGGAAAAGGCTGATTCAATGGGAGCAGGATTCGTTTCCACCGGTCATTACGCAATAATTAATTACGATGAAGAAACAAAAAGATATTATATCTCAAAAGGGACTGATAAAACAAAAGACCAGAGCTATGTATTATGGAATATGACTCAGGAGCAGCTTTCGAGAACTATACTTCCATTGAGCAATTATCCCAAAACCGAAATCAGGAAAATAGCAAAGGAATATCGTTTACCTGTGTTTGATAAGCCTGATTCCCAGGAAATTTGCTTCATCAAGGATGATGATTACGGTCGTTTCCTTCGCGAAAATGTAGAAGGAATCGAATCCTTAGAAAAAGGTGAAATTATGTATGAAGGCAACAAAATCGGCAAACATAAGGGATTTCCCTTCTATACAATCGGACAGCGCAAAGGACTTGGCATATCCCATAAAGAGCCGCTATTCGTAAAAACAATTGATTTTAGAAATAATGTTATTGAAGTAAGTCGCTCGGAAGGATTACTTTCCAAAACCCTGTTCGCATCATCTGTCAACCTTATGAAGTATGAAAAGTTAGATTCCAAACGCCTATTCAAAGTAAAAATCAGGTATAAAGACTCAGGCGAAGAAGCCTGGTGTGAATCGATGCCTGATGGAAAACTAAAAGTTGAATTCCTCGAACCCCGGCGGGCAATAACTCCCGGACAGTCGGTCGTTCTATACGAAGGCGAGGACTTGGTTGGCGGCGGTATTATCGATGAATTTTTAAATTAATCTAAGACTTCTGAAAAATGTCATTCTGAACTTGTTTCAGAATCCATAAACTGCACTGGGAGTGGATTCTGAAACAACTTTAGAATGACAATCCTGAAAATTTTTTATTTTTCAGAGGTATCAATAAGTAAATAATAAAATTAATTATCATAATTAATTATTATAATGTTTTTTGAAATTTAAAAGTACAAAATTCAAGGGAGAAAGAAAATGCAAACTCGTATTGAAAAAGATTCAATGGGCGACATCGAAGTCCCAACTAACGTGTACTGGGGCGCCCAGACAGCACGTTCACTAATTCATTTCGCTATCGGCATCGAGAAGATGCCACGCAGTATTATTTGGTCAATGGGAGTCCTCAAGAAAGCCTGTGCGCTTGCCAATGCAGAATTGGGCGTTCTTCCGAAGGAAAAATGTGATTTGATTGTTAAAGCAGTCGATGAGGTTATCGAAGGCAAGTTGGACAGCCACTTTCCTCTTTCCATCTGGCAGACAGGCTCAGGCACTCAAACTAACATGAACACAAACGAAGTAATCAGCAACCGTGCCATTGAGATTGCCGGTGGCGAGATGGGTTCCAAGAAACCTATTCATCCTAACGACGATGTCAACAAATCCCAAAGTTCGAATGATACGTTCCCGGCTGCAATGCATATTGCTGCTGCCGACAGGCTTGTCAATGAACTACTGCCATACATCAATACACTGCGGAATACATTGAATAAGAAAGCGGAAGAATTCAACAGCATAATAAAAATCGGAAGAACGCACCTCATGGATGCAGTGCCACTAACGCTTGGTCAGGAATTTTCGGGATATGTCCGCCAGCTTGATAATGCAAAAGAGCGCATAAATCAAGTACTACCTGGACTTTATGAGCTTGCTATTGGCGGAACGGCAGTTGGAACAGGCTTGAATGCTCATCCTAAGTTTGCCGTTGAAGTTGCAAAAATCATTGCGGATTTGACAGGAATGCCATTCGTCAGCGCACCGAATAAATTTGAAGCATTGGCTGCTCATGACGCAGTGGTATTTGCTCACGGCGCTTTGAAAACAATTGCTGCTTCTCTTATGAAATTAGCCAATGATATTCGCTGGCTTGCATCTGGTCCTCGCTGCGGACTTGGTGAATTGAACATCCCGGAGAACGAGCCTGGTTCGTCGATTATGCCGGGTAAGGTTAATCCAACCCAATCTGAAGCAATGACAATGGTTGCCGTGCAGGTTTTCGGAAACGATGTATCAATCAATTTTGGCGGCGCTTCCGGAAATTTTGAGCTTAATGTTTTCAAGCCGGTAATAATATTTAATTTCCTTCAGAGCTGCCGCCTGCTCGCTGATACATGCAAAATGTTCAATGAACACTGTGCAGTTGGTATCGAACCAATCAAAGAAAAAATTGATTACTATATGCATAATTCTTTGATGCTCGTAACGGCTTTGAATCCTCATATCGGATATGATAACTCAGCAAAAATCGCCAAACATGCGCATAAAAAAGGTTCAACATTGAAGGAAGCCGCCATAGAACTTGGTTTTCTGACATCTGAGCAATTCGATGAGTTTGTTCGTCCGGAAAAAATGACAGGACCGAACCTGTGATTTTCAGGTGTATTTTTCGAAAAAAATCAAATAAAAGTGAGTAGATATGTAATTTTATGACGTTAATTATCTGTAAAGCAAGTATACATGCGCTATTAGAGGCGATTTTATAAAAAAAAATTGTAAATTTCTCCTAAAATGGCTCTAAGAGGGACTTGCGAAATTTCACAATTTATTCATTTACGATTCATAATCGAGTAAAATCTTGAAAAAAAAAGATAATTTTGAAAAAATAATTGAAAAAAATGAAAAAAAACTTGCAAAGCATGATAAAATCTCATATTTTTACATTCGTAAGTTACATATCATTTTGTAGTTCTTTCTAAACAAAGGAGTTGCCTATGGGTTTAAACAAAACACAACTGGTTGCAGCAGTTGCAGAAGAAACAGGCTTAACAAAAGCCGATGCCTCCAGAGCTCTTCAGAGCGTTATGGGTGCGGTTACCAAAGAACTCGCCGCCGGCGGAGCTGTTACACTAATCGGATTTGGAACTTTCTCAGTATATAATAGAGCTGAAAGAATGGGAAAAAATCCGAGAAGCGGCGCAAGTATTAAGATTCCCGCTAAGAGAGTTCCCAAATTCAAAGCAGGCAAAGCTTTGACCGAAGCAGTTGGTACAAAGAAACCAGCAGCTAAGAAGAAAGCAAAGAAGTAATTATATTGTTTTCAAAAAAGCCGTTCTTTTGAACGGCTTTTTTTTTTATTTTTGAAAAGAATTTTGGACAATAATAAATGAATGAAAAAATTAAAAATGAATAATATATGAATGAAAAAATTAAGCTTTCTAAGCCTTACCTACTTTCAGCAGACGATTTAACAATCGACGATATTAATAATATTTTCGTAAAAACCCACTTTTTTATGGATAATCATAAAACCGGAGTTAAATACGATGACCTTAAGAGTACAATTGTATCTCTTGCCTTTTTCGAGGATTCTACCCGAACAAAACTTTCTTTCGAGCTTGCTGCCAAGCGTCTGTCGGCAGATTGTTTCTCATTCCAGGCAAAGACCAGCAGCCTTTCGAAAGGTGAATCCGTTTTGGATACATTAAAAACTATCGAAGCTATGGGAGTTGGTATTTTCATTATTCGCCACAACTGTTCAGGAGTACCGGTCTTTCTTCAGGGAAACACAAATGGGATGATTATTAATGCCGGAGATGGTCAACACGAGCATCCTACACAAGCCCTTCTCGATGCCTTTACTCTGCATAAGCATTTCGGTGATTTAAAAGGAAAGAAAGTTTGCATTATAGGTGATATTTTGCATAGCAGGGTAGCCCGCTCAAATATGACGCTTTTAAATACATTAGGTGTCGATGTCTCCATCTGTTCACCGGGAACATTACTGCCTTATGACATGAATGCCTGGAATGTTGGTATTATAGATACTGTCGATGAAGCTGTTGAGTGGGCTGATGTCCTACTGGTATTAAGACTGCAGCGGGAAAGGATGGAATCCGGATTACTTCCATCAATTCGCGAGTTTTCAAATTACTATTCAATAACAATTGAGCATCTTCGCCGCAAACCGGAACTCATGCTGATGCATCCCGGACCGGTGAATTATGGCATTGAATTGGATTATTCGATAAGTAAATTACCGAATGTTTTAATCGAGACCCAGGTTACTCACGGTGTTTTCGTTCGAATGGCGCTTCTGTCGCTGCTTTCGGGTTATGCCAATTAGGAATTTTAATTTATAGAGTAATTTATTCTTCAAGATAATTCAAGTCCTTGTGGTAGGTTTCTTCTAATCCATTTAAAGAGAAGAATGCGAATACAAGACAAACTCCGGCTACAATTGCCCCACTTATTCTGACGCCTGTAAATCCTGCAAAAAATTGGAAAAGTAGCGTAAAAGGTATAACCAATCCACGAACAAAATTAGGTATCGTTGAGGCTGCAGTAGCCCTCAGGTTCGTTCCGAATTGCTCGGCGGAAATCGTAATGAAGACAGCCCAATAACCCGCAGGTAGACCAGTTAATGCACAAATAATGTAAAATGTCGATGATGAAATATCGTATTGAATCAGATATACAAAAATCATTATCGTAAGTCCGGTAATGAAGTAGAAAACTACTTTCTTGCGACTCTTGATATATTGACTTAAGAAACCGCTGATGAAGTCCCCAAACGTAGCACCAAGATAATAATACATAATCGCATCGCCGGCATTGATGGTTCCATTGATTTTCAGGGCTTTTGCAAATTCAGGTGAGAATGTTATAAGAATGCTGAGCGAAAACCAAATCGGCGCGCCAATCAAAACAGATTTGATATAACGACTAAATCTTTTAAAATTCGTAAAAAAGCTGAAAAAATTACCTCTACTGACATTTTTAGATGCAATCTGGCTGAATATGCCGGATTCCAAAACACTGAATTGCAGCACTAAAAGTACCATTCCCAGCACACCACCAATGATAAATGAAGCGCGCCAATCAAAGAATTTCGTTGTTAAATTTGCTATTACTGAACCACTTACTCCAACTGTCGCAACAATCATAGTTCCATAACCACGTAAGTCTTTGGGTAGGATTTCCAGGACAAGAGTTACACCAACACCAAGCTCACCAGCAAGTCCTACACCTGCTATGAACCTGCATAAAGCATAACCTTCGATGGATTGAATAAATCCGTTGGCAAAATTTGCTATGGAATATAGCATAATCGAAGCAAATAGGATTCGTACCCTACCTTTTTTATCACCCAGAACACCCCATAGAATACCCCCAAGCAACATTCCAGCCATTTGAATATCCAGCAGCATAACGCCATAATCCAATAGCTGGCTACCTTGATAACCGAGCGATTTGAGGGATTGAACGCGTACAATACCAAATAGAATTAAATCATAAACATCGACAAAGTACCCAAGAGCCGCTACTATTAATGTAACGGACATTATTCTTCGGAGGATGGATTTATTTTCTAAATTATTCATAGGCTTTTAGGCTTTTAGGCTTTTAGGCTTTTAGGCTTTTAGGCTGTTAGGCTGTTAGGCTTTTAGGCTTTTAGGCTTTTAGGCTGTTAGGCTGTTAGGCTGTTAGGCTTTTAGGCTTTTAGGCTTTTAGGCTGTTAGGCTTTTAGGCTTTATGTAATGACCTGATTAAAGAACTCAAAACTTTTTCAGTTTCAATGAAATTGGATTCGAATTCAATAATATCTTTTTCTTTAATATATTTAAGGCGTGAAGCTATGCTGAACTGGTAATGTAATTCTTTTAATGAACCAAATGCAATTTCAAGGAAACGAAGATATTCAACTTGGCTTGTTCTTGTACTTCCTTCAACTATATTTGATGGAACGGATACTGCAGATCTTCTCATTTGTGATGTTAATCCATATAATTCATCCTTTGGAAAATTTCTTGTAACCTGATAAATTAATATCACTAATGCGTCTGCTAATTCAAATGCCCGAAGTTTATTATAGTCTCTCATATCTACTTTAAAATCTTAACCTATTTACAAATATCTTAAATCTAATTGTTCTCAACCTAAAATCCTACAGCCTAATAGCCTAATAGCCTAATAGCCTAATAGCCTATTATCAATCAAAAGGCGTTGGGTCAATCTCTTCAGTTTCGTCTATATCGTCTTCCGGCTCCTGATGCTCTTTAAACCAATAAAAAAGATGCCTGAACGCACCCCAGAATAAATATACCAGCAATAATGGAAATATCAATTTACCTTTTGAAGCAAATCCTAATGCCAATGCAATAATAAATAATATGAAAAAGATGGGTCTTTGTTTGAAAGATTTGATTGATGGTCTTGGCAGGTTTTCGTATTTGAATTTTGATACCATTGCAAGCGAAGTAGTAACCGTAACAAGTATAATCGCCGCAGGTTTGTATTTATCAGGGAATTCACTTGAAATATGGAAAAATATAATGTAGGAAAGAATATTCAATGCAGCGGCAGGAATCGGTAATCCCCTAAAATAAAGTTTATCTTCGAATCCGGTAATCTGGACATTGAACCGGGCAAGCCTCAGCACTCCTGCCAATGCTGGAAATGAGGCGATTAAAATTCCGAAATCACCGAATTGGAAGAAATATATTTTGAAAAGCATGTATGACGGAGCAACTCCGAAGGATACTGCATCGCATAGGGAATCTAGTTCTACCCCGAGTTCGCTCGTTGAATTAATCAAACGTGCCGTAACTCCATCCAACATATCGAATACGGCTGCCAATAAAATGAATACTGCAGCAGTTACGAATTCATTATTGGCAGTACGAACGATTGCAGTGAATCCGCAAAATAGGTTTGCCAAGGTTAATAAATTCGGAACAACTGATTTGGTCAGACGCATTTTATAAATGAAATCAATTTATCAATATTAAAATCTATTTATATACCAATATTAAAAGTCAAAATTACAAAGAAATATTGTATTTTTTAATGTTTTTTTGATGTAATTTGCAAGTATAATGAATAAAATTTATGATAATTATTAACCAATTGTGGCTGTCCATGAGCATTTTCAATTTAATTCCTAAATTGACTTACCAAATTTTATTGAAATATTTTTTCAATAATCATTTTTAATTAATCAGGAGGAAATATGATTATAACAAGCTGCCCCTGGCATAATAATGAACCTTTGATGATTGAATATCATGACAAAGAATGGGGTGTTCCGCTGCACGACGACCGTAAACTTTTCGAATTCCTTGTATTGGATGCTTTCCAGGCAGGATTGAGTTGGGCGATTATCCTGAAAAAGAGAGAATCGATACGGGCTGCATTTGATGGGTTCGAACCTGAAAAAATCAGCCTGTACGATGAAAAGAAAATTGAAGAACTTTTAAATAATCCGGGTATTATAAGAAATAAATTAAAAGTACGCGCAACTGTCGAAAATGCAAAAATGTTCCTCAAAGTACGGGATGAATTCGGCAGTTTCGATAAATATATCTGGCAGTTTACTAAAGGAAAAACAATTAAAAATAAATGGACCGAACTTAAAAATTTACCAGCCAAAAGTGAGATTTCTGATATTATGAGTAAAGATATGCAAAAACGCGGATTCAAGTTTGTCGGTTCCACTATTTGCTATGCATTTATGCAGGCTGCAGGTATGGTCAATGACCATATTGTTTCATGCTTTCGTTATAAGGAAGTTGGGAAGTAAAACCGTAGTAAAAGAATTTGATTTCTTAATTCTGGATTTTATTAAATATATAACTTGGAAGAATGTCATTCTGAACGAAGTGAAGAATCCAGAAGCAGCATTGGGAGTGGATTCTTCCCATTTTTTGACTAATGATATAGTCTCTTAGGAAAGGGTTCTTCAATTAGCCAAATATTTAATTAAATTGCAACCTATAAAGCTTGGCATATAATCCATCATTGTTCAGCAATTCCTCATGAGTACCTGTTTCCCTGAGCTCTCCATGATGGAGGACAAGAATTTTATCCGCTCGCTTGATTGTTGATAACCTATGTGCAATAACCAACGATGTGCGCTCTCCGAGCAGCTTCCCAAGCGAAATTTCGATTAATTTCTCGGTTTCCGAATCGATATTAGAAGTAGCTTCGTCAAGAATGAGGATTTCAGGGTTGGAGGCAAAAGCCCTGCAGAAAGAGATAAGCTGTCTTTGACCGGAAGATAAATTAGTACCACGAGGCTCAATAACCGAATCGTAGGCATCAGGGAGCTTCTCAATAAATTCGGCAGCGCCCAGAGCCAGAGCCGCAAGTCTGGTTTCCTCCTTTGTTATCGATTCTTCACCCAATGTGATATTGAAACCGATACTGCCGGAAAATAAAAACACCTCCTGCATAACGAGTGCTATTCGGCTTCTCAGGGATTCCTGTTTTATTGTTCTAATATCTTTTCCATCGATTAGAATTTCTCCTGTCTGGTAATCATAGAACCGACAGAGTAAATTCACAATCGAAGTTTTCCCTGAGCCGGTAGCGCCAACAATTGCGACCGTTTCACCTTTATTTATTTTAAAGGAAATGTTCTTCAATACCTGCTTATCACCATCATAGCTGAAGCATACATTTTTAAATTCTATGCTTTCTTTGAATTCATCAATACTTCGAGCTTCGGGCAAATCTTCAAGAAATTCATTTGTATCAAGTAATCCGAAAATTCGTTCCGCAGATGCCATCGAACTTTGTAGCGTTGTGTATTTTTCCGTTAAATCCCTAATCGGACGGAAGAACATTTCGGCATATTGAGTAAATGCAATAATAACACCAACAGTTATTTCCGTTGATAAAATGTTCTTTGCAGCATACCATAATATAATTCCAAGAGTCAGCGTACTTAGAAACTCGACAATAGGAAAGAAAAGAGCATAATAAAATATTGTTCTATTCCATAAATCACGTATTGAAGTATTGATACCATCAAATTTCTCATTCTGGTATTTTTCCTGGGCAAATATTTTTACCGTTACGATTCCGCTTATAAACTCATTCAGGAATGAATTCATTTTCGCAACATCTCCCCTGATTGCACGGAAAGTCTCTCTTACCTTACTTCGGAATGCTATTGATGCCATGATTAAAACAGGCATAACAGCCAGAGTCAATAAAGCTAAAGTAACATTTGTAAAAAGCATGAATCCGATAATCCACATGATTAACAGAAAATCTGCTATAATCATAACAACGCCGGATGAAAACAGCTCATTTAATGCTTCGATATCATTTGTAACACGCGTTACAAGCCTGCCGACGGGATTTGTATCATGGAAACGGTTTGATAATGCCAGTATGTGCTTATGTAATTTTATCCGTATATCATTCAATACATTCTGTCCTGAAAATTGCATTATATACGATAAGAAGAACTGTGCTGCCGAATGAATGATGAGAAGTCCGAAAATGAGAATTATAATCCATAATAACCCGTTCCAGTCGGATGAAGCTATATAATTATCAATTGCAATTTTTGTAAGATAAGGTCTGAGTGGACCCAATGCCGAACCGAAAATCGCCAGAAGTAGTGCATAAACCACAAACTTTTTATATGGTTTTAAGAATTTAATCAGTCGCTTGAGTAAGCGGAAATCTATATCTTTGAATTCCTTGTCGCTTTGAGTTTGTTCTGCCATGTTAACTAAAAATCTAAAATTTCAAACTTTTAATTAACGTGAATGAAGCTAATTTGTTGTAGTTAAATTCATTAAAATATTAAAATTCTAAAATTAGTTATAAGTTATTAGTTATAAATAAATTAGTAATTAGTAATTAATAATTAGTAATTCTTTCCAATTTTCTTCCTTGCTTCGGCAAGCCCTTGCTCAATAACTTTTTCAGGTATATCAATATCAAATCCCGAGCGGGGTACACCCCTGTTTTGCTGAAGGCGACGTCTCACTTCGAGAAAGAGAAGCTCTGCTTCTGCTGCACGGTCGAGATATAATAATGAATACGCTTTTATATTCAGAGCAAATACCTGATTTGGAGCTTTCTCAAGCGAACGCTCTGCCCAGAACAATGCCTCATCGAATTTCCGCTGATTACCAACAAATTGAGCAAGTGTCGATGAAGCGCTTGCATAGACAGAATCCGATAATTCGCCGTTTTCGATCGCAAAGCGAATTGCTGATTCTGCTTCCTTAAATAAAAACATTTGTGCAAGTGTCTGCCCCAACTGAAACCATGCATAACCGTTCAATGGTTCTTCCTGAACATGACGAATCAACATACTGTAATTGCGTTTGATTTTACTCTCCATGGTTTCGCGATTAACATTATATCCCAAATGACTTATCACTATATCCGACAAGTCGATTAATTTACCCAATGCGAATATTGATGGCGTGATTTGCTCGTGAACCCGTCCTTTGAAAATAATATTTGGATAACCGTAATTCCTGAAAATCCTTGGATAGCCGCCGCGGTGCATTTCTGAGCTGCCGTCAAGCTGTAAGTGCGGGCTTTCGATTGTACAGATATATCCTCCAATATCTTTACCGGCGTTTAATAGTAAATTCCTCAATTTCTCCCTGCTTTGTATCGACAATCTTTCATCAGCATCTAAGTATAGGAGCCATTCGCCTGTTGCATGTCGGATTGATTCGTTGCGGGCTGCCGCAAAATCATCTATCCATGGGAAATTGAAAATCTTTGCTCCATACCTTTGGGCTATTTGTTTAGTGGAATCGGTCGAACCGGTATCTACTATTATTATTTCATCTGCTACTCCCCTCACACTTTCAAGGCAGTCCGGCAGTTGCTTCTCTTCGTTTTTAACAATCATGCAAAGCGAGAGTAATGGTCGCTCACTTGATTGGGACAATTTAGTATTCATCATCATATCTGTTTGCTGTGATAACATTGCATTCTCAACTTGTTTAATAAACGTTAATATTTCTTTACTGCCCGGACTAAGCTTGAGTGCATCATTTAGTAAACGCTTAGCTTCATCGAAATTCTCGAATTGATAGGCTACATTTGCCAGTCCAACAATATTGCTCGAATCCGACGGATTTAATTTATTCCCTTTCTGGAATTCCTGCTTTGCCCGGTAATATTGTTTCATTCCAACATAGCAGCACCCGCACCGGTAGTGATATTGTTCCATTGGTAAATAATAATCACCGATTATTTTTGTCATCACATCGTCGGCATTGCGGGCTTCACTCATCTTTTCAAACGCAGCCAATCCATCCCGGAAATTACCCATAGCCATCAGCGCTTCGGCTTTGATGTAATTTCCAAATTGCTGATTTTCTACAATTGACAGCGACCTTTCGGCTCTTTGTAATGCGACTTCGAAATCTTTTCTTTGAAATGCAACGATTCCACCGTAATTCAAAGCCTGAGGCAGAATCGCGCTTCCGGGAGCAGCCATATCGATAGAACGAGACATGTCCCTTTCGGCTTTTTCCAAATCACCTAAAGCCAAATGGGTTTTTCCGCGTTGATATAAATTATGTGCATTATTTGTATCGGCTGCCAGGGCTTTATCTAACAATATTAGGTTACGGCTTTGTTTAATTCGCATTTCGTCGGGAGAGTGGGTGTAACCCAAATGGACGAATTTTAGTGGTGTATTATGAATTGTGAATCCGGCTTTCAGTACTGATTCTAATATTTGTTCATGAATAATACCCGAAAATCTGACATCTTTATGATTTACAAAAAGCCTTAGTAAATTTGTTGTGAATGTATCAAGACCGCCATCATTGCGCCTGGCTTCTGAAACAACTTCAATAAGCCAGCCGCCAGTTCCCGCAGGACTTTGTAGAATAATTTCTTTCAATAATTCACCATTGAGCAATCTTTCATCGGCATCGATACTGAGAATATATGGATATTGAGCCGCTGCCAATGCTAAGTTACGCGCTTCGGCAAAATCGTCGTTCCAATGCGATTTTATTATTCGGCAGCCATATTTTTCGGCTATTTCTAATGTTCTGTCATCAGAGCCGGTATCGACTAAAATTATTTCCGAAGAATAGGGCTTGACCGATTCAAGGCAATCGCCAAGCATTTTTTCTTCATTTAAAACTATTATACAAACCGATAATTCGGGATATTGCATAATTATCCTTTTTATTATAATATAACTTTTTTAGTTACAGCAAAAATTATGCTAAAATTTCAGGAGAATATATTATCCCTTACCCTACAGTCAGAAGTTCCTTCTGACTGGGGATTTGGGAAACATCTTATATCCCATAAGGGAAAAATTTTTGAAGGTACAATTTACAGAGGCTGTCTCAAAAGCCAATAAGAATGTCATTCTGAACGAACCAGTCCCAATACTGCTTATGGATTCTTCACTTCGCTAACTAATGAAATTTTTCAGAGGTCTCAATTAATCATTAATTTCTTTTATGAAAACCAGGTTTACTTCTATTGGGTAAATAGTTTTAATAATTTCATAAGGTAATTCATTTCCGTAAAAATCCCATCCAAAAGGTCTATTATTTGTCATTCTGTGGTTTAACTCACAAAGTAAATATCCTGTATCTTTATGAAATTGAAATAAAAAAAGCCAAGGAGATAAATCCCAGTCTTTATCATAAGGTCTGTTAGTTGTAAAACTACCTTCTAATGAGTTATCAACATATTCAAAACCAGAAATTGATTTATATAATTCCTTTTGTAATGATGATAAATCTTCAAATTTTTGTTCATAATCCATCATCTATTCCCCCTCCACAATTTTTATTTCCTCCTCGGTTAGCCCATAAAGTTCATAAACGAGGTTATCGATTTGCTTATCTAAGATTTTGATTCGCTGATTTATGAGTTTTTTATCGGTATCGGTTATATTTTTATCGCTATGGGCTTCTTTTTGTGCTTCGAGCATTTGTTCGACGAGGGAGACCATGCGGTCGTGCTGAGCTTTTTCGGTTTTGTTGGTGAAATCGATGGTTCGAATTGGAATGTTTTTTAAATATTCAGGATTGATATCAATATTACCGACACCCCTAATTTCATTTAAAAAATAATTTCCAAGTTTAGAATTGATTATGCCTAATAAATAACAATAGTTAATATTTTTGGAGTTTGATTCTAATTCCACTCTTGAAAAATTATACCACCTTTTAATACTATTATTAATACTTTTATTGTTAATCCCTTTTAAAAATTTCCAAAGGACAAGAATTCTTATTGTTTGGTCGCAATATAAGTTGTTTAAATCTATAGTGCCTTTTAAGTTTCCTATTTTCGTTATCATGATTTTTGGAACTTCATATAATTCAGGAAATGTAGGTCTGCTGATTAAAGTTGGTATCCTTTTTGTATTCCATTCTAAAAATCGAATTCTATTAATATAAAAACGCTCAATATCTTTTGCTTCTGTATATTCTTTAATATATATTTCAGTTTTAATATCTGATATTAAATCTTCTTTTTTAAATTTTCCTTTTGCTTTGTATTCATCTGCATTTAGTACCATTCCTTTACTTATAAAACAATAATCCCCAAGGGTTTTATATGATAGATTTTTTATTAAATTTTTTCTGCCAGATTGTAAATCCCAGACATAATTCTTTTTATCTATCACTAAATCGTCAATCTTTTTAGTTTCAGAAAATTGAATTATTTGATTATTAATCTTTGAGATAGATATATTATCTGTTGATTTATCATTTGAAATAACTATTATGCAATTAGTAACGACGGCATCTTTAAAAACCTTTTCGTTAGATAAATCGGCGATTTCGATTAATTTATATTGGTTTATTATGAGTTCTCTAAGAATTTTAGCATATAATTGGTTAGTGAATGGATAGGGAATAATCATAGATAAATACCCTCTATCTTTTAATAAATTTAATCCCTTTTCAATAAAAGGAATATACAAATCCCATTTTTGATAAGTGGATTTAAATTTTTTCGATTTTGTTAAATAATCCCTTTCCTTTTGATATATTTCAACCAAATTGATAGCATTAACATACGGCGGATTTCCTATAACCACATCAAAGCCACCGCCACCGCCATCTGCATAATACCCAATTTCCGGCTCCTTAACCAAATCAAATTTCTTTGCATATTCATAAGAAGTATTAATATATTTAAACGCAGCTTTTGATATGTCTATGGCTGCTTTTGCTGTTTCAACTCCCTTTTTTAGATTGTCTTCAAAATATTCCTTATCAAATCTTTCTTTCTTCCCTTTGAAAATCTGCGGGAATTCTTCTTCCCAATCGAAACAATTGAGTTTTCTTTGTTCGTGCCTATCAAATAGCTCAAGGTTTTTATCAGCATAAAAATCAGTTCCGATAAGTGAATTGCCGCATTTAATATTATTATCGAGATTTGGCAAGAGCGCTTCCGAAATGCTCTTAAGGAATAATTCACCGCGGCTCTCAACGATTTCACCTTCCATTAGAGTAAGCAGCAAAGAAAGTTTTGTAACCTCGACAGCCTGTTTATCAATATCAACACCATAAATGTTATTGAGGAGGATTTTCTTCTTTTCCCTTATGCTCAGTCTTAAATCATTTTTCCCGGCTTCGTAGATTCTACCTTCTTTTACTGCCTTTTTAATAATTCCATTATTTTTATAATATTCCAAATGATATTGCAGTAAAAACTTATAGGCACCTACTAAAAAACTCCCACTTCCACAAGCAGTATCAAGTATCGACAACGTTTCAATATCTTTTGGAGCTTTATTTTCAATCTTTTTCCCAACCGTATTTTCAACAATATAATCCACAATGTATTTTGGAGTGTAATATACTCCTCCGGCTTTGCGAACTTCGGGCTTTTCTTCCACACTTGCTACATGCCTGCTTGATAGAGTAATTGTTTTCCCTAAGAACTGCTCATAAATCTGCCCCAATATTTCAATTGGAAGAACAGAAAACTCATAAGGCATGGGATAATATAAATTATTTATTATCGATTTAAATATTTTATCCTCGATAACGAGGCTATCCATCCATAGATTAGATGCAAAAAGTCCTGAATTATATTTATTATTTGCGGATTGGAAGTACTGAACTAATATTTCATAAATATTTTTTTGAGTAGCATGTTTTTGGAGTGTTGCATAAATTTCCGTATTTCGGTCTTCAGCCATGCGAAGAAAGATAATCCGGTCGATAATCGTTTGAACGGCTTCATTCAATTGATATATGTCTAATTCTTTGTTCCTGAGAGCTATATTCCTGGCAAGTTCTAATCTCCAGGTTTCAATAAGTTGAAGTAGTTCTTTATCTACTGATTGAGTTCCCTTTTTCTTTGTGTTATCTGCTGTGTATTTTTTTAATTTCCCTTGCCATACTGCTTGCTTTGAGATTGTTTCATTAATAAAATCCCAATGCTTTACATAATCTGTGTATTTGCAATAGAAAATTCTTGCAACCGAAGCATTATCGGATTCTTTAGGTTTTATACTTGAATCGTAAATCGAAAATTCCTCAAAATCAGTTAGAATGGAAATAGGCAAACCGGCAGTATAAGCGTACCTTCTAAGCTGAAATGCTGAATGTACATCATCATGAATATTGACAATAGGCTTTTTTGCTTCTACAAAAAACTGACGCTCTCTTCCAATTTTGAATGAATAGTCCGGGGATTTAGGACGTCCCTGAATAACAACTTTATCTTCCCTTATGACCTCCCTGAAATCTTCCGAAGCACCGGTAGAATTGTAAACATCCCATCCAAGCAAACCAAAGAACTTATCGATAAAATCAATCTTAGTATTTTCTTCGTCGTATCTCGAACTTTTATAAATTTCAATATTATTATTGAATCTTTCAATGAGTTCTTTTAACTTTTCGAGTTCAATTATAAGATTTATTTCGTTCATAATGAAATAGAAGAAATTAAGTAACTAACTTTTACAAAATAACAAAAATATCATAAACATAAGAAAAAATTCATTTCTTATGTTTTGACAGGTTTCAGTTTAGTGCCTAATTGGAATTATCTTTAAATCCTTTTAAAATCATTTTTTAGCTGTTTCATTTTCATTATTTATCTTTGCATTGGCGCGTTCTTTGATTTGGTAGAAGCAAATCCTTTGTGTACTTTGTGCATACCTTTGAGCTCTTTGTGGTAAAAAAAATTAATAGAAGAAATTTTAACACAAAGAACACTAAGAGGTTGTTGAAAAACAAATTAAATGGAGAAATGTCATTCTGAACGAAGTGAAGAATCCAGTCCCAATGCGGCTTCTGGATTCTTCACTTCGTTCAGAATGACATTCTTCCTGACTTTTTCAACAGTCT
>JAERMQ010000084.1 GCA_016844745.1 Ignavibacteria bacterium | reverse complement strand
CTGATGTTCTTTCTAAAAAGAGACTATATCAAAGTACATTGTTTATTTAAATTAGTCAACCTATTTTAGGTCAGGACAGACCATTAACCATTAACCATTGACCATTAACCATTAACCATTGTTTTTCAATCTCTAACTATTCTTACAGAAAATCCATTTTTTTTCAGGTTACCGAATTTGCGAATGTTCGTCTCTTTATTTATCAATACTATACTCCATGCACCACTTATGTCATAATCTTTAGAAGTCCACCAATAACCCCAAAAACCAAAGTTATTAAATGAACCATCAAATCTCCGGTAACCACCGGGATTAGCTGAAAAGTCACTTTCATTTGTTGCTTCAAAGTTCGGTCTCCTCCATAAACCCGTTGTACCTTCAACTGTACCGGTACTTTTAAGTTTTCCTCCGGCTATTGAATCTCCTCCGAGGCAATCAATTAATTCCTGCCATTCCGCATCATCAGGCACATGCCAACCTTTGGATGCCAGTCCTCGCGGGTCATTTATTGCATACCAATTATAAAGTTTGCCATATTTTAAGCCCATAGCCGGATTATTATCGTAATAGCACCATGCACCTGTTTTTAATGCTGCCCATTCGAATGGGTCCCGTACTTCCGGAATAGAATCGCCATTTTGATATTGGTCAACATTCAGATTGTTTGATTTCCATATTTGATTACAAACCAGAATTTCGCCATTAACATCTTCCGATAAATCAGTTGTTCTCGATATTACCCTGGCTATACACTGATTACTTGGTGTTTTGGGCACCTGCCACGGATAGCTGAATCCTTTTGCTGTATCGCTAATTTTTATCCAATTTAATCCATTATTGGTAGTGAATTCCAATTTAACTTTTTCATCAGGTAAAACTCCTTCCCAGCTTATTAAAGTATCCATACCCACAACAAAAACCTGTCCTCCATTCGGATGAATCAGTTTCAAAGTAATTTGCCCGGCTTTCTTACCTGGGAAGCCTCCATTGGCATAGTATTTCGAAGGACATATATCATTATCAATAGTAAATTTTGTTATTGTATAACCACTATCAACAGGAATGAAACTTAATGTTAGAGTTTTGCTTTGACCTGATAAAAGGTTAAAACTTGCCGGAGCAATCGAAAAAGAAGGATTCAAACTTGTAATATTTGTTATTTTGAAATCTGCATTCATTGCTGTTATAGTAATTATAGTATCCTTTTTAATTCCGGGCGGAGCTTTCAGGAATTTTACTGATGGTGGATTGAATACTAATTTCGGCAAGGAATTATTTGGAATTTGATAGTTTGTTTTGGAAGTAGCTCCGTTTATGAGCAATTTGATTTCAACATTTTTCAATTCACTCTCGCAAGACAACAAGCTTTTCCATTCAATAGAGCAGGGTACAGAACTTTGGGCAGTATGCAGAATCTGAAAGTAAATTTGTTTGATTTGTTCAACTGTTGTAATTTTATCATACCACTTTCCTCCTGTTTGAATTGATATTTCCTTTAAGCAATCCGGTGCTTCGGTATTCAGGGTTACAGTATAAATTGTCACTGCTTGCATGTTTGCTTCATCAATTATACTGCTTGTCCGAGGAGGGTTATCAGGTTGTCCATCGCTTAAAAAAACAACTACCCTTTTGTGAATTCCTTTCATTGTTATTAGTAAACAACCGGCTGATGGTTCAATAAATGCCTGATTATAATCCGTTCCACCTTTAGGCTTCAGATTATCTAATGCCGATATTAATTTATTCCTATCGGTAGTAAAATCCTGCATCAAATAATTTCTTGAATCAAATGAGGTTATCGCACATTCAGACTTACCTAAAGGTAAATTCTCTATCCAAACTTTAGCGGCTTCTATTGCTAAGTTCAAATTATGAACACTATCCAATCCCATCGAACCCGAAGCATCAATTACAAGAACCGATGAAAGAGCATCCGGTGGTTTGAGTGTTGGGCATGTTACAAGAGTAGCATATCTCAATTGTCCGTTTTCAGTTACTTCGAAATCCAAGGGCTGAAGATTTATTAATTGTTCCCATTTATTGTTGTAAGCATAAAATTTCGCATTGATAGTTGGATAACCTGATGGGTCAACATCAAATACCGATAAGCTCTGCCCGTAAGCCGAGCCGGAAAACATTAGAGCTAATATATAAATTAATGTTCTCATAATTTTCAACCTTTATTTCTGAACCTTGATTAATTGTCTGAACCTGGATTTATTGTCTGAACCCGGATTTACCTGATTAAATGATTACCATGATTTCTTCTCATCCTATAATCATAAAATCCTAAAAATCCTAATTCAGACAAAATTAACCATTAACCATTAATCATTGACCATTGACCATTGACCATTAACCATTGACCATTAACCATTGACAATTAACCATTACTTTCAATCCCTGACTAATCTTACTGAAAATCCTTCATTTTTCCCTGTTTTAAACCTTAATACAGATGAATTGTTACAAGTCAATTGTCTGCACCATGGGAATAAATAACCATTTTCAAAAAATCCGGAAGAAGTCCACCAAACACCAGCGGAACTCATCCCTATAAAATTACCATCAATATAACGTTGTCCTCCCGGAAGACCGGAAAAACCACTTTCATTTGTAGCGCCGGTGTTTGGAGTATTCCAAAGACCATTACCAATATTTATCGTTCCCGTTGTTTTCAGTTTACCGCCTTCATTTGTTCCCCGCAATTCATATTCTTTATCAGCATCAGATTGAGACATTCCAAGACACATTTCCATTTCTTTCCATTCCTCATCTGTCGGAATATGCCAGCCAACAGGAGCCAAACCACGAGGGTCGTTCACTGCATACCAATTGTAGAGTTTCCCATATAATTTGCCTAAAGAAGGGTCATTGTTGTAATAACACCAGGCACCTGAATCTAAATTTTTCCACTCATCAGAGTATTGGACTTGAGGTAATGAGTCACCATTTCTGTAGTGGTCAACATTAAGATTACAGGGACTCCATATCTGACCGCAAATCTGAACATCCAAATCGCAGCCTGAAAATATTTCTACTTCTTTAGTAGTTATCCTTGCGATGCATTCCTTACTCGGTGTCTTGGGAATATGCCATTTATAAATTAATCCCGTAGCCGAATCCGTTATTGTATTCCAAATTGTCCCGCTGTTTGTACTGTATTCAATCTTTACTTGTTCTCCTGGTGATACTCCTTCCCAGGTTACGACGGTATCGCTACCAATGACAAAAACCTCACCGCCATTCGGATGGATTAATTTTAAAGTTTTTATCTTAGGTTTCTTACCGGGAAAACCACCACTGGCGAAAAATATTGTTGGGCATACATTATTTTCAATTGTAATTTTAGTATAATTATACCCGCTGTCAGCAGGAATATAACTTATTGTAATGGATTTGCTTTCCCCATCTGTTAATTTGAAATTTTTTGGTGATATAATAAATGCCGCATTCGAACTCTTTATATTTGTAATATTAAAATCTGAAAACCAAGCTGTTATAGTAATTGTTGTGTCCAACTTTATACCTGGCAATCCATTCAGAAACTTTATTGATTTCGGATTGAATTCTAATGATGCAACTGCACTTTTTGGGAGATGGTAACTCGTTTTTACAGATTTATTAATTGGTAACAGTTTTACATCAACACTGGTTTTACCGGGCAAACAGGCAATTTCGCTCTGCCACTTTATTACACATGGGTCATAGCCCTGGGCGGACTGCTGAATATTATTTGCAATTTCTCTTGCAGCATTTGATGAGGTGATTCCATCATATAACACACCTCCGGTTGAAATTGCCAATGCTTCCAAAGTTGATTTTATTCCAAAAGGTTCAGTCTCCGGTCTGGAATAAATTACTGCAAAAAACCGGATATCATTCTTAGAACAAGTATCCTTGCATCTCTTTAACTCATCCTGTGTTAAAGCGGGCCACCAGGCATCAGTATAAATAACTGCTATCCGTTTATTTCTTCCTGTTTTTACTATATTCAATAATCCTGTTCTTGGATTTAATAATTGCTCTACAAAATCATTATCACCGGCTGCTTTTATTAATGAAATTGCAGTCAGGATTTTATTTTTATCCGTTTTGAAATCTGCGAGAATAACTGCTTTTTCATCGCAGGTTTGCAAAGCAAATTCCGAAGGAGGCATTACTACCAATTTACATAATTCACTTGCCGTAGTTTTGCCAAGCTCGACCGGTATTTCTCCGTAGTGACTATGAGCCATTGAACCGGATACATCAAGACTCATTGCTATTGAAACTTTTATCGGTGGTTTGGGTTCCGGGCAACTAACATAAGTTACGGTTCGTGAAAATCCGTTTTCTTTTACTACAAAATCAGAGGGTATTAAATTTGTTATTTGTTTTCCGTTTTTATCAAAAGCATAGAATTTTGCCTTAATAGTAGGAAAATTATTTAGGTTAATATCAAATAATGACAAACTCTGCCCGTAAATCGGGTAACTGAGTATTAGAGCTAATATGTAAATTACTTTTCTCATAACTTGCTCCAATTGTCTGAACCTTGATAAATTGTCCAAACCTTGATTTACATGATTAATGGATTACCATGATTTCTTCTCATCCTATAATCCTATAATCCTTTAATCCTTAAATCCTAATTCAGATATTCTTCTATTCCACCTTCGTTTTCACTTCTACATTTACAGTTCTGCAATAAAACCTACATTCGGGTAAAGCGTTATCATAAAGTAGTTTTTCTTCTCCAATACCGATTGCAACGGCATCAGACCTCTTTAAGGTAGATTTTGTCGATAGAGCTCGCCGCTCGGATAGTTTCTTATTATAAACATCATCGCCCGTTCTGTCGGTATATCCGCTAATTTCAATCTCAGATTCTTTTTTAATCCTGTTTGATATAAAGTCGATAATATTCTTATTACCTCCTTCAATTGTAGCTTTATCAAAGTCGAAGAGTATAAGGCTAAAACGTTCAACTTCATATATTCCGATTCTTTCTGTTCGTTTCTGTTGAATTGTTATAACTTTAATGGGGAGGGTTAGATTATCAATTTTCTTTTTAGCGCCTTTTTTATCCTCTAATACTAATGAATAAACAATTGGCTCGGCGGATTTGGGTATTATCTTTTGAAATTTATTAAGCTCCCAATCAATGTTTATTGGCGGAATATCATTTCCTGATTTAACAAATTGAGCGCTGACGTTGCCCTTTTGAAAAGCATTTATTTCCCAGCTTTTCAATCCAGCTTCGGATTCTGCCGTAGTTTTAAATCTGATAATTGGTATATTAGCGCTCCAATCTAATTTTTCAATAAACACAGGTTCAAGTATTTTTTCGTTATCGGAATATATTTCTACCCGGCGGTTCTCCTGCACTTTATCTGTTTCGTCAATCGGAGTAGAAGCTTTCAGCGGCAGGTTTCTATTTTCAACTTTGATTCTGTCAGGTGAAATTCCCCAAACTTTTTCAAGATAATTCTTCACAACTTCCGTTCTTCTCAAAGATAGTTCCAAATTACCTTTTTCATCTGCTAAATTGGAGTTACAGCCAATTAACGTGATGTTTGCTGTTGGATTCATTCTCATCCTTTTGCCGACAATATTCAGGATATGATAATAAATATCCAGAGTTGATTCACGGTAGAGGCTGTCAACTTCGAATTTACTTGTCTGGTTGTTTTGCAAAGATGTATATCTATTTGGCAATTCGAAAGAATTTTCATCAAAGAAAACATAGTTCAGAAGCGGGTCGAGCCTGTTGGAAATAAATTCCTCAATTTTAAATACCGGATTCGGAATTTCAGCACCAGAGCTATCGACCCCTACAGCTAAAATGCTACCTTCGAGCTTGTACAGTTTTTTTATTAACAGTGTATCTGTTCTTGTTACTATCTCTGTTGTAATAAAATTGTTATCAGTTTCGATTTTTTCAGTTTTGATATTTTCTTTTCCGGGAATTTTCCTGCTGACGATTATATCATCATTGGATATTTTTATTGTATCAATATGTAATTCTTTTCTGAAGATTTCTTTTTTTGGCGGTTTCGGAAGTGGTGAATATTTTAATGCAATTCCTGCCCTAATACTGGTGACAGCCCAATCAGTATTTTCAACCATATCCGATAAGGGCAATAAATACGACACCTCCGGGACTAATTTCAAGTTTCCTTCCGTATTTAGCGGCAATTCGTAGCTTATTCCTGCCAAAAATGCAATCTGGAACGGAATTGACTTTGGTATTTCTCCTGAAAATTTATTCCGCGTTCGGCTGTGAGTATCATTGCCAAGGGAATCCATGAAAGTACCGGTTCCGGGTGGTTCAACAATTGTCTCTACCTGGTCATAATTTTTAGTAATATTTAAGCCAAGCCTCGCACCGGCTGATACGAGCAATCCTCCAAAAGGATTGTATATCAAAGCAGGTTCCAATCCGACATTCATGAAACTGCCGGTTAATTTATGCTCAAATGCACCATCGATAGTACCTTTATCAATAATTAAAATTGTATTCTCATTTCTTTTCAGTTCACCGTCAAGGGCAATTATTCCCAATTTTGCACCAAGCCAAAAGTTTTGAATTAACTTTTGTTCGTAAAGAATTCCAAGATTATAGCCTAACCCGGTACCCAGGTCGAATTTCGGACAGCAATTCGGGATTCCTTCCAACTTTTGGAACTGAGCCGAATGGGTATTGTAATTGGCTCCTAAAAATACCCCGAATTTGGCTTGAATACTATCATTATTTGAAAGTAATTCAACTGAAGAGAAGATAATTAGAATAAAATTAACAACGAAGAAGAACAAATTTCTCATGCAATATCCCTCGGTTTGTTACGCAAATCTACGAAATAATTTTAAAAATAAAAAAATCCGAATTTATTCAGTAAATCATATTTTTTTTCTTGAAATAAATCGACTCAAATTGCAATCCGCGAACTGAACAATTCTTATATAATTTTGTAACGAACGGAATGAAAATTTATTATATGAGTAAATTAACTCAATATAAAAATAAAAATTTATTCAAATCAACGAATTGTTAATGCCCTCTTACAATTTTATTCCACTTAATAATGCCTCTTATATAATTGTATTTGCATTTTTTTATTCGTGCTAATAGATAGAACACCAGTTTCCTAAACTGGGTGTCGTGGGTTCGATTACCTCAAGGACCGTTTAAATATCTCCAATATGAAAAATTTTATTGTTTTAGGAATACTTCCCATTAAACAATTTTCGAGTAATTTAGCATAAGAAAATAAAACAAGTTGCACTTTAAGACAACATTTCATATATTTGCCTCATGGAAATAAAACAGAAGCATCGAACGATTATTTTTTACAAAGACTACTTTCAAGAATTCTTTGTAAAACAAAGAGACAAGGTGAAGGATAAAATTATTTGGACACTTGAAACGCAAAAAACTCCAATAAAAGAAATTAAGAAAGCACTTATTATTAAGGAACAATATGAAAACGAAACAAAATAATATAATGACTCTCGAGCAGTTCAAAGTCAAACACTACGGCAAAAGTGGGACTGCAAAGCGTGAAAAACTTGAAGAAGGATACGAAAATTTTAAAATAGGCGCTCTAATTCACGAAGCCCGGCTTGAGAAGGGATTAACACAGGAAGAACTCGCTTTAAAAGTAGGGACGACAAAGTCCTACATTTCAAAAATTGAGAATAATATTAAAGAAGCCCGTTTCTCAACTCTTCAAAAAATTGTGGAACTCGGTTTGGGTGGGCAGTTGCAGGTGGTTATTAAGCTTTGAAATTAAACAAGATGGATTGAAAACAATATAAAATGTGACTCATAATGTACTATATCATTTATTTTATTAACTTGCAATTTATTTAAGTAACTATGATTGAGACAGCTAAAATAAATGAAGTCGTTTCAAGGATTGCTAAAAGTTTTAATCCTGAAAAGATTATTTTATTTGGGTCTTATGCTCAAGGTACTCCAAACAAAGGCAGCGATTTAGATTTAATAATAATTCAAGATACAGATTTACCAAGTCATAAACGAGGGCTTGACATTCGTTTATCATTAATAGGTACAAGGATTCCAATTGATATTTTGGTTTATACAAAAGCAGAATTCGAGTTAGAGAAGGATAAAAAATTTTCGTTTTTAAATTCAGTAATTAATACTTCAAAAATACTTTATGAACGAGCTGACTGAACAGTCCAAACAATGGATTGAAAATGCCGACCATGATTTAGGTTCGGCAAAAATCATTTTACTGCATCTACCGGACTACTTTGATACAATATTGTTTCATTGTCAACAAGCCGTTGAGAAGTATATCAAAGCTATTCTGGTTTTTAATGAAATAGAATTCGAAAGGTCACATGATTTGGTTTATCTATTGGAATTATTATCAGGAATTTATGAAATAAGCGAGGATAAATATAAGAAAGCTGTTTCATTGAATGGTTATAGTGTTCAGATAAGATATCCTAATAAAATTATGAAGCTATCAAAGGAAGAACTTGAGGAAGCTATTTCGATTTCTCAGGAATTTATGGAATTAACCATCGAACTAATAAGTTTATAAGAAATAATATGCAGATTTTATACTCAATTTCAAATGACTAAATTAACAAAGATAAAACGATAATTTGTTAACTCACTAAAACGCGGGACTGCAAAGCGTGACGTGCTTGAAGCAATAGATGGAAATGATATAATGAATTTAGAATTAAATTAAAATATAATTGAGAATAAAAAGGTGAAGAACCAAGTATTCATATTATATCCGGATGTTTCACCTTCTTAATTTTCCAAAAATAAATAGTAATATAAATAAATTGTCAATAATCCCCGACACAGCGAACCGAAAATCCAAACTCTTTTACGAAACTAACTCTGCCGATAACAGGGTAATCGTGTAACATCTCCCGGTTCCATGCCGATCTAGAATTATTCTCGGTTGAAGACCACAAATAGATATACCTTCCATATGTGTTGAACGGCCCATTGCTGTTACGATATCCACCCGGGAGGGCGGAAAAACCGCTTTCATTTGTAGCTCCTGCGTTTGGGCTGTTCCAATGAGTTGTTCCAGTTTCTTTTAATTTGCCACCTACCAAACTTATTTCACCAAGATAATTTGTTAGTATTATCCAGTCTGAATCTGAAGCTACATGCCAACCAGGAGGAGCTAAACCTCGCGGGTCATTTACTGCATACCAGTTGTATAGTTTGCCATATATTTGACCTATTTCTCGGTCATTTTTATTATAACACCATGCCCCTATTTTTAATTTTCTCCTTTGGATAGAATCTCCCCATTGGATAGAATCCCTTACTTCTGGTATTGAATCTCCATTTATATAATAGTCAACATTGAGATTCTTCAGCATCCAAACCTGGGAGCCAATTGTTAACGGTTGATATTTATCAATGTAAAAATAAATGCTGTCCACTTCAGATAATTTATAGCTTTTGGGATAACCATATACATTAACATTCAAAATCCTATTACCAATTTTATCCTTATCAAATTGAATTTTGCTAATTACTTCTGTGGGATAATAAGCAATTTGATTAGTCAGATAGAATATCTTCATTACATAATTGCTATTACTCTTGATAAGATTCATGCTGTCAATATCATTGATTTTATAAGTCCTGTGGTCTTCATTCTCCAAATAGAACTTGATGAGTGGCTCTTGTGCATTAAGAGTTTGAGAGTAATAAAAGTAAGCAAAGCCGACTGCAAATAAAACTAATATTCGATACCTCATAAGAACCTCTTGCAAAAATTAATAATCAAAAGTAAGTAAAATCCTTTGAATTTCAAAATGAAAATAACCAAAATAATCTTTGATTTCCCATTTCCTTTTAGTATTTTCCGTTTTATCATTTAAATCAAATTTGTTCATTATGAAAACACCTCTTCTGAATGAATACGAAAAACCTGCCCGGCAGCACTATAAAATACTCTTAATGAGCTGGGCAGGATGGGTATTTGACTTCTACGATCTTATGCTGTTCACTTTCCTGCTAATGCCGATTGGCTTGGAACTCCACTTAAGCGATATCCAATTATCATTCATCTTAGGCTCATCATTAGCGGCAACTGCATTGGGAGGCGTTATTTTCGGCTTCCTGTGCGATTATTTAGGCAGGAAATTAGTACTACAACTCACAATCCTGATTTACAGCATCGGCACATTCCTATCAGGTTTTGCTCCTAACTTAGAATTACTTCTCATTTTCAGGATAATCACGGGTCTTGGTGTCGGTGGTGAATGGGCAACCGGACAAACCTATATCGGCGAAACATTTCCGGCTAAGGTAAGGGGTAGGTTCGGCGCTTTTATGCAAACCGGCGCTCCGATTGGAATAGCCCTTGCAGCAATCGTTGGCGGATATGTAGCGCCGGTTATTGGCTGGAGGGCTTGTTTTTTCGTTTCGATACTGCCTGCCGTTCTTGTAATATTCATACGTAAGAGTCTGCCGGAATCGGATATGTGGGTTGAAAGACGAAAATTAGCGAATCAGGAAAAACTGGCAGCTCAAAAGCAAAAATCCGAAAGTAACCTGAAACTGCTCTTTTCCAAAAAATACAGGAAATTATTCATACTGTCATTAATCCTTGCCATATTTGATATGTCGGCATACTGGTTCACTTATTCCTGGCTGCCGGGCTATTTGCAAATGCAAAGAAATTTCCCAATTGCAAAGTCAACTTTATGGATGATTATTACGCAATTAGGCGGCTTGGCAGGGTATGCTTCATTCGGATTCGTTTCGGATAAAACGGGCAGGAGACCGGCTTATTCGATTTATTCGTTTATAATGGCTATCGGCTTGATTATGATAACACTTATGTGGGATGCAATAGCAGCATATCCGAATCTGATATTGTTTTTTATGTTTTTCGTCGGGTTCGGTACTGGAATGTTTGGTGGTTATGGTCCGTTGTTTTCGGAATTATTCCCAACGAAAATCCGAAGTACGGCGATGGGCTCGGCGTTTAATTTAGCGCGTGGGGTTCAGTTTTTCACGCCTGTCATTATTACATTAGTTGCGGTAAAATACGGGCTATCGGGCGGAATCAGCTTAGCGGCGCTTTTTGCTATTCTGACGGGTCTTTGGATATGGACATTCCCCGAAACCAAAGGGAAAAGGTTGTATGTGGAGGAAGAATAAGGGATAGTGTGATACTTATAAAGTTTAAGCAATTATATAACAAATAACCACATATTGTAAACTAAAATCATTGAATTACTTTTGGAAATTATTCATTTTTCGTTAACTTTGTTGGAAGGAGAAAATAAGTACATTTGACTAAAGAAGAATTTGAATAAAATGCTGGAAGATAATTTAAATAAATCAGATGAGGAATGCATCGAAATTTTGAATTTCATTTTCAGGGATTCTTTAAATTTATTTCAAAAATTAGCTCCGAATGGTTGGATTAGTTCTGAATATTTTAGATTTTTGCATCCCACACCCGAAATGCAATATCAGGAGCATAAAAGGATAACTGAAAATATAAACAGCTTTTTTAAAAATGAGAATGGAAAAGAAGAGAAAGATTAGAGTATTAGCGATTTCGAACAGGATGAATTAACCGGAATTCCTGAATTTGATGAGTTTATATATATCTTAGGGTTAACAATTTGGGATATTTTCTCAAATAATCATGAAGTTATTGGGAATGATAATAAAATATTCGATATAGGTTCATTTAAAGGGAGTGGGCACTTTATTGCAGATTTTATCAATGAAAATTATAGACACCCAGCAAAAATTTATGATTACATGGATTTTTATATGGGTTCAATTTGGATAGATTCAAGGGGAGACCTGACACCTTTCTATAAATATATTTTTCAAAACCTAAAAAATTATTATTGTGATTGGAATTATTATTTCCCAAGGATTTTTTTACACAATTTTAATAAGGAATCCGATTCTTCGGATGATCAGGATTTTAGTAGTTACAAACCGGAGGAAGCGGTTCTTAAGGACATTGAAAATTCTGAAAAGGATAAGGAAATAGAAAATTTGCAAAACCAATTTGACCAAATGTATCGGGATAATTATGAAGAAGCAAAATATCAACCTTTGAGTACGATTGTTAAGGCATATAAAAATGTTTATGGTATTTTACCAAACGGACAACCACAAAAGGAATTTGAATAACCTTTATCAGAAAAACTCATAAGAAAAAGTTATGAAAACATTTACATTAGACGAAGTGCAGGACAATCTTATCGGGAAAATCGGTACTCCCCTAATGGATAAATTTGAGTATAAATTGCATAAGAACTTAATCGGAAAAGCCATAAAACAAACCCGGCAAGAGCGTAACCTGACACAGGAGGAATTAGGAAAACTTATTGGCGTGCAAAAATCTTAATTATCAAGAATTGAAAGTAATGCCGGCAATGTTACAATCGAAACTTTAATGCGGGTATTTAATGCATTACAGGCAAAAGTAAAATTTCAGGTAGAATTACCTCACTTTAAAATAAGTTTGTAAAAGAAAGAAATGGAATACATCTTCTATATTATTGACAACCTCCCCTTTGATGCTGTTCCAGAGAAGAATATTCTTGCAAGGGAGAAGACTGTAGTGGTTTTAATTACTCAAAAAGATGGAACTTTTTTAACTGAAGAATACGGGTATGTAACAAAGGGAGAGATTTATGATTTGATAACTAACAGAGAAAAGATTAATATTAATGGTTTTTTTGTAGAAAATTTTTCTTTGGACGAGTTAAGAAGAAATAATGGTTCAAATACATTCCATCAAAAATTTGAAGCAATTGGTACTTTTTTTTATGGAGATGCTTGTTTCAAATATGCCCAATTTAAAGATATATCTAATTTCCGACAAGCACAATTTTACACACGGGTAGATTTTACACAGGCTGAATTTAGAAGCAAAGCAGATTTTAAATTAGCTATATTTTACGACTTTACTCTTTTTCGTGTAACTCAATTTTTCGTCGACGTTGATTTCAGTTCAGCTTGTTTTATCAAAGATTCTGTTTTCGATCACGCCCGATTTGCATCTTATACATTTTTCAATTTTGCCAAATTTTTCGGACAGGTCGAGTAGGCAAGGGGAGTTTCACCCCAAGCCTCTCACAGAACCGTACTTGAAAGTCTCCCTTCATACGGCTCTTCTTGACAGATTCTATACCACAAAGCCATATTTCCAATGCTCAAACATATTCGGAAATGCCCGGATTATTCGCTTTAACTTTGAGTATGCCTGACCTATTGTATTTATCTTGTATCTACGTTTTAACCAATCGGCTATTCGTCTATTGATTATCATAAATACAAATTGCATTTCTGATATACGAAATTTCCCGTAATAGTTTAGCCATCCTCTGATTTTGGGCGCTAAAATTTGTGATAACTTATTAATGTCAATTCTTGTCCAATTCTGAAATGCTAATCTTCTGCATTCCTTCAGAATCTTTGTTTGACCTTTCTTACTTATCGCAGGTCTGTAGCCCCAAAATTTTTCACCGTTTGACTTTTCGCATATTCTTGGTTTGAACGTATATCCCAAAAAATCAAATGATACTGGCATATCCTTACTCTCTTTAAATTGTCGGGCGGTTCGGTAACAATATACTATTTTCGTTTTGCTTTCGCTTACTTCCAATTTATATTGCCGTAAACGCATTTTCAATTTGTCGAGTATGAATTCCGATTGTTCTATGCTGCGTGTATGTATTACTATATCGTCAGCATATCGCTCGAAAACTATTCGCGGTTGTGTTTCGCTTATCCATTTGTCAAATACTTCGTTTAGATAAATATTTGCCAATAATGGACTTATTACTCCTCCTTGCGGACTTCCTTTGGTTCTTTGATTTATGTTACCATCAGAGGTCTGAATCGGAGCTTTAAGCCAGCGTTCGCAATACAGTAAGATGTGCTTCTCACTGGTTAAGCCTCTCAAAATCTCTAACATCTTCTCGTGGTCAATGTTATCGAAAAATCCTTTAATGTCCACGTCAACTACATACCATCGTTCCCAGCAATATTTTGCACATTGCTCTAATCCCTGATGCGCACTCTTGTTGGGTCGGTAGCCATAAGAACTCGGATGAAATTTCGGCTCTGCTATCTTTTCAAGCTCCTGCTTTATTACATCCTGGGCTACCCTGTCTAACACTGTCGGTATGCCTAATTTACGTGTCCTGCCATCTCCTTTGGGAATTTCACATTCCCTGACTGCTGGTGGGAAGTAGCTCCCACTGCTTAATCTGTTCCACAATGGATACAAGTATTTACGTGGATTGCTTTCAATCATTGCGATGCTGATTTGGTCTATGCCCATACCCTTGCCGCCTTGCTTGATTCGCTTCCACGATGCCCATACTTGCTCTTTGCTTATGGGTTGAGTCTTTGTCTTTTCCTCGAAAATCATCCTCTTGTCAAGTTGTTCTACAATTTTAAGACTGTCAAGTGAAGTCCTTCGCTCC
>JAERMQ010000034.1 GCA_016844745.1 Ignavibacteria bacterium | reverse complement strand
TCGCTCATTTTTGTTCGGTGAAGTGGTTAAAATTGTTTAACTTATAATTTGTTATGACGTTTATAATTGCAATTTCATTTATTTTCACTGATTAAGGTAGTGAATAAAATTACTTCAATTATCCTTATGATTTTAAAATACTTTTATTTCGCTAATGCTTTGATTTCTTCAGGTAATAATGCACGACTATAAATTTTAAGTTCATCAATTGGGGTGTACTCAATCTTTAGGAGAGAAAAAGCCTTTATACAAGGTGTATTCTGCTTAAATTTAATTAATATTTTACGTTTTGATATATGATTTATTTTAGGTATTATAGCTTCCGAACAATATAATATATTGGGCATTTGTTACGTGGCTTAGGATTAAATCCTTTATTTTATCAATATCTGCTGGGAATACATAATTATCTCATTTCAGATTTTTTTAAACTCTTTGAAAATATTTTCTTACATAAATTTTTACACTCAAAAATAAATGACAAATATACGCAATTACTTGCAAAACTACAAAATTTTCTCTCTTAATAAATATTATTCTGTCCGTAATGTATTAAGTTTAGTAAACTCCCAAAGTCAGGTGTTCATCTTGATTTAAAATTTATGCGTCAAGAGAAACTCTTGACGCCAGGGGAAAGTCCTCACTTTCCTTATTTCCAACAACTCATAGAATACCAATTTGACTTATTTCTTGAAAGTTTTAGTGAAATTTTGTAAATTAAATTTTTGATTTTGAATAAATGGAAAATGGGTGAATATAAAATTATTGATTCTCAATTGCCTCTCGAAAACGGTATTCAAGCGATTTATACGATTTCCTTATTATTTTTCTATTAGTTAATATAATGATTTATAATAAGTTAATAATCTGTACAATTAATCAAGAAGAATGTCATTCTGAACTTTAAAAAATGGAAATAATTAAAATAAGCAATGATAACTTATAACAACCCCCTAATCCCCTTGAAAAGGGGGAATTTTCTTATTCCCCCTTTTCAAGGGGGTTAGGGGGTTGTTATATATTCAACGGTCGACAATTTACTGAACAAGAAATTTTTAAACAACTATATAAATGTTTTATTCACAATGTGATTTAAATTATGTCATTATTCAACTGGCTCAAATCGTCTATCTTAAGCAAGGTTGTAATGGCTTTGACAGGTGTTTTGCTTGTTGCCTTCGTCTGCGGACATACGCTTGGCAATATGCTTATCTATTTGGGAAAAGAGGAGTTTAATGCCTATGCCCAATTCCTTCAAAGCCTCGGTGAAATCCTATGGCTCATACGGATTACCCTGTTTCTTGCTTTAATCCTTCATATCATTGCCGCTATCAGGGTTAAATTCCTGAATATGGCTTCAAAGCCCGTAAAATATCAAGTTCGAAGATATGTGAAGGCTAAGCTTACTTCGCGTACAATGCTCTGGACAGGCTCCATGGTATTGGCTTTTCTTGCCTATCATCTGCTTCATTTTACTATTGGCGTGACTAATCCGAAAGATTTTCACGTATATGAATATTACGCTCCGCATAACGCCTATGGAGTGCTTCCATCCGGCGCTATTGCCAAAATTAACGAGCCGAATTCAAAAATTACCCAAAACCTTTTAGACCAATTCGAAAGTCAGGCAAGTAAGCAAGTAATGAAACGCCATGATGTATATAAAATGGTTGTTCTCGGATTTAAGAATCCCTGGATTTCCCTTTGTTATTTCATAGGTGTCATCCTGCTTGGGTTCCATCTGAATCATGCTATTCAAAGCATGTTCCAGACATTGGGAATAAACCATCCCAAATACGACAAGTGCCTGCGTAATTTCAGCCCTGTCCTATCGACAATAATTGTGATATGCATGATTTCAATACCAATAAATATTTTGCTTGGCTTAACGGGAGGTGCGTTATGAATTTAGATTCCAAAGTTCCATCAGGGAATATCAAAGAGAAGTGGGATAAGCACCGTTTCGAAATGAAGCTGATTAATCCTGCAAATAAAAGAAAATATAAAATAATAGTAGTTGGCACAGGCTTAGCCGGAGCATCGGCAACGGCGTCATTCGGCGAGCTGGGCTATCAGGTAGAAACATTTACTTATAATGATAGCGCCCGCCGCGCACATTCGATTGCCGCCCAGGGTGGCATCAATGCCGCAAAGAACTATCCTAACGATGCAGATTCAATCTGGCGGTTATTCTATGATACAGTTAAAGGCGGCGATTTCCGTTCGCGCGAAGCTAATGTTTACCGGCTTGCGCAAGTGAGTAATAATATCATCGACCAATGCGTGGGTCAGGGAGTTCCCTTTGCACGCGAATATGGCGGATTGTTGGATAATCGTTCATTCGGCGGCGCTCAGGTATCCCGTACATTTTATGCACGCGGTCAAACGGGACAGCAATTGCTTTTAGGAGCATATTCGGCTTTGATGCGTCAGGTTGGAGCTAAAACCGTTACTTTGCATACCCGTAAAGAAATGATGGATATTGTCATTATTAATGGTCAATGCCGAGGAATTATTACACGGGATTTAATCACCGGTAAAATTGAATCGCACACAGCCGATGCAGTATGTTTGGCAACCGGCGGATACGGCAATGTATTTTTCCTATCGACGAATGCCCAGGCTTGCAACGTAACTGCTACCTACCGGGCATATAAGAAAGGTGCGGTTTTTGCAAATCCATGCTATACCCAAATTCATCCTACATGCATACCTGTCAGCGGCGACCATCAATCGAAACTCACATTGATGAGTGAATCGCTCCGAAATGACGGCAGGATATGGGTTCCCAAGAACAAAGATGATAAGCGTCCTCCGAATCAGATTCCTGAAGAAGAAAGGGATTACTACTTGGAAAGAAAATATCCGAGTTTCGGCAATTTATCCCCTCGCGATATATCTTCCCGTGCGGCAAAAGAAGTATGCGATGACGGCAGAGGAGTTTCATCGACAGGCTATGGAGTTTACCTTGATTTCGCCGATGCTATAAACCGGCTTGGTAAGAATGTAATCGAAGAGAGATATGGCAATTTATTCGAAATGTATGAGCGGATTATCGGCGAAGACCCATACAAAACTCCCATGATGATTTATCCTGCATCCCATTATACAATGGGCGGATTATGGGTTGATTATAATTTAATGAGTACCATCCCCGGTCTTCATGTACTTGGCGAAGCAAACTTTTCAGACCACGGCGCTAACCGATTAGGCGCAAGCGCATTGATGCAGGGCTTGGCAGACGGTTATTTCGTTATTCCTTACACAATAGGACATTATTTAGCATCAAATAAATTCGAAAAAGTGTCTGCTGACCATGTAGAATTCAGGAAAGCCGAATCCGATACTAATGATAAAATAAATAAAATGATTTCCATAAATGGCAAGAAAACACCTACTCAATTCCATCGCGAGCTTGGTAAAGTGATGTGGGAATTTGTCGGTATGGGACGAAATGAAGCCGGATTGAAGAAAGCATTGGAGAAAATTCCTCCAATCAGGGAAGAATTTTGGCAGAATCTCACTGTAACAGGCGAACCGGGCGATTTCAATATCGTATTGGAGAAAGCCCTCAGGGTAGCCGATTTCCTTGAATTTGCCGAAGTTCTGGTGTGGGATGCTTTGGAACGCGATGAATCATGCGGCGCACACTTCCGTGAGGAGCATCAATATCCGGATGGCGAAGCCATGCGTGATGACGGGAAATTCTGTCATGTTGCTGCCTGGGAATATCAGGGTGTTGGCAATAAACCAACGCGCCACATCGAGCCACTTGAATTCCACGACGTTCATTTGGCTGTCAGGAGTTATAAATAATATTAAAAAGTAAAAAAAATAAAAGGATAAATTAATGAAACTCACTCTTCACATCTGGCGCCAGAAAAGCGCTCGTGATAAAGGAAAATTCGAAGAGCATCTGGTCGATGATGTCTCGCCGGATATGTCCTTCCTTGAAATGTTGGATGTTTTGAATGAAAGTCTGATACATCAGGGTAAAGAACCTTTTGCTTACGACCATGATTGCCGTGAAGGAATTTGCGGCGCATGTTCATTGACTATTAACGGCACTCCGCACGGACCGGAAGCCGCAACTACTACTTGCCAACTCCACATGCGTAAATTTAAGAATGGAGATTCAATCTTTATTGAGCCATTTCGTGCGCGTGCATTCCCGATTATCAAAGATTTGGTTGTTGACCGCTCCGCTTTCGATAGGATTATACAGGTAGGAGGATTTATTTCTGTTGGGACAAATCAGCCACAGGACGCAAATGCCCTGCCGGTTTCGAAACTGAAAGCCGAACTTGCTATGGATGCGGCAGCCTGTATTGGATGTGGCGCATGTGCTGCAGCATGTCCGAACGGCGCTTCAATGTTGTTTGTAGCAGCGAAAGTCAGCCAGTTTGCATTGCTGCCGCAGGGTCAGCCGGAACGCAAGAAACGGGTCGTTGCAATGGTAGAGCAGATGGAAAAGGAAGGCTTTGGCGGATGCACTAATTTTTATGAATGTGAAGCTGTATGCCCCAAGCAAGTATCTGTGCGCTTTATTGCAATGATGAATCGCGATTTTCTTGGCGCTACGCTGACGAAAGAATAGGATATTTTTAATTTTAAAACCCCCGTGTCTCTTATTTTAGGGAGGTTTGGGGGTTTTTCTATTGTGGTGCATATCGTGTGATTGTTAGAATTTTCAATTATCAATTTTCAATTTTGCAATGAATTTTCAATTTTTCAATTTTACAATTAATATTTTTCTTTCTTTGCGGACTTTGCGGAAAATTTTCTCGCAAAGACCGCAAAGAATATGTTTTTCCTTTTCGTGCTTTGCATGAAAAAAAAATTCTCGCAAAGCTCGCAAAGAATATGTTTTTCCTTTTCGAGCTTCTCGTGAAAAAAAATCTCGCAAAGACCGCAAAGATTATGTTTTTCCTTTGCGGTCTTTGCGTGAAAAAAAATCTCGCAAAAACCGCAAAGATTATGTTTTTCCTTTGCGAACTTTGCGTGAAAAAAAAATCTCGCAAATACCGCAAAGAATATGCTTTTCATTTGCGAACTTTGCATGAAAAAAAATTCTCGCAAAGCTCGCAGAGGAACTTAGAATAAAGTCAAATTCCCTTATAAAATAATTGAAAATTTCTCAGGGGTCATTTATCATTAAAAATTGATTGAAAATTGTAAAATTGATAATTGAAAATTTCTTAAAAAGTAACAATTACATTCATTTCCAGTTCTTAATATCATCTTCGAGTTCACCCAGACTCATAGTTTTGTTATTCTTAATAGCTTCTTCGCCTGCTAAAGCCCTGCCGATAATATCTTCCTGAGTCAAAGGCTCTAACGAATATTTTTTTACATAGTTGAAATTTATTATATCGTCAATTGTGTATAATATCGTACCATCATCAATTTTCGATATTTCATCCAATAATTTATTTTTCTCATTGGTTAAATTCGTTTTCAAATTCCTTATTAAAATCAATATAAAAGCAATAACGGGAACATAAATATTATATTGTGAATCATTGTTTAAGGTAACTCAAACCAATATTTTTTTTATAAATTTTTCATTAATCATTAAAAATTGGTTGAAAATTGAAAATTTCTTTTACTCTTCGTCATAACGATTTCGGATTTCTTGATTATTAAAGTTGAATTTCGTTAGGCTCAAAAACCCAAATCCTTTTAGGGGTTTTTTCAAGAATTTCTTTGTCTTTTGTTATAAGCGGTATGCCATATTGTTCTGCAACCTGAAGGACAATTGCATCGCCGCCTTTCAACCCTGTTTTGACTCCGAGTAAACATGCTCTTTCGGTAACTTCAAGAGTTATATCAAGCCAATTGATAGCAGGAAGCTGTGCAAGCATCCGATAAGTTGCTCCGGCAATATTTTCGTTATTCGTCCTTCTTCTTAATACGCAGGTAGTTTCTGACAATACCAATACAGGGCATAAAGCTTCAATCTCCATACTTAAGATTTTTTCGAATAAAGGATGACATTCGGAATAGAAAATATCCTTTGGGTCGAGGCTACTTACCAAAACATTGCTATCTATAACGAACTTCATCTTACTCTTTCGAATTTAATATCATCAACGCTATTGCCGCCAATCGAACATTCACCTATCGAAGTAATTAATTTCTCAAAATCCTGCTTCCATTTGTCCAAATCCAAACCATGTTCACCAATATAAGGAGGTTGAAATGTTTTTGAAGAGTTGTTATCCATAGCTTCAACCGAACCCAATTTGCTTTTTTTCGAATACAAATTCCGTTCAAGTTGTTTAATTTCGTTCATTAATTCAAGTTTAGTTTCCGGCTTCATTTTGCTACCTTTCAACATTCAAAATCTTTATTTTAATACAAGTGCAATAACGAGAACGTAAATATTATATTGTGAATGATTGTTTACCGGGCAAAGATTTCGGATTTCTTAAATGCCGGTAGTTTTTTATTGTCGCCATACAGGGGAATAAATACTATTTTCGTTATATTGATTTTCTTTATGCATTAATTACTCATTTATTCAATACTTATTAAAATCAGATACAATTTTTTCTGATTAATATTATTTAATTTAACAATGATAGAAATTGATACCAATAAAAAATTTTATTTCTAAAAAATCTATTTTCTAATTTTGCAGCTTTTTTAAAACATTTAACTGCTTCCAAATATTTCCCTATCTTACCATGATCAATACCATTATTATACCATGCATCATAAAAAAAAGGATTAATTTCATTAACTTTTTCATAACATTTGATAGCTTCTTTATATTTTCCTAAATTACCAAGAGTAGCTCCTTTATTATACCATGCAACAGAATAATAAGATTTTAATTCAATAGCTTTGTCAAAACAATTAATTGCTTCTGAATATTTTTGTAACTGAGCATGAGCAACACCTTTATTGTACCAAGCATCAGAAAAATCAGGTTTCAATTCAATAGCTTTGTCTAAATAATTATTTGCTTCGTCATATTTTCCTAAATTACCAAGAGCAAGTCCTTTGATATACCAAGAAACAGCAGAATCAGAATTAAATTAAGTTCCAGAATCAATTTTATTCTTTGAATTAGATTCTTTAAAAAATAAATTTAAAAATTTTGATTTTATCAAACTATAAATTGAATATTTCATAGCCGTCTCTTTTGTATTTATAATATTTTACTGAAAATTTGCCCATGAATCACCGAAAACAAATTCTTTACAATTATGTTCTATTCAATAATGTAATTTAGGAAATTTTATTCAAATTGTCTCCAATTTTTTTTATTAACTTTACTTTTCAGCCATTCTATCGCTGGGAGCGATAGGATGGCATTTAATTTCCCATGCCATTGCAGATGGCAATGGTATGGGTGGTATAAAAGGTGAAGCAAAAATAAAGATTAATGAAAAACGTTAATAATACGGAATTTGAAATATGGAGAAATTATGGAATTAACTAATTTATCATTTCCTCGACAGAGCGTTTTTTTGATGCTCCAATCACAACCGGAGCATGTATTAATCGATTTGTTTGAAGAGCTAATAGTAAAATCCGATACCACTCCCCTCAATTCAACTGAAAAGAAAGAAATTGACCAGGCAGTAAAGGATTATCATGATGGAAAAACAATTGAATGGACCAAATGATAATCCATTTTACAAAGAAAGCCTACAAACAATATAAGAAACTTCCAGCCGCTTATAAAAAATTATTGAATGCGGTTTTAGAGAAGTTACAGAATAGCGTTCAAATAGATATTTTACCTGTACAGGGCGAAACAAATACTTATCGGATTAGAATCGGCAAATACAGAATCATTATAATAAAAACCAACGAAGTTATTTTAGTTGTTAAAATTGAATCGAGAGGCGATGTATATAAATAATGACTCTCTTTCTTAAAATTTTAACTTTCCAGCTATTTTAGCTCTTGCAGCGTTCGGATGGCAATTCAATTCCCATGCTATTGCCGAAGGCAATGATATGGGTGGAAGATAGCAGCTATTAATGGGAATATTTAGATTACAATTTTCAGGTTAAATAATCGTGATTAAATTTTTGCGGATATAATAAAGGAAAAGTAATGATAACAAAGGAAAAAATTATTACCGGAATTAACAGCTTGCAAGACCCCATCTCTATTGATGATGTACTTGACAAAATACTATTATTGGAAAAAATTGAAACCGGTTTGGAACAATCAGAAAAAGGAAGAGTGATTCCTGATAATGAATTAGATAAATGGATTGAAAATGGTACTGCTAAATTGGACTGAACAAGCTGCAGGTGATTTAATCAATATCAGGGATTTTATAGCTAAGGATTCTCCGAAATATTCTACTATTCATATTAATAGAATCAAAGCAAAAGCAAGGTTACTTAAGGATTATCCTAAATCAGGCAAGATTGTACACGAAATTGATATTGAAAATATGAGGGAACTTATATTTGGCAATTACAGAATTATTTATCGTATTGTAAATATTAAGCAAATAGATATATTAACAGTATTTCACTCCGCAAGGGAATTAAACTCAATTTTACTATTATAATTTATTTTTACTTTCTCTATAAATAAGCATAATCCTTAATTTTTTATAGTTTTCCAGAATCTTTTCAGCCATTCTATCGCCGGGAGCGATAGGATGGCAAATTCTTCCCATGTTAGCGCCGAAGGCAATGGTATGGGTGGAAAGATAGCACAATAATAAAACAATGATTTAATCGTTAACTTTTATGATTGTATAAATAGAAAGGGAATTATGAATTGGCAAGACTATATCGTTTCGGATGAAAATATCCTGTTGGGCAAACCTACTATAAAAGGTACAAGGTTATCCGTAGAACTTATCCTCGAACTCCTTGCTGAAGGCTGGAACGAACAAAAAATCCTTGAAAGCTACCCAAATCTTACTCCAATTGCGCTTCAGGCAGTATTTGCATATACCAAAGAATGTATGCAAAATGAAATGTATTTTCAATTTAACGAGGCTACAGTTTAGTGAAGTTTTTAGCTAATGAGAATTTCCCTGAACCAAGCATTCTAATTCTTAAGGTTAAGGGATTTGAAGTATTCAATATCCGTGAAAATTGCCCTGGAATCCCAGATGAAGAAGTTATAGAATTGGCTCAAAAAAATGAGATGATAATTCTAACATTTGATAGGGATTACGGCGAAATCATTTATAAATATTCTATGAAAAATCCTCCAGCAGTTATTTATTTCAGGAACAAAGGTCAGGAACCGGATTTCGCAGGAAATACGCTAATATCTTTGATGGATACGAAGCATATTAATTTTGAAAATAAATTTACTGTGATAGAGAAAAATAATATCCGGCAAAGAAATTATTAGAAATAATAGGCGTATTCATACCCATGTCTATAAAACTTTTCAGCTATTCTATCGCTGGAAGCGATAGGATGGCATTTAAATTCCCATGCTATAGCTGAAAGCTATAGTTTGGGTGGAATGGAAGGTGAAGTAAAAATAAAGATTAATGAAAAACGTTAATAATTCGGAATTTGAAATATGGAGAAATTATGGAAAACTTGCTTCAACGAATAACTCTTAATCCTGATGTATGTCATGGAAAACCCACAATACGCAATATGAGGTATCCTGTTGAATTAATTTTGGATTTACTTTCAGCAGGCATGTTACATGAAGAAATAATAGCCGATTATCCTGCACTGACCGAAGAAGATATACGAGCTTGCTTAGTTTTTGCTTCAAAATTAACAAAGGTAAAAACTATTCATAATGTACTTGCATGAAATTTATCGTTGATGCCCAACTTCCTTACGCACTTTGCGAAATTTTTATATTCAAAGGTTTCGACGCAATCCATACGAACGACTTGCCAACCAAGGAAAGAACTCCGGACTCCGAAATACTCCAATTATCAATTAATCAAAATAGAATAGTTGTGACCAAAGATTCTGATTTTTTGGATTCTTACAATTTAAAAGGTAATCCCGAAAAATTGCTTTTAATAACAACCGGTAATATTAAGAATAATCGGCTCTATGAATTATTTGAGAATAATTTTGATACAATTATTGGAATGTTCAAAGTATATAATTTAGTTGAAATGAGTAATGATTATATTGAAGGATTTGAATAATTTTATTATATCATTTTCTACACTATATTGGCGGGGATTCCTGCATTCGAGGCTGTGTAAAAAGTCGGAATTTTTATTGTTTTTCTAAAATTTGTCATTGTAAGTCCTGATAAAATATTTGTAACTTATTATTTTTAATTTTTTGTCTAAATTGTTTATGACTTTTTACACAGCCTCATTCGCAGGAATGACATTTTCTATTTAAGATCAAATATTCAGAAATACAAAACATTTCTTCGTAATATCTCACCAAATCTTAATAAATTTGCATTTTTAATTTACAAAGTTAAATAAAATAAAGAGGTGTTCATGGGAAGTGGGCTGTTTAAGAGAAAACCGTACGAATTGCTGATGGAGGAAATGAAGGGTGAAAACAGGCTCCGCAGAATATTAGGACCTGTCGGGCTTACAAGCCTGGGTGTAGGCGCAATTGTCGGAACAGGAATTTTCGTTTTAACCGGAGTAGCAGCAGCCGATAAAGCAGGTCCGGCTCTGATTCTATCATTTTGTCTGGCTGGTGTGGCATGTGTATTTGCTGCGCTATGCTATGCCGAATTTGCCTCGATGGTTCCTGTCGCCGGCTCTGCTTATACGTATGCTTATGCTACTCTGGGCGAGCTATTGGCATGGATTATAGGCTGGGACTTAATACTTGAATATGCCGTAGCATCGGCGACTGTTGCGCATGGCTGGTCGCAGTATTTCCAGAATTTAATAGGGATTTTTGATATACACCTGCCGAAAGGAATAACCCGGGCGCCCTTTGATTTCAACCCCGCAACGGGCTTGCTTACCGGTACGGGGACTGCTTTTGACTTGCCTGCCGTAATTATTACAATAATAATAACCTTGATTCTGGTAAAGGGTATCAGGGAAAGCGTAACTTTCAATGCGACAATGGTCGCTATTAAATTAGTAATTGTTTTGTTTGTGATTGCTGTCGGAGCTTTTTACATAAACACGGATAACTGGGTTCCTTTTGCTCCGTTCGGATATACCGGAATAGCATTTTTCGGTAAAACATTAATCGGTCAAACCGGCTTGAATGGCGAACCTTTGGGTATGTTTGCCGGTGCAGCAATGATATTTTTTGCATATATCGGATTCGATTCTGTATCCACTCATGCCGAGGAGGCTAAAAATCCCAGCAAAGATGTGCCTATCGGTATTATCGCTTCACTGCTGATATGCACGGTTCTGTATATAGCAGTTTCCGCAGTAATTACGGGAATGGTTCCATATAACAAAATAAACATCGACGCTCCTGTTTCGGACGCCTTCATGCAGGTTGGATTGCCATGGGCGCAGTTTTTAATAGCACTCGGCGCATTGACCGGCATTACGTCAGTTCTTTTGGTTATGATGCTAAGCCAGCCGCGGGTTTTTCTTGCTATGGCTCGCGACGGATTAGTGCCGCCAAGCATTTTCGGAGCAATTCATCCGAAGTTCAGGACGCCTTGGAAATCAACAATTCTAACAGGCATTTTCGTCGGTACACTCGCTGCTTTACTCCCTTTGAGAATACTTGCGGAATTAGTAAATATCGGCACTTTATTAGCTTTCGTTATAGTTTGTTCTGCCGTATTAATAATGCGCCGGACTCATCCCGATGCAAAGCGTCCGTTTCGAGCGCCGTTTGTGCCGCTCGTACCGATATTGGGGATTATATTCTGTGTGCTGTTGATGTTCGCGCTCCCATCGGAGAACTGGCTTAGATTATTAGCTTGGCTGTTGATTGGATTTGTGATTTATTTCTTATATGGGCGCCGCCACAGCGTTATGAGCAAGTGGAGACCTCCGCTGCCGGTTGATAATGAAAAATGAGATAGGAAAAAAGCAGGAAAAGAAGCTTTGTAGAAAAAAAAATTATGATTTATGAATTAAGAATTATAAGTTTTTCCAAACGTCAAGAGTTCCTTTTGATGCTTAATCCGGCAGACAAGAGGAACTCTTGACGGGAGGAAAGAATTCGATTAAAATTGAATAAATTTTTCATATTTTTGATTAAAATGATAAAAACAATATGAAACAACTTTTTTTCGGCGATTGCCTCGAAAGATTGAAAGAATTGTATAACAAAAATCCGGATGGATTTATTGATTTAGTCTATATAGACCCTCCATTCAATTCAAAACGAAATTATAATATATTATTCGAAAATATTGAGATGAACGATACAAAAGCTCAAAAGGAAGCCTTTGCTGATACTTGGAGCAATATTAGCTATGTTGACGCTTTAAACGATTTATATGATTTGAACAAAGATACCTATACATTTATTAAAACTCTCGATTCAATTAATATCTCAAAATCCATCGTTTCATATCTTACAACAATGGCTATTAGAATCTACTATATAAGGAAGGTTTTAAAGAAAACAGGTAGCTTTTATTTACATTGTGACCCCAATATGAGCCATTATTTAAAAATAGTATGTGATTTAATCTTTGGTAAAGAAAATTTCAGAAATGAAATTGTATGGTGTTATAAAAGATGGACTTCAAAACAAGATAATTTCCAAAATATGCATGATATAATATTGAGATATTCATCATCATCAAAAGTTATCTGGAATCAATTGTATGATGATTTTACAGAACAAACAAAAAAGAGAATTAAAGGAGGGAAAAAGATTAATACATTTATTGATGAATTTGGTAAAAAGAAAATCAGAGCAACAGATGAATTATCTCCTGGCGTTCCTATGTGTGATTATTGGAATATTCATGTTATAGCAGGTCAAGCGAAAGAACGTCTCGGTTATCCTACACAGAAGCCGGAAGCGCTACTTGATAGAATTATCAAAGCATCATCAAACGAAGGTGATATAGTTGCCGATTTCTTTTGTGGTTGTGGGACTACAATTGCAGTAGCAAATAGATTAAACAGGCAGTGGATAGGAGTAGATATTTCCCATCTTGCCATTAGATTAATTAAGAAAAGGCTGACAGATCCTTATGAAGGTGAAATGAAAAATAAAATAATTAATCAAATTGAAATTCATGGTTTTCCAAAAGATATAGCATCTGCAAAAGAACTTGCACAGAAAGTATTAAAGGGTAGATTTGAGTTTCAGGAATGGGTTATCGAAGTTTTATTGAACGGAATTCATAATCCAAAAAAAATTGGCGATGGCGGCTGGGATGGGTATATTACTTTCATGAAAAGTGAAAAAGATAAGGGCATTATTCTTATCGAAGTAAAAAGCGGTGGTGTTACAGTAAAAAATATGAGAGAGTTCAAGGATGTCATTAATTCGGAAAATGCTGATATTGGTATTTTTGTTTGTTTTCAAGATGATGTTACTAAACCAATGGAATTAGCAGCCAAAGATGCTGGAAAATATATGGGATATAAATTTGACAGGATTCAAATTATTACAATTGAGGATCTATTATCGGGCAAAGAAATTCGAATACCCGGAGGTGTTGATAACAATACATTTAAGACAGCAACAAAAGATGTACGACCTGAAAACACAAATAATCAATTGGATATGGAGTATTCCCAGGAAGACAAGAGTTCTTCTTGACGTTGAGAGTCTGCCAGTCAGGAGGAACTCTTGTATTATGAGACATCTCTACTTTGATGATTAAATTCAATCTATAATTTATTTATTTCTTCTTCAGTTAATCCTGTTAATTCGGAAATATCTTTTACAGATAGACCTTTCTTGCGAGCTTTAATTGCTACTTCCTTTGTTCTCTCGATTTTACCCTTTTCAATCCCTTTTATCTCTCCTTCTTCTCTTGCCGTATCCAAAGAGTTTTTTAAATCTAAGTAATGCTTCAAACTATCCTCATAAAAAAGTACCTGCTCGTATGTGAACTTCGCTATCTCGGCAGCCTCGAATACTTTTTCAAATATCTTTTCTCGGAGTTTTTCAGGTATTCTATCGAGCCTATTCAAATTCCTAATGACATACAACCATTTATCAAATCGTGTTTCAAGCTCATCAACCGTCTTTTTGAACTTAGGCATTTCCAAGTATATAAATGTCAATTTATCATAAAATATCTTGTTCGTTTCTGTGTCTGTCAGCTTAACGTCATATCTGAATTTATCAGGTTCGTTCTTATCCTCTTCAAACACAAAATCAAGTATAGCAATGGTATAGACCGACTTTAATTCAAATTTCCAATCAGGTCGTTTTGCCTGCTCGCGAATCGGAAAAGTGGAATAGTACACAGTCCTGTCCTTGAAAAAATTTTGCTTTGACTTCTGCATTTCGACAATGAATTTTTCGCCCCGTTCATTTTCACAATATAAGTCAAATATTGCTCTTCTATCTAAATCGGTAGTTCCGAGATGCTCTGTTTTCAGATATGTTAAATCTTTGATTTGCCCTTGCTCCTCTTTTAGCAATTCGTTCAGGAAGTCCAAAAGCAAATCCTTATTGATTTCCTCACCAAACAGTTTCTTGAAACCGTAATCAGTAAAAGGGTTTATATATTTTTCTACAAATTCCGCCATATCCTACAGTTCTCAATATAAATTTTTATAAGTCCGAATAACGTGGATTCTGACATTTAACAATTATTTATACAATTTAATAAAAATAAAACAATATTACAATGATTATTTTTTCAACATTCTCCCTAACGTCAAGAGTTCCTATTGACGCTGAAACTGCCAGTCAAGAGGAACTCCTGACTGGAGGGATTTTATTTATTTTGCTAATGCTTTTATTTGGTCAAGAGTTAGCGCTTTTCTGTAAACTCTAAGTTCATCCATTCCACCGCAATAATGGTCGTTAATCCATGTCCTCGAGCCAATTTCAATTTTCACTAATTGATTAGTCTGAATCTTCGGTAAAGCTCCTGATACGGCAAGCTCTCCGTTTAAATAAATCGAACAAAATTCTTTACTTTGGTTGAGTACAAATGAGACATGCGTCCATGTATCATTTGGTATAGGTTCTTTACATCCTACCCATCTGTTGGAAGTAGTCCAGACCTCCATTTCCCTCTTTTTTGTAATACCGAAGTATAATTTTGCCTTATTATCAGCAACCAATGCGATATGGGTTTCGGGTGCATTCATACAGGAACTTTTTGGCTTAATCCAAACCGATACTGTTATGTCGTAGCCCTGATAATCCGATGCCTTTGTGTCATGTATTGTAATATTGCTATTTCCATTGAAATTTATTGCTTTATTCGGTGCGCCAAATCTATCCTGAATAAAATTTGTTCCATAACTCGAAGTCTCCCAATGATTTGAAGAGTTATCATTAATGGTACCATCAAATGGAAAATAAGTAAAAGGTTCATCAGGATTATTTAGATTAACTTCGAACATCATAGTTTCACTTTTCGTTTCAGCGCCGTAATTATCTTTGGCTGCAATATACCAATAATATGTAACATTTGTCAAATCATTTAATGAATATTGGGAGGTTCCCAAACCGGAATAGACCTTATTTAGATTATTGTAATCATTGCCAATATAAACATCATAAGTTAATTTATCATTATCAGGGTCGGTGCAAGACCATGATAAATTGCATGTTGTTGTATTAATAGTTGAATTATTTGCCGGGATTAAATTTGTAATTTGATTGGGCGGATGATTATTGTCTACTTTACCGGACATTGGTACAATACAATTTGTAACTTTGCCGGTTATTACATTGACACTTATTTGATTAGACAAATATCCTTCCTTCTCAATACTTATATTATAAAGATGGTTGCTTAAATCGTTCAGGGTAAAATTTCCCCCGCTATCACTTAAAACTGATGAAGACGGCGGGTCAGTACTTACTAATGCTCCTGAAATCGGAATAAAGGTTTTTGCATCAATAATTTTACCTTTAATTGTTCCAGTATCATTGGTCGGAGAATTTTCCTTGCAGGATACAATAATAAATAAATTAAATAAACTAAATAAAATAAATTTTTTCATTTTTTCTCCTGAAATTGGGATAAATGTTCTATATCATCTAAATCCTTATGTCTTCCGGTTACTTTTTTATTTACGATTAAATCTTCAATGTTAATAAGATTAATTTCCAAATCATCCAATAACAAGATATTCTTATTTTTATAACAAACTTCAAAATTCACTCCATCAAGTTCATTTAGTAAATCAATTCGAAGAGGTGGAAATCCAAATTGAATAACGGTGTTTGGTTTAATAAGGTCTTTTTCAGTAATGTTTAATGAGGAAAATCCGAATTCAATTATAGAATTCAATACTTTTCGTATATTATCAGAAAAGGGATTGAACCATATATCAATATCGCCGGTATATCTGGGATATCCTTGCAAAGCAACTGCATAACCTCCTACAATTAAATATTCAACTTTTTTTTCGTTCAACAATTGTAAGAACTCTTTGAAGTCTTGTGGGAGCATTGATAAATTTACTGTATTGTTGTCTTAAAAATTCCAAAGCTTCGAGTCTTTCGCTGAAGCTCTTGGTTTGCCAGTATTCAAAATCGTATCCGGCAGACTTATTATCTGTAATGGTTACGACTTTTTCTATATGAGGTTCACTCTTCATCTTCTGCAAAAAATTAATTTTTCATAATAAATATTTTCTTTTACAAAAATGCAATTTAATCAATTAAATTATTTAAATTATTTATTATCTTCAAAATTATTAATTAATGTCCGAAGCCAATCCGGAACACGCTCCGGCTCTAATGATTTTGGATTAATATAGACTAACACTGCGCTTGCTTTGGCAAGTATTGTTCCATCATTCATTCGAATAATATTGTCGAATGTAAATGAAGTCGAACCAATCTTGCTTATCCTTGTCAATACTTCCCATTCTTCATCAAATCGTGCGGGAGCAAAGTAGTCTATTTCGGCATGAACAACATTAACGGTGAATTCTTTTGTGAATGAATCTTTATTTATTTTAACACCGATTGACTTGAAGTAATCAGTTCGGGCATATTCCAGCCAATAGAAATACCGCAGATTATGCACAATACCGAATGAATCGACATCGGGAAATTGCACACGACCTTTATAGGAATGTTTGAAATTTAAGACTATTGTCTGAACCATGATTCAATTTTTAATGGTTAATGGATAATGGTCAATGGTTAATGGAAAACCTAAACATCATTTTTTCTTTTAATCCTATAATCCTAAAATCCTTTAATCCTAAAAATCCAAGTTCAGACAATTTTTCATTGACCATTAACCATTATTCTTCTGAATTTTCTTCCCCTTTTGCAGGCAAAGTAAAGAAGAAAGTAGAACCTTTGCCAACTTCGCTTTCAACACGAATTTCACCGCCACATTTATTCACAAGGTCTTTGCATAAAATTAAACCTAAGCCTGTACCGGTTTCCTGGTCGGTGCCGGTTGTCGTATGCTGGCTATCTATATGGAATATCTTTCCTAAAGCCTTTTCATCCATTCCAACACCGGTATCCCGGACGAAAATTTCAATAAAATTTTCATTCAGAATATTTGCTCCGACTGTGATTGTCCCACCTGATGGCGTGAATTTCACGGAATTTGAAACAAGATTCCTCATAACGGTATTGAACATATTAACATCGGCAAAGGCATTTAAATCCTGTTGAATGATATTTTCTAATTTAATTCCTTTTTGTTTAGCTTTCAGGTAAATAATATCAATATTCATTGAAGCACAGCTATAAAGGTCTAATGTAATGGGATTAAATTCTATCATTCCCCGTTGTATTCGTGACCAATGCAAAAGATTTTCCAGAAGTTTAAATAGTTGACGTGCTGATTCATTCATACTTCCGGCATATTCTATTATTTCTTCCTTTGTCAGGTTTTCGATATCCCTGGCAAGGAATTCGGAATAACCCAGAAATCCCTGAAATGGATTTCTAAGGTCATGCGCAATTATAGAAAAGAATTTATCCTTAGCAGTATTTAATTCCTGAAGCTGTTGCTCGGATTCCTCTAATTTATGGTTCAAATAAATTAATTCACTTGCATTTTGCTCGATTATATCTTTAGAAACCTGCATTTCTTCTATAAGCTTATTAAGTTCGGATTCTGTTTCCATGTGATGACGGACATCACGGGCAAAACATAGAATTTCAGATTCCGGTTCATCCGAAATTTTCTTTAATTGAAGTTCAAAAGGAATGTATTCACCGGTTTTTTTCTTAAGATATATTTCCAGAATATTTTGAAAAATTACAGATTCTTTCCCGGAATTATTATTAGCTAATCCTTTTCGCAATTCTTCATGATAAGTTGCCGGAACAATTTGTTCAAAGAAAGGTTTTCCCAAAGCTTCGTTTTTGGACATACCTAAAGTGTTTTCTGCAGCCGTATTCCAATATGTTATTTGAAAATTCGAATTAATTGAAAAAATAACATCACGGGAGTTTTCGGCTATTTCTTTATATATATCCATATTCAGCTTCATTTATTATAAAATATCAACGATTATAAATAAACATATTGTCTATTTCTAAAAATTCAAAATTAAGAAAAAAAATAATGCAATTTTACTTAAATGCAATAGAGTCAATAATATTTTTAAGTTTGCTAATAAATTACATTAAATATATTCCATTATTAACTTATTATAATTAGAATTTAATAATAAATTCATTAAAAAATAATTTATTGTAAATCAACAATGTTTATTCATTGATAACTTATTGAAAGTTCTAAAATTGTCATTCCAGCATTCGAGGCTGTGTTAAAACTATCTAAAATGGAAGAATGACATTCTTTAATTTATAGAACTCCCTAATAATCTTCGTAAAACCTGAATCCGGATTAAAACGGGGGGATGTGAGTAATTAACGAAAACATAAAACGGGTGCGGATTCAAATTGGATAAATTATGTTCTGACATTTTAAGTAATGCCGAGCATAATTCTTCCGGCTTTCCGGTTGTATCTCCGGAAAATTTATCTGCTTCAAATTCATTCTTTCTCGAAAGTATATTCATAGCTATTCCCAGGAGCATCTCAATGGGAGAATATAGCATACCAAAAAATACAAGTCCGGCATAGATTGGTTGTGATGTCATAAAGAATGCATCGTAAAGCCCTTTCTCATTAAGGAATATTGAAAGCAAATAAAATAATAATCCGAAATGAAGGATTGAAATTACCATACCGGTTATTATATGTTTCTTTTTGTAATGCCCTATTTCATGGGCAAGTACTGCAACGAGTTCACTGGTCGTATGTTTTTCTATCAAAGTATCAAACAGGGCAATTCTTTTATTCTTCCCGAATCCTGTGAAGAAAGCATTCGATTTGCTTGAACGCTTCGAACCATCCATTACAAAAATATTTTTTAATGCAAATTTAACCGAAGCTGCATAATCCAGTATTGCAGATTTTAATTCACCATCATCAAGCGGTTTGAATTTATTGAAGAGAGGCATTATCCAAGTTGGTGCAATAAATTGAATAACTAATGTTATAATCGTTACTGCAATCCAGCCATATAGCCAAGCCTCACTGCCGGTTTGCATTAAGATATACAGAATCAAAGATAATACCAATCCTCCCAATACCACAGAGAGAGCCATTGATTTGATTATATCCAGAATAAAAGTTTTCACTGTTGTTTTGTTAAATCCGAACTTTTCTTCAATTACAAAAGTTGAATAAATCCCGAAAGGAAGCCCAAGAACAAAGTTTCCGAGCATCAAAACGGCAGCGAAAATCAATCCCCGAATTATGATACTATCGGATAAAGGGATGATTAATTGATTTACCCATTCGAAGCCTCCCGCGAACCAAAATATCAAAAGAATTACTAAATCGAATGTTGATGTAATAAAACCAAAATAAGTCTGGGTTCGGGTATAGCTCTGCGATTTCAGGTATTTTTCCGAATCAAATACTCCTTCGAATTCCTTTGGTAACGGTTTTCCAAGATAACTAAGATTCAAAATATCCGAAATTGTGTCCAGCACAAAGCCGATAATAATGGTTATTAAAATTATCAGTGCATATATATTCAAAGTCTTTCTCCAAAAAAACTCAAAATTAATCATATTTATGGAAATTTAAGTAATTTTGAAATGATGAACCAAGCCAAAAATAATAAATGTAACTTGTTGCTGGAAGCTGTCTCAAAAGTTTCGAAATCAGAGAAATGTCATTCTGAACTTGTTTCAGAATCCACTCCCAGTGCAGTTTTATGGATTCTGAAACAAGTTCAGAATGACAGAAATTTAACTTTTGAGAAAGCCTCTATTAAAATGATGAACCAATCCGAAAATTACAAATGAAACTTGTTATATTTGATTATTTTGTGATAATTTGTTATGGAGCATTAATCCTGTTTATAGGTTTCATTATAGCCCGGAATAAAGAAAAAGGCAGTTCGGGAGCTGTTCAATTTATTCTAGCAGGCAGGAGATTATCCTTACCATTATTTGTTGCAACTTTAGTATCGACATGGTATGGTAATATACTCGGAGTCGGAGAATTTGTCTATACCAATGGAATATCCGCATGGGTCTGCTGGGGATTACCATATTATATTGCAGCCGTTATTTTCGCATTGTACTTTGCTAAAAAAATCCGGAATTTGAATGTTACCACAATAGCCGAACAAGTATCACGAAAATTTGGAAATCGAGCAGGATTTCTCGCTTCCGTTATCGTTCTTTTAATAACTATTCCTGCACCTTATATCCTGATGACGGGTGTAATATTGCAAATTTTCTTTGGATGGGATTTATGGATTTGCATTGTATTAGGCTCGGTATTATCAACCGCTTATATATTTACAGGCGGATTTAAAGCAGATGTATTTGCAAACGTAGCACAATTCCTACTGATGTATATTGGCTTTGCCGTATTATTGATTTTCACCGTTTTAAAGTTCGGAACTTATGGAGTTCTTTCCGGCAATCTTCCAAACTCACATTTAACTTTAGCAGGTAATCATTCATGGCAATTCATAGCTTCGTGGTATATCATTGCACTTCAAACCTTTATTGACCCGGGTTTCCATCAAAGATGTTCCGCAGCTAAAACTCCAAAGATTGCAAGCCGGGGAATACTTATTTCGGTAATTCTTTGGGGTGTATTCGATTTTTTCACATTAACTACCGGACTATATGCTAAAGCCTTCTTTAGTTTGAAACAACCCATGATGGCTTATATTTCTCTTGCAGATAGTGTATTGCCTGCCGTTTGGAAGGGATTATTTATTGCTGCTATGCTTGCTCCAATCATGTCGGCATTGAATGGATATGCATTTGTATCGGGAGCTACTATCGGTCAGGATATAATTCCGCGAATTCTTGGAAAGAGGCAGGATGATAAATCAATAACATTTTATCTACGAATTGGAATACTAATTACATCTTTAGTTGGAATAATTATGGCGCTGGCTCTCCCTTCGCCTGTTGAATTGATATACAAAACCGCATCAATTGCCGTTCCCGGGTTACTCCTGCCCATGCTGCTTACATATTTTGATAAAATAAAAATCACTGAAAAGAAATTCCTGATATTAATGTTGGCATCAGCAGGAGCATCGGGATTATGGACAATAGCTTCATATTTATCATCTCATTATGAATTTTTTAATTATCAGATTTTCACTCAATTTGAACCGCTTGTGCCGGGATTATTAGTTTCAGTAATTTTGAGTATGATATTTGTGAAAAGAGGAATTGGGAATAGTCTGAATTAGGATTTTTAGGATTTAAGGATGGAAGAAAAAAATTATGTTAAGTAACTCGAAATTTCATTTCGAAATTTTAAACAAAAGAAGACGATGGAAAAGTGATAAAAAAGAGATTAGGCTCTTCATCAAATGAAAAATTTAGGAATTGGTTGAATTTTATTTTGTTATTGAATTAAATATTTGAAGATTCGATATTATTATGAATTTCGAGGGTTTTACGAAATAGAAAATTCTATACAATTTATTTTGTTAAAATTCAATTTTTTTGTTAATTTTGTTGACTTTTATTGAGAGTTTAAATAAGTTATATGAGTGCAAGTTTTATGAAAATAACAATATTGACAATTATTTTAGGATTTTTTGTTACCAACCTTTATGGACAGACCTCGTTTTCAATTATTGAAATGAAAATCAATACTATTGAAAATAATAACTCAACAGAAATTATTTATTCAAATTCAAGTATATCTATCAATTTCGCAATTAATCGTAAGGTAACTGAAATGAAGCCTCAGAATTTTGTCAAAATAGATGATCAGATAATACAATTTTCACTCTTAAAAATAAATGATGATAAAAAGAATTTTAATAATGTAAATTTAAACGATCAAAAACAGCTACTTATTGATTATTCAGATTATGAAATAAAATACTTTAAATCTGAATTAAAAATTAAAATATTAAATCCAAATAATCAATGGGTATTATCAAAATTAAGAGAATGGTTTATATGGTATTTTCGAATAGGTGATTTGAATGATAAAGTAGAAAAACCAACCGAAATACAACTTTTTTCTACAACCATTATTGAAAATAAGATATTAGTGATAAACGCACCTATTCTTAAGAATGGCGATTTTAAAAAAGCTTCTTATATTGTAAATGAATTGATGGAATCTTTAAATAATAACAAAAAGTAAACATTAAATCGCCAAAAATTGGGATAAAAGTTATGGTGGACATTCCTTACACTCGGAAAATCCTTCTGACTGCCCTTGTCATTGAAATCAGAAGTAATTCCTGAATTTAGATTAGAAAAAAGTTAAGAACATTAATTTATCTCTACTCCGGTATTGACAATAGTTTCTAAAAAGCCGCTATAATCCGGCTGGTTCTCTTCAAAAACAACAGGTTCAATTCTTGAATCCAAATCACCACCTAATTTCCATTCTCGTCGGTTTATACGATAATGGAATTAACGAGCCTGCTCCATAAGTATTGAATTCTACCGGAAAAAGATAAACACCCTGCCCATCATCTTACTCGCGCAAGCCTAAGCCGCCTTATATACTCTCTTTGCCCTTCTCCTTGTCAATCATTGGAACATCATAAATTGAAAACTAATTTGAGGGCTAAATTGATTTTTCTAATTATTTCCGGTTCAACAACTCCTCTTATTGATTTGAACCTCTCGGTGTAGTCAATAGGTCTTGTCTGAAGGCAATCTGCTATAGATAAATGGGTCAATCCGTTTTGTTCAGTTGGTGGAATCGTAACATTCGTAATTATTACGCTCTTCTTTTCAGTCCATGTAGTTATAGGTACAACTTGAATTATCGGTAGTTTCTTATTGTAAATGTCGTTTGTAACTATAATGCAAGGTCTGATTTTACCTGTTTCGGAGCCTAAAGTAGGATTAAAATCCGCATCAATTATAACTCCACGATATAATTCAAAATTCATTCAGGAAATCCTGATGTGTGCATACTTTTGAGTTGCATAATATCATCATCGATGGATAGTAATTCTAAGTAGATATCCGCAGATTTTTCCAACTCTGGAATTAATTTCTCAACTTCATAGGATTCGATAGCCTTATCTAGCATTTCCTTTTGATTCTTAAATCCGTACTTTTTATAACCTTTAAGAATCCGGGAATGGGTTTTATCTATTTCTAATGCTAATTTTTGCATTTATTACCTTTAATTAATTATCTAATTTAACAATTAATCAGTTAAAAAGCAAATGCTTATACCGAAGTTGCATAAGATGCTCCTTTGTCTTTCTCTTTATAAATGAATGAGAGTCGGTTAGAATTGCCCTTCATCGTCTTCTTTAGATTTAGTAGCTTCGAGAATAGCTTTAGTAATTTTCGGATGCAAATTTTTGCCAGAATGAAATGGTAGAACTATTCGATTATCTACTTTTTTATAAATTCTATGACTGCCCTTTGTTCGTATTAGAACATAACCGGAATCCAATAATAACTTTTCAGCTTTTTTTGCATCTAATACGGGCTGTTTAGACAAAAGCAACCTCAATACTTGTTGTAAATATTTCCTTGCTTAAAAGAATTTCATCTTTTTCAATCGTTTCAATATAAAGTTCGACAGCCTCATTCAAATTTGCCATAGCTTCTTCAAATGTATCACCCTGAGTCATACAACCTTTTAGTTCGGGGCAATAAGCAAAGTAACCATATTCATCTTTTTCTATGATAGCTGTTATTTTACCGTTCGACATACAAAACTCCCTATAAATCAATATTATTAGACAAAACAATTGGAAAAATATTTTATTACACTTAAATCCCTCACTTTAATTTTCTACCGGTTTGAGAAGTAATTTCATTTTTTACCTTCCCAGCCCTTCATCATACTTGCGCAAATCGAAGCCGCCTAAAATGCTCTCTTTGTCATTCTCTTTATCAATGAACTTTGATTATTCTTTTTTTAAGCTGCTTTGGGTTTTTCCTGATTTTGTATTATTATTTTTGGATTCGGATTAACATTTGGAATTGGTTTGTCCAGCTCTTTTAAAAGGTTAACATGTTCTTTTATTCCATTTTTTGCTTGATAAATTGAATCTTCAATGGAATGACCCACACTGCTAAACCCTTCTAATTCAGGAGAATAGAATCCAAAGAAATCCGGTTCTTCGGTTGCTTCTATTATTATGGAATAAGCTAAATTTATCATAAATCTCCTTTTATTTTAAACCTGAAGCCTTTAATATTGAATGACATGTCCCGGTTGGAACCTCCTTAGAGCCATGAAAATCAACCCTTATTAAATTATAAAAATAAAAAAATATCATAACGTATAAAAATATTTTTTATTTTTAAGAGACCTCTGAAAAATAAAGGAATTTATTGGATTGTCATTTTTTATTTTTATTAATTCCATTATTTTGAAGTTCAGAATGACATTTTTCAGAGGTCTCTTTAATTAAAGTATCAGGAACAAAACCGTCAATACAAATTTGAAAAAATCAAATTTTTTTGGTAAATTGCAAGTCTTGACTTTTTGTAAAGACGGATACGGTGAGGTGCGAGAGTGGTTGAATCGGGCGGTCTCGAAAACCGTTGAACCTTCGGGTTCCGTGGGTTCGAATCCCACCCTCACCGCGGTTATAGAAATAGAACAGAGAAGTAGAAATAGAAGTAGAGTAAGGTTAATTTTTTTTATAATATAGAAAATAGAATTAGAAATAAAAGAAATAAAGAAAAAGAAGTTATGGATAAAAGTAATAATTTATATAGAAAATGTTTAGAATTAGCCAAGAATATTGTGATTTTATATCGCGATATTGATAGTAATAAAATCGAAAATGATTTATTAAAGCAAATGCTTCGCAGCGGAACATCTGTTGGTGCTAATGTGGCTGAAGCTCAAGGTTCAATTAGCGAACCTGATTATGTTTCTAAGATGCACATTGCCTATAAGGAATTACTCGAAACAGAATATTGGATTGACTTATTTCACGAAACTGAAATTATACCGGATAAAAGGCATGCCGAACTAATCGAGCAAATAAGTGAAGTTTCGAAAATCCTATATTCAATAACAAAGAGCATTCGTTCAAAACGAAATTAAATTTTTCTATTTTCTACAACTTGAGGTTGATAACTCAAACTAATTTATTCTAAGACAATGTCGTTAATTGAATAAATGTCATTAAATAAAAATCAACCTTATTCTACTTCTACTTCTATTTCTATGTTCTACTTCTATAACCGTTCTACTTCTAAAGCCGCCCGGATGGCGGAATTGGCAGACGCGCTACATTCAGGGTGTAGTGAGAGAACTCTCGTGCAGGTTCAAGTCCTGTTCCGGGTACATACTTGAAATAAAAGACACTTAACTGTGTCTTTTTTTCATTTTTAGGCTGGTAAAAAAATATTCCCAGACAGACATCCTGCAAACACATTTTTTATATTCTTTGAAATCTCAGTTCTATACTTGCTTTCTGGAAAAAAGAAATTTCAAAATAATAATTCAAATAATATTAATTTTGCATATTATGGATTAAGAGGTAAAATAATGGCTGATGAACAAAAAATAATATTTTCAATGATTGGCGTAAGCAAGAAGTTTCCTCCACAGAAGCAAGTTTTGAAAGACATTTACTTATCCTTCTTCTATGGAGCAAAAATCGGTATCATCGGACTGAATGGCTCCGGCAAATCCACACTCCTGAATATAATTGCCGGCGAGGAAAAATCCTTTGATGGGGAAGTTACTTTCTCCCCGGGATATACTATTGGCTATTTAGAGCAGGAACCGCACCTCGACGATGAAATGACAGTCAAAGAAGTAGTCCGGCAAGGTGTTCAGGAAGTTGTTGACTTACTAAAAGAATACGAGGAAATCAATGCTAAATTCGCCGAACCCATGGATGCCGATGAAATGGACAAACTCCTGATTAAGCAAGGCGAAATTACCGATGCCCTCGACAGACATGACGCATGGGAACTCGACAATAAACTCGAAAGAGCTATGGACGCCCTTAGATGTCCCGATGAAAATATGAAAATCAAATTTTTATCCGGTGGCGAAAGACGCAGAGTGGCTTTATGCCGCTTATTACTGCAAAACCACGATATACTCCTGCTCGACGAACCCACCAACCACCTCGATGCCGAATCGGTTTTCTGGCTCGAAATATTTTTACAGAAATATCCCGGCACGGTTATAGCCGTTACACACGATAGATACTTCTTAGACAACGTTGCGGGATGGATTCTCGAGCTTGACCGCGGCGAAGGTATCCCCTGGAAGGGAAATTACACCTCCTGGTTAGAACAAAAAACCAAAAGATTAGAGCTTGAAGAGAAATCGGAAAGCAAAAGACGTAAAACACTGGAGCGCGAACTTGAATGGGTGCGCATGTCTCCTAAGGGAAGGAACGTCAAAGCCAAAGCAAGGCTCACCGCTTACGATAACATGATGTCCGAAGATACCAAAGAGAAGGAAGAACGCCTTGAGATATTCATTCCCAATGGTCCGAGACTCGGGAACAACGTTTTGGAAGTTAAAAACATTTCCAAGGCTTTTGGCGACAAGGTTTTATTTGAAGATTTATCATTCATTATACCTCCCGCCGCCATTGTTGGAATCATCGGACCAAATGGAGCGGGTAAAACCACACTCTTCCGAATGATTATGGGTCTTGAAGCGCCTGATTCAGGCGATTTCCGTATTGGCGCCAGCGTTGTTCTGGGTTATGTTGACCAACAGCACACCTCAATAGACCCCCAAAAGAACGTCTGGGAAGTTGTTTCCGGTGGCGCCGACCTGATTAAACTCGGCGAACGCGATGTAAATTCTAGAGCTTATGTTGCCAGATTCAATTTCAGCGGTCAGGACCAACAAAAAAAGTGTGGAATACTTTCCGGCGGCGAACGGAACCGTCTCCACCTTGCTTTAACGCTTAAAGAAAACGCCAATGTACTTTTATTGGATGAACCGACTAACGACATTGACATCAATACACTCCGAGCATTAGAGGAAGGACTCGAAAACTATGCCGGAAGCGCCGTCGTTATCTCGCATGACAGATGGTTTCTGGATAGAATAGCCACACATATCCTTGCATTTGAAGGCGATTCAGACGTTTACTTTTTCGAAGGCACTTTTTCTGAATATGTAGATAATTACAAGCATCGCAAAGGTGATTTCACACCTCACAGAGTAAAGTTCAAGAAAATCGTTTAAAATTTTTACTAAATGAGACATTTGAAAAATGTAATTGGTAACTTGATTCAGTATCCAAAAACCGCACTGGGAGAGGATATTGAATCAAGTACAGATGACATTCTTCCATTTATGATAGTTTTCATAAAGTCTCATCCGAAGGAAGGTAAATTATTTTGTTTTTTGAAGCACTTTAAAATAAACTTGCAAAATTTTTATAAATATATTTGCAATATCAATTTTTTTAATTATATTTACTAAATGATATGAATTGATATATAAATTAGTAAAGTTATACTGTATTTTGGTACTTTAAAATATACAAAGAAACTTCTGAAAAAATAGACAAAATGCTGTTTAGAACATTCCCTCATTTGAAGGAATTTCCATAACAGTTCTGGGAGGGGATTCCTGAATTTTCAGGAAAGATAAATTTTCTTTCTTTTCAAGTTTCATAAAGACAATTATTGAAATTTTTTTTACTTAATGTTAATTTGTAATTGTTTAAATGTGAAAATCATCATTTACATACTATCTAAGCTTGGACTCTTTGGTGCAGTAATTGTATTTCAATTATCCAAATTAATCAAGACAGGACATTTAGATGTGTTTTTGCCATGCAAAACCCAATCATCCAATACCTTGTTAATATCTTATGGGTATGGCTTTTTCTCATCAACTATTTGATTAATCATAATTACTCATTTGACAGAAATATTATAATGGAATTTTAAATCAAAATAGGTTACATTTTTAAATTTGACCTTATATATTTGTCTAAAACCGTTGAACTTTAGGGCTTTATTGCTGAGTTAGATTGAAATTTTTAGTTTTTTATTTAGTAAATATTTAAAAATTATTATAGGAGCTATTATGTCAAAAGGAAAAATTGGTGTATTGATTGAAGACCATTTCGATCAAACCGAGTTTGAAAAGTTCAATGAATTCTTTCCGAAGAATGGTTATGAAATTGAGTATTTATCGCACTTATGGGGTAATAAAGAATTGCATTTCGATTCAAATCCCGATAATGGAGTGATTGGCGCTCATGTTACGGTTTCAACAGAAATCGATGATGTTTCGCCATTGGATTACAAAGGAATTTTGCTGATTGGGGCTTATGCTACGGATAGGTTGCGGTATCAGGCAAATCCCCGGAAAGGTGAGCCAAACCAGGCTCCGGCAGTTATTTTCCTTCGAAATGCTGTTGCCGAACCTAATTTAAAGATAGGTACAATATGTCATAGCCTTTGGCTGTTTTGCGCTGATAAAGAATTGCTAAAAGGTAAGAAGGTTACCTGCGCCCATAATATAATTTGCGATGTTGAAAATGCAGGTGCTGATGTAGTTTTTGAAGGTGACCAGACAGCAGAATTGGTTATTGATGGAAATTTAATAACGGGGAAGCATCCGGGTATGACCGATAGATTCATGGAAGTTTTTCTGAATGAAATCGAAAAAAATTAATAATTGTAAGAATTTTTACAGATAAGTCTTTTTAATTAATTTTTTACTGAAAGGAATTATATGGTAGAAACCATTGAATATAAAAAAGCCGTAATAATCGGCAGCGGATTCGGCGGTTCAATTGCAGCATACAGGCTTGGAAACGCCGGAGTTGAAACAACAGTCCTCGAAAGAGGCAGAAAATGGGATACGGATGATAATCAGAATACTTTCAGCACATATAGAAATCCCGATGGGAGATCAGCTTGGCTCTCGGATGAAACAGTGCTGTTTGAACCGAAGAAAATAGACAAATTTACCGGAATCCTCGACAGGTTTACCGGAGATGGTATAATTGTCTGGATGGCTGCAGGTGTTGGAGGCGGTTCTTTAGTTTACAATACCGTTCTGCTTAAGCCAAACAAAGAAAATTTCGAAAGTGTCTTCAAAGGTCTTGTTGACTATGAAGATATCGAAAAATATTACGATAGGGTTGCTGGAATTATGCATCCCAATCCAATACCACAGGATGTACTTGATACGGATTATTACTTATCTACAAGAGTATTTATCGAGCAGGCTGAAAAAGCGGGATTACATGTTGAACTGCTCAATATAGCATCCGACTGGGATTTAGTAAGGCAGGAGATTAAAGGGGAAAAGAAACCATCAGCCATTGATGGTGAGATATGGTACGGAATAAACAGCGGGGTAAAACGCAGCTTAGATAAAAACTATCTGAAAATGGCAATAGAGACCGGAAATGTTGATGTATGTCCCCTTCATGTAGTAAATGATATTTTCGAAAATCCAGAAGGCGGTTTTATTATCTCCTACGATATCATTAATGAAAGAGGCGATATAGAACAATCAAACAAAATCTCATGCACCTATTTATTTATGGCTGCCGGCTCTATTGGTTCATCCAAATTGCTTGTAAAAGGTAAATACAAGGGAACTCTATCGAAATTAAATGAGAATGTAGGTAAATTCTGGGGTAATAACGGCGACACTTTCGCAACAAGAAAAGCAGGACTGAGAACTAATCCTGGTCAGGGCGGTCCTGCCTCGGCAGTAATCCTTCACCATGATAATCCTATTTCTCCCCAAACAATCATTGTTTTCCCGGAATGGGACGCACCTGAAGGAACTCTGACAAGCCTCGGAATGACAATTCCTGAAATATTCGGCGAATTCGGATTTAATTCCGAAAAAGAAGAAGTTACCCTCTTTTGGCCTGGTGATTCTGCAGAAGCGAAAAAAATGACAGATTCTGCTAATTATACTTATTCTTTGCTCGATGAGGCATTGGAAGAAGAGCTTCATCCGAATTCAGAAAACGAATTCCACTCGCACTTTCCTACAATACAGTATCCCGAACATGATATTCCGAGAAAAACTGCTGCAAAACCGAAAACCGAATCTAACGGCGGAATTACCGCTCATCCTTTGGGCGGACTTGTCATTGGAAAAGCTACAGATAATTTCGGTAGAATTCATGGATATGAAGGACTTTATGTCGTTGACGGGGCTTTTATTCCCGGATCCGCTGCTGCAGCAAATCCTGCTTTTACAATAGCAGCTTTTGCTGAGCGAAACATGGAAAATATAATTTCAAATGATATTAATAAGAAATGATATTTCAATTTCACTAATAGAAGCATTAATTTTTTAGAATTTATAAGGATATGTTATGAAAAAACGTGTTAATTATTACAAGGAACTCTCAGCCGATTATTCAAAACCAGGTCTTGTACCCGAAGGACAAAGGAATGAATTGATAGCTCTGGCTTTGAAGATTAATGGTATGCAAGAAGTAGTTTTGCCATCACTTGATGGTTATTCTATGGAACAAATCGAAAAAGAGAACAAAGAATGGTGGCCCACTCACTGCGAAGCTTTAAGGCAGGCACGAGGTGATATTCTAACGGGCGAATACCGCCAGGATTTGGTTTATTTCTGTCAGGATGGACCCTATTATGGACTAGACGAACAAAAGCAACGGGAAAAACATTGGTGGGCGCTTATTGCTCAGCCGGGCGTTACTATGACTTGGCCCATTGTCATGTTCCATCAGGAATTTGTATGGTTCGAATGGAATTGTATTGATGACAATACTAATGAAGTTCTTGCTAAGGGCAGCGTAGCATGGGTAAGACGCGGACATAAGGGTGGCTGCTACTTCAAAGGCGAACAACTAACATTCTACAGGGATGTTTTTGCTTCGCAGGAACTATTGGATTTATTGAAGGCAACTTAAGTAGTTAATAATTAAATATAAATAATTTTTAACTTCATTTTTTATAAGGAGAAATATGCCATTTGTTGATGCTAAAATCGGTGGTATCACAATTACAGATGAATTAAGAGCTAATTTAACTACAGAAATTACAAAGTCATTACAAGAGAATGTTTCATTGGCTTTCCCGACAGAGTTAGGCTTTACTCAAGGCACTTCTGAATGGGAAATCGCTCATAGGATAGCTCATGAAATAATGCCCGGTTGGACTTGGGTCACAATTTCGGAAGCCCAGATTGCAGTTAGAGGTAAAGTTATGAACGATGAAGCAATAATTGCCCGTTTCCATATATTTGTACTTGCTAATGCATTATATGCGAATTACCGTCAGGGTATAACTACCTCAATAACTAACGCTGCAAAGAAAATTCTTGGCGCTAGCGGTAAACCGGTTATTCTATTTGTTGACGTAATTGAAGGCGAAGTCGATCTTACGTTGCCTGTCGATTTATTCGGTGATTTTCTATCAGGCGCTTCCGAAAAATTACTAACGCCTGGCGCTGTGGTAGAATTCATCATGGCCCGTGTTATTAAAGAATTAAAATCAGAATTAACAAAATAATATTTAATAAATGGCAAATAGAAATAAAATATGGAGATTATAAATACATGAAAAAATTCGATAACAAGGTAATTTTCAATTTTGGCTAAACCTAAAGCGAAGGAAAAATATATTAATTTTCTTTGATATGAAAATATATTTTATTCATTAATAATATAAGAGGATAAAAAAATGAAAAGTTATGATTATTCAAAAAGAGATGAGAATGCAAAAGTAGTTTTTTATGTTCCTTTATGGAAAAGAGACGGAATTACTTTAGACACTTTTGATGATTATTGGAGCAATGTCCATGGTCCGGTTTGTTCAAGACTACCCGGGCAGCATCAATATTGGCAGTTCCATGTTGCCCATTCGGACGGTGGTATGTGGCCCACACTTGACGGAATTAGCTATAATACTCAGGAAGCAGAGCAGTTTGACGGTATTGCCGAATTATCATTCAGAAGCGACGATGACCGTAAAACATGGTTCCAGGCAGCAGGTATGTTAATGGATGACGAGCATAATATTTTTAGTAAGGCAATTGGCTACAATACCGCAACCGGCAATTCAATTACTTATGTTGATGGAATTGAAAATCCAATACCCAACGGAGCGCAGGATTTGATTAAATTGTTTGTTACGTTTAAACAATCTTCTTCTGTCGGTGTTGTTGATTTCAGGAATTTCCTATCTAAGAAATTTGCACCGGCTTTAGCAAAATCCGATTATTTACTCAAATTAAAACTCCACATGTTTGAAGAAGTCGATAATACCAGACCTCCGGCAGCAGGAGTAGCCCATGCACAGCCTGAATCGGAACAATTCCAGGCAATTATTGAGATAGCCTTTAAAAACCGCTTCTTCATGGAAAGATTTTTTGCATCTAATGAGTATAATGAAACTATTGCCGACCAACCAAAATATTTCAAACAGATTTCCGCATTTCCTCAAAGGACTGCATTTACATTTGTCCAAGATGATGAGATTACATTAGCCGGAATGAGGGGCTCGAAAGTAGCAGATTTAATTTTAAATATTGGCGCTACTAATCAGGTACGGGAGGATATTATTGCTTTAATGATGAATAATACTCCCTTCAATTTAAAAACTAAAAAATATTGATAAGGAGAACAAAATGCCGGAAATAACAATAAAAGAGAATGCTGTCTTGGGCGATAAAGATTTACAGAATGCTTTAAGAGGGATAAATCCCAAATGGGGGGACTTCTGTATAAGAGCAGCAGGCGAAGTTTGGGGATTGCCGCTAATCGACCAAAAAACTAAAGCCCTTATTACAATTGCTATTGATATAGTCAACAATAATGAAACAGGACCCGGAACTCCTTACGAAGCTCATATCGATATGGCATTGAAGCAAGGTTCATCGAGAGAAGAAATTGAAGAATTGCTTCTTTTTATGTGCGTATATGCCGGATTCAATAAAGTAGCCGGAGCCTTTGGCGCTTTGGATAATATCGAAGCAAGAGGCGAAACCGGATTCGGAACAAAGATATAAGGATATAAAGATAGTATCCGAAATAGTTATTCTTGCTAATGGGATTGTGTGAAAATTCAATAATGTGAAGACAATACCCTTGGTAGAAATGACTATCAATCTTATTTGTATCTTGTTTCATTTTGTATTTTAATATACTGATGGTAAATTCAAAGATTTGAACATGACTTACAATTATATAATTCGAGATGTTAAACTAATTGGTAATAAATAATGACAAAAATTACAAAGAATTTTAAGTTATCAAACGGACAAGCGCACCCCCTTGGCGCTAAACCATACCGCCATGGAGTGAATTTTTCTTTATATTCCGAGAATGCAACTGCTGTCCAGTTACTATTATTTGATGCACATGATGAAGTTACTCCATTTGAAGTTATTAATTTGGACCCGGTAAAAAATATGACTTTCCACTTCTGGCATATTTTTGTCGAAGGATTAAAACCTGGTACACATTATGCATACCGGATTGATGGTCCGCAAAATAATTGGGAAGGGCACAGGTATAATAAAAATAAAATACTATTAGACCCTTATTCAAAAGGAAATAATAACACTTTATGGGTTAGAACCGATGCCTGCGGAGATGCGGATAATTTGGCAACTTCGATGAGGAGTGTTGTAATCGATGCAACCAAATATGACTGGGAAGGTGACGAACCGATTAGAAGACCTATTAAAGATTCGGTTATTTATGAGATGCATGTCGGTGGTTTTACCCGAAATCCGAATTCAAAGGTAAAGAATCCCGGTACATTCAAGGGAATAATTGAAAAAATTCCATATCTCAAGGAACTTGGGATTAATACTATCGAACTTTTACCTGTCTTCGAATTCGATGAGAAAGAGATACTTAAGATAACCGGCGACGGAACTGTACTGAAAAATTATTGGGGATATAGTACATTCAGCTTTTTTGCTCCCCAATCCGATTATTGTGAAAATTCAAAGGAGGGCGAGCATATCACAGAATTCCGCGATATGGTTAAAGCCATTCATAAAGCAGGGATTGAAGTTATTTTGGATGTTGTTTTCAACCATACAAATGAAGGAAACCACGAAGGTCCGACAATTAATTTCAAGGGAATTGATAATAATGTGTATTATTACCTGAATCCTGATAATAAAGAATTTTACTATGATTATTCCGGTTGCGGAAACACTGTTAATGCAAACCATCCCGTAGTTGAGAAATTTATTACCGACTGCCTGCATTACTGGGTTGACGAAATGCATGTCGATGGATTCCGGTTCGATGAAGGCAGTATCCTTTCAAGAGGCGAAGATGGCGCCCCACTCAAACATCCTCCATTACTTTGGGGATTGGAACTATCCGAAATATTTTCCGATACTAAGCTGATAGCCGAAGCCTGGGATGCCGCCGGTTTATATCAAATTGGTTCTTTCCCCGGATACCGTTGGGCTGAATGGAACGGCAAATACCGCGATGATATTAGAAAATTTCTGAAAGGAGACCCGAATACAATTCAATCCGTTGCCGATAGGATTGCAGGCAGCGCCTCGATTTATCAACACTCAAGGCATAAACCGACAAATAGTATCAATTTTATTAATTGTCACGATGGTTTTTGCCTTATGGATTTGGTAAGTTATAACTTCAAGCATAATGATGCCAATGGTGAGGATAACAGGGATGGTATTGACGATAATATTAGTTGGAATTCAGGAGCTGAAGGTTATTCTGATAATACTGAAATTATTAATTTCAGAAATAGAAGAATAAAAAACTTTGCTTCTGTTTTGCTTACTTCCATTGGTGTTCCAATGATCCTATCCGGTGATGAGGTTGGGAAATCCCAGAACGGAAATAACAATGCTTATTGCCAGAACAATGAAATATCCTGGTTCGATTGGGAGCTTATCGAAAAGAACAAAGAATTATTCAGGTTCTTTAAAATCATGATTCAATTTAGAAATAAGAATTCATTGCTCAGAAGGGATAATTTCTTTTCAGGAGCCTTCAATGGAAGAGGCTTAAAGGATATTGACTGGCATGGCTGCAATCTTTATTCTCCAGGATGGGATAATTTTGAATCGACCGTATTAGCATTTACAATGGGAGCGTTTGAAGAAAATGAACCCGATATACATGTTATGATGAATATGGATTATATGCCATTATCTTTTGAGATTCCGGAATTGAAAGGTGGAAGAAAATGGTATAGGTTTGCCGATACGTTTCTTGGTTCACCCAATGACATCAGCGAAATAGGGAATGAGTTACTGCTCGAAAACAACGAGTACATTGTCAATCAGTATAGTATTGTTATACTAATTTCTAAATAATAAGGAGTATTTTTATGTCACAATCAATGCAAGGATTGGGTTTTACGGTTTCTGATCTTATTACCGGTTACGTTAAAAGTTTTGATCAGTCTAAGGATCAATTCATTTTAACTACTAGTGACGGTAGGGATTTTGAAATAAAATTCACATCCACAACATACGCGGAATTAATACGCAATCTCGGAGAATCATTCATTGACTGTACCGGTCAAATGAGAGATATGATGGTTCCGGGAAGGCATGTTTTTGCTTATGGTATTTTTTATCCTGAGCAAGGCAAACCATTTGAAGTAAAACATATCGTTTTTGCCGGTCGTAACGAACACGAATGGGTTTTCGAAAAACAAGACTGGTGGATAAAGCAAATTCAGCAATTAGGTAATTTTTATCTTGATGCTCAGTTTGGCGAAGGTGATGATATCGATTACAGCCGATATCACACTATGCTCAATTTATATGGAAAGCAAATCAAGAACTCACGTCAGGAAACCGACACAATTTCCAGGCTTGTTTATGGCTTTGCTTCTGCATATAATTTAACAGGTAACGAAAAGTTTTTGGAAGCAGCAGAAAAAGGGACACAATATTTACGCGAACATTTCAGAGCCTATGACTCTAATGAAGAGACAGCATATTGGTACCATGCAGTAGATTTTTCTGAGAATCATTCAAAGAAAATATTGAATTCAAATATGCCTGATATCCCGGGTATGAGAAAGTCTTCAGCAAGTTCCGTAAGAGAAAGAAAACTCTTATCATCTGAATTTGGTGATGATTATGATGCCATCCCGGCTTACGAGCAAATTTATGCTCTTGCCGGTCCTACCCAGACATATAGATTGACAGGCGATCCTCTTATCAGGGCTGATATTGACCATACTTTGAATTTATTTGACAGGTATTTCCGCGATCATAAATTAGGCGGATATTTTTCACATCTTGACCCTGTTACTTTCGACCCCAGAAGCGAATCCTTAGGTGGTAATCGTGCCAGAAAGAACTGGAATTCGGTCGGTGACCATGCGCCTGCTTATCTCATAAATTTAGTGATCGCTACTGATGAAGATATTCATAAAGAGATGCTGATAGACACCGCTGACACTATTACAAACCATTTCCAGGATTATGATAATAGTGTATTTGTAAATGAGAAATTCCTGGAAGATTGGACTCAGGACCACAATCACGGATGGCAGCAAAATAGAGGTGTTGTTGGACATAACTTGAAAATAGCCTGGAACCTGATGAGAATGTGGAGTATTAATCCCGATCCTAAGTATGTAGATTTCGCTAAGAAAATTGCCGAGCTTATGCCATTGCATGGTGGCGATGCTCAAAGAGGCGGTTGGTATGATGTCGTTGATAGACAGCCTGCCGAAGGGGAAACCGTTCACCGCTATAACTGGCATGACAGAAAAGCATGGTGGCAACAAGAACAAGGTATCCTTGCGTATTTGATTATGTATGGTATCTTGAAAGACCCTGAATATCTGAAACAAGCAAGAGAATCAATTGCATTTTATAATGCATGGTTCCTTGACCACGATTCGGGTGCAGTTTATTTCAATGTTATGGCTAATGGTCTTCCATTCCTTCTTGGCACTGAAAGAAACAAAGGTTCACATTCAATGAGTGGTTATCACTCATTTGAGTTATGTTATCTTGCATCAACATATTCCAATTTGTTGATTACCAAGCAACCAATGGACTTCTACTTCAATCCGATTCCAAACGGATTTAAGGATAACATTCTCAATGTTACTCCCGATTTGTTGCCTAAAGGTAGTATCAGGATTCAAAGCGTTATTATCAACGGCGAGCAATATACAGATTTCGATGCAGACAAATTAACCGTCAAACTTCCTGCATCTGATACAAGATTAAAAGTGAAAGTTACAATTGCACCAACAGCCGGTTTAGATCACTTCTCGGCTACAACCGATATAGTTGATGGTAAAGCAAAACTTACTCTGTTCGGCGAGCTTGATTCAAGAGGTATATTACCTCTTAGGCAAGAATTGCAGAAAGTATTGCAGTGTGATACACTCACAATTGATGTATCAAATCTGAAATTACTTTCTTCTGAGGGTGCAAGGGCTTTGATATTCGCCAAACAAAAAATGAATATTGACGAAGACGTTATAGTTATTGGAGCATCTGATCAAGTGAAGGAAATCTTTACAAGGGACGAGTTTGCCGAAGAATTGATTATTCAATAATCTTAATTATTAAGTCGGCTGGCACGCTTTTTGTCAGCCGGCTATTTTTTTATTTACATGGAGTATAATATGAGTGATATTCTTTTTATCGTTTTGATGTTTGTGGTAGGCATGGGGCTTTCTGTTCTTGGTTTGTATCTTGTTAGACGATTTGGTCCGACTTCAATGCTCGAAGCTCATAACGAAGAAGAAGGATTTGTTTATGCAGTTGTTGGAGTTATCTATGCTGTTTTATTAGCATTTCTTGTTCTTATTGTTTGGGAGCAATTTAATACCGCAAATGAAAGGGTTGAGCAAGAGGCTGCAACCGTATCATCGCTTAATAAAGATGTAAAATGTTTTCCCGAAGCTTTCAAATTAGAGTTCAAACAAGCAATTGGTGACTATTGCCTAAGCATGATAGAAGATGAGTTTCCTGCTATGGCAAATGGCAAATTCAGCCCTAAAACTGATTCTTTATACCAAAAAGTTTGGACAATTTTTTATGCTTTTGAACCAAAAACTGAAAAAGAAAAATTTTGGTATCCAGAGGTTATAAATAAAATCAATCAACTCGGGTCAACACGAAGACTGCGTATAATGAGCGTAAATTTTGGCATACCATCATTCATGTGGTATATGATAATATTGGGAGCTATAATTATCATTTCATATGGCTATTTATTTTACACAAAGAGATTTCTATCTCAAGCAATAATAATATTATATCTCTCTGCAATTGTTATTTTAGTCTTAGTAATTGTTTACGCCTTAGATCATCCATTTTCAGGTATAATAAGGGTAAGTGATGAACCATTTATAGGGATAATGCATTATTTCAAATAATTTTTTAGCTATTGTCATATCAATCATAAATTAAACGGACGAGGACGTCAATTCTACTAATACGAAAAAAAGTTGAGTAGCTTTGACGTCCTAATTCGGGCGGACAAAGAAAACTTGTCGTGACTCTATTGTTTTGCACCAGATGAAAAACAACAAAATATGGTAAGAATTTTGTTAATAATCATTTGGAGGTTAAATGAAAAAGAAAAAAGTTTACACAGCCGA
>JAERMQ010000083.1 GCA_016844745.1 Ignavibacteria bacterium | reverse complement strand
TAAGGAAAATTAGCACATATCGCTGAAATTAAAAAATTTGTATAAAAATCAGGCTAATTCTATCATCTGATTTTTACTCACTGATTAAGGTAATAAATAGACAATTAAAATTATTGATTATATATGAATAATAAAGATAGTTACTCTTCAACTAACATAAACACCCCTGATGCAGCTTTAAGTGAAAGCGAAGGAAAATATCGCGATTTGGTCGAAAGCTACGAATCTGCTGTTGCATCTATCGATTCGGAAGGTATATTCCGTTTTATGAACAAAGCATCGGCTAATGATTTCGGTGGAACACCTGAATCTCTAATCGGTAAAAGTATATACGAAATTTTTCCACCTGATATAGCCGAAGAGCAATTCAAGGTAATAACAAAGGTTTTCCAGACAGGTGAAGGTATTGTTGTAGATGCACTATCAGTGGTTAAAAGCGGACCACGATGGTATCGTACCAGTCTGCAACCTATTTTCAATACAAACGGTGAAGTTAAATTAGTATTCATTAATGCTGTCGATATAACTGAACGCAAAAAGGTAGAAATTGAATTGGCAAAGGCAAATCGCCAAACCGAAATGTTACTGAATAGGATTTCAGACAGTATGTCTGCCTTTGATAAGGAATGGAGATATACCTATATAAACGATTCAGCTTTACTTACTTATAATAAAAAACGCGAAGATATTATCGGTAGTGTGCTGTGGGACTTGTTTCCCGACCTTGTCGGGACGGTTTTTTGGGAGAAATTTCACGAAATAATGAAAACCCTGATGCCTGCTGAGTTTGAAAGTCAATATGAAAGAACAGGAACCTGGGTCTATGTTCATGCTTATCCATCCGAAGAAGGCTTAACTGTATTTTATCGAGATATTACAAATCGTAAAAAATCAGAACAAGCATTGAAGGAAAGTGAAATCAAGTACAGGACTTTGTTTGATTCTATGGATGCTGCCGTTTTAATTATGGAACAGGCTCGATGTATTGACTGTAATCCAGCTGCTGTTGAATTATACGGATTAAATAACAAAGAAGAGATTATAGGAACTTCACCTTTGGACTTTGCTCCTGCCGAGCAACCGGATGGTTCTGCTTCTGCTGATTTTGTTATTAAAAATATTAAACTTGCTTTAACCGAGGGCACACAGGTTTTTGAATGGCATACAAACAAAAAAAATGCTCAACCAATGGTATTGGAAGTTCGTTTTACTCCATTCCATGCTTCAGGTCAAGACCTGTTCCAGTGTATTGCATTTGATATTACGGATAGAAAAAAGAAAGAAGATGAAATAGGCAGGCTTCTCAACGATATTACCGATAAAAAGGAACAAATTGAGGTAAGCCTACATCAGAAAAATTCCTTAATTGATGAGCTTGAAAAAGCAAAATCCCTGCTTGAGAAAACAAATTCTGAAAAGGATAAATTCTTTTCCGTTATTGCACATGACTTGAGGAGCCCGTTTAGCGGATTTCTTTCCGTTACAAAGATATTAGCATCGGATATATTCAACCTGACTTTGTTAGAGATGCAGGATTATGCTAAAATGCTGACGGAAAGCGCCGAAAGTCTTTTTAATCTGTTGAATAATCTGCTTGAATGGGCTCGACTTCAGCAGAATTTAATTAGAAGCAACCCAATGGAGATACCTCTTGCCGAAACTTTAGCTCAAAATATTGAGTTGCAGAGCGTTCAATTAGAACAAAAAAATATTAAAATAATTTACGATTTCAATACTGATATCACTGCTTATGCAGATTCTTACATGATGAATAGCATCATCCGGAATTTGCTATCGAATGCGATTAAATTTTCCAATCCCGGCAGTAAAATTGAAATCCGGATTGATGAATATAATGATGATTTTTATCTTATCTCTTTCAAAGATTATGGTATTGGTATTCCGAATGATAAACTTGGTGAAATATTCGAAATTACTAATAAATTTAAGCAAAGCGGTACTCAGGGCGAACCAAGCTGCGGTTTGGGATTAATTTTAGTCAAAGATATGGTAATGAATATGGACGGAAAAGTATTTGTCGCCAGTGAGTTGGGTAAGGGAAGTTGCTTTTCGTTTACGGTTAAGAAGAAAATATCTGAACTATGATTTATCTGATTAAGATGATTAGTATGATTTTTTAAAATTTAATACATGTCAACATCATTAAAATGGAAGAAGGGATTTTTCAAAAGTACCTGTGAGATTATTTCAGGTGGCAATATAGTTGGCTGGTTAAAGGATAGTACATGGAGGCAATCATCAGAAGCCGAAATAAATGGCAAAAAATACACCTTCAAAACCAAAGGATTCTTCAAACAGGAAACCCAAATTATTGATTCTGGTAATCAGGTTATCGGGAAAATTAGCTATAATGCCTGGATGTCCAAAGCAATTATAGAATACTCCGGTAAAACAGTAAATTGGAAATATGATAATATTATAAATACTAAATGGAGTATTTCTGATTCACTGGGAAATATAATCAGTTATAAAGGCTCATTTACAAAAGGTGAAATCGAATATGATATTCAGGATGATTTGCTGCTCCTGACGGGCTTATATATTGAAGATTATTATAGTCAGGTTGCTTCCAGCGCGGTTATAGTAAGTGTTGTTACCATTTCATTGGCTGTATCGAGGGCAATGAGATAAATTTAATAGTCTGAACTTTGATTTTTGTGATTTATATGATTAACTTGATTACCATGATTATATAATTCCTACAATCATCTTAATCATATAAATCAAACGAATCCCAGTTCAGACAATTTTCTACCCCAACTCCTCCTCTTTAAAACCGTAAGCGGACATCCAATACTGTTTCGTTAGCGTCAAACCGCATGACTTTACCAATTTAGTATCCCGCTCGAGCCGCTTATCTGCTTCGCCATCATCTAAAATAAAAGTAAAAGTAGGCGCGGGAACATTTCCGAAATTCAACTCCACAATATACCGGATAATTTCATTGAGTCCACTCTCGACAAGCCGGACATCCGATTGAATCACATCGCGTCGCACCTTGAAATGCGTCTCCGAGGCTGCATACGAGCCGCCTTCCAATTCCGTCGTCAGTGTTTGCGAGAGCATCGCCTTCGAAATCTCGGAATTGCAATGCTTGATTAGTTCCCGGTATAGCTCCACAGATGAACTTCGTGCAGCTTCATGAAGTTGAATTTGTATATCCGAAGGAGCAACAATCACTGAATCTTCGGTCATATTGGCAAGCTCCTGAGCCAACTTCCGGGTTTCATCCATGGTAGCGCCGCGTGTATATTGACCTGTCAGCAGCGGCATACCATACCTCTCCATGAAGTTAACCCAGAACCGCAGCCCGCCATTCTTGAAGGTAACGGGCCAATAGCACTTACCAAGCAGCGCATGTCCATAAGGATTCAAATATGAAGCCTCATGCTGAATACAGATGATTTTCATCGGTGGGGGGATTTCCCCTTTTGAGTTTCCACTCGTTCTGTATCTAAGCAAGCCATCACCATCGAAGAAGAACCACTCCTGAGGCTTGGCAAGGATTCGCTCGGGTACAAAGTATTTCTGTCCCGCACCTTGCAGCTTCCAGATTATTTCAATAGGCTGATAGCCAAAGAGCAATGCTTCCAACATATCACGGATGACCTGCTGTACATCGATGTCATGCAGGATTGTGGTTAGTTCTGCCAATACAGAAGAAGATGCTCCGTCCGGTATGATGCGGTAATCGAGTGACAGAAGCCCACTCTTCCGTGATTGGATGCAGCTCCACACATGCGGGTCGTTTTTAAGGTCGCGATATGCTTCGATTGTTTTGCCTGTCCTGCTAAGCACTTTATCCGGATTGGGCAGCATACCGATATATTGAAAAAATGAATATTGCTGTTTTCGTGAAACAAGCTCTGATGTCAGGTTTTTAGAGTTTTGCATTTTAATTCCTTTTATATTCTTTTTATAAACTAAATTTGTCATTCGAGTCAGTGTAAAAACTCAGCATGAACTGTCATTCTGAGCGAAGCGAAGAATCTTCTTGTAAAGTCTGATAAATTCTTTTTATATAACTTCCCATTACTTTTTAATCCCTTTTTGAAAGATGTAGTATTGAAGCTGATCTCGAATAAATATCATTATTTCTTAACTTCAAAACTTCAATCAACCTATATTCAAGAAGATTCTTCACTACGTTACCTATGACAGATTTTTCTTGATTCAAAAAATGGCAACAATTTCAACTTTGAGAAATCCCCCCTACCCCCCTTTTTCAAAGGGGGAATAATAATTTATTCTTTAATTCCCCCTTTGAAAAAGGGGGGTAGGGGGGATTTCTCTTGAATTTGTCATTTCTTATTTTTATTGATTCCATTATTTTGAAGTTCAGAATGTCATTCTTCTTAAATTAATATGTCCATCCTCATCTCACCTTAATTCCCAAAACATATCCGCCTAAAGCGCCACCAATAATATATACAGGTGTCTGCCACCAGGGAGTTTCTTCTTTTACTGTCTGCATGATTGAAATGGTCTGGATTTTCATAGTATCCGGTTTTTTCTTCACTTCGATTGTAAAAATATTTTCCGGGAATTCGTATTCCGCATGAACCGTATCAAAGGCAATAATAGTATCTATTGCAGAACAGAAAGGATTTGTTTGAATGATAGTATCCCGGAGCTTAATGATTTTTTCAGCAGTCCTTTTAATGTAAATAGGTTTTGCAGGCAATGTCCGAATCAAGGTATCTATATATATTATTTTCTTTTCTTCAATTTGATGCCGGAGCATCACCTTCTGCGGAATGATAAAATAGCAGAGAATTCCTCCCAAAATTAAAGCCGTAAAAAATACAAATAAATAACGCTTAATCATAATGATTATCCCTTAAATGGTCGATGAATAAGTCGTTCAATTCATTCAGACGGATTTTAATTTCGTCAAGTTTTTCGGAAATAGAAGCCTCTTCGTATGCAAGATGATTCTCAATAACCGATAACCTTGCTTCACTATTGGCATGACGCTTTTCTTCCGAGATCTTTGTTTGCAGCAGAGTATCGGAATGCTTCTTGATTTCAACCCTCAAAGCAAGGTAGAAACTCAGGAATGTGAACAAAAATCCTAAAGTTGTTATCATTGATTTTTTAGCTCCCAGTTCATAGTATTTTGATTTATTAAATTTTCAGACCAGTTAGATGTTATTTTACTATTCGGCTATTAGGTATATAAATTTAAGAGCAAGGATTAACGATTTATGATTTAAGATTTCCATAAGCCAGTTGCTCATTCTTATTAAGGATTTCAACACTTTTTAAGAAAATTAAAAAAATTCAATTCTTTTTTTTCTATTCATTTTTTCCAAATTTCTTTATTTCTTCTAAAATCACCAATCGTTAATCCTTGTTCGTCAATCCTTCTTCTTTTCTTCTAAAATCATAAATCGTTAATCCTTGTTCGTAATTCCATCTTCTTTTCTTCTAAAATCATAAATCGTAAATCCTTGTTCGTAATTCCATCTTCTTTTCTTCTAAAATCATAAATCGTAAATCCTTGTTCGTAATTCCTCTAAGGTATAAGTATGTTAATTCAAAGCCTCTAAATCATTAAACTCTTCAAGAAAGTCATCAATCATCTCAATCTCTTCATTCAGTACGGTTCTTCTTGCATTTATTTCGTCGATATTGCCGCCTTCAACTTCCTCAGGTAATTCATTGCCATCCACTGGACTGAATTTTTTTGTCGATACAGCAAAATTGTTTTCGGTTAATCTTGTCAGGCTTGACAGATTCTTATCTTTCGCATCGTAGTATTTTTTCAGGTCAATCATTTTGTTTCCTTTAAATAATTATTCTTAATATTTCTTTCTCATGCTATCAACCCCAATCCTTTCAAATCATCAATTAAAGTAGCAAGCACATCGGCGATTTCTTCCAAAGATGTGCTGTTTGCATCGAAGGTCCTGTCCGTTGTTTTATTTGTTACGGAATAACCGGCAGGTCGTTCTGCCGGAGACGAGCCATAGAAACCGATTTTATTTCCGAGAATCTGGAACATTGTTGCTGCCGCATTATCAGCCGTTCCGGTAATATCTGTGACGTTAATTGTGCAGCCGGTCCCTCCAACCGGTGCAACACTTGTTGAATAGTCATTTCCAATCGAATACGCAGTTCCTGCAATTGCAATCGAAACTCCCGTTACAACCCCTCCACTAACTGATGTAACCGTTAGTGTGCAGTTGCCACCGCCCGATAAAATCGTTAAAGTATTACCAACACTGTATCCTGTGCCGCCATTAGCAATCGAGACAGTTTTAACATTTCCCGAAGTAATCTGCTGGCTGCATTGCAATTTCACGCTGCTATCGGCTTTTCCGGTAGATAAACCTGCTGCAAGGAGCAAATCTCCTCCGGTTTTGTCTGTTGCTCCACTCGTAGCGCCTCCTGCTTGTATTGTCAGGTTATTACCTGCAGTATTACTTGTCGTATGCCGTTCGAGCCATAAAATCCTTGCGGAATTTCCTCCGAATGAAAGAATATTACCAGGGTTTGATGTTCCGATACCTACATTCCCGGAATCGGCTTTGATTCTTATTCTCTCCGTTGTGGCTGTTTGAATAAATAAATCATTCCCGTTTGCCCCTACCAATAAATTCTGATTTGAACCTGTATTATAAAAATTGATGCTTGAATAACTCGTAGCTGTATTTCCAACTTTTGCAGAAATACCGCTTCCGGCATTTGATTCAACATCTAAGCTGTACACAGGATTAGCCGTCCCGATACCTAATCTGTTATTTGCTTCATCATAAGCCGAGGAACCTATGAGAACTTTTCCTTTTGTTGAATGTGCTGAGGAAGACAGGATTAAGTTTTCAGAAGCCTGCACACCTCCTTTTAAGCTTTGACCGCCATTTCTACCATTTAATAATACAACATCATTGGCAATTACTATATTTTTTGAAATTGTACCGGTACTACCGGTAATAATGTTACCACTTGACTCGCCAACATAATCATTGATTTCAACCGAAGCTGAAGAATGTACAGGAGATATATCATACGCAGTATCGCAATTGATGGTATTAATGTTAATATTTACTTTTTGCTCACAACCACTTTCCGGCTTCAATGATAATCCAATTGTTTGACTTGCTCCGCTATCTTTCTGAATACTACCTATAATTCCATTGAAGACTAAATTTCCGGCAGAAGCGATACCTGCATTGCCCATAGTGCCAAATAACTCAATTCTACCTATTTCCCCAAAAATAGAACCCTGGTTGCCATTACAAGTAATACCGATTGCTGCGGCTGCATAATTTCCATCCTCGACATTTACAATTTCGCATTTTATGAATAAGATTCCTTCTTCAGACCAATTTGCGAATGCACTGCCGCCACGGGTTGAAACTTTACTGATTCTAACAAAACTTACATCAGTCGATTCTATTCCGCTTTGATTGGTTGAGGATTTTATAACTGCACTGCCTATTAAATAATCCTGAGAATTGTCCGGTGCCTGACATTCAACTTCGCCTAATTCGACAGATGAATTGTCCGAGAGTAGCAGCAATCCTAACAATTTGGCATTTGGAGCAAAAATATCAACGAATGGTTTTGTCTCAAGTATTGCTCCGGTTGTGCTGCCCGTGTTTGTTCTCGGGTCGGGTATTCGCACCGATAATGCGGGAGTATAAATCCCCGAATCAAAGCATGTAACAGTATATCTCTTTGAAGATGAATTATCGGTTATTGATTCAATTGCATTTTCAAAGGTTAATTTTGCATTTTGAATCGATTTTCCATCATTCGAATCACTGCCGTGCTTACCCACATAGATAATATTTTGCTGAGAAGTTTGTATAGGCTCTTTCGCATCGAGGACGCTTTTCAAATCCTGCTGCTGGGATAAATTACCGCCGATTTCGCCCCAGTTGACCGCAGGTGTTATTATTGGGAAATAAGTTAATTTCTGCATTTGATTTCTTCCTTATCATTCATAATTTATCGAAGCGTTCAGAACGCCGCCCGTAATGCCGTTTTTCAAATATTTGATGCGAATAAATTCATATACCGGAAACAAAATTATCGTTAAGCTGCCTGAGCCTGAGTCTGTTTCAAGAGGATAAATCCTTGAAAAATGGATGTTGTTCAAATCGTTTGTTCCATGGATTTCTACATCGCCATTCATCTCACCCTCTGCATTGAACCATTGTATTATTATACTTGTCGCATTAGCCTGCTTTCTGACACCGGGTATGGACTGCAACGAAAACGGCTGCCAGTCGGATGTGAAATCCGTATCCATTGACATATTTGTTATTACCAATGATTTCATAATTTTTCCTATATCTTTTATTGTTGGGACAGACAGGGATGTCTATCCTACCAAAGTAGGTCAAACATCCTTGTTTGACAATTTTATAATTTATATTTCAATTTCAAATAATTGGCGAAGCCCATCCCGGAATAAAAAAAAGACTAATAATAAGACGGACTCCGCCGCTAAAAGCACATTTCTATTGTTTTAATTACTATCAAATCCAATCAAACCCCTTACAGCCATTCTTCCGATAGGATGATAAATATTTCTTCTTTTTTTGAATACACCGCTACCATCCCGTTGACTGGTATTTGTTCTGCCGCCTGTATTGAATCCGATGGTCTCAACCCACCCGGCTTTCTGAACCTGATAAACTCGTTCAATATGACCGGAAAACGAACCTTTATTTCTCCAGACAATCAAATCATGAACAGATGCCCTGTACGCCATTCTACGACCGGTATTTGAAGCATGTGAAAACATTTCATTTGCTACTGCAGTTCGTTTAATCGGAATAAGTTTCCTGTTCAATCCAAGCCCATCAGCCGCTGTCATAAAGCACCAGTACTGCCCGGCAGCGCAATATGGCAAGCCTTCGCGCATACCAAGACAATCCAGATATTTCTTTACTTCTCCATCGTTATTCCCGGACTTCTCACGAATTCCAATTTGTTGCAATGCCGTATCGACCGATGCAGATAATAGTTTTGAATTGCATAGCAGATTGTATTTTGATTGACCGGATAATGAGATTGTTATTAGAAAGATTAAACCGGTGAATACAGCAGTTATATTTATATTTGGTACTAACTTTTTCATAAATTTATTAATTAATCAGGCAAATTGAGCGATATATACACCAAGTACAACAAGCCCTACGCATATATGAACACCCAGAAAAATCCATCCCAAACAATGCATCGCTTCGTAACTTGTAAAATCAATTTTTGTGTAAACATATACTGCTATACCCGAAAGCGCTATAGCTAAACATTCTACAGCCGTGATGAGCAGCAATGTTTTTATTTCTTCAATGCCGGGATTTAAAAATAATATTGCCACAACACCTAAAGCAAGCCATATTGCATGTCTCGTAAAAAAATTAATTAAATTGTTCATGTTATTATCTTCTTATTTTTATGTTTTTCAAATTTATTTTTATTGTTATTCTTTCTAAAAAAAACTCTATTAAAAGTCTTTTTTAATTGTTCAACTTAGTTCAGTTAGCATCTTTGCCGGTATTTTTTGAAACACTGACCTGTCATTATTGTTTTATCCTTAGCGGGCTTTGCGTGAAGAATTTTCTCGCAAAGCTCGCAGAGTACGCAACGAATAAGGCAATATTATGCTTTCCCATTATTTATCAAAAAACTGGTCTAATACATCATCGCTGAATAATGCCGACTGACCGGTTTTATTCGATATGATTGGTGGAGGCGACATCTGGCTCAGATTTCCCGAATTCAACGAAATAATACCATTTCGAATATCCTTCAAAAGTCGCATTGCTTCGATTTTCCGAAGAACGATTCCGCTTGGTACGATACTATTTTTGCATGAATACTCGTATAAATTAGCTATCGTCAGTGCAATTGAAATGCTTGAAATGATTGCAGGAACCGGCTCTTCAAATGGAACAGCACATATAGCATTTAGGTTCGAATTGATGAAAGCATCTGCATTTGTATGAGCATAATCCGTTCGGTCGGTATCAATTTCCTGACCCGTGCTATCTCCTGAAAGTCTCGCTAATTCTTCGGTCGAGAACTCTTTTAATAAATCGTCATCAGTTGAGTAAGCCATAATATTTCCTATTGTCTATTTTATATGTTTATTAAAAATCAATAACATTTTTTCTCTTTGCGGCTTTGCGTGAAGAATTTTCTCGCAAAGTCCGCAAAGACCGCAATGAATACGGATATAATTATTTTTTTTAGAATTAATCACGGAACAAGCTTGATGCGTACAAAACCCGCGCCCTCGCATGAATCGAGCGCCCTCCCATTGACGGGCATTGTGCCTGATGCTGTTTTTGCTTTTCCCGTTATTGCGGAAGTAACATCGTCGCCAATGTTAATTGTTGTTGTGGTTTCAATAGCGATTGTCCCGAGAGTAACGACAGCAGCTAATTCCCCATTGACCCAGTCTGTTTCCGTCACACCGACAGCGCGGGTTTCGTCGCTGCAAAGAGTGCCTAAATGCGATACGAAGCGAAAGCCGGGCAAATCCTCATTTGCATTTATTGATATTGATTGTACCGGCTGATAAGTCTTACTTATTTGAGTTGACATTATATTTTCCTTTATATTTTTTTAAAAATTATTTCTTATTTAGTAATTAGTAATTAGTAATTAGTAATTAGTAATTAGTAATTATTAATTCCTGTTTTCTTTGATGAAATATTGAATTTTCGTTTAAGCATCGTTGTGATTAGTATGAGAAATCAGGTACGCCGCATCAGCAGCAGTAACCTTTATGCAATAATTATCCGTAGAGCGTACAACCTTGATTTTCCCGCCGTTTTCGAAATATGTATCAATTTCCGGTTTGCCTTCGCGCTGGAAGCAATATCCGTAACTGGGATTGAATTCCGTACGATTTGCTTTCTCGTTCTTATCGACGTAAGCAAGTATGACATTATCATTCCACACATCGTTGAAATTGACTCCGTCATCAGAATAAACCGACATGCCGACATTTACGCTTGGAATATCGAATAGCTCGGCAATTACCTTCGCACTGATGTTCGTAACGCCGGAGTATTTCACCTTTTCTATAAGAGCGGCATGATTTATTAGTGATTTGTAGGCTCTTGCACCAATTACCATCGTATTTGGGAAACGTCCGATATTTTGCCGGATTGCAGTTTTAGCTGCCCAAATATCAGTAATCGGGGAAATACCTGCCAGGGTTGAATCATCCCATGCCGAATTGCTGTCAAGGACATTTTTCAATCCCGTAGCAAAATTATTCACGTTCTGCACGTAATCTGCAACTTCCTTTTCCTTGCCTAACAGCAGAATATCCATTAGTTCTTTTGCGATGTGTTGTTCGTATTTGTAGAAATCCGGCGATTCCTCTTCTTCCAGATAATCGATTGCAACTTCGATATCCTGCTCTTTTGTTTCGAAAGATACAAGTTCAATATCATGTGGCGGAATACGGTTGGATTGTGCGCGGATAGCCCTGTCGGTTTCGCGTACAATGAATGCTTCTCGTCCGAATACCGGTATTTTTCCTTTGAGTTTAGAAACCTGTACGCTTGGGAATAAGAATTCGGCAACCATTGCTGAATTCGAGTAGCCTTGCGCGATTGTAGTCAGCACGGGGTCAACCATTCTGAGTTCGTCTAATCGTGATGTGGACATAATTTCTCCATTAAAAATATGTTATTAATAATATGTGAAACGAATGTTTATTCGTTTATACTTTTCTTTATTTATCATCCGATTTCCACTGCTACCTGATTAACCGCTTCCTCGTAAGTTAGAGTAGGAGATGTAGCAAGGAGTTCGATTGCTTTTCTATGTAGCGCTAACCTTTGTGGCGGAACATTTTTATCATCGAATTGTACGCTTTGCAAAGTCGCTTCCGATGTTCGTTTAACAGCAAATTCTTTTGTTGAAAACTGAGGTTGCATCTTGTTGAATAAGCTCTTGATTTTTTCTACATTAGAATCCGATTCTGCAAACTCCTTTTCATTTCTGCATTGTGAATCATAGAAATGTGCTATTTCAAGCAAATCAATCAAGGTCTGCGTTTGTGCAGGCTTAATCGGAGAACCTTCTTTTCTTTCGAGCAGTGAATTGACAAATTCGCGATATTCTTTTGTGCGGGCTTCTTTTTGTGTGTTCTCGATTTGAGCTTTATATGTTTCGATTCTGGCGTTCAACTCATTATTAAGTTGTTCGAATTCCGTTACGATTTTCTTCAATTCAACGGCTTTATTAGCTAATTCACATGTAGAGACGTTGCATGCAACGTCTCTAACATCGCATGCAACGTCTTTACCAAAACATTCTTTGTCCATACTTTTGGATGCAACGTCTTTACTATCGTCGGTGGAATTACAGCATACATCACAAAAACTCATTGATATATCCATAGCTGTTTCTTCATCGGGTAAATCACCGGTATCGCCCTTTTTTGAATTTACAAATGAAATTTGCACCGATTCGAATTCAGTAAAGCAAAACTCATCGCTAAATGAAGCGCCTTTCAATCCTTTAACAGCCGGAGGAACCGCACCCAAAAAGCCGACATGACGCAGCATTAAATCGGGATAGAGCGCAATTGAAACCTTGCGATAGGAACCTCGGCGAACTTCATCGATAAATTCCGGCGCAAGGTTTTTCAGTTTTGCATATAATTTATCGCCCCGCCTTGCCAATCGCTCTATCCATCCATAAGCGGGAGCGTTTGATTGAGGATGCCCTTTAACGACAGGCGCTTCGGAATCGGATGATTCTGAAATTCGTTCATTATAAACATTAACAATTGTATCGATGGTTTCAGGCGTGTAGGTTTCGGTTTTACCTGCAGAGTCGGTGTGAGTTCCGCTTTTGAAAATTTCAAGCCACATAATATCTCCTTGTTTTGTTTTTATTTCCGACATTCAGTCGTTATTTTCAAATTGAATAAATCATTCGATGCGAAATTAGAATCGAAGGCAGGTAACAACAAGGCAACGGTTGTAAAAGGAAATATGAATAATTGGAAAATAATTTTTGATTTATTTTAAAATTATTTTGAAGAAATAGTTAAATTGCATAAGTATATTGATTAGGTGAGAAATGATTTCCGAAAATCAGCTAAAGGAATTGGTTGATAAAATAGTAAAAGAATATCATCCTGAAAAAATACTTCTTTTCGGTTCTTATTCAGATGGAAGTGCAAATAACGATAGTGATTTAGATTTACTTGTTATAAAAGAATCTCATGAATCTCGTTCTAATCGAATAGCAGATTTGAGGATGCGTCTCCTTAAATATAAATTTGAATTTCCAATTGATGTATTAGTCTATACAAATAAAGAGCTTCAAGATGAGAATTTAGGTAGATTTTCATTTATATATAATGTATTGAAATCCGGAAAAGTTGTTTATGAACAGTAAAATTTTGTTAATAGATGCTTGGCTTGAAAGGGCAGAACATGATATGGAAACTGCAAAATTAGTTTTCAATCATTTACCGACTTTTTTCGATACTATCTGTTTTCATTGCCAGCAATCAGCAGAAAAATATTTAAAAGCCTATTTACTTTTTTAAAATATTGAATTTCAGAAGAAACACAATCTAGAATATTTGCTGAATTTAATAAATCGGAAAGAACCAATTGATACGGAAATATATAAAGATGCTGTTAAATTGGATGCTTTTTCTGTTAATATTCGTTATCCCGATATAATTATTATTCCTACAGAAAAAGAAATTATAGAAGCAATAACGATTGCTGAAAACATAAAAAAATTTGTTATAGCTCGTATTAAATCCAAAGGTTAATTGTAGTCCATTATTCATTCACAAAATATTTTTTTTATCATTCCGTTTGGTTACTAATTGATTTTATAATATGGGAAAATGATATGAACTTTGATGATGTATTGGAAGTTGCCGATAATCTAACTATCGATAAGCAATTTGAAATTTCCGAAATATTGCATAAGCGCGCTATTAATTCTCGAAGGGAACAGTTAAAAATTGAAATAGAACAAGCTCGTGATGAACATTTCTCCGGGAAGCTCCACCCACTAAGCCCTGAAGAAATAATGAAGGAGATTTACGAAGTATATTAATGAAAATTATCAATCCTTTCAATGTCTATCAATACTACATAAGAAGAGGTTTGGATTATATTTTGATTACAAAAAAAAACACCCATTCTTTTTCATATTTGTAAATTTGGATAATTAGAATTAAATTACATTTATAATTAGTTCCGAACTTCCTTGGACGTTCAAAAATTTACAATTTTAAACCGGAGCCATTTATGAATTCCAAATTTGTTTTCTTGCTTGTAATTATATTTTTTGTTAATAGCTACCTTAAAGCCCATGATACAACCATCGATTCGAATGCTTCCAACCCTTTTAGGTTCGGTGTATCTTTCGGATATAATAGTAGCTCGCTATTAACATATCCATGGTTATCTTCCAATGAATTATTGAGAATAATATATGATATTAATTATTACGGGGGCAGATTGCAGGGTATATTTCTTGGCACATTTACGGATATGGCTATAAGCGAGAGTAGGCACATTGGACAAAGTTTGCTTTTTAAAGTAAATTATGAATATTTCTTTCTTGCTAAAAGAGGTCCTTTTCAAAACATTCAAATGGCTTTAAGTTTTCATTTTCTTACCATTGATTTGCTTTATAGGTTCAATTTTTTATATAATACCTTAATCAGTGAGTAAAAATCAGATGATAGAATTAGCCTGATTTTTATACAAATTTTTTAATTTCAGCGATATGTGCTAATTTTCCTTATTC
>JAERMQ010000033.1 GCA_016844745.1 Ignavibacteria bacterium | reverse complement strand
CCTGAGATGGAATCGAAGCGGCAATTCGCAGGGAACGATTTTTATTCCGGAAGCGTCCGCTTTTTTAGACCATGATTATATTATCCTCGACACAACGACAAAAACCACAATTGATACGACGTATCACAATGCTACGGGAGCAACTTTTTTCCGAGTCCGAGCAAAAAAGAACGACATTACAAGCGAAGCGAGTAATGTGGTGGTGGTGTAGAGGATTGTAAAAACATAATATTAATAATTCTAAAGAGTTTCAAGTAATGATGAAGTTGTTAATATAAAGTGGAATAATGAATTATAAATGTGAGGTAAGGTTATGAAATATTTCATTTTGATTTTAAGTTTATACCTTTTGTTTATTTTCCAAGATGTAGCTATTGCCCAGAAGAAAGGAAAAAAGATTGAGACTTGGGAACTAATTCACACTGGAGTATCCTTTAACTATTGTGGTAATTATAATTGTATTGATAAAGTTTGGATTAGATTTCAAAATAATTCATCCTATCATGTTTCTACTATTACTTTAAAACTTAGAATTTATACTCCTGATAATACTACAATCTATAAAAGAAAACATTCAATTCAAATTGATTTAGATCCAGGTGAAATAGGAGCATCAAAGAAATTTAATTTATATGAACAAGTAATTTCTGATTACGGCTTTGAAGGGGATGGTAGTTGTGATTTTGATGTTGAAGTATTATCTGTGAAGTAAAATGGAAGATATATTAAAAATATATTTGAAAAATATTAAAACTTTTGAAATTCTGGTAAATAAAGCAATGAATCTGTCTTGTAAATTTTTCAGAAGGAGAGTTGATACATGGGAAGAGCAAATAGCTTCTGATATTTTTGGTAGAATTTGTACTATAAGTTTTTCTCTATTAAAATTAATACCAGAAAGTGAAATTTATAAGAAAATTAATGCAATTAAACTTTGGGATTATTCATCGATTTGTATTCTATCGAGAACATTGCTCGATTCTTATTTAATTTTTTATCATTATTGTATAGATATACCATCAGATGAAAACGAAAGAAATTTTAAAAAATTATTTTGGAATTATTATAATGATTACAAGAGTATAAAAAATCTTGATTTGATGAAATCTCAAAATTCTTATTTAGAAATTATTAAAGAAAGAAAAAATATTGCGTTGCAACAAATTGAAAATAATCATTATTTTCAAAGTCAACCTGATGGAATAAAAAAGAATTTAAAAAAATGTATAATATTTAAAATACCAAATAATGCAGATATAGCAAGAAAGGCAAGTATAGATGGAAATTTTTACTATGCAACAAATCAATATTTATCAAGTTATATTCATTCAGATTCTTTTTGTATTGACCAAATTGCTATATTTAAAGCTGGAACTGAAGATGCCTATAGATTGATTGGTACTGTTCTTTATTATATGATTATCTTTTTAAGTTTATCAATTCGTGATTTTTTTAAAATTTTTCCAATAATTAACACTGATATTGACGAATCAATTTTAAATATAATTAAAGTTTTTGAAAAACTTGCGAGGAATGAAGATGAATAAATATATTAGTATTTTTTTAACCATAAAGAAAATTATTCTTAGTAATTTAAAAAGAACTGTTTTTTCAATTCTCATTTTATTACTTTTATCTTCAAATATTTTTTTTATAATTTCAATTAAAGATATTAAGAAAAATATTAAATTCCTTGAAAATAGAATTGATGATATTGAAAATAAACATACCGATTTAGAATATGATCATGAGAAGAAAAAGCAGCAAATAGAAGATGATCAGAATAAAATACGTGATTTAGAAAATCAAAATGAAGAAAATGAAAGTAGAATTAATGAACTTGAAGATAAAGTACACGATTGAAAATTCATAGCCCTTCTACTTCCAAGGGCTTTTTCTTCCCTCCCTTTTGATATGCAGAGAACAAAGTGACCGGAACCATCCTGCGAGCAAAGGGTTCAGCTATTGCTCTTTGAGAGTTTTGTATAGATGTGCCACATCTTGCAGATGTGGCACATCTTCTCACACCCAAGGGTTTTTCTTCCCCACCTCTTGAAATGCAGCGAACAAAGTGTCCGGAACCATCCTGCGAGCCAAGGATTCTGCTATTGCGCTTTGTTAATTTTAGATGTTTTAGATGTGCCACATCTGCCAGATGTGGCACATCTTCTACCCTTAAAAATGGCTTTTTCTTCCCCCCCTCTTGAAATGCAGAGAACAAAGTGTCCGGAACCATCCAGCCGCAAGGATTCTGCTATTGCGCTTTGAATACCGGCACGAATAAAATTATGGGGAGCTTTGTGGTGGTGAGGAAGAAATTTGATTTTTGGAAAGACTATATAAAATGAATTTCGTAATTTAGAAATTGTAATAAATGCGGAAATTTATATGGATGAATTTGAATATTCGTAACATACCTTAGATATGATAATTGAAAGGGAAATTCCGGAAAGCTGGATTTCTGATGCAATTAATGCTCCTGACTATACTGAATTCATTTCCAATGAGGAATTACATTACATAAAACAAATAAAAGAGTTCGGTAATCGTTACTTAAGAGTGGTTGTAAATCCATATACTCAACCAAAACGAATTATTACATTATTCTTTGATAGAAGAATTAAAGGGAAAATATGAAACTTAAAGTAGATAAGGAAAACGATGCAATATATTTTCGACTTGATGAATCTAAAATCATAGAGTCAGAAGAAGTTGAAAAAGGCATTATACTCGATTTTAATGAATCAGGTAACGTAGTTGGAATCGAAATATTGAATATAAGTAAAAGAAGTGATAAGATAAATTACAATTCACTTCAATTTGATACGGTATAAATAATCATAGCTCTTCCCAATAAGAGCTTTTTCTGCCCTGCCTCTTGAAACGCAGAGAACAAAGTGCCCGGAATCATCCTGCGAGCCAAGGATTCTGCTATTGTGCTTTGTTAATTTCAGATGTCCTACATCTGCCAGATGTAGGACATCTTCCCCAAGAGCTTTGTGGTGAGTTTGATATAATGAGATGTACGAAGTTTGGCAAAACTTTAGAGGTTTTACCACTAAAATAATTGAAAAATTTTAACATCACTTACTTTTTATGTTTTGGGAAAAGATGATGCAAGAATATCAACAACCATCAGAACCATTAACCTTCGAAAAGGTTTGGGCTATGTTTCAGGAAACGAGACAAAGTATGAACCAAACCGATAAACAAATAAAAGAACTTGGCAAACAAATCGGTGGTCTTGCAAATAAATTTGGCAGCTTCAATTAAGGTCTTGTTATGCCCTCACTATATAAAATTTTATTAGAAAAATTCAATTGCAAGGAAGTTTTCGAAAATTATACATATAAAAACAACGGAGATATTCTGGAAATTGATATGTTGGGTATAGCTGCCGATGCGTCATATATTATAGAAATAAAAAGTCATTTCCGGGACGAAGCAATAGAACAAATCAAAACGGAAGCCGCTCGGTTCAGGAAATTTTCAAAGTACTCAAAAGATAAAAAAATATTTTGTTTCCTGGCGGCGTCTCATTACAAAGACGAAGAACAAAAAAAAGTATTGAATGAAGGCATTTATTTTATATCTATTTCCGATGATGTTGCTAAGCTCAAGGTTCCTAAAAATTTCAAACCGAAAGAATGGTAAGTTTTAAATGTCCTAAATCTGCCAGATGTAGGACATCTTCTACCAGTAGCTTTGCAGGATTGAAATAGATATACTAATGATACATTTTGATTAAAGACTGAAAAATTCCATACCTGAGGCTGTCATTCTGAGCGAAGCGAAGAATCTATCTTGTTGATTTTAAAGAAAACTGGATTCTTCGCTTCGCTCAGAATGACAATTTTTAGAACCTTCCTATAAATATAACTTAGTTTCTATTTGTATATTCGGTAAAAGTCATTAAGTTTGTGGGCAATAATATGGTTCTAATAAGATATATTGAACCGTTTATTATGATTATTGTTATACTTTGATATATGATAAAATTTAATGATTGATAACAAAGTTAGTATCAGCGTAATTCTTCACAAAGTTTCTTACTATTGCCAATGAGAATACCGGCGGAGTAAATATCATGCTATTTATAAGAGCAGAGTAAATATGATAAAAGAAATTTCAATAAAAGGATTTTTAATAAAAAAATATCTGAAGTATTTCATAGTGATATTTGCAACTAATTCACTATTATATATTTTAATGGTAATAGCTGAAGCCAAGCATGATAACTCTTCAATTAACTCATTTGGTGATTACTGCTGGTATTTCTTTGTAACAATTTCTTCCGTAGGCTATGGCGACATGTACCCTGTTACCTTGTTTGGTAAGATTATTGGGGCAATAGTAATTCTACAGGGTCTCGCATTCATAGGTATCGTAGTTGGTAATATTACTCAAAATTTAAAAGTCAAACAGGAGAAAAGGCTAATGGGTTTTAATGGGACAAATTTTGAAAATCATATTGTGATAATCGGATGGAATGGGTTTGCTAAAGAATTAATCGGTAATCTCATTTTTGCAAAAAAGATAGCCTTAGTTTGCGACAATAAAGAGATACTCGATTACATTTACGAAGAATTCTCACCTGAAAGACTATTCGTATTGATTACTCCATACACCAATTACGATATGATGGAAAAAGCCGGGCTTTCAAAAGCTGAAGTTGTTTATATCAATCTTCCGAATGATACCGATAAACTAATTGCCTTACTTCATTTGAAATACCTTTATTCGGAGAAAAAAGATAAAAGAAGTAATCTTAAACTTAAATTTATGGTAACTCTTGAGGATTTGCAGCTAAAATCAAGCTTCCTTCAAGCCGGTGTAAGATATATTATTCCAAAAGATAATATTGCTTCCCAGCTAACAGCGAGTTACATTTTTGAACCCGACGTTGCCGAATTCAATACCGACATACTATCTAAAGCTAAGTATGAAACAGATTATGATGTACAGCAATTTAAGGTTATCACGGGTAATCCTTTTATCGGCAAATCGTATGGTGACATGTTTCATGAGATTAAAACAAAATATAATTCTATTGCCGTTGGTATCAGCAAAAGAGAAGAAGGCAACAGGAAGTTAATAAAACTGCCCGCCGATAATATAATAATTAATGAAAATGACTATATACTTTTCATCAACAATTCTGAAACCGAGAAAATTATAACAGGAGTTTTTAAAATAAGCCAGGGAGCGTAAATTTGCTCTAATATTTTTTGTTTCAAAAGAAAAGAATATTATTCAATATTTTTATTCTGATTCTTAAAACTATTTACGCAATTACAATTCAAGGTTACCGTATTTCTATTATGAAATGATAAAGATATTTTTTATTCTCTTAAAGTTAATTCCTCGAAACTTGCTTCGTTTCAATTAAAAGTTTATCTGTAAGGAAGCGAAGAATCCAGTTTTCTTTAAAATCAACAAGATAGATTCTTCGCTTCGCTCAGAATGACAGCCTAAATTGAATTTTTAGAACCCACCTTAATTAAGTGCAATTATAATTTCTTATATTTGCAGAAAAAGGATTTAGTGCAATTATAAAATTCTTTTCTTAGAGGAAATAAAATGGATATAAAAGAATTTGTTTCTGGTAATTATAAGCAACAATACAAGTATAAGAGCTTTTCCCCGTCATTCATCAATATTGATTGGGAAGTAACTGATTTTTCCTTAGTCGGAATTTTAAGTCTCGCCAATAATAAATTAGGTGAATTGAATGCTTATTCCCGGCTGATTCCGGATGTTGATTTTTTTATTAAAATGCACATCCGCAAGGAAGCAACCCAAAGCAGCAGAATTGAAGGTACTCAAACAAACATGGAAGATGCCCTGAAAAAGTCTGAGAATATCAGCCCTGAAAAACGTGATGATTGGGAAGAAGTTCAAAATTATATCTCGGCAATGAATTTTGCTGTAAATGAACTATCAAATATTCCCATTTCAACAAGATTGCTCAAGCAGGCTCATAATATTTTGCTCAAAGGAACAAGAGGGAAAAATAAACAGCCAGGTGAATTTAGAAAGAGTCAAAATTGGATTGGAGGGGCATCATTAAACGATGCGACTTTCATACCGCCTCATCATTCGGAAATTAATCATTTGATGAGTGATTTGGAAAAATTTATACACAATGAATTTAATAAACTTCCTTTAGTGCTTAAAGCAGGTATAGCTCATTATCAATTTGAAACTATTCACCCGTTTCTTGATGGTAATGGTAGAATTGGAAGGTTATTGATAACACTGCTTTTAATTGATAATGGAATGTTAACCAAACCAAGTTTATATCTCTCGGATTTTTTTGAGAAGCACAGGCAATTGTATTATGATAATTTATCCCGGGCAAGGACAAATAATGATTTGACCCAATGGTTGAAATTTTTCCTTGAGGGTGTTTATCAAACTTCGAATAATGCTATTGACACTTTCAAAAATATTATTGAATTGAAAACAAATGTTGAATTAAATAGAATTGTTAAACTTGGGAAAAAAGTTAAAACGGCTCAAAATATGTTGAATTATTTGTATAGTCAGCCATTGGTTGATTCAGGAGATGTAGTGAATATTCTGGGAATTAATAATTCTACTGCTGCAAGGCTAATTGATGATTTTATTAACCTTGGAATTCTTGAAGAGATAACCGGATTCAAAAGGAACAGGATATTTATTTTTAAAGAATATTTGAATTTATTCGAGAAATAAATGACAAAAATAATATATAACTGAAATTCAAATACGATGTTATAATTTTTTTATATTATCTTATTTTGATAATTTTGATTTTCTATTATGAAATGATTAAGATATTATTTAATTTTGATTATTGAAAGCAATGATTCGAAGAGTATTTTACGGGGTATTCATGCGGAATAGAATTTTTATTTTAATTGTCATAACAGTATCTTGTTTTTTTCAATGTTATACACTTAGCGCTCAGGAGCCGCTAATCAAATTCTATCTTGATGATGGAAGTTTTAAAGCCTATAAATTAAATGACATCGACAGCTTGAATCTAATCAAGAGTAACAGCAATTATGTTATGAAGATATTTTACGATGAAAATCAAATTGCTTATTACCCGACAGAAGTAATCAGCAAAATACAATTTGATAAGGATAGCACTAACAACAGGCTCCTCAACGTTTATGTATTTGGTTACCAGAAGAGCTATAAATTATCTGATGTGGACAGTATAAATTTTTACATTGATATTTATCAACCTTTGACAATAGGCTCGCAGGTATGGATGCTGATGAATCTTAATGTTGACCATTATAGAAATGGAGACCCGATACCAATTGTAAGAGATTCTTCAGAATGGTGGAAATTAACAACAGGAGCTTGGTGTTATTATAATAATGACATAGAATTATATGGAGAAACTTACGGGAAATTATATAATTGGTACGCAGTAAACGACTCAAGAGGATTAGCTCCTGTTGGTTGGCATGTGCCAAGTGATTCAGAGTGGACAACACTAGCAAATAATCTTGGTGGAGAACTTGTAGCTGGAGGTAAGCTTAAAGAAACAGGAATTACTCATTGGAAAATTCCAAACTCCGGAGCAACAAACTCAAGCGGCTTTTCAGGTATTCCTGGTGGTATACGTAATAACTTTGGTAACTTCGAACTTATTGGTTACACAGGTGCTTGGTGGTCTTCTACGGAGTATAAATGGGATACATACGGAATGTATAAATCATTGAATTTCAATGATACCATTATCGGCAGATGGGTATTATTGAAGAATGCAGGTTTTTCTGTTCGTTGTATAAAGGATAATAAAAATACCATTCCAATCATTACCGCCATCACACCTGATTCCGGCTCGATTGGTGATACGGTTATCATCTACGGTACTGGTTTTGGTTCTTTTAAAGGTACAGGCTTTGTTTCATTTAATAGCATACAAGCAACACAATACCAAAGCTGGAATTATACTCAAATAAAAGTCCAAGTGCCAACCGGAGCTAAGAGTGGGAAATTATCAGTCACTGTTAATGGAATTATGAGCAATGAAGTAGATTTTAAAATTATTAAATATTTTGATACAGTAAAGATAGGTACACAGGTTTGGATGAAAAAAAATCTTGATGTTGACCATTATAGAAATGGAGATTCGATACCTGAAGTAAGAGATTCTGCAACTTGGTTAAATTTAACTACAGGGGCATGGTGTTATTACAATAATGATCCGTCAATGGGCGTAATTTATGGCAAGCTCTATAACTGGTATGCTGTAAACGACCCACGAGGTTTGGCACCTGCTGGATGGCATGTAGCAAGTGATTCTGAGTGGACAACTCTAACAAACTATCTTGGTGGTGATATTTTAGCAGGAAGTAAATTAAAAGAGAAAGGAACAACATATTGGGATAATCCAAATTCTGATGCTACAAACTCAAGCAAATTTTCCGCAATTCCTGGAGGTTTGCGTCCAGTAAATGGTATATTTTCAAAAATTGGTAAAGAAGGAAATTGGTTTTCTTCTACAGAAGCCGATTACTCTTTTTACGCTGATACCAGGTTCCTATTATACAATTTCTCCGGTATTAGCAGATCCACATATTATAAAGGAAATGGGTTATCCGTTCGTTGTGTGAAGGATAAATAGTATCTTGAGCTTTATACAAAAACAATAACGGCAATTAATTGTTGTAGTAAGTTGTTGAAATATAATCCAGATAAAAAATGCTTTGTAGCGGGGTCAGGACTTGAACCTGAAACCTTCGGGTTATGAGCCCGACGAGCTACCAATTGCTCCACCCCGCGATATTCAAGACTACAAATTTACGCATTTTATTTGATATATCAAAATTTATTTTTTAATTTCGAAATGATTCATTTTAAAAATTTGAGAATGTACTAATTTGATAATTGATGGATTTAATAAAAAATGTAATGACAAATTCAAGAGAAACCCCCTAACCCCCTTTGAAAAAGGGGGGACAAGCAATTCCCCCTTTTTCAAAGGGGGTTAGGGGGTTTCTCTTTTTTTCAAATTGTTAAATTATTAAAAAAAGATTATGGAATATCTTACATACGCAAATTCGCTAATTGAAAAATTAATTCGCTACCGGCGTCACATCCACGCTGAACCTGAACTTTCTTTCAATGAAACTAATACAAGCGCCTACGTTCGCTCCGTTCTTGATGAATTGAAAATACCTAATCAGGTGCTTTGCGGTACTGCCGTCATCGGGCAAATCGGTGATTCGGGCAAATGCGTTGCTCTCCGCGCCGATATGGATGCCCTGCAAATCGAGGAAGAAACCGGATTGGAATTTGCATCGAAAAATCCAAGCGCTATGCATGCCTGCGGACACGATATGCACACAGCTATGCTGTTAGGTGCTGCAGAAATCTTATCAGCTAATAAATCTCAACTTAACGGTACGGTAAAATTTATATTTCAACATGCCGAAGAGAAGCTGCCCGGCGGAGCGAAAGCTTTAATCGAACATGGTGTATTGGAAAATCCAGAGGTAAGTGCCGTATTCGGTCAGCATGTTAATCCTTTTGGTGAAGTTGGCAGCATTTCTTTGAATAGCGGACCTATCCTCGCTTCTGCCGATGAACTATATTGGACAATTACCGGTAAGGGCTGCCATGCCGCTCAACCTCATTTAGGCTCCGACCCGATTTTAGCAGCCTCCGGATTAATTCAGGCTTTGCATGTGCTTGTTATAAAAGAACACAACCCGCTTGCACCGGTTGTTTTATCGGTTACATCAATCCACGGCGGGACGGCTACGAATATATTTCCTGATACGGTTCAACTCATGGGCACTCTCAGAACTTTTAACGAAGAGATAAGAGCAGAATTACATGAAAAATTGCAAAAATTTTCTTCGGATTATTGCGCTCTTTTCGGAACTAAATCCAACCTTAGAATCGAAAAAGGCTATCCTCCTCTTGTTAATGCTCATTCCTTAACTGATTTTATATCATCGGTGGCTTCGGAAGTATTAGGCAGCGGCTCTGTTGAAGTGTTAGAGCCGAAGATGTGGGCTGAAGATTTTGCTTATTATGCAAAGGAAGTGCCATCGGTATTTTGGTTTCTTGGCGTACGTCCGAAAAATATGCTTGAAATGCCTCCGTTGCATAATTCCCGCTTTGCACCGGATGAATCAGCTCTTCCGGTTGGCGCAGCTATGCTTGCTTCTGCTGCGATGGAGTTCTTGAAGAATGGGTAGTTTTATAGTTTATTATTAAATATTGTTTGGTATCCTTTCATAGTGCGGCGGGCGGCTTCCTCCCATGAGAACAAGCTTGCGTTACGAAATCCTTCCTCGATTAATCGTTCCCTTAATTCATTATCCGAAATGATTTTCAGCATCGCATTTTTTATTTCGTTGATGTCTTCCGGATTTATTAATATTGCGGCATTACCGGCTACTTCGGGCAGGGATGTATTATTCGATGTTATTACCGGACATCCGCATTTCATAGCTTCAAGTACCGGAAGCCCGAATCCTTCGCCATGAGTTGGGAAGACAAAACAAAATGCAGCGGAATATAATTCAATAAGTTTATTTTCCGGAATACTTTGTAATAAAATCGTATTCCCCTTAATACCGTTCTCAATTATTTTACTTTTCAATTCTTCCATGAGTAAACCTTTGCCATTGGCAACCAGCACTAATCTATGTTCCCTGCGTACTTCTTCCGGCAATAATGAATAGGCTTCAATTAATCCGGAAAGATTCTTTCGCGGGTCAATTCTGCCAACATACAAAAAGAACGTTTCATCGGGTTGAATACCATACTCTGACAGCTTTATATGCTCTTTTGGGATTTTTTTATAATTACCGGAAACACCCTCATAAGTAACGATTATTTTATCTTTTGAATCGGGATGAAACCGTGTCAGGTCCTGGGCTACATAATAACTTGGTACGAAAATCAAAGCCGCATTTTTAAGTATGTAATTAATTGATTTTTTAAATTTTCTTTCAAGTTTCTTTTCAGGGTAATCCAAAAGAAAAAGGTCATGCAAAGTTACTGCATAATTCCTGATTTTTGGCAGTCTGAAAAAATAAGTAAAATGAAACAGGTCGATATACTTTTCTTTTCTCTTCCAGATTAGATTTTTAATGACTCTTGTTATTGGCGAAAGCGCTTCGCCTAACATCAGTTCATGTGGCATGCAATTATGATAAATAATATTTGGTGTGTTCCCGAAGATAGAAGCGATTTTTCCCTTTTTATTTTTATTTGTAATCAGGTGAAATTCATGCTCCTGATAAAGCTGAATCAATGCTTTGAGCAGCTCCCTGCCATAAGTTTCAATTCCGCTGTTGCCAAGTATTGAAGTCGTATCAAATCCTAATTTCATAATTTTTTCAATTTTTTGAATAATTCTATTGTACAAATTTTTTTAATCTTAGTTCAACGATTTGTGACTGTCTCATAAGTCTAAATAATGGAAGAATGTCATTCTGAACGAAGTGAAGAATCCAGTCCCAATACTTCTTATGGATTCTTCACTTCGTTCAGAATGACATTCTTCCTGACCCTATTAGAAAGCCTCATCATTATAATTATTTGCTCCACAATTTATTCTATCAAATGCTTCCATTACTATGGCAACCGATATATCACAAATATTCTGGGTTCCTGATATAATACTTTGTGAGTTGGGCTGATATGAAGACCAGACCAAACCATTTTCTTTATTTGAAGATTTAAATAAAGATATACAAGGGATTTTATAAGCCGCAGCGAAATGTATTGCTGATGTATCGGGTGTGATTATCATATCGCAGGTTGAAAGCATTGCAGCATATTCATCGAGGCTGTCGGCAAAAGGAGCAGCCTTTGCTAAGCCGTTTTGAGTAAGAAGCGACAATTCATACTGATACTTGGGAGTAGTTAATATCAGGATTTCACAATTTTGTTGTTTTTCTTTTATAATTTTAATAAACTCCGAATTATTCTCAAGTCCCCAGAATCTTGTGCGGTCTGAGCCGAATAAATTAATACCGATTCTGAAATGCTCCTTTGGTGGTAATTTATTTTTTGCGGATTCAAGTATTGATGGCATAATGGTATATTCCAAAGATAAATCGGAATTTTTCGGTTCAATGCCAAAAGCGAGTAACAATGCAGCAGTTCTTTCAACTACGTGATATTTGTTTTTATCCCTAAGAGGAACAACATGAGTATAAACCGAAGAATTTTCTTTATCGATACTAAGTTTCAATGCGGCTTTCGAGAATTTCACAAATAAGTTGGATGTAGAAGAAACTTTATCAAAAGGGTCAATGATCAAATCATACTTTGTTTGCCTGATAGAAAATAACATTCCTGATATTTTGAAAATATTTTTTTCGTAAATTAGAATATTGTTGAAATAAGACAAGAGAGCAGTTCGGCAGCCCTGGTTTTTTTTCCCTAAAATAATATCAATTCTTGCTTTCGGAAATCTCTTTCTCAATAATTTAAAAAACGGAATACTAACAAGCACATCTCCAATACGGTCGTGGCGCAATACCATTATTTTCGGGTAATCGCCTAAGTTCAAAACCAGTTCGGGACTGCTTATCAAAACGGGCAATGAGCCGGAATTCAATAATTTATTTATTCTTTTTCTTAAATTAATTTCGATTCTTTTTAAGAGTTTCATTAGTCGGTTCAAAAGATATACTAATTGACTTGATAGTTAAATGATTTTACTAATCTCCAATTTTAAGAATATTATTAATTAAATTCATGCAAAAAATATTAATAGGAAGAATGTCATTCGTAAGCGAAGTGAAGAATCCAGTCCCAATGTGGCTTCCGGATTCTTCGATTCGCTCAGAATGACATTCTTCCTGACTTTAGAAGATGTCACATTTAATCGGGTGTTATAAAGTATTTTTAAATACATCATAATCAAAAACTATTTCGATTTAATCATTCTTGCAGCATAAGCGCCATCAATTTCATGTAAATGCGGGAAAGTCTGCATAAATCCATCCTTGCACACCTCCGCAGGAAGATATTTTTCCGCCGGTTCCAATGAAAATTCGGGATGACTTTCTAAAAACCAATTAACAATATCGGTATTTTCTTCGGGCTCCATAGAGCAAGTGGAATAAACCAAAGTACCACCCGGGATAACCAGTTTAGCGGCATTATCTAATATTTCCTTTTGCAGAATTGAGCAGTTTATAACATCCTCAATTTCACGCTTCCATTTAATGTCCGGTTTTTTTGCAAGAGTTCCCAACCCGGTGCAGGGAGCATCGACAAGTACACATTCAGCGCCTTCTTTATACTCAAATACTCTTGCATCTTCAGCCAGGGTATGAATAATATGATGCCCTAACCTGGCAGCACCTTCTTCGATAAAGTTCAATTTCGATTTATATTTATCAATTGCAATTATCTTACCGGAATCGTTCATGGATTCGGCTAATAAGAACGACTTGCCACCGGGTGCGGCACATAAGTCGATAACCGTTGAACCGGGCTGGGGAGCGCAGAGCATAGCTGCAAGAGAAGCGCTTGTATCCTGAATTGAAATAAACCCCTTTTTAAATATTTCCATAGAAGTTATATCTAAATTGTGAAGTTTCAAATGAATTCCGTTTGCTAAATAAGAAGAAGGAAGAAAAATTATATTATTTTCTTTTAGATAATCTATAACGGCTTCCACACTTGTTTTCAAAAGATTAACCCGGATTGGAATCAGCGGTCTTTTATTGTTAGCGTATAAAAGATTTTCAGTAGCGGATTCGCCGAATCGTTCGAGCCAGCGTTTTATCATCCATTTCGGATGTGAGTAAATAACGGAAAAATAATACACAAGGTCTTCTTCTCTTTCAGGATAACGAATATTCGGTATATTCCTGGAAATATTTCTAAGTACACCGTTAACGATTCCAGCGGTTTTTTCGCCTTGAATACGTTTTACAATTTCGACAGATTCATCGACAGCCGCATGAATAGGGATTTTATTCAAAAATAATATCTGGTAAAGACCTACGCGCAAAGCATTTTTTACTATATTCAGGCATTTTTGGTAATCTCCTCGATAAAAGCCATTCAAAACCCAATCGATTTTAGCACGCCAACGAATAGTGCCGTTAACAATTTCGGTCAGCAATGATTTATCGAGACTGTTAAGGGTTGTTTCCCTCATTTCGTAATCGAGTAATTTGTCGATATAGGCATCGCTTCTTTCGTAGCGGCTGAGTAATTTGACGGCTTTATATCGAACCGACTGGTAATGACTTATTTCTTCTGCGTCTTGAGCAATTGAATCAAGTTCTAATTCGTCCATATTAATTTTTCCGTGTTAATCTTTTATGTTTTTTTTGAATAATTATTTTCATAATTTTAAAAATTATACTAAAACTGATTTCTATTACGGTGAATACTATGAAATTATTGTTTTCAAGTACGATAAAATTTACAATAATATTTTTATTAGCCTTTGAGTTTTCCTTCGGACAAAAAGAAGATAACCCACTTCTGCCGGTAGCAAGACCTGATGTGAAGGATGTTGGAGTAATTTTGGGGTTGGGTCAGAATTTTCAAAGTGGGATTTTTAAATTGGATTGTAATTGCGAATTTTCCGGTGGCGTTAAATTCGGGTACTTCTTCGGCGCTGTATATGAGCAGCATATAAGAAATGATTTCAGATGGGGTTTAATTTTAGGATACGAATCCCTGGGGCTTAACAGTTCTTATAAAACTTTAGAGACTATTAAAATTATCTCGCCAACATCTTTGATAGACACTTTCAATACAACCATACTTATCAGGCAAAAAGCCGACGCCGAATTCTCATACCTCTCCCTTGCACCGTATTTAAAATACAGCTATAAATGGTTTTTCCTCCGATTAGGATTTTCGGCAGGCTACAACCTAAAAGCAACAGTAATTCAAACGGCAGAATTATTGACAACTTCTGCATTAATAGATGGAAAGACTGTCGAGTTGTCAATCGACAGCTCGAGTAATAAAGGAAAGAAAATAAGTGAAACAATAACAGAATTACAGAACGGTAATTTTAAAAACACTTCAGAAATCCGCTTGAGCCTGCTTCCAATGGCAGGTTTGAATATTCCAATTGGCGATGATTGGGAATTCAATCCGTCCTTTGCTTTATCGATTCCATTGAATTATACGGCAACTGATATGGACTTCAGTGTTAATGCATGGAGAATCATGCTTGAACTGCGGTATTGCATTTTCAAACCTGATATACTTATTCGTTGAGAAACCTTCGAAACTCAAGTAGAAATGCAATATTTCAAATTTCCTGAATCCGCATTTTTTGCTACTTTTTGACTTCTACAATCCTTGAAACCTCGCAGCAATATTAATTTTTACTCATTTTTTAATAAAGACAAATAAAAGTATTGTGTTTTTTGTATAAATCTGTTAAATTATATCTTTGGAATTGACATATTCAAAGAAAGTGTTGAAATTTTTTCACACTCGAAATAAAAAAGGTTTGCCTGATTAAAGGGTTAATCTTCAAAATGTTCTTTAAAATATGCAGTTAATTTAAGTTTGGAAAAATATTTATATTAAAATAATTAATGCAGCAATCTTTAATAGAAGCTGAAGGTAAGTATTCAAGCGAATCTTGAGAAGTTCGAACAAGTATTGACTTTGACTTCGAAACTATTAAAAGAGAAATGAATGACAATAATAAAATATGGTTTAAAAATCGATATGAGGAGAATATGCAAAAAATATTCAACAAATTAGCTTCTATTTTTTTCTTGATGGGATTTTTTCTAATCTTATCACTTAATTCATCCGGCAAGCAAAGCGGAAATAGTCAAAATGAGGTACAAAACACCTCCCAATCAGGCTTTTACATGTATGCTGCCCTTATCGAAGATACTAAAAAGCCTGCTGAAGATGAGGATAACCAAAGTATTATTTTCGATAAAAGAAGAATCAGGATAATCAACTTAGGGCCAATAGTCAATACAAAAAAACTGGATTATGCACCAACCGTCAGTGCAGATGGTCGTACACTTTTCTTTGTTTCCGACAGAACAGGCAGCAAGCTGGAAAATCAAATAGGCGCTCCCTCGCATGATTTCTGGGCTGTCAAGAAAAAAGACAGGTTGGATTCCATATTCGAACCTCCTTATAATATCGATACAACAACAAATTTGGGTAATCTTGGAGTAAATACCTTTAAAAACGAAGGCGCTGCTTCGATAGCAGCAGACCGTCAAACCCTCTATTTTACAGGTTGCAACCGCCCTGATGGCTTGGGTAGCTGCGATATATACATGACTACCATAGAAGGCGACCAGTGGCAACGTCCGGTTAACTTAGGTAAGAATGTAAATTCCAAATATTTCGAATCCCAGCCATCAATTGCACCGGATAAAAGCCGTCTTTATTTTGTCTCAACACGACCCGGACCCAACAGTGACGGTGAAATGGATAAAAATAATTTTGATATTTGGTATTGTGAATGGGATATGGATAATGAAGAATGGAAAGAAGCAAAAAACCTGGGCAGTATTAATACTAAAGGAAGTGACTGCTCGCCTTTCATTGCTGCAGATAATTCAACATTATTTTTTGCTTCCGACGGTATAAAACCGAATGTCGGGGGTTTGGACTTTTATTTTGTGCGCCGTGAAGCTGATGCTGACAACAAAGAAACATGGAGCTCCCCTTCTCTACTGCCGGAACCCATTAACACAGCCGATGATGAACAGTTTATTACGCTTCCGGCTTCCGGAGATATTATTTACTTTTCTTCCAGAAGAACAGACCTTCGGGGATATCAGGGGGATTTGGATATTTTCATGGCTTTCGTCCCTTCATTTTTCAGGACAGTTTTGGTTAAAGGTACTGTTGTCGATGAATGTAGCCAGGAGTTTATTCCTTCCCAAATTACAATTAAGAATCCTATTACCGGCGCTGTCTTTACCGATAGTTTATCATTAGGTAAAAAAGAATTTCAATTAATCGTTGCAAATAAGGACTACGGCGACCCGAGAGATTCTTTGAAGGCTGTTACTCTCGAAGTCACAGCTTTTAATCCTAAATACGGAAAGCGTACAAAAGCACAACAGGTAATAAAACCAAAGATGACAAAAAATCGCGAGGATATCGAAGTTCATGCCGACGAAGTATTCGTTACAATAACATTAGGTCAGCGCCCAACTATTGAGCCGGACATAGCCGAAGCTGATTATATTAATCTCAACAAAGGGATTAAACCGGAATTGGCTACCTTCAACGGATTAGTCATGGAGGAGACGATTAAATGGGACTTATATCCGTTATTGAATTACGTATTTTTCGATTTGGGTGAATCGAAAATCCCCGACCGCTACATTTTATTCAATAGTCCCGATGAAACAAAAGCATTTGCCGATTCTATTATTCCGGGCGGTACTCTTGATAAATACTACCACATGATGAATATTTACGGATTCAGATTAAATAAACATCCCGAAGTTAAAATCGAAATCGTAGGATGCAATGACGGAACCTCCGCTCCGGAAAAAAGAGCCGGACTATCTAAAGAGCGTGCTCAAAACGTTTATAACTACTTCCTTAATGTCTGGAAAATCAGTGAAGACAGAATAAAACTTACCTACAGGGACATTCCCCAAACAAAATCGAATTTAAAAGATTCATTCGGTATCGTTGAAAATCGTCGGGTAGAAATTCTATGCTCCGAGTGGGAAGTTGTTAAACCTGTATTCGATAAAATTCCAACTATTCTGCCTCAACCGGAAAAAATGAGATTCAAACTTAAAAACGGAATCGAGGATATGCTCGTTACAAGCCGGAGAATTGAAGTTAGAAGAAACGGTCAGGTTTGGAATGACTTTTCCAACACCGGGTTAACCGACGAGTTTTACAATTGGGATTGGAAAAGTAATAAAGGAGTATATCCGACCGACGAAGTACCTTTTACCGCTCAACTGTTCGTTATGACAAGTTCGGGTAAAGAATGTGCCTCAGACCCGGTTACTATCCCTATTATGCAAGTTAGACATGAATCCCAAACAATAAAGAAGGATGCCGGAAGTGGCTCTTCAGGGGGTAACCAAGAAAGAACCGATAGTACACTTGAAAATTACAGCTTAATTCTATTCCCGTTTGATAAATTCGATGCCGGTCCTCTCAATGAAAAAATTATGAGGGATTATGTTTACGAGCGCTGCTTCCCGACATCTGCCATCGAAGTTATCGGGCATACCGATGTTGTTGGACTTTACGACCACAACAAAACTCTTTCCGATAAAAGGGCAACTACTGTTGAACAAGGTATTAATAAGCAAACAAAAGGCAAATACGGTAAACTTTCAAAGCGTGGTGTAGGTGAAGATGAGGCTCTTTATACAAACGACCTCCCCGAAGGCAGATTTTACAATAGAACCGTCGGCGTGAAGCTACGTACACCGGTTAAAGATATTCCACCTGATAAACAATAATAAATTTAGAATTCAATAAAATGCCGTCAAACCTGACGGCATTTTTTTTAGTCGGTTAATAATTAGCAATGTGCGGATTATTAGCCATGAAAATCGTATCAAACAATATTCAAATGTTTTTTCCTTTATGATATTTTGAATCCCTACCGGATAAATTTCTTATACAAATAAGATTTTAAATGGTAGGGAATCCCTTCATTTGAGCATATTTAAAACCAAATTTTCTTCCATTATTAATTAAACGAAGAACCCCTCCCTAACCCTCCCCGAAGGGGAAGGAATTGAAAAATAATTAATTTACAAGTTCCCTCCCCTTCGGGGAGGGTTAGGGAGGGGTTCTTCGTTTTTCTTACCTCCTCATTATTTTAATCTATCTTACAAACTCATTCTTCGCATTGACATTTCGCCAGGATTAACCTATAATAAAGCAATACATCAAATTTTCATTCCGGCATGATTATTTATTAACGACTTATAAATGAATAAATAAAATGGAATAATTATGGAAAAAAGTTGGAATTTTATATACAATTAAAAACAGGAATTCAAATAAGTGGCACGGTTTTTCTTAATTCATACTTTGAAAATAAAAATATTTGAAATAAAAAGTAAAATAATGAACGGATTTATCCGATAATAAAGGGATAGTTTTCAAGTTAAATATAAAAATAAAATAATTATGGCTAAAGAAGATAAAAAAGCAGAGAAACAAGAGCCTGAAAAGCCGCCTAAAAAGACCAGGGAAGGCGGAATGAAACTTCAGGTATTAATCAGCATCATTGTTGGCGTGCTTGCCGTTCAGGGTGTTATAGTTTATATACTTATAAAATTTGTATTTTCTGCACCTGCCGACCCCAAAGCCCAAATGTCAAAAGCCGAGCAAGAGAAAAAAGTAAAAATGGAAGAGATTGATAAGGAAAAGAAGAAAAGGGAAGCAGAAATGACAAGCGAAGGCAGTGATGAAGCGGACTTTCTTACTAATCCCGAAGAAATTATGAACTTCGAAACCGGTCAGATTACGACAAATCCAAAAAGTTCCTCACAATTTATTGTCGTCAACTTATTAATCGAATTCCGTTCAAAAGAATCCAAATCCTTCGCTTCAGCAGGAAAGGGTGAAGGCGGTGGAGGCGGTGAAAAAGAATCCGGTAGAATGGTTAGTGTCGATGCTGCTTTTCTTAACAGGATTAAGGGTGAAGTATTAATGACTTTGGGTGATTTAACCGTTGATAAATTGCAGGATAGCAGGGATACTGTTAAAATGATTATTAGGAAAAGGTTGATTCCTATTTTCATGAAGAGCCATGAAAAGAAAATGTTTTTAAGAGATATTACCTTTATGGAATATTTAATTCAATAATATATTGAAATTGAAGGAAATTAAATAGATAAAATATTATGGCGGACGTATTATCACAATATGAAATAGACAGCCTGCTCTCCGAAATGTCTTCGGGGCGTATGGATGTTGACCAATTGGTTGATGGAAAAATATCGAAAGGCGATGTTTCGAATTACGATTTCCGGCGCCCCAACAGAATTTCCAAAAACCAGGTTCGTACACTTCAAACTGTTCATGAAAGTTTCGCCGAAGTTTTCGGTTATTACTTAGTATCAAAACTGCAAACTATTGTTTCAATTACCGTAACCTCAGTTGACCAATTATTCTATTCCGAATTTATTTTATCGGTGTCGAACCCGAGTTGCCTTTACGTCTTCGATCTGGAAGGCACCGACGGCAGCGGTATTTTGGAAATCAGCCCTCAATTAGCATTAACTGTCGTAGAGCGTTTGCTTGGCGGCAGCGCCGAAGTCCAGATAAATCCAAGAACTATCACGGCTATCGAGCAGGCAGTTGTGAGGGTTATGGTCGAGCATGCTTTATCGGATTTGAGAAATGCCTGGCGCTCGATTGCAGAATTGAAATTTAAATTTTCGAGATTAGAAATGGAAGCCGATTTCGTACAGGTAGCGCCTTCATCGGAAATCGTCATTGTCGTTTCATTCGATGTCAATATCGGTGTCCATACATTTTTAATGAACTTGTGCTATCCGACATTTGCGTTGGAGGAAGTTTTAGCCAAGCTGAATCGTCAGCAGGTAACTACATCGAATGTAAAGCAAAGCACCAGCCGTATGCGCGAAAACATGGAAATTATGCGCTCCCAGATGTCGAAAACCTTCCTAATTGTAATTGCTGAATTAGGCAAGACGGCTATTTCCGTTGGTGAAATGCTGGAACTCAAGCCTGGGGATGTGATGAAGTTGAATAAAAGAGTTAATCATGAAATAGAAGTTACGATAGGCGGCAAAAGAAAATTAGCTGCCCGCCCAGGTAGTGTGGACGGTAAGAAAGCCGTCCGAATAACTCGTCTCTTAGGGGATGAGGACTTAGTTGACCAAGATATAACATATAAAGAAAAGGAAACATGATATGACAATGACACAAGAAGAAATTGATGCCCTGATTCAAAGTGGTGGTATTGACGATGATATGTCGCCGGCGGTAGATAAAGCTATCTCAGATTCAGGTATGAAAATAGATTCTCCCGACTTTCCGCAGTTGGAATACGGCGGCGGTGGCGGCGAGCGTGCTTCTTTTTCTCCTCTCGACCCGAAACTCGAACTGCTCTACGATTTGCAGCTTCCGGTTTCTATCGAGCTTGGCAGGACGAACATGTTAATTCGCGATATTCTCCGCTTGGGCAGAGGCTCTGTCATTGAGTTCGATAAATTGGTGAGCGAGCCGGTAGATGTGCTTATTAACGGCAAGAAGGTTGCGGAAGGCGAAGTCGTCGTAATCGACAAACATTTCGGTATTCGTATCACAACTTTAGTCGACCCGTCCGAGCGCTTGCGTAGTTTGAGAAGATAGTAAATTTTTATAAGTAAAAAGAATAATAATGGCACAACTGAATAATATACAGCTTAGCTGCTCTGAAATAATTGAAGAATCCGGAATTCATGCGACTTCCGGATTCTTTGAACCAATTAGAATGATTTTTTTGAAAATTCATCCGATGACTTTAAGTCATCGGATGAATACAAGTATCAATAATTTTTTAGAATATAACTTTACAAAAATATGTATGAAAATTCATCCGATGACTTTAAGTCATCGGATGAATACAAGTATCAATAATTTTTTAGAATATAACTTTACAAAAATATGTTAGATGATACAATTTTAAAAGGCTTTCTGACAATGGCGGCATTCGTTGCCGGATTAGGAATTCTTCTTTTTCTTTTGAAGAAATACGCCGGTAAGGTAAAGAGAGCCGTCAGCAATGGAGAATTGCAGGTTGTATCGAAAATTAACCTTAATCAGAAGAGCCACCTCTATATTGTAAAAGCCGGCAGCAAAACACTTCTAATAGGCTCCGGCGACGGCAATGTTGCCCAGATAGCCGACTTATCCGACGAATCCGAACAATTCCATGGCTTCCCCGTGAAAAAGGCTCCTGCTGTTACTAAATTCCCCGGAATGGAGCAGCCAAAGGCAAAAAGCGCCCGCTCAGAAGATTCTTCCCTTTCATTCGGTTCATTTATCCGCTCTGCTTTTAAGAAGTAGAAGAATGTCATTCTGAGGGAAGCGAAGAATCTTCTCAAACCAATTAGAATGTCATTCTGAGCGAAGCGAAGAATCTTCTCTAACTAGGCAGAATGTCATTCTGAGCGAAGCGAAGAATCTTCTCCCCAATTCTGATAAAATCAATATCATTATTTCTTTACTCCAAAAAAAATACATCCAATGTTGAAGAAGATTCTTCACTTCGTTCAGAATGACATTTTATTTGCATTTTTAGTCAGCCTTGAAATAAATATTTTCTCTTCCTTGAAACTATTTCATTTTTGAACTGTTTATTGAATATTGATACTTTTGGATTTATGATATTTATATTACAAATTCGGTGAAGCGTGCGCTGTACTCGTGTTTTCTAATAAAAAGCTGAAAATATACTTTCAATAAATGGAAGGAACATAAAATGAAAAAAATATTTACCTTCGTAATAATACTATTATTTTCTTTGCAAATAGCTGCAACGGCGCAACCACGGGAACTGCCGCAATGGCTTGGCGTACAGAACAACGGCACCGATTTCTGGTTTACTATTCCTCCTTGCATGCAGGATGAATCCGGTTCTTATAGTAATTTCATAAAAATTTACGTTACTTCAGAAGTTAAAACCCTTGTAACCCTTGAAGTAAAAAGAAGAGGTTTAATAAAAACGATAAAAACAACTCCAAACAATGTTTTTGCTTTTGACATTCATCCAAGTGATGCAATGGCTTTCGAAAAAAGAGGACCAACGCCAGAAACAGAAGAACAAATTTTTTCCGGTGCAGGTATTCATGTTTATGCAGAGGATTTAATTACTGTATTTGCAGTCGTTAGATTTAGGTACACAAGCGATGGTTTTTTAGTTGCTCCGGTTTCGTGCTTAGGAACTGAATATATTTGCGGCACTTACAACACCGACCCCATGTTCAGCTCTGTTTGGGGTTATCATCTGCCTTCAATGTGCGGAATTACTGCTGCTTATAATGATACAAAAATGACTTTCACAATGGGTGGGAACGCTGCTACTACTACAGCCGGCGGCTTAAAGCCCGGTCAAAGCACTACGGTCACAATGAACAAAGGTGATGTATTCATGGTTTCTGCCAAAGGTGATTATGGAGACCTTGCGGGTAGTAAAATTGTTGCCGATAAGCCTGTATCAGTCGTTTCAGGTAATATGTGCGACAATATTCCGGCAGGAAACCAGTGGTGCGATTACTGCGCCGAAATGGAAATGCCTACCTTTGCTTGGGGTAAGGAATATCATGTGGTTCCTGTTCCCGGACGTAAATATCCGTCAATTATCCGAATTTTTGCCAAAGAGCCGAATACATCAGTTTATATGGACGGCAAACAAATTTCCATATTAAAGAATGCCGGAGGAATCATTGGCGAAGCATATTATGAAACCAGGATAACGCCAATGGATACCCTGCCAAGACCTGCCGTTATTTCAGGAGATAAACCGATTGGAATAATGCTTTACAACTGCGGCGTGCAGGAAGACGGCTATCCTCTCCCGAACAGCGACCCATTCTGGATGGTGATGACACCCGTTTCGCAATACTTAAAAGAAATTACATTTAACACACCGGCAATAAAAGGTGGAATGGGTTTTGAGGAAAATTATATGCATTTGATATACCAAACCGATGGCAATTCTAATATGCCTGATGATGTTATTATCGGTGAATCGGTTGGTGGTTCATTCACTTGGTCACCAGTAAATCTAAAGAATCCGGGAACGGATAAGCAATTTAATTATGATATCAACGACAAACATTATGCAGTACATAAATTGACTTTACCTCGCGAGGGAGTATTTAAAATCAAAGCGAGCCAGCCTTTTGCAGCATATTCTTTCGGATACAACTGGTGCGATTCTTATGGCTATCCCCCTGCTGCTTCGTTCAGGATTGATGACCCGGAAGATAAGGAATGTCCTAAAGTAGCATATACGTTAAATCCTGACTCATCTGTTAATGGAACTGTCTCGGATAAAAACCTGACCTTAATTTTCATGCTTACAGACCAGAGCTATAATTACAAATTAACTTATCCGGAATTCTTAGCCGGGACGAATGTTAATTCTACCTGGAAGCTTGAGAAAATTTACCCGAATGATAGCGCACGAGCCGTTATAGCTTTTGCTGACCGATGCGGGTATGATACGGTAATAGCAATCGGAAGCTTACCGAGAGCACCTGACCCTGGATTAGCTAAAATTGTATTGAACACTACTGAATTGGAATTCCATGAAGTAAATGTAAATAATACCAGGACTTTACTTATTGTTGCCACGAACCGGGGACAAAGTTATTTAAGCATTACAGATGCGAAAATCATAAATGATATTAATAACGATTTTAGTTGGAAAACTAAATCAAATCCCATATTTATCAATGTTGATGAAAAAGATACGATTTTAGTAACTTTCCAGCCAAAAAAAATAGGATCTTCCAATGCTATTCTGGAAATTAAAACAAATGACACACGAAATGAAATTATAAGTATTAGATTAAGAGGTTATGGGATAGATTCAAGACCAACAATCAAAGCCAGCATCTATAATATTTCTTTTGGGAATGTAAAATTGGAATCAACGGCAAATTACAATATTTCATTTGAGAATTTAGGTTTTGATGATTTGTCGATTAATAAAATTTCAATTGAAGGAGACCAATACGGTGTCTTCAGTATTGTAGCTCCAACTTTCCCTATCAAAGTAATTAAAGATGCAAATACGGAAATAACTATTAAATTTACCCCTTATCAAAATATTACTTATAAGGCTGTTTTGCATATTGAATCGAATGCCTCGAATACTCCCGTACTGGATATACCAATCGAGGGTACAGGTGGCGATAATACTGATGTCTCAAATGAAACACAAAATGATAATTTAATATCTTTATCCGCAAAACCAAATCCAATTTCAAAAAATGCAATTATTGAATACAATGTAGAAATTGACCATGCTGTAATGTTGAAATTAACAGTTGTTGATATTGCAGGCAGGGAAGTGGCATTGCTATTAAATCAAACGGTCGAGCCAGGGCAGAACTCAATACAATTCAGTGCAGAGAATCTGCCGGCAGGGAAGTATTTCGTTATTGCGAATGCCGGAAATGCAGTTGCGAGGCTGCCGATAGTAGTTGAGAAGTAAGATAATGGTTAATGGTTACTATCAGATATGGCAGCCACTGAAGAATTTTAAGTTGTAATATTTTTCAATCATTTGCAATCCTAATGCAATTGTAATACGAATAAATGTGATAACTGTATATTACAATTTATCTGCAAGTTCATTCATAGTCAAAAAGGTTAAGTGTAGTATGACAAATAAAGATTATTTTACGAGTGAAACATCTAAATAACTTGATGAAGATGTAATCCCGATTATTGAAGAATGTTCTTTGGTCGGAGCTTTTGGTCTGATAAACAATATTGAATTAGTAATTTCATGTAAATCAAATAGTATATAATTAATTCTTTTTTTCTTGCAATTTAAAAATTATATATATAAATTGCATACAAAAATATATAATATATGGGATATTGAAATGGATTAAATGTGAGTATATACGCTCCGTTTCAAAGGAAAGATTTTTTCAAAAATGGGGGGTAGTATCGGATAAAACAATGAATGAGGTTGCAAGGATTTTGTTATTATTGTTGGGATTGAAAAAATGATACTTTACAGATAAGTCATCGGATGACTGGGAGTCATCGGATGACTAGATCAATAAATTAGACATCATACGATTTCCAATCATTGGATGTCTTGATACTTATTAATGAAGATTTATTTTGACTGTTATTGAAACATTTTATATTTTTGAATTATGAATAACGAAATGAAAAATATAAATAACTTCAAGATTAAATTTGATGGGCAAATAAGTCAAATTGATGCTAATATATTAATAAGCAGTCTGATCCACACTACAAATGCTATTCAGGAAATTAACCGGTTTTTGGATAGCGGAAAAAAAATTCAAATAAAAGTGAAAGCCCCTGAAAAAGGGAGTTTCCTGATTGAAATTAATTTAATCGAAACAGTTATAGAATCACTACAGGGTATTTTTAATAAGACTAATATTGAAGTTACTGCTGCGATAATAGCAATACTTGTTGGTATAATACAAATTAAAAAATTCCTGAAAGGCAGGAAACCCAAGGGAACATCTATAGATGGAAATATTACCATAATTATTAACCAAGAAGGAAGTGAACTCAAGATAGAAAATCAAACATTTAATATTTATGACAAGAGCCCAATAATAAAAGATTCGTTGTCTCAAAATTTTGAATCTTTACGGAATGACCCATTAATTACTGGCTTTGAAATTACCGATATTAAGGAAAAACCTTATATCAGAATACAGCGTGAAGAATTTGAATCAATGGCATTAAAGTCGGAGGAATTATTAGAAGGCGAAAGAATTTTAATCGAAGCTGCAACCTTAAATATTGTTCGATTATCTTTTGAAGAATCTTTAAAATGGGATTTTTATTTTAAAGGTAATAAAATATCGGCAAAAATTAAAGACCCGAATTTTTATGAATTGATTAACAAAGGTGAATCATTCGCAAAAGGGGATATCCTTGAAGTTGAATTACAGATAATCCAAAAATGGGATGAATCCGTAAATACATATATTAACAAATCATATCAAATATTAAGAATAAATCGACACTTAAAAAGAAACGAACAACAGAAATTTGATTTTGAATCATAATTTTTTCCTTCTTCAATTATTGTCAAGAGTACCCACTTAAACTGTGCAACCATTGTTTGCCAAATATTGGATGTCTAAACATAACGAGAAAATGCAATACAAAATAATATATAAATCATTCACAACACCTTTAGGCGAAATGCTCGCAGCAGGAAATGATGCAGGTTTGTGCCTGCTGGAATTTTCCGACCGACCTGCCCTGCCTAAGGAAATTGAAGATTTGAAGAAGCTGTTAGATTCTGATTTTGTGAGCGGCGAACATCCCATTATCAACCAAGCAGAAGAGCAAATCAATGAATACTTCAAAGGAATCCGGCAGGAATTCACAGTAAAATTAAATGCACCCGGCACAGAATTCCAGAAGAAAATCTGGTCAATACTGCTGGAAATCCCATTCGGCGCTACCCGTAGCTACAAGGACCAGGCAATAAAATACGGAAACATCCTTTCGCTTCGGGCAGTAGCAAAAGCCAATGGCGATAACCGAATTTCGATAATCATCCCCTGCCACCGCATCATCGGCACGGGCGGCAAGCTAATTGGTTATGGCGGCGGTTTATGGCGCAAGCAGAAGCTTCTGGAGCATGAAGCTAAAGTTGAAGGGCATGATGGGAGATTGTTTGAATGATAATATTATATCATAAGAGCAATATCAATCTATGATTTGGACGGAATTTGATTTTGATAATACTTTTTATTATATTCGTTTTTTCATATTAGAGATTATTATTTACGGAGTAGCAATATGAAGGGATTAGTATTCTGAACCATTTTGAAAAATATTTACAAAAATTAGGGTATCCTGCAGAAATTGAAGATTCTGATTGGGGAAATATATTTATATATAATGTTATTATCAATAAAGACAATAGTATAAATAATAACATCGAAATTCCATTTTTACAATTCTACGATGAAGAAAAGCTTTTTGAATATCATCTTGAAAGATGGAATGAACATAAGATTAATTTTTTCATAGCTGTAGGCGATAAACAAACATATATTATTAGTGCTAAAGAAAAACCCGATAAAAAACAACCTTTAAATGATAAGGTTATTATCGATAGTTTTGATTATGGCGTGAATTCAGAATCAATTGAGGATATCGATATTGCAAAAATTAAAAAAGATAATATTGACAACTCTTTATTTTTCTCATACATTTTTGAAAAACAAAAAGAAATAAGATTTGAAGTTGATAAATATTTACTTCAAAATTTAATTTTGTTAAAAGAAGAGTTGAGAAAATTTTACACTTCTGATGATAATGTGCACAATTTAATATTAAGATGTCTGTTTGTTAAATATATAGAGGATAGACAAATTATTGATAAGAATATTCTGGTTGATGCCCTGAAAACCAATGACTCTGGTAATCTTGAAAGTTGTTTTAATAAGGTAAAGATTATTAACGGAGATATATTTAAAGATAATATTGTTTTTGATATAAGACATATTAAAGAATTACATTTATTTTTTACTACAGATTATAAAATTTCCAAAACGACTCATCAAGAAAATTTATTTTATCCTTACAAGTTTGATAAAATTCCAATACAATTGATTAGTCATGTTTATGAACAATTTATTGGAGACAAAGAGAAGAATAGAACTGGAGTTTACTATACTCGAACATTTGTAGTAGATTTTATGCTCTCTCATACCATTTATCCAAAGTTGAAAGAAAAACCGGAAGCTACAATATTAGACCCGGCTTGTGGTTCCGGTATTTTTTTAGTTCAATCTTTTAAGAAAATTCTGCTAAATCAAAAAGACAAAAATCTAACTATTGATGAGAAAGCTAATATATTAACAAATCAAATTTTTGGTATAGATTTCGACTTAGGCGCTCTGAGAATAGCTGCTTTTAGTTTATATCTATCATTGCTTGAAAATACTGAAATTTGGGAAATTAAAAAACAAATTGAAAACAAGCAACCAATATTACCACCATTAATTGGTATTAATTTATTAGAAAATAATACTATTGCTGATGAAATTGTATTTAAAGTGTATGATAAGCAAATTGAAACATTTGATTGTATATTTGGAAATCCTCCTTGGAAGCAACTTGATAAAGATGAAGTTGATAAAAGATTGAAAGAAACAAGAAAAGCTATAAATAAACAACGAGGTAAAAATGAAATTTATGAAAATGTTAGCAGGTATCAATTATCTCAGGCTTTTCTTTTTAAAATATTTAAATGGTGTAATAATGAAACAAAAATTGCTTTTATCGTAAACAATTCAAATTTTTTAAATCAGCAATCATTTAAATTTAGAGTAGAACTACTAGAAAAATATAGAATTCAATATTTTTATGAACTCTCAGATATTTCTGAAATTCTTTTTGAAAATGCTAAGGAACCATGTGCTGTATTGATTATGGATAGACAGTCCATAGATAGCAATGAAATTGAATATATAACTCCTAAACTTACTAAATTCAGCAAAAACTTTAGATTAATTCATTATACATCAAAGGATATTAAAAAAGTAAAACAAGATGATTTGAAAAAAGAAGATGTACTTTGGAGAATATTTGTCAATGGTAATTGGCAGGATTATCAATTAATAAAAAAGATTTTTTTTAATAAAGATGATTCCATTATTATCAATGTTTGCAGTAGAGGTATTAATCCAAAAGGTGGAGGTAAATCCTTAAATCCAAAGATAGTTAAAAGGTTAGATGCAAAGTATTTAGAACAATATTATTATCAAGAAGATTCGTTAATAGAATTCGACTACAATCAAGATTTTGAAAGAAGCCGAATTGAAAATTATAATGATCTTTTTTTAGGTGACCGATTATTAATTAAAAGAATGCCATCTACAAGGGATAATTTAAGATTAACTTGCACATTTGAAAATAAAGAAATTGTATATTTTGAACATATTATTGTAGTCAAAATAAATAAATCAAAATTATTAACTCCATTATTGACATTAATGAATTCTTCGTTAATCGGATATTATTTTAGTTTAATTTCTTCACAAACAAATAAGGGAAAGGGAAAACAAGCTGTTAAAGTAGAAGAAATCAAAGAACTTCCATTTATTATTCCAACTGAATCAAATAAAAGTCATCTTTCTGAATTTGTTGAATTAATTAAACATAAGAAGAGTATAAACCAGCCAACAAGTGAAATTGAAAAAGAAATCGATGAATTAATATATAATATTTATAACTTACTTGAATTTGAAAAAGAGATAATAAAAGAATTTTATCAAATAAATGTTGAAATGAAAGGGAAAGATGTCCAACCTGAAGATATTCAAGATTATGCTAATAAGTTCAGAGAAGTATTTTATCTAATGTCAAAACCTGACTTAAAATTAAATGCATCCTATCATATATCCGAAAATATTGGAGCAATTATTAATTTTAAGATTGTTAATCATGATAAATATATTAAAGAAATCCAGAAAAATGATTATGATAAAAAAATATTAAGATATGTTAAAGACAAAAACCTTCAACAAGAAATGTTAGAAAAACGACTTAATGAAGATAAAGTAAAAATTTATGATGGAAATGAGTTTTTCATTATTAAAAGTAAATATATTAAAGATTGGACTATACGTCAAGCAATAAATGATGCCAATGAGGAAATTAAAGAAATTATTAAAAAACAATTTTAGTTATGGAACCATCAAAAGAATTTTGTAATTTTTTTAAAAAATATAACTCCCTTGATGAATTAATTGAAAATTTAATTTTTACATCATTAATAGAATCCTATAAAAGAGTTCGTTTGATTAAAGACATTGATATTTTGGATGAACCTCTAATAAAAGATAAATTTCAGTACGACTTAACATGGAATAATGTTTTAACCAAAGAACTTATAAAGAAAAATTTCATTACTTTTAATTGGGAAAATCAAATTCTCACAAAAGATTCAGAAAAAAAACGAACTGATTTATGCTTTATTATTAATTCATTGATTGTATTTGTTATTGAATGCAAGAAAATTTCGGGTGCTATAACTGAACAATATATTGAAAATGGAATTAATAGGTTTACACAAAAGATATATATTACTGATGAAAAATTTGCAGGTATGTGTAGTTTTGTAGTAAAATCAAGTATTATCCAAATCATTCCAAAAATTAAGAAGTTATTGATGAAAAATAATTGTTCCGGTATTGGGGATCGAAAGATTGACTATTGGGATGCTTACTTTTATTCTACTCATAAAAAAATTGATGGTTCAGATTTAGGTATTTATCATATATTTTTTGATTTTAATAATTAAAAATCAAGTTCCTTAAAGTCAAGTGTAACTCTTGACCTTAAGTTTAAGATGTCCAACATCTTTAAGATGTTGGACATCTATATTTACACTCATTCCAATGCCAACTGCTTTGCATCTGCTGAGGCTACCTGCTCGAAAAATTTCTTTATATCGCCATATTCCCTGAGCGGAACGTAATCACCTTTGTAAATCAAGCTGCGCCGCATGAATAATTTGCTGTCTTTCTGCTCGTAATTCAAACTGTAATCTGCTATACTGCAAGAATAAGATATATCTTCCGGCAGTTCAGCAATTTTATATTGCTCCGGTATTGTAATTTCCAAATATTCCGTTTCTTCGTCTTCATAGTTGTATTCAAAAAAATTAATCGGATATTTCCTCTCCGACGATGATAAGAATTCAAGCGGCTCAATTCCATCCGACCAGGGCAGCCGGAATATTTTCAGATTGCTAACCTGCGAAAATACATTCGGAACAGTATAATCAATGCGATATGAAACAGTATCGGATGTTGTTTTCAGATTATCATCGAACTTCAAACCGGTTAATTTAATCCCGGGGAAATCTTTTGTAATGGCTTCCTGCATCTTCTTTTCGCGGGAATCCTTACCGATATCCCTGTATGATTGCCTCATTCCGGCAGCAGTACTCCCGGTCTTAATAGTATTTTTCTCAACTAACATTTTCGTATCATCGAATTTAATAACTGATTGACGGAATATAATATTTCTCGATTTGGCGCCTGGCAGCAGATAAGTGGCATCCATTTTCACTTGCGGATTATCGTCTATTTCAAGAATAAAAGCATTATCCAATGATTTGCCGATTGCCCCGAACGGATTATTGTCCGAAGTAAGCTCCACATAATAATCGTAACCCTCGATAATCACTTTCGCAATGCAATGATTGAATTCAATCGACGGGAGCGGCATTACAAATTTTCCGTTATTGCGAGTGCTGACAAGGACAAGATGGGATGTGACGCCGATTTCGGAACACATTGCCGTAAACAAAGTCGATACATCCTTGCAATCACCGATTTTAGTGCTCAGTACCTTCGATGCCTTTTGTGGAATCATACCGCTCTGCCGAAACGCAACGAAGCTGTAGCGTATATTCTTGACAATATAATTATATATTTCTTTAACTTTATCTAAAGTGCTTAGATTTTCCTTGCTTGCAAAAAGTGTCTTAATAGTTTCCTTTACCTCGAAATCGGCTTTGGCTTTGGTTCTCGATAAGTCGGAATACCATTTGGAAACAAAATCCCAATCCGACAGAGAGGATATATGAAGCACTTCGCCGACATCGTTAAGCTGGGGCATATTCTTCTCATGTTTGATGCTCTGCTGGTTTTTCGCTTCCCAGGTATATAATTTGAACTCGACTAAGTCCTTAACGATTGGCTTCAAATCGGAGTTGAGTACCTTATAGCGGAAGTCGATTCCCGGTTCGATAAGCAGGCTGTATTTCACAGTTGTTTTAGGTACAAATGATTTAAAAAATTGTTCATCCCAGAAATGTTTCGAAAGCTTGCCGTAGTTATAATTTTGGATTTTGTAAATTATAAGGATACCGTCTCCATCCGATAGCGATGGGAATACGATATGGTTATTCTTTAATTCGGCTTTGAGCCTGTTGCCGTCTTTCTTCAGGACCTCGGCATATTCGATTAGATAATCCTGACCTGAATAAACAGGCACGTAATATTCCTTCCAGTTATCGATTCCGGCGGAATTGAATGTTTTGACGAGCAGGAAGTGCTTTTCTTCCGAACCGCCTGATTTATAGACTACTCTTTGCACTTCGTCATATAATATGATTGAGTTATCATCGGGGTATTCATCGACTTTCGGGGCTTCTTTGAATAATTTATAAAAATCAGGTTTTTCGAAGAAATCGAAGACCAATTTTTGGTTATAAAGTTTTCTCAGGTTTTCACGAATAGAATAATTAGTTGGCTGATAAGTTAAGCATTTGTTATAATAATTCTTAGCTTCAAAATTATCGTTCAGTTCCTTATAACAATTACCGGTTTCACCATAATATTTACCGACAAAAGGCGCTATTTTACTTGCAGTTTGGTAATATTCTATTGCTTTTTCATATTGGCGCATATTATAGTAAACATCAGCCAATTCATCGACTTCGCCAATCGAGACCGGATTATTATCGATTAATTGCTCTATCCACTTAATGCCTTTTTCAAATTTACCTATCTTGAAATAACATTCAACCAATTTATCCGCGGCATCGATATTATAATTTCCGTCCAAATAGTCTTCCAGTATATCGATTGCCCTGTTTATATCTTTTGTGCCATCCTTGATATAGGTAAAAAATGTTTGAACGAATTGATAAAAATCCGGGTATTCCTTGTATCCCTGATTAAGGAAATGGAATGCTTCCTCATAGTTTTTGTCGGCGATTGCCAACCGGAATTTTTTATAGATGATTTGCTGGTTAACCGGGCTAAACTTTTCTATTTTAGCTAATATTTCCTTTGCTTCCGGATAATATTCTTTATCCATAGCGTCTTCGAATGAGTATTCGAGTGATGCAGGGAAGTAGGGGGCAATTTGTTTGATTTTCTCTATCGCCAGGCTAAGCTCGGTGCGGTTCTGGTCCCGGACATACACCTCGATTAACTGGTAAAGAAGATAGCTGCAATCCGGCGCTGACTCCTGGGCTTTCAATATAGTTTTTCTTGCATCGTATTTTTTATCGTTATGAAGATAACCCTATGCCAACAGAAAATAATTGATGAGATTAGCCGGATTTTTCCTGATTTGCTCGGTAAAATACTGCTCTTCTTCATCGGGGATTTGCTCATAATTAAAGTTCACATTTTTAGAATAAGGCTTATATTCGTTTGTGTAGGTGATATCGTCGGTCGCATTGCCAAGCGAATCGGTAATTCGGGCAAGAAAGTTTGTATATTCGATTGTACTTCCGCCTACTTGCAATAAAATTCTGTTCCAACCAGCCGCAAGTTTAATTTTAGCTGTATAAGTATCCAAATCATTATTTCGCTCCTCTTCTTCTATGATTGCGAGTTTATCATTTACCCATGCCTTTAGTGAACCTGACGTTCCAATACGTAAGTAAACTATTTGCTCTGCCGGGCTGTTGCAAAAGGATTGCGCAAATATTATCGAATTGCCGGTATAGAAGTGGTTTTGCAGATGAACCCAGCGGGAAGGACGCAGGCGCGGTAAATCGAACCATGTAACATCGGCGCCGTTCCGGTTTTTGAAATGGTAGCTTTGTTCGGGATGATTCATCGGCTCGAATTCTTTATCAAATCCCGAACCTGAAATGTTCTCAAATTCTCCGGCAAGCTGCCAATTCATAATAGCGCCTATTTTTTCGAAATAATCATCAGCTTCTGCAAAATCATTAAGCCGTTCGTAATGATAGCCCATCTGGCAATAGGCATAAGCTTTGATTGTACCATTTACTTTGTCTGAATTTATAAGGGATTTCAGGAATTTCAGTTTTTCTTTTTCCAATTTCCCCCTTGTATTGTATAAGCATGGAGTTGTCCAGAGGCACTTCAATGCCGGATATGGATTTGTGTCCGATTCGTAATATTTCAGGAAATGAGGGAATGCTTTGTCGGGATTAAATCCAATGGATTCGATGAGACTGAGCATTAGTTCTGATTCGGCAGGTTTTATGCCGTTTTCGGATGCTTCTGCGAAATTTGCTTTTGCATTAACGAAATCATTTTTAATAAAATAATCCCATCCCTTGGCAAAGTTGTTTTCCGATTGGGACAACGAAAGATTGTATGTGAAAAGTATAAGTATCAGGTAGGAAATTCTTCCGGAGGTTATGAACATCTGAATTCCGATAATTGGTTAATTATAATATAAATTACTAAAAGCATCTTGATTCTGCATTTCAGCTTTTTTATTTGGAACGTAATTTCAATACCAAATATCTGAAAATCAAAAATCAAGCCGACTATAAATACAAATTAATTATATTTTTCCTAAAATCAAATAATTCATAATACAATGAATTATGCCCTCAAAATTCTATATTAAATTTCTTTGCTATTATTCTCAATTTGTTTTTAAGCTTTTCATAAAAAACAATATGATATGAAGCATACCACTTAATACCACATCCGATTGTTGCAGCTTGAATCGATATCATAGATTCGTTCAGGAGTGATTTTACTTTTTTTCTGAAAAATGACCATGATGCTTCGTTAATATCAAAAGCAGCATACCATTTCATTGATAGCCACTCTATGATTTTCTCCTTTAATTGAGGACTTAGAGGTGCATCGGCAAGGAAGTAATCTGATGGCTTTTGTATTTTTTCAGGCTCATACTTTTCCGGAATGAATTTATCGAGTGTATTTGAATCAACCCAAAGAAGTTTAAATTTTGGGACATAGTCTTTCGATAATACAAAAGCACTGGTTCGCAACCAGCATTTTATGTGGTTATCGAATAGCCGGAGTTCTTTGCGTTTTTTGTCTTTGTCTATAATTCCGGTCATGCTGCCATACCGGATACACCTCTTTATGGCTGTTATAGCATAAGAGAACAAAAATACATCATCATATTGCAGGAAGGTTTCCGTAATAAATAGAATAACTTCATAATTAAAATTATTTGCCCCGAGATAGTTTAGTCCTTTCTGCCAGCCGCTGAATTCATTAAATGAATTGTCTCCGGAAATCCTATGGATGTTATTTGCGATAAACGTCATCTCTTTTTGTTCTTCGGAATTATCAATAATAATGTAGAGGATTTCAGTTTTGATTTGTTTTTCCAACGACTTTTTTAAAATTTCGAATGAGGCAGAATATTTTTCTTTGTTATATTCAACAAATAGTACTGCCAGTTTGATTTTCTGTTTTGTTTTTCTCATAAACTTTTTATTATCAAGTGATTATGACTTAATAATATTTATATCGTAAAACTTTTTAGGTAATTTTACGAAAAATATATATTGAATAAAAATATCTTTTATCAAGAAACATAAAATCACGCATTTATTAATAAGACGCCGGATTGTTGGAGTTATTGCATAATTATGAATTTATTTTGATGTTAAAAATTAACACTCCATATTCCCCTTTTGAGGAGCAGTGCGGGTTTATTCTAAAAATTTATTTAATATCAATGACAAATTCAAGTGAAACCCCCTAACCCCCTTTGAAAAAGGGGGGACAGCCAATTACCCCTTTTTCAAAGGGGGTTAGGGGGTTTCACAATGTTGAAATTTTTAAACTATTTTGAATCAAGAAAATTCTGTCATTAGTAACTTTTCAAACAGTCTTATACTCATATATGACAAATCAGGAATGAATAACTTTTCTTTAGAAATAAATATGTCAACTATTTAATATTTTTTGTTATTTTTCGTCACTTTACTTTTTATTTATTGAAAATAATATGATAAAATCGAAACTTGCTTTAATTATAATAATTATTTTATTCAGCATACCCTCTTGTTCGCTATTCAAGCAATCCAAAGGCGAAAAACGAACCAGGTTATTAATTGCCCATACAGACTTTCGGCATACCGATTCGGTTGTAAATGAAGGAAAAATCGAAGCTGCATTGAATTTTATTGCCATTCAGACCGGTAAATATGAGTTAGTGCCTCTCCATGTCCGGGATTCATTATCGGTTCAATTGAAGGCAGCCGGCGAGGAATCCACCGTTTATGAAATTGCTAAAAGTACCGGTGCGGATAAGAATGTGTTCATTACGATAAGCCAATTGAAGAATATGCTGCGAGTAGAGCTGATTATCAATACTACAGAAGGATTCGATGCCCGCACAGGGGTTGGTTATTGCCTGCTGAATTATCGTGAAATCGGGAATGACAAAGCGCTATATGACCCATCACTTTTGAAAGCTATTCAGCGGGCTTTTGCTGCTGCCGTTAGGGATACAAATTTATTCCGCCAGCCGGATGGTTCCAGAACCGTTATGCCGACCAAAACCCTTGCAGTGGGAGGTTTATTATTCCAGACTCGGCCGGAAATACTGCCGAAGTGGGAATTGCTTAACGATAAGGAAGTGAACTCATTCGATGTGGTCGAAACAATATTCTCGGCGGCAAAAGACTGCCCTTATTATACGGTTTACGATACTGAAACGCGGGATGGGATTTATTCGCTTTTCAATTTATACATTGTCGAGAATTTCGTCCCGCCCTCGCCGGAAGAAATAAATGCGCTCATCAAATTGGAAGTTGACTCGTATTTAACCGGCTCAATCAGGCGAATCGAAAGTGGCGCATTCGCTGAGCTTCAACTTTATGATATATCGACGGGAAAAATCCGGCAAATCAGGAGCGCATCGGATACCATCAAAACGGATGATATTTTGGATTGCCGCACCGTTCTGCAAAAACTAACGAAGAAGGTATTGGATTGCAGATAGTATTTTTTATTATTATTTAAAGATTCGAGATATTATTGAAGATCGATGCATTTTCTACTGATATTTCAATAATCCCGTCAGGGATTATATTATGGTAGGAAGATATGCCAGTCAGAAGGAACTTCTGACTGTAGGGGATTGAAAGATAATTAAACACCACACCCCTTAAATCCACTCTATAGAGAAGAATTAAGGGGTGTGGTGTTTCGATTATTAATATTTGGTTATTAATAATGTAGCGACGTAATCTTCAAGCCTGAGCATTCTTTTCGAAAGAGATGGATGAGGCAGAAGATCCACAAGCTCAATCTGTGTTCTATGGTTTTTTTCACTAATAATCTTTGGCTCGTACAGATATGATTTCGGGTCGAGATTCGTATTCAATTCAAATACATCCATTTGCCTGGATGACATTTCGGGAATACCAATACGAAGCTTTATTTTAGCGTTCCCAGCCCATAAACATACTGCACCTTCGGGACATCTCGATTCTTCGAGCAGTTCATCAAATATTATTTGAGTTCCGGCATCATCTATTTTAATTGATTCACCGTATTTTAATTGTACTTTTGTTATCCTAAGCGAATCATTTGGATCCGGTTCCGGAGGGTCGCCTGGACCTGGTCCCGGACCAATTGGTAAATCAATACATGATGTGACGCCGAGAATCCAAATAAATGTTATTAGTACCCGTAAAGTCAAAACATTGATAATTTTAAATTTGTTCATAAAATTCCTAAAAAAAATTAAACATAAATCTTAATTACATACTATAAACAATCAAACATGCTAAAAAGTTGCAAATTTTTTTTATCTTGCACGAATGGAATTGAAAACAAAACAAAAAAATAATATCTTTTCAGCCACAATGACTGAAAAACCGTTTAGGAAAATCCTTTTTCTTTTTGCGTTGATTTGTGGAGTAGTATTTATAATATTAGGATTTAATGCAGGAATTAATCCTTATGACGAGGGATTGATAACAGTTGGAGCCGAACAAATTACAAATGGGAATATACCTTATAACGATTTTAGAACCTTATATCCTCCGGGACAATTTTATCTTTTCTCCGTAATTTTGTCGGCATTCGGGAATAAACTGATTATTTTCAGGATGGCTTCGGTTGCAATAAACTTAATGATAGCTTTTTATATTATGTTGATAACCCGGAAAGTATTCAACAGAAGCTCAGGTATTTTACCATTTTTATTGGCTTCGGCATTGCTTGGCGGATTCGGGCTTTATGGCAGACCATCGTTTACGGCTGTTTTATTTATTTTAATTGAGATATATTATTTATTGGAATTTATAGATTCACGAAAATCAATCAACTTGTTAATAGCCGGTGCAACAATTGGAGTAGCAACTCTTTTCCGGCATGACTTCGGCGCTTATGCCTTTGCAGCTACTTTTTTATTTTTGTTGTCAATTAGTATTGTTAATCCCGACTTTCGAAAAAAATCAGCGTTTATAAGTATAATACGGGAAGTATTTTATTTTGCATCAGGTTTTATTTTCGTTCTGTTGCCTTATGTATTCTACCTGTTTTACAAGGTTCCAACGGGTGAGTTATATGATGCATTAATAGCATTTCCAATGCAAATTTATCCTGAATACCGCAGCCTGCCTACTCCATTGAGGAATTTAATTGCAACTTTTTCAATTAATTCCCAAAGCAAAAATATAAGATTATTTCTCGAAGCGGCTCAGTTCCTTATAGCGATGCATTTGTTTATGATTTCGATTTTATCAATTGCAAAAACATTTATTAAAAACCGCATAGAAATTAAAAATAAAATTCACTGGAAGAATCTCGTTATAGCCCTGACTTCACTTTTTCTGTTCCATCAGGCAATATATCGTTCCGATTTCGAACATATAATCCCTGCGCTTTTGATTTCTCTTCCTTTAATAGAAGTATTCCGAAGACTTCTATCGAAAACTAAGCTGCGTATATCTTTCTTTTATATACTCGTATTATTAATTCTCATTTTCCCGGTTACATGGAAGGCAAGGGATTTATCTGTATTCTTAAATAACAATAAGACTAATTATTTCACTCTACCCCGTGCTGCAGGTATTAGAGATGCTAAAGATTGGGTAAGTAATTTCAATGCTGCCTGCCGCCTGCTCAAAGATTCCACCAAAGAAAATGAGAAAATTTACATTGGCTCCGAGCGGCACGATAAGCTTGTTGGCTGCGATGTTATGGCATACTATTTGGCTGAACGGCTACCTGCAACTAAATATTACGAGCTTCAACCGGGACTAACCACAACGGCAAAAATTCAAAATGCCATAGTATTTGACTTAGCATTGAATAAAGTCCGATATATTATGTTGGTTCGTCAGCAGGATGTGACGGAAAAAAATAAAAGCGCCGTATCGAGTAATGTATTTATTCTAGATGATTATATCAAATCGAATTTCACATTATTCAGGCAATTTGGAGCTTATTCAATTTATAAGAAGAATGAGTAAAAATGATTGATAATTGTCAATGGAAAAAATTACGAATTATGATTTACTATATGGAATTTTGTGTTAAATTAATCATTAACAATTAACAATTGACAATTATTTTCGTATATTTGAAGAAAATTTAGAGAGGTAAATTATGTCATTAATTGAAATTGAAAATTCAATCAAAAATTTAAATAATCAGGAAAAAGCTGATTTGGTGATGAATTTGCTTCAAAATTTGGAAACATCAGATATCATATTAGACGAAACTTCATTTTCTGAAGAAATTATTACAAGAAGCAAGGATGACTCCGCTTATTTTATTGATTCCAGTAACGTTATTAAGGAAGCAAAAAGTAAATACTCAAAATGAAAATCATTTTTCATAAGTTAGCAAGGAATGAACTAATTGAGTCAAGAGATTATTATGACGACATTATTTTTGGACTTGGCGAACATTTTATCAATGAGTTTGAAAATTCACTAAACAGAATTAAGGAAAATCCAAATCTTTATCCAAAGGTGTTGGAAGAAATAAGAAAATGTAATCTAAGAATTTTTCCCTTTTCAATTTATTTCGATATAGATAACAACAATATCAGAATATTAGCGCTTTCACACCAAAAAAGACAACCTTATTACTGGAAAAGAAGAATCTGACTTTAAATAAATTTCTTTTGGAGGTTTTATGACCGTCTATAATTTTATTCTCTCATTTTTGAGTAATCAGGAAAAATAATGAGTACTTTAAAATTAAATTCTGATTTTTTTAATAATATTTCTTCTGTTATTAATACAGCAAGAAATATGGCATATAAAACGATAAACTATGCTATGGTTCAAGCATACTGGAACATAGGTCGTTTAATTGTTGAAGAAGAACAGGCGGGAAAAGAACGTTCTTATTATGGAGATTTCTTAATCAAAACATTGTCCGAAAAACTAACCTTTGAGTATGGGAAAGGATTTACAATAACTAATCTCAAATACATGAGACAATTTTATTTATTATTTCCAATAAGTCACTCACTGCGTGACCGAACTTCGTCATTGAGAAAAAGCAAGGAGGATAATCCGACAATTGGAATAATACTTTGCAGCGAAAAAAACGAAACTGTGGTTAAATATTCAGTTCTTAAAGAATACATGCAATTATTTGCTGCAAAATATATGCTATATTTGTCAACTGAAGAAGAATTGCAAAGAGAAATTCAAAAGGAAGTAGAGCTAATACAAATTGAAAGAAAATTGAAAAATAAATAAATGATAAATTTTAATTTTATGATTGAATATTAATAACAAATAAAACAGGTGTGGTTATGACTGTGTATAATTTTCTAGTATCGGCATCGGTTGCAAGTGTATTTCTTATTGGACTATATACATTATTTAATGTTATAGTTGTTCAGAAAAAAATTGGGAAGCATTTTTATTTTTTTCTGTGGAGTGTTTGTTGTTCACTATATTCTTTTTTTCAGTTATTACTAAGTTTGAATTGGACAAATGAACAATATTTGATATTTCATAAACTAAAAATGTTTTTTGGTATTTGGGGTTGGGTAGTTTGGTTTTTTATGTTTTATCTTATTTTGATGCCAAAAGCGAAAAATATAATCCCATATGTTACATTAATAGTTGCATGTATAACATCATTTTTTATACCATTTGATATTTTTCTTTCTTTTCCTATTGAATCTATAGTTATAAACACAAAATTAACACCATTTGTTTATCATGTTGGTAAAACCAACTTAATGTATTCAATTTGGGGTTTTATTTTTATTTTGACAATTATTATAACAATAATAAAATTTTTAAAACTAACTCCAAGTTTTAGAAGGAACTTGTTTATTTTTCAATTAATCGCTTCACTATTATGTGTGTTTAATGACTTTGCGATAAGCCACAGATTCATCGACAGCATAATGGTTTTTGAAATAAATTTTTTCATATTTGTTGTTGTGGTTTTTATGGATTTTCTCATTGATGAACGTAAAACAAATCTAGCCGTATTAGATTTATCCAAGCAACTTAGCAAAGAAAAAGACGAAGCTGTGCGACGTTTAAAAATCACCGAAATCTACACACGCCATTCCCTTGTAGAATCAATTGAAAGAGGCGATGACCCGACAAAATTTGAATCGAAAAATATTCAAATAGCTACTCTTTTCACCGATATTCGCGATTTCACCGGTATATCCGAAGGAATGAAGCCATTAGAAGTTGTGGAATTGCTTAATGCTTATTTCAATCGAATGAACAGCACAATAATCAAGCACAACGGCGAAATTGATAAGCTGATGGGTGATTGCATCATGGCATTATATAAAAATCCGGATGATGCTTTGAAATCGGCAATTGAAATGAGGTATGAATTGGCTATATTTAACAAGGGAGCATGCTCCCTTGTTAATTCCTTTGATTTGGAAAAAGGGAACTTACTCCCTTACAACAGAACAATCAATAACGGCATCGGCTTGAACTACGGTGAAGTCATCATTGGCAATATCGGCTCCGAAAGTAAGATGGATTATACCGTTGTCGGCGATATTGTCAACACTGCCAGCCGTCTCGAAGCACTTACAAAATATTATAAAGTGCCGCTCATTATTTCAGAGGATTTGAAAAATCAATTGGGAAAACTTTCCGAAAGTTCGAAACTTTCTGAAAGTACGGCACTTTCAGAAAGTTCCGAACTTTCGGAAAGTTATAATATCAGATTTCTTGATGAAGTTCTCGTCAAGGGTAAATCAAACCCAATGAGGATATTCGAAGTATTTGATTTCGAGCCGGATGAGGTAAAGGAAATAAAAGGAAGAAATGTAGAACCATTGGCGGAAGCATTTTCATATTATCAGGCGGGAGAGTTTTTGAAAGCTATTGAGATTTACTCATCCGATGACTTCCAGTCATCGGATGAGTTCAAAGACCCTGTCCTTCATTTCTTCATCGAGCGCTGCCGTAATCTGCAAATCCGCAAGGATGCCGGCTTATTGAAGGAATGGAGCGGAGTGTTTGAGTTTATGGATAAGTAAATTAATGGATAATTATTGGGGATTTATTTAAAAAGTATTTTAAAATCAATTATTAAAGCATATTGTTTGCTTTTTTATATTATTATCATTAGTTTTGCATTGAAGATGTTTTAGGCATAAAAATGGAAAATGGATTAATAGAAAAAATAATCAATGCTCTAAAAGATGAACTGAAACGTGATTATCCTGATTTCAAAGGTATATATTTCTTCGGTTCACGTGCAAGAGGAGATTACAACGATGATTCCGATTATGACTTGGTCTTGGTTTTCGATAGAGTAATTGATTGGAGATTTAAAGATAACTTAAGACGCAGGGTCATAGATTATGAAATCGATTATAGTATATTAATTGATTCACATATTTATAACTATCAGGATATAATCGAACCCATTACACCTTTCCGGGAAAAAGTGAAAAATGAAGGGATTTATTATGACGCCTGAACAAAAAGAAGCAATAATCCAACATAGAATTCAAAGAGCTAAAGAGACTATCGAAGATGCACGAGTTGCTTTAGAAACCAACCGAATAAAAAATGCTTTGAACAGGATTTATTATTCTGCTTTTCATATTGTTTCTTCATTTGCAATAAAGAATGAATTTTCAACATCTAAACATAAACAATTAATCGGATGGTTCAATAAATATTATGTTCATACAGGAATTGTATCCGGTGATTTGTATAAAATATATTCTCTTTCGTTTAATAACCGTCAGGAAAGTGATTATGAAGATTTTGTCAACTTCGAAAAAGAAGAAGTAGAAAAACATTATCAGGACATGTTAATTTTTGTTTCTGGGATTGAAAAAATTATTTTAAAATAGTTTGCTTTTTCGCATAATGAGAATCAACTATAATGTAATATATTGGAGGTTTTATGACCGTCTATAATTTTATTCTCGCGTTTCTTTCAGGATGTTTAATGATTTTTGCAATTTACTATTTATTTGCAGTAATTTACATTCATAAAAAAATATTTGATAAGCATTTTTATTTTGTTTTAGCTTGCATTTTTTCATCCTTATATTTATTTTTTCAACTTCTTTTAAGCTTAAATTTCACAAATGTTTTTTATTACGTAATATTTAATGATTTGAAAGTTATTTCGGGTATGCTACTATATTCATTTTATCTATTTATTTTTTATGATATTTATTTCTATCCTGCTAGTAAATTAATACCTAAAATTCTATTTATTTCAATCCTTCTTCTTATTGTTTTTTCTAGATTCAGCTTTTTCAAGACATATCCAATCAATATTATTAATGTTGAATTGTTTTTTACAAATTTTGTTTATCATCTCGGGAAATCAACTATATTTTATTTGCTTTTTGCTATTGTAAGTACGATTTCATTGATAGCATCATTGATTTATTACTTTTTTTCAAAATCAAAAAATAAAAGAATTACTTTTGTAATACTTATTACAATAGGACTAATGTTTTCAATTCATGATTATTTCATAGGGCTTGGACTCCTAAAAAATATTATGATAAATGAATATATTTTTTTTTTCATTACAAGCTCAATCTTTTTTGAATTTCTTAAAGAAGATAGAAAAACCTACTTTTCAGTTGTTCGTTTATCTAAGCAATTGAAAATTAAAAACGACGAAGCAATCCAACGTTTGAAAATAATGGAAATCTACACCCGCAAATCCCTCGTTGAATCAATCGAAAAAGGAGAAGACCCAACGAAGTTTCTACCAAATAACATTCAGATTGCTACCCTTTTCACCGATATACGTGATTTCACAGGCATTTCCGAAGGAATGAAACCGTTAGAAGTTGTTGATTTGCTTAATGCTTATTTCAATCGTATGAACAGCACAATTATTAAGCACAACGGAGAAATAGATAAGTTGATGGGTGATTGCATCATGGCATTATATAAAAATCCCGATGATGCTTTGAAATCAGCAATTGAGATGAGGTATGAACTGGCTATATTTAACAAGGGAGCATGCTCCCTTGTTAATTCCTTTGATTTGGAAAAAGGGAACTTACTCCCTTACAACAGAACAATCAACAACGGCATCGGACTCA
>JAERMQ010000113.1 GCA_016844745.1 Ignavibacteria bacterium | reverse complement strand
TGTGGTTTTCTAAAGAGGAACTAATATCGTAAGAAAAGAAATAACACACCCCTTAATCCTCTCTCAAGAGAGGAATTTTAAAATTCCCCTCTTGAGAGGGGATTAAGGGGTGTGTTTCTTTGTTTAATGCACCACCACAAATTGCTTCGAAATAGCGCCGGCGGGCGTCTGCAGCACACAGAAATAGACGCCGGAAGGAAATGCCGAAACGTCTAACTCTGACGAAAAATGCCCTGCTTCGTGGCTCTGGCTGCCGACGGGAACGGCAACCTCCTCGCCGAAGATGTTTGTAATTGTGATTTTTATAATATTTGAATATGGCGCTGAATAACGGATTTGGGCTGTGGAAGTTGCTGGGCTTGGAGTAATGTCAATAGTTAGTTTATATGCTGTCAAACCTGTTTCTTCTACTTTTGCAGGATGAAGAAATGCCCGCAGCTTAGGATAGTCTTCCTCTTCCTTTATATACCAAACATTTTTGAAATCCCAACCCGGATAATTAATTGATACCTTCATATCGTTTGTTGATAAGCCTTTCGAACCATATCTGCCTCTATCATAAGGGATACCTGTGGTTTCAATATCCCAATAAGATTCCCTACCATTCTCAACACCAAATGCCGTTACTTTTTTTGAAGTTATTACTTTACCTGTTGTATAACATTGAAAAATGAAAGGATAATCAGAACCACAAAAACTGGCTGCTGCAGAATCGTATTTAGAAGAAATATACACCAAACAATAAGAATAGCAATTAATTATATCAACTGATTGATCATATCCACCGAAACCGCCAATACCACGATTACCAGTAACTTTACCGGTTGTATAGCATTGAGTAATTAATCCCTTTCTGCTTCCATCAGCATAACCAAACATGGCGCCTACTAAATCATTACCTGTAATATCACAATTTTCAATACCGACTTTTTGAACTTTACAATTACCAATACACCTCGTAAAAAGGCCAATATAATCTTTCAAAGGCCTATTAATGTATAAGTTTTTTATTACATAACCCCTGCCGTCTAAGGAACCACTAAAATCATAAATTGGAGTAAAACCCATTGACTCATCAGGAGTGAAACGATTATCATCATGGTCGGTTATATTCCAATTCCTTGTATCTGAAGCATCTATATCATTCATTAAAATATAAAATGCATCACTTTTATTATCTATTTCTGATAATTGATAAACATTAGTTATCTGGAAAGGATTTTTTTCTGTACCACTTCCTTTACCAGTAAAGGAAAAGGAAAAAGATGTAAAAATGAAAAATATGATTATTATTATTTTTTTCATATTAGAATCCTCCAAAATCAAAATTATTTGTTTATAACAATAACTTTAGAATTTGATAATTTTATAGTTTCTTTTAATTTGTTAACAAATAAAACTTCTACTGCAATCAAATATGAGCCTGAAACCAAATCATCAATGTTTATAAACGTTTCTACCCCACTTTCTAATTTTGTCGATTTTACCATTTTACCTGATAATAAATACATTTTTAAATTTACAGGAACAGGTTTATCGTAGCCATTGACCGATGTTAAAATTGTAAATTTTTGTGAGGTTGGATTCGGATAAATTGTTAAATTTAAAAAATATTTACTATCGTTATTGTTTTTTAATAAATGATTTTCATCATCTAACGGATTAGCATTAATTTTTGGAGTTCGAAAATCCCTCCAGGGAATTTCACAATCTGTTTTGACATAAGCATGAAAATTAGAACCGCTTGGGGCATGAAAACCGGGCTGAAAATGAATTTGATGTTCATACATTGGAGCAACATAAAATTCCACAAGTGGACCAGGAAGTATGGTTGTTGCACCTTCAGTAATAATTTGCCTTCCAATAAATTTACTATCATCTATATTTATACCAGTTACCTTTTTCTTACTTGTCCAATATCTTTTTGGATTTGTACCATAAGGATTATTAGAGACAGTATGATTAACAAGAGGCCCATCTTGGTTCCATTTTGATTGAACTCGAATTGTATTATTAACATCAGCAACTCTTGTTGCGGAATGAGGAAAATTTCCAAATTCATCACTATATGTAACTTTATCCCAAAGTTCATCATTAACATCAGTTTCAATATAATCATAATTTTCAGGATAGGTACTTTTATTTACATATTGATAATAATTTGGAGGACCAAAATTACCACACCCCTTGTTTTGACCAGGTTCACCAACTAAACCCCCTTCACAATAATGCCATGCATAAAGATGGCAATTATAATTTCCCCAGTTTACAGGATCCATTGGACATGGTACATTTGTTACTGCATAAGAATCACCACTCTGCTGGTCTGTATATAAATTATCGCCATAACATGCAACCCATAAATTATTAGTGGTTTCATCAATATAAATCATTTTAGTAAGAGGATCTTCCTTTACACCACCTATCCCTACTGGGTATTCATCCCAATTGTCACCTGGGCATTGCGACTTGCGTAATCCCTGGTCTGTTGCAGCATAGATATAATCAATACTAAAGACGTCCACCCCTTCAGTCCGTATTTTTAATGAATTTATTGGAATATTTTCAAAAAACGATAAACTTAAATTATCTGACCAAGGACCATCTCCATTTTTTCTGAAGCAGCCGCTTAATCTTGTACCAATGAAAATATAATTGTTCCAATTGACCACTGCTGTTATGCCGCCAAAATTATCAGAACCATTAACTAACTCCCATGTATCACCACCATTTATAGATTTTCTTAAACCGGTACCTTCGGTGCCGGCATAAATATAATTTGTACCTGATTTTATAAAAAGAGTATTAACATAGCTTAAAGATTTATAATTCCATGATACTCCATTATCTTCTGATTTATAAACTCCATTCACACCATTAACGGCAATATAATAATTACCATTATTATCATGTATTATACAGTTTATTGTTTTGTTTTGAAGATTATCCTGTTGATATTGAGTCCATGTTTCACCATTATCAGTTGATTTCCATATTCCATTATTTACAGTACAAGCAAACCATAAATTATCTTCTAATGATATTGATTTGATTGTAAATTCTTCCAATTGGTCACAAATATGATAAAATGACCAATCTACAATTGTATCATTTTCAATAATATAAAATCTAGCGAAATAAATTCCATGGTCAGTTCCTATAAAAGCATATCTATTCGCACCTATATTATGAAGAGCCATACAATAAACATGGCGATTTGGTAAAAAGATATTTTCATCTATAAAATCTCCTCCTACAATATTCTTTTTTTTATAAATACCACCTGCATATAAAAAAGTTTGTTTGCAAAATTCAATTTCCCAATAATACCAAAATCCTTCTTGAACAGGTGAATAAATAATATTAGGTTCTTTTGGTTGGCTGCATAGGGGAGTTTTTATTAAAATTTCTTCGGCTGCCCTGCTATCGAATATTTGAAGTAAAACAGCAAGAGCTATGAAAGTTATAGAAAGTATTATTTTCATATCACACCACTCCTTTTAATAGTCATTATTTCTAAATCGTATGACGTAGTATATTATTTTAGTTATCGTATCCTCACTTGGTGTTCCGCATAATTCGCTAAAAGATTTTATATTTTCATTTTCCTCAATTAAATCCCTGTAAAAGTTATTATCCAGATATGATAATAACCTTATCATAAGAAACGTACAGGTTTTCATTGATTTTCTACTTAGGAAACTCTTTTTAGTCATCCTTGAGTTCAATTTTTCCAGGCAGATACCAAGCAATTCATTTTTCATTACTTTATCAAATTTTGTAATGATATCGGGTTGCGCAAGAATTATTTCAAGCAGGACTTCTTTTCCATAAGAAATTTTGTTGCTATCCTGCGAATAAGTTTGAAATAATAGGACCGGTATATCTTTTCGTTTAACCATATCATCCAAACCGTTGAAAATTTCCTGCATGTGATTAAATCCTTCCAAACAGTCATCGAATAGAAATAGGTTCTGGATAAAAGGAAAATTAAAAACTGATTTGATTAAATCGCCTGAAGGCATTTTTTTCAGAAGCGAATCCGGAATATTGCATTGCTTAACTTTTTCAGGATAAGTGGTTTTATTCCATGTATCGCTGCCCGGTCCTTTAGGATAATGATATGGTTTTGAATACACAGAAATAAATGCTGCAACAAAAATGAAAGTTAAAAATGAGAGAATTGCAATTTTTTTCATGGTTTTCTCCCTATTTATTAGTTTTCAATTGTTCGATTTTTGCATTTAATATGTCATTCTGCTTTTTCAGGTCAATAACGTATAGCGTTAGTTCCTCGATTTTCTGCAAAAGTTTCGCCTGCATTTCGCCTACATTGACGCCTTTCTCTTTTACTTCTTTTGCAGAAGGAATACCGGGTAAATGTCCGTTTTGCCGAATCAGCTTTTCAAGTTCGGGTAATTCCATTAGGTTGTAATTTTTATCAAATACGAAATCTGACCAGGGAGAAAGTGTAACTATTATATCTAATGCAACTATCTGACCATCAACAGATAGTCGATTATAACAATTGGTCGGAAGATCTCCAGTATAATAACCAGTACCTATATATACTTGTCTATCGTCACGGACAACAAATGTTTTCATTCCAGCATTATTTGTAACCATTAATGAATTAGTTGATGCGTCATTAGTTAATCCTTTAACCTTAATCCTCGAAACGTCATCATTAACAACACCAAAACCAAATCTTGCCCTATTATCGTCGCCAAGAGCTATCCTCATACCACTTCTTCCGCTACCGGTAGTTTCGTTGTAATTGACAACATCATTAATACCTGCGTTATAGCCGGACAATGCTAAATCAATATAATATTCATTGGATGGCGGATAATTTTTAAATTCTAATGATGCAGCGGCTCCTGGCTGAAAACGCTTACCAGTTATATTAAGATTATACCTATTAAAGCCGATATAATCAGTTTCAGAAAGCTCAAATTTCTTATGAAATGCAATATGATTGCTTAGTTGTAGAATTTCTTTTGGAATTGTATCTCCAATTCCGACGAAACCTTCAGAATTTATTCTCATTCTTTCGATATCCAACTCAATTGGGGGGATTAGTGGAGTTGTAGCAAATTTTATACTTGCTCCAAGATTACGAGTTGTTAAAATTAAATTTCCGGCTTCTGCATCGGATTGCAAAATTACATCATTGTCTTGCTGTGGAATCATTGAATATGAATTATTAAATGGAGATCTCAAAACAAGGTGTCCTGCATATACTTCGGGTTGCCCACGATAAGATAAACGAATAGCAGGGTCTGTACATTCGATATAATCATTTCCTCCGTCAATATGAAGAGGTTTCGCGGGGTCTGCTGTTTGAATACCTATATAACCACTTTGAATCC
>JAERMQ010000032.1 GCA_016844745.1 Ignavibacteria bacterium | reverse complement strand
ATGTCATTCTGAACGAAGTGAAGAATCCAGTCCCAATGCGGCTTCTGGATTCTTCACTTCGTTCAGAATGACATTCTTCCTGACTTTTTCAACAGTCTCCTAAGGGTTTCAAAGAGGGCACAAAGTAAAAATTTACCAATTTGAAAATGTGATAATTTGAAAATGTGATAAAAAAAATTAAAAACCGTAGAAAAGTGTAGAAAAGCGTAGAAAAGTGTAGAAAATGGGTGCAATTTGTAAATTGTACTTTCAGAAAGTTTCCCTACTTTCGGAAAGTTGAATTAAAAAAAAATCAAAAATTCCATAGTAAAAAATAGTAAAATGTAGTAAAATGTTTCAAATAGAAAACTTTCCGAAAGTAGGGAAACTTTCGGAAAGTGTGAAAAAAAAGTAGAAATAATATTACAAATTTTTTGAGATTTTCGTTTCAAATAATTGCAGGGCTGCACCGACTATCTGGTCCATATTATAATATATATAATTTGCCAATCTTCCGATGAAATATACCCTGCCGGATAATTTTTCAGCTTCTGCAAGATATTTTGCATAAAGTTCCCTGTTGGCTTCGGCAGGAATAGGATAATATGGTTCGTTAATGCCAATATCGTACGCTGTAGGGAATTCGTAAGCAATCGTTGTAGAGGATGTCTTTTGATTCAGAAAATGCTTGAACTCTGTAATGCGGGTGTAGTCAAAATCATTTGGATAATTTACCTGTGCAGTCTCCTGGAAATATTCCTGTTCGACATTTTTGAAATCGAAATTCAGGCTACGATATGGGAGGCTGCCGAAGACGAAATCGAAGTATTCATCGATTGCTCCGGTATAAATCAACTTATCGAATTCAATTATATCTTTAGCATCATTAAAGGAACAGTTCAATTGCAGCTTAATATTCTTGCTTTCCAACAATCTCCTGAACATCTCAGTATAGCCTTTGGCAGGTATTGCCTGATACGTATCCTGGAAATACCTGTTGTCGAAGCCAATCAAAACGGGTACTCTTGAAGTAACCGAGTAGTCGAGCTTTTCGGGAGTAACACCCCATTGCTTATAGGTGTACCCGAAAAATATTTTATCGTATATATATTTAGCTAAATTCTGCAAGTCGGGGTCAGTATTTTCAAGTAATTTTAATATGGGAATCTTTAAATTGAGTTCATATTTTTCCAATAATTTGGCTTCTAACAATTCAGCATATTCTTTGGGGAACATCTTCCGGATTGAATTAAAGTTGAACGGCACGGGTACTGTTTTACCATCAATAACGCCGAGAACTTTATGCTCATAAGGATGCCACTCTGTAAAACCGGAAAGATAGTCCCATACTTTCTTAGAATTAGTATGAAATATATGAGGTCCGTATTTATGAACGATTATACCAGCATCATCAGTATAATCGAAGCAATTACCAGCCAGATGGCTTCGTCTGTCGATAATAACAACACTTTTGTTAAGTTGTGTCGCTATTCTTTCAGCGATAACACATCCGGCAAGACCGGCTCCAACGATAAGATAATCAACTTTCACGTTTCAGTATTCTCTTTAATTGTTCTATAGTAATCATTTTAGTTATAAGAACGGTTCCGGAAAAGATGCCAATTGCAATAATTATGCTGATTGCAGGGTATAAACCCAAAGAAGTTAGAAAATAAGATAGAAATCCGGAAGCACAGGCAATGCTAATCCCTTTAATAAAATTAGTAAAATATGTTATTCTCATGGATTTATAAAAACCAAAAGCGCAACCGAGAAAAGTGATTGATTCTGAGAGCAGGGTAGCTGTAGCAGAACCATATATACCCAATCTTGGTATTAAAATCAAATTAGCTGTTAAACCAAAAATACAAGCGATTGCAAGACTTTTAACAACCCATTTTTCTTTGTTCCAAGCAATTAATGGAACGGAAAAGGCAACAGATAAATAGGTCAACATGATATTAAAGGAAAGCATTCTCAAAACAGGCGCTGCCGGTGCATAATTCCTACCGCTAACAGATATAAGAAAATCTGCATTGACATAGGTTAGAGCCGCTAATAATGCACCTGATAAGATGGTAAGTATTGTGTATTTGTTACAAATACTTTTCCTTTCATCGAAATCCAGGGCTCGAGTAATATTTGGGAAAAATACATTTTGAAGAACTGTGGATGGGAGAACCATGAACGACATAATCTTAAATGCACTCGTATAATATCCCGTTTCAACATTAGTACGAAACAATCCTAAAATTAAAGTGCTTAAATGATTATTTATTATAACGATAAAATAAAGCATCCCAATGGTAAAGGAACTCTTTAATAAATTTCTAAAAAATTCGTAGTTATAATAAAAATGAAATTTCCCGAATTGTTTTGCAAAAAGCACCAATACCCAAGCCGAATTGAGGATATTCGATGCACTCATAACAGAAGCAGCTATAATAAAATGTTCCGGTTTTTGAACGAAAATTATAATTCCAAGCATATTCAACAAACTTAATAGCACTTGCCTAACAGCTATGATTTCCATTTTTTCCAAACCCTGATATGCCCAATTTAGTATAATGGTGTTCCCGAACATGCCGACACCCATCATTATTAATGCAAACTTTACTTCATAAGGTTTATTTAAAAGCAATGTTACACCAATCAATAAAGCAAAGGAAATAACAGAAAGTATTGTTCTTATGGTGATAATAGCGTTAACATATTTAAGCAGGTTGTTTTTATTTTGCGAAACGGCACGTATGCCAACAGTATCGAAGCCAAGATTGACTATTAAATAGAAATAGGTAGTGAAGGACTGGGCAAATCCAAGGATTCCAAATCCTTCGGGAGAAAGAATTCTTGTCAGGTAAATGAAAGTTATAATTGCAATACCTTTGTTCGCAATTTCTGCCACCGACATCGACAGCATATTTTTTAAAATCCTTCTTGCAGTATAACTCATTTATCTAATCTTTTCTTCTCATCATAAATACTACCCTATAAAATTAAGTTTAAAAATGAATTACAAAATTAATATATTCGGTTGATTTAAGCCCAGAAAAAGATATTTTTCATAGCGTTTAAATAGTTTTTAACAAAAAAAATAAAAAAAATTAAACAAATCTGTAACAAAGTTCGTTATTATTGTTTTAGTAAGTTTGAATTTTATGTTAAATATTATGGAAAATTATAAATTTAAGTTATGAGGTTAGCAAGGATAAAAATAAGGGTATTTTTATTGATTCTTTCTATATTAACTAATATAGCAAATGCTCAGTTCCTATCATTCTATTCCTTAGAAACCAATAACTACCCCATCATTAAAGCTAATTTCTATGCTATTGGTTCATCCGGTAACTTGATAATCAATTTCAATCAGTCAGATATAAATTTAAACGAGGATGGAATTCCTAAAAGTACATTTAATTTTCATTGCGATTCAAAAACCAAACCTGATACAATATCTACAGTAGTAGTAATTGATATATCCGGTTCAATGCAGGATGCGAACTTAATTGCAGCTAAAACTGCTGCTCAGACATACATCAATTTTATGCCAAATAACGGTTCTGAAACCGCAATAGTTTCATTTAATGATATTAGCTATCTGAACTGTGATTTTACGACAGACAAGAATAAACTAAGTGCAGCAGTGCAAGGATTAAAGGCTGTTGGAGGAACAAATTATGATGCAGGATTGCTTAATAAACCAACGGGCGCTTTATCAATTGCAGAACGTGGTAAATATAAAAGAATTATTGTGTTCATAACTGATGGAGTTACTCAGGGAGATGAAGACAACATTGTTATGAAAGCTAACCTTCTCAATGCAAGTATTTTTTGCGTAACTCTCAACCTCAAAGCGCCGGATATTTTAAAAAGAATTGCTCAGCGAAGCAACGGGCTTTACTTCGAGAATGTGACAAATTATGATGATGCAAATAAAATTTTAGCAACAATACTTAAAACTGCTCAAGGATTTGAACCTTGTAGCATTGAATGGATAACAGAAGGGTGCAGGAAATCGAGAAAAATTAATCTGTCGATTAAGAATACTAACTTGCTTCCAAGCGAGTTGTCATATTCTATTGATGATAACATGCTTCCATATCTCCAGATTACACCATCAAATTCTTTGAATTACCTAAAAATACCGCCTGGTCAATCAAGTAGCAAAACCATAACGCTTACAGCAAAAAATGATAGTATTAGAATTACAGATTTTTATTTTCCAGGCGGAGAAATACAATTAAAATATCCCGACGGTTCACCAACATTTACTTTAAAAAAAGACTCTTCAATAAATGTGATTATTGATTTTAATCCCTCAGATTCGATATTTGGTTTCATAACAATAAAGATTCAAACAAACTCCTGCAGGAACAATGAAATTTTTATTATGAAGGGTTTCCCTAATAAAAAATCCGGAATCGGCTCATTAAAACTCAATTTCCCCAATGGAAATGAAAAATTAATTGCTGCAACCGATACGGCTATTACCTGGGAAGGTATTCTGCCGATAGATTCGGTCAAAATTCAATATAGCCTCGATAATCAAAAAACATGGCTTGAAGCTGCTCAATGTGCGACCGGATTTTCTTACTTGTGGAAAGTACCCATTTTAGCCTCTGATTTCTGTAAAGTGAGAATAAGACAGTCAAACACATCGAGTTATAGTAAACTAAAGTTGTTATCAGGTCACAACGGAGGAGTCCTTGATATTGCCTGGGAACCTAATGGTACACGGTTAGCAAGCTGTAGTGACGACAACACAATAAAAATTTGGGACACATATTCAGGAATTTTTACTAAAACCCTGGATTCGAATTTCGGAATCGTTCGTTCTATTGATTGGAGTCCGGATGGTAAATATATAATTGCCGGAACCGGTAATACAATTAATATTTGGGATGTCGCTACAGGTGTACTTTTAACGACTCTAAATGGTCATAAAAACGAAGTAATGGCATCGGTTTTCAGTCATGACGGGAAATATCTTGCAAGCGGTGATAATAAAGGTATTTTAATAATTTGGGATTTTACAAATAAAATTCCGGTTTATTATGATTCAATAAATCCTAAGTCAACCATTTTTTCAATCGCATGGTCATCAGATGATTCAAGTGTCGCTTTTGGCGGGCTTGGAAAAATTCTTAGAATTATAAAACTTACAGGTATAAGCAAAGATTATAATATTGGAATAGATATTTATTCCTTATCGTGGAAATCCAAAGAGGAAAAAATAGCCATATCGGGTTTATTGGATTCTATTATTGTTTTAGACCTTGCAAATGATAGTATCAAAAAAATAAAAGCAAATTCAAATTACGTCCAATCGGTTGCATGGAGCCCTGACGGAGCAATTTTAGCAGCCGGGACATCCTATGAAAGTATAATTCTTTTTAATGGAACCAGTGGACAAAATATTTACACCTTCTACGGTCATCTGGATAATGTAATGAAAGTTTCCTGGAATGACGATGGAAATAAATTAAGGATTGCTTCAGCAAGTTTGGATATGAATATTGAAATTTGGTCGCCGGATGATATACCTATTGACGAACCTATAATCCAGCAGGATATTTCCGATGATTATTGGTCAATTCTTATTCCAAAAATAAAAAGTCACGATATTGACATGGGGAGTGTAAGAGAAGGAGAAAAAAAGGATAGTGTTATTACCGATTTTCTAAATAATTTAGGCTCAGTAACCTGTAGGATTGATTCAATAACTCTTAAAGGCGCCGATGAAAAGGACTTCAGTATCATTTCCGACCCTCCCCCCTTTTCTATTTCAGCAGGAATAAAAAAACACGTAGAATTCCGCTTTTCTCCAACTATCCCCGGTGATAAAAATGCAATTATAACGATTTTCACACCAACAGATACAATAACAACCAAAATAAAAGGTACTGCTAAGAAAAAGGATATAGAGCTTACAGAGCAGCTTATGGATTTCGGACAAGTAGTTATCGGTAATTCATCAACTATAACAAAAGCCGTTTTAATAAACAAAAGTAACACTCCAACTTTTATCGATTCAACGGTCAGCAAAGGTCCGGATACATCACAATTTCAAATTATTTCCGGTGGAGGGGGATTCATGGTATCTCCTAACACAAGCAGAGAGGTAACAGTAAAATTTAAACCTGATGAAAAAAAACGTACTTCAGGAAGTATTTTATTCTACAGTGGTACAAATTCTCCAATAATACTTCCTTTGTTCGGTGAAGGAATTGAGTATGGAATTTCATTTGCTTCACTGCTTGCATTTCCTTCAATAATATGTACTTCATCATTTACTGATACGACAATCTCAATAAATAATATCGGAACTAATTTTATCAATATTACTTCTGCGGATATACAACAGTTAGGAGGCAATGACTTCTTCTTACAAAAACCATTTTCACCGGTAACAATTCCTCCTAATGATTCTGAAAATTTCAGAATTAGATTCAATCCATTAATCCCGGGTGTCAAGTCAGCTAAATTTGTCTTCATTTCAAATATTAACAATGGCGATGATATAATTTCTACTATCGATTTGGTAGGTAGAATGGAGAAATTAAATTTTGAGTTTTCGAGTGATACGCTGGATTTCGGGGAAAGTGATGCAACATCAAATTTAACAGCTACATTTTCAATTATTAATAATGGCACCTTACCAGTTAAATGGGAGCTAAAATCAATATCTCCTGAATTTAGAATTGATAGTATTATCCCTCCGGGCGCTATTGAAAAAGGGGGGAAATCGGTGATTTATTCTTCATTTAGTTCTGTTAATGCAGGAAAATATTATTATACTTTAACAATGACGGATTCATGCAAAAACAAGGATTCTATTGTTCTAAAAGCATTTGTCATTCCAAAACAATCATTCCTGGACTGCGCTCCTGTACTCGCTTTTCCATTTCGATTATGCAATTTTATTAAAACCGATACTGTTTTTATAATCTCAAATACCGGCACAAAATTATTGGAAATATATTCTTCAACCATATCAGGAGCAGCTCAATCCGATTTTAATTTAACTGCCCGGGATACAATTAGAATTCAACCAGGCAAACAGGATTCTTTATTAATCAGCTTCAATCCTCAATCTACAGGGTCAAAGAATACTTTATTGAATATTTATACAAACGCCTCAAATGCAACTGTTGGTTTAATACAAATTCCTGTTAGCGGAAGATACGAAAAAGTGCAATTTTCCGCTATACCTGATTCATTATTTTTCGGAGAAGTAGAAGAGGATTCGACTGCAACGACGACTTTCACTTTAACCAACAATAGTTCAATTCCAATCGAATGGCGAAGTTCAACCAATCTTCAGAATTATTTAATTAAAAGTATAGAACCGCTGACAGCCCAACCAGGCGAAAGCTCGATTTGCACGATGACTTTTAAGGGCGGTAAAGCAGATTTAGATTATTTTGAAAGTATCACATTCATTGATACCTGTAAAAATTCTAAACAGATTAAACTGAATACTAATGTTTATCCTTCCTTTTCAGTTCTTATTTATCCCGGCAATATATGCGGAAATACAGGAGATACAGTCGATTTACCGGTTTATATCCAATATTCAGGTAGCAGTACATTTACTGGGATTTCAGGATTCTCATCGATTTTAAAATTACCAGCAGAATTTTTAAATCCTGTCGGGGCTACTCCTCAAGGCACAATAATTCAGGGATTTCTAAACATTCCTTTAATACAACCCTTTCAACCAATTCGGGATAGTTTGCTTCAATCTTTTAAATTTATAATAATTAAAAACATACCTGATACTTGTAAAATAATACTTGATTCTATAGAATCCATCGGAAGAAAAATTCAGATAAATGATACTTCTTCAGTATTCAGAACACCATGCAAAGGCAGCGGTATCATTATTGGACAAACCGCTCAGATGAAATTATATCAAAGCTTTCCTAATCCTACAACCGGAAAAGCAACAATAGATTTTGAATTGTTCAGAGAAATCAATATTGAACTTGCTGTTTACAATATATTAGGCGATAAGGTTGGTTTGCTTGCTGCAGGTGCGATGAAGCAAGGCAGGTATTCGGTCGAATACGACACAAAGATATTATCAATAGGATATTATTTCTATGTTTTAAGCAGTGATGTCGGGAAAATAACCGGTAAGCTTGAAGTGATGAAATAATGGTTAATGGTCAATGGTCAATGGTCAATGGTCAATGGTCAATGGTCTGAACTAAGATTTTTAGGATTAAAGGATTATAGGATTTTGAACTGATTCTTTTAACTCATAACTCATAACTCTCATAACTCATAACTCATAACTCATAACTCATAACTCATAACTCATAACTCATAACTCATAACTCATAACTCATAACTCATAACTCATTATTTTTATTCATAATTAGTAATTAGTAATTAGTAATTAGTAATTAAAATTCTACTCCACTTCACGTTCAATTAATTTCCCATTTGGCAAAATCATAGAATAAAAAGATAAAGTATCACCCTTTTCAATTTTGCGAAGTTTGCTTCTTGACAAAGCTCTTCTCAATGGTGAAAGTTTCTCGAAGAATAAAATGCCGTTCAAATGGTCGATTTCGTGCTGCATAACACGGGATACGAAATCCCCTTCTTCCGATTTATATTCTTTCATATCTATATCCCAGTACTGAACCTGAATTTGAGCCGGTCTCGAAACATCCTCGAAAAATTTCGGAACGCTGAGACACCCCTCGGATAATTCCACTTCCTCTTCTGAAAAGCTGTGAATGCGGGGATTAATCATAATGATTGGTTTTGCATTTCGGTATTTATCATCATTACTAACAGACATATCAAGGACTATAACTGATTTTGAATGTCCAACCTGATTAGCAGCAAGTCCTATACCATCAGCATGGTACATTGTTTCGAGCATATCATCCACAAATTTTTTCAATTCTCCATCAAAATTAGTTACTTCCTCGGTTTTCTTTTTCAATACCGGATGAAAGCAATTATATATCGGTAGTATAGCCATAAATTTCTTTAAAAATTTTCATCATTAATATTTACAAAAATAAGAAAAGAGGAGGAAAAAAAGGTGCTATTTAGAAGTATTACTCTTCATATAGCTTTCAAAATGGTTGTAAAATTTCCTGAAGCTAAAGGATTTTTGCTTTAACCAGAGAACATCGATTTGCTCTGTTAAACTATTTGCTATCATATTTCGAAAATCTTTTATGCCTTTTTTATTTTCATAAACAGCTTCTTTAGCTTCATTTCGTTCTCTTTTTTCCAAAATTATTTTTCTTTGAATATTGCCACCATTTTCTTTCAATTTCAAATACCAGAGCCAATGTTCTATGCATTGCACAGGAATAAACAATATTGTTTTATTTATGAAATTAGATTTAAGTTTTTTGATTTTTTCAACTTCCTTTTCGTATTCTTTATCAAAACTATTTTCATCATGGTAATCATAATCATATCCAATAAATAATAAATCTAAAGAATATATAATAAAACTATCTTTAATAACATCCAAATATCTCCCTTTAACCTGATTCCTATTGAAATTAGCACCATATCGTATTTTAAAATCATGATTAAAAATAAAAGAAATTATTACCTGATTTTCATATAATTTTGTTATCTGGTTTAATAGATTAATGATAAAAATTCTATGAGGTTCATCCTCACAAAAAACTCCATATTTAATCATTATCATGAGGAATTCCCCCAAAATAGCCCATATACCAGTAATCCCCGAATGAATCTGAAAAATTAATTTCCTCAATCTTTTTCTTTTTTAATTTTTTATTGCTTTCATCAATTACATCTTTGAGATTTTTTACCTTTGTTTCACCATCCTTCATTTCAAATATCGAGACTGCTTCAGGCATATCCTTGAATTGGTCAAGTACTAATGGAGAATGGGTTGTCATTATAACCTGGATATTTTTTTCAAAAGCCATTTTAATAATCATATTGATGACATCATTGATTCGACGAGGATGAATATTGCTTTCCGGCTCTTCGAGCAGTATTAGTTTTGGCGGATTTTTCTGATGTATTATTGCAAGCAAAGATATTAAATACAAAGTGCCATCAGATAATTCATCACCATAGAAGTTATTTTTCCGTATATCACGTAAGCCAATAATTTTGTGCGATGTTTTAGAATCAGGAACATCTACTAATTTTAAAATGACATTTTTAAAATCCGAATTACAGTTATTTAAGTCTTTTTCGATAGCATCTATGATATCCGGTTGATTGTCCTTCACATTATCAAAAAAACTTACCAAATTAGAAGCATCGTGGTTTATCGAATCTTTATTAGGTAGAATAGGTAAAGGTTTTTGCAATTCAAAAGTGTTTGGCTTATATATTTTAATATTCAATAATTCGGTCGGGATATCACATTCCTTTCTGACTAAATAGCTTAATATATCTTGTGGTGTTGAAGTATGAAATATCTGAAATTTATCCTTTTTCAAAACCGTAACTCCCCTGTCCCCTATAATTTCGCCTATATTACTATATGATTGTAGGGTTCGAATGAAATCGTCAAGGTAATTATTGTCCCAATCGTTATTAATTAGTACAAAATTATTTTCATTATTCTTAGACAAAAATTTTTGGTTTAAGACTTCGATAGATTGTAATTTAGGATTATCATTTAATCCATCAAAGAAATAAAAAGTTGGAATTGAGTCATGTTCATTATAATTTATTTGAAAAAATAAGTGTATAAATTCAAGTGTTTTTTCAGTATCGATTACTAAATTAATTGATTTATTATGAGTATCAATTTTATCATCTTCCTTAAAGGAGAATTCTTTTCCTTTTCTTTTTAATACATTGCTTTCTTCTTCAAAACTATTTCCAAAAAATTCCAGTGCTTTCAGAAAATTACTTTTCCCACAATTATTAGCACCAATCAGAAGATTAACCTGCTCCAATTTTATTTCTACATCTCGAAGGCTCTTGAAATTTTTTATGTTTATTGATTTTATCATAGATATTGCCTTACTTATTATATTTCATAATTAACAAAAATAAAATTATTTTAGAAATAAATCTAATAAAAATAGAAATAACCAAGAACTATGCCATTTAGATATTTTATCATAATTTTGTTTTTGAACATTTTTGAAAAATAAAATATGCGTATAACGGTTATTGGCGCTGCAAAAAGCGGTTTGGCAGCCGCTCTCCTTGCAAAAAAAGAAGGTCATAACGTTTTTATGACAGAATCAAAAAGTAAAGATGAATTTAAGGAAACTGTTTCTAAGCTTGATGAAGCCGGAATAGAAGCAGAGTTCGGAGGCAATACGCAAAAAGCACTCGATGATACTGATTTAATAATCACTTCACCGGGAGTGCCTCCTACCGCAGCAATCATCCAATCAGCAGAGCAAAAAGGGCTCAAGATAATAAGCGAACTCGAATTTGCCTCTCAACGCTTGAATAATCCTATAATTGCAATAACCGGAACAAACGGCAAAACTACGACTACAACATTGACAACTTACATTCTCGAACAATCGGGGAAAAAAGCAGTTTCAGTCGGTAATATCGGTACACCGCTTTCAGCACTTGTCGGCGAAGTAAGTTCCGATACAATTATCGTAGTCGAGGTTAGCAGTTTTCAATTGGACAGAATCGATACATTTTGCCCGGATGTCGCAGCCATACTCAATATCACACCAGACCATCTGTATTATCATGGAACTATGGAAAAATATATCGAAGCAAAATTTAAAATTTCCAAGAATCAAAATGAAAATAATTTATTAATTTTAAACTTTGATGACGGTGCAACGCGGAATTTTGCCAGCATAACAAAAGCCCGCGTTGCTGGTTTCTCGATGACACCACTGCCGGAGGGAATTTATGGCAGGGATGGCAGTATGATTATAAAGCTCTCGCAGGAGCATAAAGAGGAGGAGATAATGCTTTTCAAGGAAATTGCAATTCCCGGTGTGCATAACGCATACAATTCAATGGCTGCAGCTCTTGCTGTACGCGCATTCGAAATCAGAAACGAAAATATCCGTGATTGTCTTTGCAGGTTTTCAGGGGTTGAACATCGGCTTGAAAAAGTCCGCATTCTTGATGAAGTGCTTTACGTCAACGATTCGAAAGCAACAAACGTGAACGCAACCTGGTTTGCTTTGCAAAGTTATAACGAACCTATTGTCTGGATTGCAGGTGGCAGGGGCGATAATAACGACTATTCTGCACTGGATGAATTTGTCGGCAGGAATGTCAAAGCTATTGTAGCAATTGGTGAAGAGGCAGATGCAATATTTAATCATTTTTGCACTCAAGTCCGCTGCATTCGCCAGGATTCTATGGAAGCAGCAATTGATACTTCAAGGATTATAGCCGAACCCGGCGACGTTGTTCTTTTTACTCCTGCTTGTAAATCATTCGACATGTTCGTTAATTTTGAGCATCGCGGTGAAGTATTCAAAGATATTGTGAATTCACTAACTTAACATTTCAGCATGAAAAAGAATGCCGGACGAATCGATTGGCTGATGCTGCTGCCTATCCTGGGATTGATGCTTTTTTCGATTGCCATAGTTTACAGCGCAAGTGCAACGATAGCTCAATCCAAGTTTGGTTCAAGCGAAAACCTTGTATTGAAGCACTCAATCCGCATTCTTGCCGGTATTATCATTATATTTATTTTTGCAAAAATAGATTATCATTTTTGGCAGAAATATACAAAATTCTTCGTTGTTTTGGCTGTTTTAATGTTATTGTACGTTCTGGTATCAGGGCAAACACATCATGGTGCCACACGTTGGATAGATATCGGTCCAATTAACTTTCAGCCTTCCGAATTTGCAAAATTTGCACTCGTTATGCACATAGCATTTCTATTGGCTACGAAACAGGATAAAATTAAAGATTTTAAAGAAGGTATGTTGCCACTCCTGCTCTGGTCTTTGGCAATTTGTGTGCTGATAGCCCTTCAACCCAATTATTCCACAGCTTTTGTTATATTTATTATTTCGATTCTTCTTATGTTCATTGGAAATGTAAATAACGGACATTTAAGTTTATTAGCTTTAACCGGAATAATTGGAGGTAGTATTTATGCAGTGTCAGCGCCTTATCGTGTGCAGAGATTGCTTTCATATTTAGGTTTTATGCATGGTACTGTAGATGTGGATTCCGCACCCAATTATCAATTACAACAAGCATTATTAGGCTTTGGGAATGGAGGATTTTTGGGTGTAGGTCCTGGACAGAGCCGTCAGAGCCATTTCTTTCTTCCTGAATCTTACGGCGATTTCATTTACTCGATAATCGGTGAGGAATACGGATATATCGGTTCTGTTGTTATTATTCTTATATTCATTATTATAACCTGGCGTGGAATAAAGGTAGCCAAAAATGCTCCTGATGATTTTGGAGAATTTTTATCTTTCGGAATAATTGCAACATTTGCTATTTACGGAATAGTAAATGCTGCTGTTAATTGCGGATTACTGCCTACAACAGGTCTTCCCATGCCATTTGTAAGTTATGGCGGAACCGCAGTTGTATTCTATGCAGGTGCTTTTGGTATAATGCTTAACATATCTGCACAATCCGGCATCTATCCTCATGCAGATAATGAGAAACCGGATGAGGATTGAGAATAAGATGGCAACTTTTCTCCTTCGTTTTATCATTCCGACATTTTTATTTTGTTGTTTCAATCCTATCGAAATAATTTCTCAATTATCATCACCTTCTAAAGCAGAATCAGATACTTTAAAATTCTTATCACCAGAAAAATTCAAATATGCTGATACTCAACGATTCCTTATTGATGGCTCATTACCTTATATAAAAACTCATATCCGACCGGTACCAACAATTATTACAAGTGTAACAGCAACTACAATATTTATTGCCCAACATTCATTACAGTTGAATACAATATGGAAAACCCAAAGCACATTTCATATTCAGGAAGACGGCGCTTATGCTGCTTATGCAGATAAATTCGGTGGTCACTTATGGGGAGGATATTTTGGCAGTTACTTTTTCAGGGAGTTATTTCTCGAATGTGGTGTCGGTTATGAAAATACACAGTTGTATGGTACTTTGATGGGCTTAGGCTACATGACTTATATCGAAATCCAGGACGGATTTGGGACTAATTGGGGTTTTTCACCGAGTGATTATTATTTCAATTTATTAGGATGCGGTTTATTTTATCTTCAGGGAATTTTTCCTTACCTTCAGAACTTTACTCCAAAATTTACAATAATCCCTGCAAAATGGCATGGTGAACTGCCTCGTTATCCATCTGAAAATTTAATTGATGATTATTCTTCACATACGGCATGGTTATCCTTAAATATTCACAATATGCTTCCGGAAGATTACAAAAAGTTTTGTCCATCATGGCTCGGGCTTTCATTAGGGTATGCCGTCAGAAATCTCTGTGGCAGTGCACCGGAAGACCTGCCTTATCTGAATAGGGAAAAGTCGGTATATATCAATCCACAAGCTTATGGCAATATGAAATTCATTATTGCATTGGATTATGACTTAGTCAAAATATTACCCGATTTGGGCGATTACGGTAATTGGTTGAAACAGACATTTAATTTAATAAAATTACCTGCTCCGGCAATCGAAATTGGGCAGACAGGGACACGCTTTTTTCTGATATATCCTTTCCCGATTAAATTAGGTTCGGTAAGATTTTAATTTCTTCGAATTGACCAAAAATATTTTAAAATTTCATAGCTGAGAAATAAAAAAAATAGAAGAATGTCATTCGTAAGCGAAGTGAAGAATCCAGTAGCAGCATTGGGACTGGATTCTTCGCTTCGCTCTGAATGACATTCAACTTGAAATTTAGAATAACTTCATTTGTAGGAATGACAAATCAAAAATTTTAATGTTAATCAATCTATATTATAAGAATCTTTACTTTTCTTTTTTAATTTATTTAATTCCTGGACAGCCTGGTCACGTGTTCTGAAGCCCCATAGCTTTATTCGATATACAGGATTACCGTTCTGCAAATATCGCTCGTAATATGCAAGTTTACCTAATTTAGACCATTTATCAACACTTATCAAAGCAAGAGTTTCACTCGGATATATCCCGGCGATTATTTCATAAGGCAATAGTTCCGGATTTAGCCAGCGTACATCTACTCTCCGGTTATAATATTTCTGCCATGAATATTCCTGAAAATAATAAATCGGATTATTACTCCCCTCTGACTTGATAAAAACCTGTTTTTCATCGACTCCCAATTCCACAAGCCTGGATTCTACTACCTCAGCCCTTCTCTTTGCTAGTTCTATATCTTCCGCTTCATCAATTTCATAACTCGAATGACCAATAAGTTTAATTGAATTTCCCGGATTATCCTTCAGGACACGTGCCAGGGAACGTATATTTTCATTAAAGTCTGGCGTGAGTTCCGTCCCAAGCTCTTGAAAAGATGCAATAGCCTGATATTTCTGGTACAGTGGTTGATATTCAAATACTAAATGTGTATTATCAGTAAGTATTTCTTCTTCTTCCCTGATATTTACACTTAAAAATGCCGTACTGCAATGCTTTTTCAAAAATGAAGCAGGAACCTCGATTTCATAATAATTTTGATTTGAAAAAATAATTTCATCAAAAATCTGTTTGATAAATTGTATTTTATCATCTGTCAAATGATAAAACTTACCACCCGTAGCTGAAGTGATATACTTTAATGTATAGCTATCAACTGCATCACCGATTGCAATTATATAAATCGGTACTCGATTCTTTATTGCAACATCGATAACGTCAGATTCATTATAAATAACAGAGGAATTATCAGCTCCGAAAACAATTTGAATCTGAACTAAATTTCTTTCCTTTGAATCAGTGCATAAATTCCAGAGAGATTGACAATTTGCTTTATAATATCCATTCAAACCATTAGGTTCGGGTAAATTCATTTTTGAAATAATAGGAAGAGCCTTATCTGAAGGCGATACCGGAATAGATTTTGATGGATTATGATTATAGTAGGAAAATGTCCAATTCAGATTATTTTGCGATTTCCTGATATATGATTTGACAGAGTCGAACACATCACGACTTGCATAAGCCTGAGCCGAATTATCCAATGTAAAAGCAACCGATAAATTATGAGTCTCTTTGACGAATTTTTCATCCCTGATTTTTGTATAAATTTCCGAAGTTTCATCTGTATCACAAGCTGCTACTGTAAAAATATGTGCTTCTGATTCAGGTTTATAACCGTTAAAATAATTCCCGTTTTTATCTAATAACATAACCCGGGCAACAAAATCCTCTGAATCATCTTCTGGATACATAATCCTCATTATTTTTAGCATTGATGGATTAGTTTCTGAAGTTCTGACAGAACCACTGAAAAATTCAGGAGATAAATTAGTATTGGTTTCAGGTTCAGGACCCGGTTTTGTTTCTTTAGGTTTTGTAATCTCTTTTGATGCGATTCTCCAATACAACCGGATGGAATCCTGATTGGTTTGAAATGCATCAAAATAATAAATTGTAGTTTCGTTGGGATGAACTGTAATACTATCGGTAGCGGCAAAAACACTGTCAAATCCTTCAATCTTTACCTTATCGGTATTGCCGAATGACCATTTTAATTGAACCGAATCTCCCGGCATTATTTCAGAAAATCCACGGAAATCATTGAATGTTATCGGTTTTGGTGATGAGCAGGAATATAATATTAAGATAATAGACAGCGGTATCCATCTATACTTTTTTGTGCATAATCCTTTTTGCATAACTGTTTCCCTACAATTACCTTTATTAGTAAATAATTATCGGCTGTTTTTTAAAAAAATGAATTCACCTGTATCGGAACTTGAGATTATTACGGTATCACCGGATGTAATCTCAGATGCCAACAGCTTTTTCGAAAGGGGGTCAGCCAAATATTTTTGAATTGCACGTTTTAATGGTCTTGCTCCGTATTGCGGGTCAAAACCTATTTTTGTCAACCATTCTAATGCATTGTCATCGATTTGAAGTTCAATTCCATTTGCTGATAACTTTGAAGTGAGTCGAACAAACTGCAACTTGGCTATTTCAGCCATATCCTTTGCTGTTAGTGGATTGAAAAGAACGACCTCATCAATTCTGTTTAAGAATTCCGGTTTCAGTGTTTTGCGAAGCATTTCAAACAAGACTACTTTCAATGAATTAAAGACCCTATTCCGGTTATCGTTTGTCAAATCATGAATTTTTTCCTGAAGCAATTCAGTGCCAAGATTTGAAGTCATTATAATAATAGTATTTCGAAAATTTACTGTCCTGCCTTTTCCATCTGTCAATCTGCCATCATCGAGTGCTTGTAATAATACGTTTAGTACATCGCCGTTTGCCTTCTCAATTTCATCTAACAATACAACGGAATAAGGTCTGCGGCGAACTGCTTCGGTAAGCTGTCCGCCCTCTTCATAACCGATATAACCGGGAGGAGCGCCGATTAATCTCGAAACAGAGAATTTTTCCATATACTCGCTCATATCGATTCTTACAAGAGAATTCTCATCATCAAACAGGAACTCTGCCAATGCCCTTGCCATTTCGGTTTTCCCAACTCCGGTAGTGCCAAGAAAAATAAAGGTACCAATCGGCTTCGAGCTATCTGAAATTCCTGCACGCGATCGTCTTATGGCATTTGCTATGACTGAAACAGCTTCGTTCTGCCCTACAACCCTTTTTTCAATTCGTTCTTCGATTTTCAGCAATTTGATACGCTCTGATTCTAACATTTTATGAACCGGGATACCTGTCCAACGGGCAACAATTTCTGCAATATCCTCACTATCAACTTCTTCCTTCAGCAACTTACCGTTTGCCTGAATAGAACTCAAACTCTGATGAGCATTATTCAAATTTTTTTCAAGAGTTAAAATAGAACCATAGCGAATTTCGGCAACTTTAGCTAAATTGCCCTGTCTTTCGAATTCATCAGCTTGTTGCTTGAATTCCTCAATTTTAGCTTTAAAGGATTGAATCTCTCTTATATATCTTTTTTCCTGATTCCATCGTTCAGTCAAATGCTGCTGGGTCAGGCGCAATTCGCTTATTTCATGTTCAACTTCTTCAAATCTTCTTTCTGTTTGATAGGTTAGTTCTGTCTCCCCCATTTATTCTCCGGTTTTCAAGATTCTTTTTCTTATTACAAAATTACCAACTTACTGCGAATTTATTCATTTTTTTTATTATCAACAAAATATTTAAGCATCCTGTAAAATATTTTTATAAAATGATTTAAAAATAATTTCAAAGAATATTTTTCAATTCAAACTTTGAATAGAATAATAAAAATCACTAATTTTGTTTTTTCTTAGAAAAAAATTCTGAATAATGTAAAATGAACAAATAATGGAGAAAAAATGGTTTTCCCGGAAAATTTAAAGTACACAAACGACCATGAATGGATACGCGTTGAGAGTAATATAGGTACTATTGGCGTTACAGACCATGCACAGGGCGAACTTGGCGATGTAGTTTATGTCGATATAGCAGATGATTTAACCAGTGTAAACAAAAATGAAAGTTTCGGAACGATTGAAGCAGTAAAAACCGTAGCCGATATATTAGCTCCCGCAAGTGGTAAAGTGATTGAAATCAATCGCAGTCTTAATGATAATCCTGAAGTTGTCAACAATTCACCCTACGAAGAAGGCTGGATGATTAAAATTGAAATTACCGACCCATCGGAACTTGACGACCTGATGGATGCTGAAACTTATAAGCAATATGCAGGTCATTGATAATTATTTAAATTGTTTAAAAGGCAGGCTCGTCCTGCCTTTTTTTTCGGTTTAAAATTCTTTTTTATGTAATGGTAAACAGGTCTTCTTTCATTGAGTCAATAAGGAATGATTATACTAATGGCAGTAGCACGATTGCAAAGACTGCATTGGAACTTTTTTGCAAATTCATCGAGGCAACATTTCACACCGAACTTAGTTCTGAAATCGAAGCATTTGCAAATGAAATAAAATCTGCAAAGCCGGCTATGGCGGCTGTCTCAAATATTATCGATTATGCTTTGGCTGAATTCCGAAAAATCAACGAACGAACCCAGATTAAAATCATAAAAAATAATCTCCTCGACAAAATACACCAATCTACCGATGATTGCTGCATTAAAGCAACAAATTAAAAGGGAGCAATTGATATCAACTTCTGAAATTTTTTCCTGTATATTAACCGGAGCAGATAAAATCCTGCTTGATGGCAGTGTAGTCAATGGTTTTCCATCTCTTGAAGTTGCGAAATTAAATCAAAAAAAGATACCGTTTTATGTAATTGGCGAGTCGTTTAAATATTCTTCTTCACAAAGTATAGAAGATGGTTTCGACATTATACCTGCGGAGTTTATTACAAAGATTTTTTCCGATGAAATATTTCCGGAATTTCAATAATTATTTTTGTTAGTTAATTGTATAATCAGGATATAATTTATAAAGCAAGAAGGATGTCATTCTGAACGAAGTGAAGAATCCAATACCAAATCTGGATTCTTCACTTCGTTCAGAATGACATCCTTCCATTTTTCAGTTTTTTAATCAACATCGAAAGGGGATTAATTATCATTTATTAAAATTCTTTATAAATTAAAATTTCCCATCCAATTGAACACCGAGAAATCGCACCGGTGCAAGGTTTCCTGGCGCTGTTGAATAATAATAATTCAATATATTTTTGGCATTGATTGTTAGTGATAAAGGAAGTGAAAAAGATTTATTCAAATCAAGAACCAATCTTAAATCGAGAGTGTGGATAGGTACACGGGAATCTGCATTAGGAAGATAGAAAAGAAGTTCGTGGTCAATATTTTCAACTCTATTTAAAAATCTGTAATCAGTAAAAAATTGACAAATTGATAAATCAATCATACATCTTGAATACCAAATTATATTAGCGCGATATTTTAAGGTTTGTCTCAGGGATAAATCTATTGGGTCCATTGCAGTCAACCCTGTTTCAATCCCAAGGAAGCCAAGCAGAAAAGTTTTCACTCCAAGCTCAACACCAATAATCTTTGCTTCAGTAATATTCATAAATTTTATTTTTTTTATATCTTCCGCAAGCGGCTTAGGTTCTATCAAATTGTTCAAATAATTCTCAAAAAATGATAAATCTATCTCAAAGGGTATATCACCGGAATGAATAAAGTAATTGTATCCGATTTCAAACGAGCGACTTCTCTCAGGCTTTAAATCCGGATTAGGGGAAACATCTAAACCATTATACCTGATAGACGAAAACCTTTCAGCTATCGATGGTGCTCGGAATCCGAATCCAAAAGAGCATCTTGATTGAAAATTTTCAGTAAACTTAATTAAAATTCCAATTTTTGGAGATACTTCGAAGTAATGCTTTGCACTTGGTGTGTTTTCATAATCCCCACGTAGCCCAACAGTTAAAATAATTTTATCCAATGGCTTGAATTCACCTTGTCCATAAGCTGCAATAATTTGTTGGGTATGAGTACCGAAATTTTTTGATTCAACAGAATTGAAATTGAAATTTATTCCATAAGTAAGCATCGAAGAATCCATTATACTTGAATTCATCTGAAGTTCGGAACTGTACCCCAAGGCTTTGCTGCCGCGGAAATCGGAGGATGTTTCGGGATAATTATTTTCAAAATTTGTTTTGAGAATACTGTTTTTGAAAGTTAAGAAATTATCGATTGATATAATATGCTTTAATTCGGCATTGAGAGCCAATTTCCGGGAAATCAATCTAATCGTTAAGTCAGTATTAGTCGGAGGTTTTGTGGCTGAATCGAGGCTATTCCAATATACCCAGTCGGCATGGTCATCAGAAAAATATCCTCCTGCAACTGCTAAATCAGTAGCTTCTGTAAAATCATATTTTAGTTTGGCAAATCCGTTTACCCTATAAGAATCATTGTACAAAGTATATCCCTTATCAGTGTAATACCCACCTGTCAAGAGTGCCGACAATTTGCCGAATTTTTTTGAAAAACCAATATCAAAGCCTGAGTTGGTTTGGTAGCCTTCAGCAAACTCCCATTGTGGATAAACCGGTTTGGAATAGAAACCCGAAAAGGCTCTGAAGCTGGTTTCTCCAATTTCCTTTTGTTGACGGGTAACGACATTGATAACACCACCAATGGCGCTGGTACCATACAATGCTGAACCTGCCCCTTTAACGATTTCTACACGCTCTGAAACGAAGAAAGGCAACGCATCGAACTTCATGTCCCCTAAATCCCCGGAAAGCATTGGAAAGCCGTCCAATAGCAGAGTGACACGTGAACCAACACCGAAAGCAAAACCCGATGAACCTCTTATGCTAATATCATCACCTGAAATATTAATACCCGGTGTATAAGAAACAGCTTCATCAAGTTTTGTTACACTTCTCTGCAGAATCGACCTGCTGTCGATAACCGAAACGGAAATAGGAACCTCTTGAACTGCCTGGAGTCTTTTGCTTGCAGATACGATGACTTCCTGAGTCTGGAACGGTTGGGATTCCAAATATACTGCAAACTCCAGTGTATCGGACTTGACAGGATTTAATCCAAGAATTTTGGTTTTATATCCTATCATTGATAAAATAAGTTTATAATCATCATTAGGAATGGATTTAATCAATATCCTCCCATTTTTATCGGAAATAGCTCCGAAAGGTGTATTTTCAATTCTGGCAGTTACACCGACTAAGGGTTCCTGAGATTTTTCATCAAATACTCTTCCATTTATAGTAATTGTTTTTGCATAGCTTGTAACCTGTATTGATAAACAAAGCAGAAAGAAATATAATATCCTGGAAGTTGATATCTTCATACTAATATTTTCCTTAAATAATTATTGATGAATTCATTCAAACTATATTCATAGCTCCATCAATAAAAATAAATAAATCAAAATGGCTGTGGAGGCAGATTCTTGAAATCAACAAAGATTTCAATATAATAAATTTTCCCTTTTTCGATTAATAAAGTATCGGGTTTTGTTTTATCTCCGGTTTTCGTATAAACACCTATTGCATGCCAATTAGTAATCGAATCGTATTGCTGAGCAGCGGCAATATACCGGAAAGTAACGGGAGGATTTAAAACTTCAATAGTAAATGTAGCAGAATCTACGAAGAACGGAAGGGAATTTATAGTAAAACTTGCATTTTGCCTAAGTATTTCAGTGATTATATCACCGGGAGGATAATTTTTAAAAGCAACTACGCGGATATCTTTGACGGAATCTGACGGGGGCCATGAATTCTTTCCTCCAATGAATTTCAGAGTACCTGTAATAAGTGATTTTTTTTCTGATACCGCAGGTTCGGGTGCTAATCCACCGTTACAGGACATCAAATTTAATATATAAACGAGATATACAACCGGACTTAAACGAAATTCTGAATTAATAAATTTATAAAAAATATTTTCTTTCATTTCATCCCTTCTAAATTAATTTATTTTTTGTTACTGCTTCAAAATTGTAGTATAAATTATTACAAAAATAACTTTGAATACTACAATAAAATCATTTAAACAGTGATGTACTAATAATATTATAACTATATATTTGAAACATGAGTTATAATTACTTTTAATATAAAAAAAATATTAATAAGTTATGTTATAGAATTTTAATAAATTAATAAAATATGCTTAAAGCATGAATAAAAATGAGATTGAAATAATTGAAGGAGATATTACAAAACTAAGTGTAGAAGCCATAGTGAATGCTGCTAATAGCTCTCTTGCAGGTGGCGGAGGAGTAGATGGAGCCATTCATCGAGCAGCCGGTCAAAGTTTGCATAATGAATGTATGGAAATTATTGCCCGACAGGGGCAATGTCCTGCTGGTGAGGCTGTTATTACAAGCGGAGGAAAATTAAAGGCAATGTATGTAATTCATAGTGTTGGACCTGTGTGGAACGGTGGTAATTCCGTTGAAGCTTCAAAACTTGCTTCGGCATATAGAAATTGCTTACTCATTGCAGAAGGCAAGGGAATCCAATCCATTGCCTTTCCCAATATCAGCACTGGAATATATGGCTTTCCAAAGGCTCTGGCTGCCGAAATTGCTATCAAGGAAGTACTCAAATTTCCAAATTTAAAAAATATTTTAATAAAAGTAACATTTTGCTGTTACGATAATGAAAATTATGTGTTATATAATAAGATATTAAATAAATGAAGAAATTTGTAATGAAAATTAATTTATATAATTTTTGAAATTGAATTTTAAAAAGGAAGTTTTAATGAAAAAAATGATTTTATTTATATTTTTATTGACGGTAGTTTTTTCAATACATAATTCTAAAGCTCAATTTTTTACTTATCCTGAAAAATTAGGACCAACTGCTCCTTATGTTTTATCAAATTCAAATCTGGGAACTGATTTCTGGGTAGCAATACCAACAAATGATAAACCAAACGGCGTCCCTCTAATAGCCATTGAAATTAAGGTATGTGCATTAAAGAAAACAGAAGTGATGCTTCAATCCGGTGATGGTGTTCTTAAAATAAAAACAGTAGAAGCAATGGACGTGGTCACTTTTACAAGTAAGGTTGGTGGTGAAGCCAGTGTCAATTGGGAGGTCAACGAAAGCCAGGTTAATTTATTTAAAGGGGTACATATAACCTCAAAAGAGCCTGTTGCAGTATATGTTAGTAATATCAAGAAGGGTTCTGCAGACGGTTACATGGCTATCCCGGTTTCTTCCTGGGGAACGGATTATTATTCATGTAGTTATTATGATTTTTCGTTTTCTTCAGGCACTATAAGTTATGAAGGAGGAGGTGGATTCATTGTATTAGCATCTGAGCCACAAACTCAGGTAACAATAAATTTAAAAGCAACAGGAGGTTCGGCAGCTAAGACTATAGTAGGGCAAACCGGTGGACAAGTATTAAAAACTTCTTTAAATGCCGGTGAAGTATATATGGTACGGGGTCAGGGAAAAACGCTCGGTCAGGTAGATTTCAGCGGTACCCATATAACATCATCCAAACCTATAGGAGTAATATCCTTTCATAGCAGAACGATGATCCCGTCTTTCTGTTCCGAAGGTGCATCTGCATTATCAGAAATGATGGTACCTACCTGGGCGCTTGGAACCAAATATTTATCCGTTCAATACGATAGGCAAAGACAAATTCAGGGAAATGGAGATTTTTTCAGATTTTTAGGGATATCAGACAATACTACAGTAACAGGAAAGTGGTATGATATGTCTTCAATGAGTTTGGTGGGGCAAACAGGACCCACATGCAAAAATCCGGGTGATTTCGCAGAATATAATCAAACAGACCTCGACCAGATATGGCCCATAACAAATAATACATCTAAAGCCGTTATCGGTACATCAGTCTTTACCTCGGAAAAACCTTTCTATTGCATGCAATATAATTATTCAAAACCCTGGGATTGGGCAGATGGCTGGTTTCCCAATATGACCTTGCTAACTCCTACAAATCAATATATTCCTGCTTCAATTTTCTATGTTGGAGGTGAAAGCTTTAATAACAATTTTATTAGCTTCATTGCTCAGGGAGACCCCGGTGACCCACAAAATGGGCCCGTTCGTAGTATATCCGTTGATGGGACTCCAATACAGGTTTTTGATTCCAAAACGTTGGTTAACATTATACCTGAAACTGACTATTATTGGGGAAGACATACCATCGATGCCGGATTTCATTCAATAACAAGTCAAACGAAGTTAACCGGATTCGCTTCGGGAAGAGGTAATCAAAATGCCTACGGATGGACATTTGCAAAAGGATTAAACAAACTTGATGAACCGGATGCAGAACCTCCGGTTATTAAGACTGATTATTCGTGTGGTGTCTTTACAATAACTGCGTCGGAGAACAAAAATACTCCTACTCAAAAGGACCAGGGGATTTCGAAAGTAATCTTCTTTAGCGATAGCTCTTCAAATGTCACTTTCGCATTAAAAGATTCAGCAAAATTCAAACCCCAAATGAAGGTTACATCTCAGGTTTTTACTCTTAATGTTAAGGATTTTACTAAACCGGCAATTGGATACTATGCAGTTCTCGATAGAGCGGGAAATTACATCATCGATAGTGTCCTATTTAACCCGGAGAATATTTCTTTGCAAAGTTCATTGGACATAGGAAATACAAGAGTAGGACGTACGAACGAAAAAACAATAACTATGAAAAACAATGGATTAACTGATGTTAAAATCAATTATATCAAATTGTCATCAGGAACTTCATTCAAAATAAAGAATTCAATTTCTCTTCCTGCAAGCATTGTAACAGAAGGTTCGATATCCGTTCCCATTATCTACTCCCCTACGCATGAAGCGGGTCAATTACCTGATATTGATACATTAACCATTGAGACTGATTGTAAAAAATATAAATCCATTCTAACAGGTAAGGGTGTATTGCCTCATATTTTTATTGAAGATTTTAATTTTGGGCAAATCCAAATGGATTCATTAGTTTGCATTGAAATTGTTAATCAAAGAGGACTTAAAATAGATAACACCGGTAAAGATACTTTGAACATTTTTGCTATTGATTCTATATTGCCACCCTTTTACAACACTACAAAAATTCCAACACCTCCATTCGCTATACCTCCGGGAGGCACGGTTTATTTTAAATCAATATGCTTTTGGCCTAAAGATTCCGGTGAATTCAATCAAGATATTAAAATACATAGCGACGGTGGTGATACCGACAGTTCATTTAAATTAACCGGTCAAGCCCGCAAGAAGCCTATAAACAGTCTATCAGATGCGCAACGCTTAAAGGGTAAGTTAATATCTATTAATCCTAATCCTGCTTACGATGGTTCCATCGATATTGAATTTGCATCCGACGAAATCAATAATATTAAAATTGAAATCTGCGACATTTCAGGCAGAATCTTTTATTCCATGGAATTCAATCCTTTGGAATTTAGTAAAAATAAAATTTCATTGGACATTTCCTTGTTCGATACCGGGGTATATTTTATGAAATACTCATCAGGTCGAAGTTTTGAATGTCAGAAATTAATTGTTTCCAATTAGGCTTAGGATTTGTTTAAAAGAGAAAAGATGAGTTATTCATTTATAAAAATTTAATTATGGAGTATTTATGTTTAAATTTATTTTGAATATCGTACTTATAACTTTAGTTATAGCAAATGTCATTGTATATGCTCAAATTCCTACTTTACCTGAAAAGCTTGGTCCTACGGCTGCTTATATGCTTTCGAACTCAAATCTGGGAACCGAATTCTGGATTGCAATTCCTCAGAACGAAAAATTAGGCGGCGCTGCATTGGTCGCAATTGAAATTCAGGTTTGTGCATTAAAGAAAACGGAAGTTACACTACAATCGGGTGACAATTTCTTCAAGACTAAAACTGTCGATGCATTCAACGTTGTTTCCTTTTCGAGTAAAAATAATGAAGCAAGCATTAATTGGGAGGTTAGGGAAAGCCAGACCAATACTTTAAAAGGAATTCATATAACATCAAAGGAACCGATTGCAGTATTCGTATTATATAATAAAACATATTATACCTATGGATATATGGCAATTCCTGTTATCGCATGGGGTATGGATTATTATTCATGCAGTTATTATGACTTTTATGAAACTGGTTTTGGTGGTACTTACGAAGGCGGCGGCGGATTTATTGTGTTAGCTTCCGAATCTCAAACTAAAGTTACAATAAACCTAAAAGAAAAAAGCGGTAGCGGTAAAACGATAAGCGGTAGTTTAGGTGGACAGACGTTAACTACCACTTTAAATGTTGGGGAACTTTATATGGTTCGCGGTGATGGTAAAAAAAGGGGTTTAACTGATTTTACAGGTTCACATATTACAGCCACTAAACCCATAGGAGTTATTTCATTTCATAACTATACAATGATACCCTCCTTCTGCTCAAACGGTCAATCAAGCATAGCAGAAATGATGGTACCGGTTTCCGCACTCGGAGCCAAGTATATTACAGTCCAGTTTGACAGAAGAAAAACCGTGGATGGTAATGGCGATTTCTTTAGATTTGTCGCCACACAACCAAATACAACAATAAATGCAAAATGGTATGATTTAGCCAATATGAAGTTACTTGGGAACTTGGGACCAAAATGCAATTTACCGGGTGATTTTGCAGAATACAACCAAACTGACCTTGACCAGCAGCCCCCTGTTACACCCAATAAAGCACAGTCAATTGTTGGTACTTCGATTTTTGAATCTGATAAGCCTTTTTACTGCATGCAGTACTCGTATTCAGACCCGTGGGATGGCGCAGCCGGCTGGGACCCGGATATGACCTTATTAGCGCCAACAACTCAATATATACCTGCTGCAATTTTCTACGTTGGCGGTTTAAGCATTAACGACAATAGTATTTATTTTATCGCTCAGGGAGACCCTGGCGACCCACAAAATAATTTAGTCAGGAGTATTAAAATTGATGATATTCCTATTCAGGTATTCGACTCAAAAGCCCTTGTAAATAGTATACCCGAAACGGATTATTACTGGGATAGAGCTCCCATTGAACCGGGATTCCATAAAATCACCAGCAATACCAAATTAACTGGCTTTGCTGCAGGCAAAAGTAATTATAATGCTTATAACTGGCCAATTATCAAAGGTACAAGTAAGCTCGACGAACCTGATGCCGAGCCTCCTGTTCTGAAAACAGTATATTCCGGTGGTGTATTTACAATCACAGCTACTGAAATTAAGAATACACCTACTCAAATTGACCAGGGAATTTCAAAAGTAATTTTCTTCAACGACAGCTCTTATAATTTATCATTTTCTATGAAAGATTTTGCTAAGTTTAAACCACATTTTAAAGTCACTAATCAGATTTTCACATTTACCGTTATTGATTTAGAACAACCGGCTGTCGGGTATTATGCTGTTCTGGACAGAGCTGGAAATTATATTATTGACAGCGTTGTATTTCAACCGGAAATTTTAACACTTCAAAAAAGTTATGACCTTGGGAAAACCAGGGTTGGGCGAAGTATCGAAAAAACTATTTCTATCGTAAATAATGGATTAACTACAGTAAATATTAAAAAAGTGAACTTTTTTTCCGGAACTAATTTTAAATTTAAAGAAAATCCTTCTTTACCCAAGAGTTTAGATTCTAAAGCCACTTTTGATGTAATTGTAACTTATACGCCAAAAAGTGAAAATGTTCAAAATCCGGATATTGATACATTATATGTTACCTCAGATAATGTGACATTAAAATCCGTTCTCAGCGGAAAAGGTATACTTCCCCATATCACAGTTGCAGATTTTAATTTCGGTCAGATTAAAGTAGATTCTATTGTTTGCATAGAAAACATTAATCAGAAAGGACTAAAAATTGATAATACCGGTACAGATACATTGAATATTCTAAGCATAGATAATGTAACACCTCCATTCTATAATAATACAAAAACTCCATCAATTCCGTTTGCTATACCACCCAACGGTACTGTATATTTCAAATCAATTTGCTTTTTCCCAAAGGATACCGGAGATTACTCGCAAGATATCGTAATTCATAGCGATGGCGTTGGTACGGACAGTTCATTCAAATTAACCGGAAAAGCCCTGCTAGTTACCGGAGTATCCGAAAAACAACCATTAACTGATAAATTCATATCAATTTATCCTAATCCTGCATTAGACGGAATGATCGATATTGGATTTATTGCCGATGAATTTAATAATGTCAAAATTGAAATCTGCGACATATCAGGCAGAACCGTTCGCACTATGGAAATCAATCCTATGGATTTTAGTAATAAAAAAATCTCATTAAATATTTCATTATTCGAAAGCGGTGTTTATTTTATAAAATATTCATCAGGAGGTTCCTTTGAAGTTCAAAAATTAATTATTTTAAAATAAAAGGTATAAAATATTTTACAAAAAAAATATACATTTTTTTTCAATTTTACTTTGGAGTTTTCATGAACAAATCTAAACTTTATTATCTGATTGTGTTTATTTTTATCAACAACATAGGAGTAAAAGCTCAAATTCCGACTCTTCCGGAAAAGCTCGGTCCTACTGCACCCTATTTGTTATCGAACTCGAATCTCGGAACCGAATTCTGGATAGCAATACCTCTTGCCGATAAAGTTGGCGGCGCTGCTTTAGTTGCAATGGAAATTCAGATATGTGCAATAAAGAAAACCGAAGTTACTCTTGAATCAGGAGATAATTTCTTTAAAACAAAAACCGTCGAGGCTTTTGAAGCCATAACTTTTACGAGTAAAAATAATGAAGCCAATGTTGGTTGGGAAGTTTCTGAAAGCCAATCTAATGTTTTGAAGGCTATTCATATAACTTCAAAGGAGCCAATTGCAGTATATGTTATGAATAATAAACTGGGTTTTGCAGACGGATATATGGCAATACCCGTTGCTGCATGGGGAATGGACTACTATTCCTGCAGTTACTATGATTTCAACCGCCCGGGAGGTGGTCCATTCCCTACTATTGAGGGAAGTGGAGGATTTATTGTCATAGCATCGGAATCACAAACTAAACTTACTATTACATTGAAAGAAAAAAGCGGAGCAGGTAAAACTATAAGCGGGAGTACTGGTGGAACAGTTCTTTCTCCTTTGCTTGCAGCCGGGGAAGTATATATGGTAAGGGGTGATGGGAAAAAACGAGGGCTAACTGATTTCTCGGGTACACACATAACAGCCAATAAACCAATTGGAGTGATTTCTTTCCATACAAATACAATGATACCATCTTTTGCATCCGAAGGAATCTCTCCTCTAAGCGAAATGATGGTTCCAACTTCAGCTTTGGGTACTAAATATATATCTATACAATATGATAGGCAAAGACGAATACAAGGGAATGGTGACTTTTTCAGATTTCTTGCAATCCAGCCAAATACAACAATTAAAGGTAAATGGTTTGATTTAACCACAATGAAAACAATCGGACAACTTGAACCAACCTGCAAGTTACCAGGTGATTATTATGAACATAATCAAACCGACCTCGACCAGGCACCGCCAATCAGGGATAATACTGCACAAGCAGTTGTTGGGTCTTCTGTATTCGAATCCGATAAACCATTTTATTGTATGCAATATTCTTATTCAAATATTTGGGATGGCGCCTCCGGATGGGACCCGGATATGACTTTGCTATCACCCGTATCCCAATATGTTCCTGCAGCTATTTTCTATGTCGGGGGATTAGGATTCAATGACAACGGTTTTTATTTGATTGCCCAGGGTGACCCGGGAGATCCTCAAAATAATCTTGTTAGAAGCATTCAAATTGATGATACTCCAATTCAGATATTTGACTCTAAAGCATTGGTTAACAATGTTCCTGAAACTGATTATTATTGGGATAGAAAAGCTTTAGCACCGGGATTCCATAAAATTACCAGCAATACAAAATTAACAGGATTCGTTGCCGGAAGAAGCAGCAATAATGCTTATGGTTGGCCCATTATCAAAGGTACAAATAAGCTCGATGAACCTGATTTCGAACCTCCGGTTTTAAAAAAGACTTTTGCCAGCGGGGTTTTCACAATAACTGCTACTGAGTTGAGTAGTTCACCCACACAAAAAGACCAGGGTATTTCAAAAGTAATTTTCTTTAGCGACAGCTCATTCAACCTCACTTTTAATATGAAGGATTCTGCTAAGTTTAAGCCACAAATGAAAGTCACATCCCAGATATTTTATTTGACGGTTATTGACCCTACAAAGAAGGGCGTCGGTTATTATGCAGTATTGGACAGAGCCGGAAATTACGTTATTGACAGCGTTTTATTCGAACCGGAACTTGTTGCTGTACAAACAACCTCAGACTTTGGTAAAATAAGGGTTGGTAAACCACTCGAAAAAACAATTTCTATCGTTAACAATGGTCAAACTGCTGTAAATTTTACTAAAGTGAAACTTTTTACCGGTACTTTATTTAAATTCAAAGATAACCCTTCTTTACCTAAAACTTTGGATTCAAAGGGGACTTTTGATGTTACTATTGTATATACTCCAAATAGCGAAAATAAACAAAACCCCGATATCGATACTTTAACATTCGAGACCGATAGTAAGTCTTATAAATCAGTTCTTTCCGGCAAAGGTACTTTACCACATATAACTGTACTGGACCATAATTTCGGTCAAATCAAAGTCGATTCAATTGTTTGCATAGAAAACGTCAATCAGAAAGGGCTTAAAATCGACAACATTGGCACTGATACATTGAATATAATAAGCATTGACAATGTCTCACCACCATTCTATAATAATACGAAAACTCCTTCATTGCCGTTTATTATTCCTCCAGGCGGTACGGTTTATTTCAAATCGATATGCTTTTTCCCGAAGGATTCCGGTGATTACTCACAGGACATAGTCATTCATAACGATGCAGCGGGAGATGATAGCAGCTTCAAATTAATCGGACAAGCAAGGAAGAAACCAATTGTCGGTGGTATCGAAGAATTTTCAAACAAGGGAACATTATTATTAATTTATCCTAATCCTGCAACTGAAGGAAAAGTAGATATTGAGTTTTTATCCGATGGGATTAACCGTTGCAGATTTGAGTTCTTTGATATATCGGGCAGATGCATAAGATCTATGGATATCAATGAAACTATTCCCGGCATTAATAAATTTACCTATGATTTATCTTTATTCGATACCGGTATCTATTTTATCAGGTTTTCTTCCGGAGGAATTTTCATCGCTCAAAAATTAATAGTAACAAAATAATTTCCTGGATTCGAAAAAAAAGTCGTAGATTATTTCTACGGCTTTTTTTTTATCAATTATATTATATCATTTGTAATTTTTAGTATTATATATTAATTTAACTTTTTATTTATAACAATTTTTTTTGTTCAATTATGCCGATAATACTAAATCATAATAATGCTTTGTTTCTTTATAAATTATTCTGCACTAATTATTTCAAATTATTAATCTTAATTCTTTTTATTCAATTAAATTTATTTCAATTCCCTCAAATTTTAGCCCAGGAACAAACCAGAGCTAAACCTGTTAAACTTCATCATGCCGATATAATGGATGTAAATCAATCCGGTGGACAGACCATACGAAAACTCATTGGGAACGTAAAATTAGAACAGGGAGATGTTATATTGATGTGCTCTGAAGCAACAGAAATCATCAATCAAAACATTGTTCATTTAAGTGGAAATGTTATCATAAATCAATCAGGCATGGTTCTTAAATCCAATAAGATTGATTATGACGGAAACAGAGGATTAGCAATTTCAGATGGTAACATTGAAATAATTGACGGGACCTCCGTTTTAACGGCAAACAGAGGTAGATATTCGACCAAAACGATGATTGCCGAATTTTTCGTAAATGTCAAAGCAGATGATGATTCGGCTACTATTTTTGCAGACAACCTGACTTATGACCGTAATACGAAAAACAGCTATGCCAGCGGTAATGTAACGGTTAAAGGAAAAAATACAAATACTATTCTAATAGGTCAGGATGTTGTATATATCCCTAATGACGGTTATATGCTGGCAACCGGCAAACCGGTATTATTCCAAATCGATACTCTCGAACAAAATGATAGTATCATCATAACCAGGGATACAACCGGATTTAGAAAGATGTTTTCAAATGACACAATTCTTTCTGCCAATAAGAAAAAATCAAATGAACAAACCTATTTCCCAATCATTAATCTTGAAAAAAAATACAAATTCGATACCCTTAGTGTGATTGCCGATTCAATGGAAGCATTTCGCAAGTACGGAAAAGAAAAATATATTTTCATACGAAATGTAGAGTTGGTTAAGTCGAAAATTGCTGCCAAAGCCGATTCTGCGGTGTTTGACATGAATGAGGAGTATATTAAATTATATGGTGTTCCAATTATTTGGTTCGATGAAACGCAACTTTTTGCAGATTCAACTGTTGTATTCCTTAGGAGGAAAAAGTTAGATTTGATTTTTGCAACTGGAAATACCATTGCAGTAACCAAAGCAGATTCGACCGATTCAACGAGAATTAATCAAATTAGCGGCGCCGATTTGAAAATAATCTTCGCTGACGACTCGATAAGAACGATAAAAAGCTGGGGCAATGCAAAAAGTTTGTATTTTGTGGTATCGGATTCCTCCTCCGACGGCGCAGCTCGTAATAGCGCCGATTCGATATATATTATTTTTGATGGAGGTGCACCGGATAAAATCAAATGGTTAGGCGGAATTCAGGGAGAGTTCATTCCTGAAAATTTAGTTGTAGGAAAAACCAAAGAATTATATTTGCCGAATTTCAGATGGTCGGAAAATAAACCTAAGAGAAAATTTCTGAAATTAAATATATTTTAACTTTGCAGATTCAATAATGAAATACTTAATAAAAATAATATTTCTTTTTTGCTTTATAAATGCAGCTCTGAGTCAGCAGCCAAATCAAAAGTTATCTTCTTATGAAGGGAACCATTTTTTTGTTGCTTTTATGCAAAATGAAGTGCAGGTATCAAGTCGTTATCAGGGACTGAAGATTTATTTAACATCATCGTATGATGCAAATATAATATTAACATATCCTGATATGACAAATACTAATTATTCCATTAAAAGAGATTCGGTATTGGTTATCAGTATAAAGAATACTTATGAAGTACGCATATCGGAATTTATCGAGAGGAAAGCAATTGAAATAGAATCGGATGTACCCGTAACAGTTTATGCCTACAATTCTCAATTTCAAACAAGCGACAGCTATTCAATACTACCTGTTCCTTTCTGGGACAGGGAATATGTAGTAATGTCAATGCCAAATGACCAATATTATAATGGTGTCAATACTCAACCGGATGATTCAGCTTTCAATGCAATGCCAAGATGTTCCGAATTTCTTGTTATGGCAGCTTATGATTCGACCGTAATTGAGTTTCAACCGAAGGTACAGACTAAAGCGGGTAAAAAAACATATATTGTCTATAATATTTATTTGCGAAAAGGAGATTGCTATCAGGTACAATCAGGAAATTTCCCACGGGGAGAAGGGGATTTAAGCGGCACTATCGTTCGTTCTAATAAACCGATAGGAGTATTATCGGGTCATGTTCGTTCTTCGATATTGAATTATAATACACCTAAGAACGATTCAAAAGACCACCTTGCCGAAATGCTTTTTCCAACTGAAGCGTGGGGAAGATACTATATTTCAGCCCCATTTGAGGTATGCCCAAGAGGAGACTTTTTCAAAATGACCTCAATTTATCCCAACACTATTGTAGTTCAGGAAACACCATTCGGAACAAAGAGCTTCGATTTAAGTATTCCCGGGTCGGTAGCTATCGATTCGAACATAGCTACTCCCGCTGTTTGGCGTTCAAACCAACCGGTTCAGCTTGCCCAGTTTATGCAGCATCCTTATGGTACAATTTATGACCCATCTTATGACCCTTGCATGGTCATGCTTCCTCCGGTTGACTTATTCGCCTCTAAAATAGTATTCGTAACACCCAGGGATGAAGATTTTCCTAATCAATATGACAGGCATTTCATTTATATTATTGCTCATCAACAAGCTCTACCTTCATTGACTTTAGATGGAATGTCCGTTGCTACCCAACTTTCTTCAATTGGTTCACAGCCTATTCTGGGCACATCTTATTATTGGGCTAACATTGATGTAAAACCCGGAAAACATGAATTACTCTGCAAGGAAGGATTATTTTCAGGAGTAATATTTGGGAAGGGTTCGGTTGATTCTTATGGTATGACACTTGGTTCTATGCTTTCCAATCCATATAAACCGGATTCCATTCCTCCAAAATTTACTCTTGATACAAATTGCGGGAAGCTGCATGGCAGAATCTATGAAAAAGTGGATAAAGACAATTCAGGTATTTCTTTTGCATTTGTAATTAAAAATGAAACTTATAATTATACCTACAATATCCTGAAAATCAGTGACACTTCGAGTTTCATCGAATTTTATGCCCAGCCCATAGACATTTCTAAAGATGGCAAATTTACTATCGAATACCGGGATAAAAACGGTAACGGAGAAAGATATTCTTACTTTTTTAATAGAATTTCTATTTCCGCTCCCAAAATTGTTACGTTACAAGATGTCAATTATATTGATTCGACGAAAGGATTTTTCTTCATTACCAATAAAGGTTTGGAACCTGTAATTATTGATTCATTAACGTTGCAGGGAGATTATCGCCTATCAATTAATTTAAAAAAGAAGTTCCCCATTATAATTAATGGTAAAGATTCACTCAAAATTGATGTAAGTTTCAATGCTGATGGTAAGCTAATTAATCTAAATGCTAATATAATTGCTTATATTTCCTGTGGACTATCAATTAATATCAATATCGTATCAAATGTTTACAAAGCAAATCTAAGCGCATCAGGTCACGATTTCGGCAAGGTATTGGTTGGTAATACCAGATGCGATTCAATTGTTTTTTACAATACAGGTACTATACAGATTTTCATTGATTCATTAAAAAACTTATTCAAACAAGGATGCTTTACCATTGATTATTCTAAACTTTTACCTCGCTTACTCAAAACCGGTGATTCATTGAAAGTCTTTGTATGCTTTACACCCGACTCATTGGGATTTTTCATTGATTCAACTTCGGCAATAAATGATAAAAGGATACAGAACATTGCAATATTGACCGGTCAGGGTGTAGCGCCAAATGTTCAGCCAATTGTTATCGATTGGAAAAAACGACGAACAAAAACAATTAATGATACTTCAATTTATATTCGTAATAAAGGCGAATATCCTGCAATTGTAAACTATAAGGCATTTTCAGGTGATTCAACTGTGTTCAATTATTCCGAAATAACAAGTAAATCAATTGCTATTCAAGAAAAAGACAGTAGCTTAATCCATTTCGGATTCAGTCCTGATGATACTTTACAATATAATCTAAAACTAGAATTATCCGTTGATTGGAAATTTCATAAACCGGTTCAAGCCGAGTTGAAAGGTATCGGCACTCAACCTTCAATTACAACGTTGAACTATATATTCGATACGACTGTTGTACATACTATATCAAAAGCAAAACCCAAAGTAATAATATCCGGCGGTAATGAAATTTTAACAATTGATTCAATCTTCATTATACAAAACGACAGCAACGCTTTTGCATGCGATATGAATCAAATCAGGAATTTGAAAATTGCACCAAGTTCAACAATATCCCTTCAGGTTGAATTCATTCCTCAAGAAATTGGATGGCACAAACTAATTATTGGAGTTGTTAATGATGCTATGCCAGCTTATGCAAGAAGGATTGATACAATCAGGATACTGGGCATAGCAGTAAGTGATGATACTACTAATGCTACTGTCGGAATCGAATTAAATACACCTCCATTTGCATGTACTGATAATAAGGCTTTTGCGGTTGTAACAAATACAGGGAATGTTAAACTACGAATTGATAAATTGGATTTAACCGCATCAGGACTTATTGCTAATTGGTCCGATACAATTAATTTCCCAATTACAATAGATAAGCACTCAACTTTCAAACGTGAATTTACTTACTTTGCCACATCCAATAAACAATGTAATATATCGGTTGAAGGTGTATTTTATGATACTTTGAAAAAAACGTTCGTTTATGCTTTTAATCCTATTCTTGATAAGTTGAAGTTCAATCCCCTGAGAAATTTTTCAAAAGCACCACGAGATACCCTTTTAATGGATATAAGCGGCTACTTCACTAAAGATGTGAATATTCCTATATCATTCTCCCTGGATATAGACTTGATACGCTCGACGCTATATTTATTAACTGATTTTACACATTTGAATCTAAAATCGAAAACAAATGAATCAAATCTAATTCTTTCGCTAATTCAGACTGCAGATAAAATTTTATGCACTGCAAATATCCCTGTTAATGTTTTTAAAGGTGCTCAATGGAAATGTACACTTCCATTCTTAGTATTGCTGGATACAATATTGAATCCGAAAATTACAATAATAAGCAAAAGTGATATTTGTTTTGAGCCGGATACTACTATTATTTTAGGTCAGATTGATGAAGTTTGTAATTTTGATTTGCGTGCTGTCAAAAGTTTTACTAATTTAACAGAATTGAAAATTGCACCTTTGCCGATAACAGACAAAATGAATGTAAAAATTCATTTACCGGAAAGCGACAAAGTGCAAATATTTATATACAATAATTTAGGTGAAATGTTTGAATTATCTTCAAATATGGAATTAAAAAAGGGTGAAAATTCATTATCTTTCGATGTTGGATTTTTACCAAACGGGATTTATTTATTAAAACTAAATACTAAATTTGCAATTAACAATTCATTATTTGTAATATCAAAATAAAGGGTTTTATCCATGAAATACCGCTTATTTCTCATTGCAGCTGCATTTTTTCTGCTTCTTCCTCTTAGTTCAGTTTTTTCTCAAGGAACAACATTAGAGGATGACCCTCTGAATCCAAGGGCAAAACCAACTCCGGTTTATATAGGTCCGGTTGTTGGTTATAACAGGACATTTCACACTTATAATGATGCTCTGCCAACCTTCAGTAATGATATTTTATGCCCGAAATTTCCTAACAGTACAGCTAACGGCTTTTATGCAGGAGGTTCGTTTGAATATCTGTTGGGTGACCTTGCTCGCTCTAATTCGTCCATAATAGCCAGAGTCTTATATAATACTATGCCGATGAATACTACTCAATTGGAGCTATCGGCACTTCCTTCCTTAGTCGAAGACCCAACGGATCCTTTAAAGTATAGTAAAGTTGATTCCAGAACCCGTCACGATTTTGAAGTAAACTATCAGATGGTAACCGCTGAAGTGATTTACAAATTAAATTTGTTCGAAACCAATCTTGGCGTAACAATTGGTCCAACTTTCGATATTCCGATTGTAAAAAAATCATATCAAACCTATAAACTTATCGAACCCGACAATGTCCAATTTATTGAAAAACCCGATGTAAAATATTCTGCCGATAAAAGAACAATTATTGTTCAGGATGCGACCATTACTAATTCTTCAGGTTTTCGTTTTGGAGTCAAGGCAGGTATTCAGTATGAATTTATCACCAGCAAAAGAATGTATATAGTCCCAAATATCAATTATAATTTTGCTGTTACAAAAGTTACTAACGATCTCGATTGGAGAATCAACGCCCTTCAAATTGGTGTTGACGTAAGATTTGCAATTAGCGCCGTAACACTCGGTTTATAATCGTCAGCAATTAAATTTTTTAAGGTTATCTTAGATGTTTTCATCTAAGATAACCTTATTTATTTCGCAATTTCAATCTTCAAACTTTAGGTAGGTTCTATAAATTAACAGACAAGAATGTCTGTTCTACTGAAATTTTAGTAAGTTTGACATTCTTGTCAGAATTTAAAATGTCAATTCAAAGTGGAATTTATATTACAACTGACTCGCAATAAACTCCGCTGCACGAACAGATGCTCCCTTTTCACCAAGTGATTTCCTAATCTTTTTAAATTCATTTTGCATTTCGAGAGCATAATTTTGATTAGATAGCATTTTTTTAATTTCTTTTGATATTAATTCAGGAGATGCTTCGTTCTGAATTAATTCTTGAACAACTTTCTTCTTTGCTAAAATATTCGTTAGTGAGATATTTTCAAGTTTAATCAAATGCTTACCAAAAAAATTTGTTATGGCAGAAGTTTTATAAACCATTACGAATGGCATTCCACATAGGGTTGCCTCCAGGGTTGATGTACCTGTTTTAACTATCCCTGCCCTGCTTTGCAACATGAGTTGGAGCGAGTTTTCGTAAATCCGGCAATTCAAATTTCTAATTTCCGGATTCCCGGTCAATTCATTTTTTAAATCTACCGAAGCTGCAGCTATCCCGATTTCTAAATCCGGGAAATCATTTTTAATCAATTTGATTATATTCAAAAATAGTGGTATATGCCTATGGATTTCCTGTTTTCGGCTGCCAGGAAGTAATGCCAGTAATGGTTTGCGATTTTCAATTGATTCAAATGGCAAATCAAAAATTTCATTATCGAGTAATGGATGCCCAAACCAATGGGTTTCAATTCCAAATTTAGCAAAAAATTCCACTTCGAATGGGAACGCAACTATTAATTGTGAAACGCTGTTTTTAAGTTTCTTTGTACGGCTCTGCCCCCAAGCCCAGAGCTGTGGCGCAATATAATAAATTACTTTTTTCCCTAATGATTTTGCATATTCCGCAAGTTTTAGATTGAATCCCGGATAATCGATGAGGATTACTGTTTGAACGTCATCACCTGCAATTATTTTCTTGGCTGCTGCAAGGATTTTCATAAAAAAAGAAAACTTTTTAGCTACTTCCCAAAATCCAACAACTGAAATAAGTGATAACGGAACAATCGACTGTAATCCTACTTCTTCACAATACATACCTCCGATTCCGACAAATTCAATTTCAGGTTTTATTTTTTTCATTTGCTTTAGCAAGCGACCGGCATGTTTATCACCGGATGGTTCTCCTGCCGATATAAATATTTTACTCATAATTCATAAGAATTTTTCATATTATAAATCCCCGTTTTGTGGTCGTAGAACAATCTCTTCGAGCATTAATCTGCCGTTTTTTGATAATTCGATAGCTTCCCGTACAACTTCTGCTACATCTTCCGGAATAAGCATAACATCACCATGTTTTTTTCTTGCATTATCGCTCCAGATATCAGTATTGACAGCGCCCGGGAATATATCAATCACTTTAATTCCACTTTGACGAACTTCTTCCCTGAGAGTCCGGCTAATTGCCAATGCAGCAGCCTTACTTGCAGAATACACCGAACTGCCTGTATATGTTTTCAATGATGCAACTGAATTGATATTAATGATTATTCCTTTTTCAGCTCTCAGCATTTCCGGTAATACTGCCTTTATTGTCAGGAATATTCCTTTGGTATTTACATTAAACATATAGTCGAACTCAGTCTCTGAAAGGTCATTGACAAGTTTGAAATTCGCTACGCCTGCATTGTTGATTAGTACATCAATATTCCCAACTTGTTTAATTATTTCCGAATAGGATGTGGTTATATCATCCGGTTTGGTAATATCACATTTTTTAAAAATAATATTATAATCATCGGTGATTGTTTTCCTGATATCTTTGAATGAGTCTTCATTGCTTGCTGATAATATTATTTTATTATCAGGTAGAAAAAGTTTTTTTGCAATTGCTGCTCCTATCCCCCGGCTTGCACCTGTTATCCAAATATTCATTTTATTTCCCGAACAAAATTATTAAATATTGTTTTGGTAATTTTGTAAAAAATATCAATATAAATAAATTTTGATAAATATGAAAACCATTAATCAAAACATTGATGAAAGAGAAAGGATACTTGAGAAATTATTTTCACTCCACAGATTTGGTATAAAACCAGGTTTGGAACGAACACTAAAATTGCTCGAATCATGCGGCAATCCACATCTACAATTCCCCTCGGTTCATATTGCAGGTACCAACGGCAAAGGCTCGGTTTCTTCAATAATTTCATCAATACTAATAGAATCGGGCTGTAAGACAGGGCTGTACACCTCCCCGCATTTGGTGAAATTCAACGAGAGGATTAAAATAAACGGTGAGGATATTGAGGACGATATCTTTATAGAATTGACAAATAGACTATTACCATTAGCTATGGAAATGAAAGCTACTTTTTTTGAAATTACAACGGTATTGGCATTTCTATACTTTGCAGAGAAGAAAGTAGATATTGCCGTTATAGAAACAGGTATGGGAGGGCGTTTCGATTCAACCAACGTCCTGGAGCCACTAATCTCTATTATCACAAATATTGATTATGACCATCAGGAATATCTTGGAGATACTCTCGAAGAAATTGCTTTCGAAAAAGCCGGTATTATGAAATACCATACACCTTGCGTCCTCGGAAATATCAATCATTCCGTTAAATCAATTTTTTTAGATAAAGCTTCGGAACTCAACATTACAACCTATTGGGCTCAGGAATATTGTAAAGGAAGGATAATTCTAACTAAAAAGGAACTGCATCAAATTATAAATCTGAAAACTCCAAATAATGAATATGAAAATCTTGAAATGCCGCTTGCAGGCAAACACCAACTTGATAATTTAATGATTGCTTTGACTGCAGCCGAACTGCTTTCTTATAAGTTTAAAATCAATACAAATTCAATTAAAAATGGTATCTTAAAACTCAAAGAAAATTCGGGATTGAAAGCCCGTATTGAATTAATAAGAGAAGAACCACCATTGATAATCGATGTGGCTCATAATCCCGATTCAACTAAAATAATGATTGAAACCTTGGAATTATGCGGCTGGGGAACCACGAAATTTAATATTCTTTTTGGCGTTATGGAAGATAAGGATATTATGCAAATGCTAAAATCGGTAAAACCAATGTGTAATAGATTAATTGCAACCCAACCAAAAATTGAAAGAGCAAGGAAGGCTCCCGAAATTAGTAAAATAGCCGGAAGGCTTGAATTTATTGATATTGTAACAGAACCGGATTCTACAAAAGCACTTGAGAAATTATTGTTTTATAACGAACCTGCCTTGATATTCGGTTCCTTCTATTTAATTGGTGAGATTTTACCTCTTTTGGATTTTAAATTAATATAACAGTCAATAAATTAAAACATAAATATTAAATTTGTAATTCTTATAATTCATTTACAGAAATAGGTATTAAATTATGAATAGTGATAATTATAAAATAGAAAGAGCTTTAATCTCCGTTTCCGATAAAACCGGAATCGTTGAATTTGCCTCAGCATTAACCGGCTTGGGCATCGCAATTTATTCAACCGGTGGTACATTCGATATCCTGAAAAAAAATAATATTCCCGCCAAAAGCGTTTCGGATTTAACCAACTTCCCGGAAATCATGGATGGTCGGGTTAAAACACTTCATCCGGGAGTTCATGCAGGATTGCTTGCTGATTTGGGAAAAGAAACACATCGAAATCAATTATCAGAATCCGGACTTTTATCAATAGACCTACTCGTTGTTAATCTCTATCCTTTCGATAAAGTATTGGAGCAGGATAATGCATCCCATGAAGAATTAATCGAGAATATTGATATTGGCGGACCGGCTATGTTGCGTTCGGCTTCCAAGAATTACAAATGGACGGTTCCGGTTGTTAATGCAGATTGGTACAATCAAATAATCGAACTTCTTCGTAACGGGAATTGTACAATTCCTGAAAAAGTACGACAGGAACTTGCAGGCGAAGCATTTGCTCATACCGCAAATTATGACTGCCTGATTTCCGGATATTTTAATAAAATAAATGATGTCGAATTCCCAGAAAAATTTTCAATAGGACTTAATACAAAATTCCAATTGCGTTATGGGGAAAATCCTCACCAGCAAGCATCCTTATATGGAAACTTCGATAAAATATTTACTAAATTACACGGCAAGGAACTTTCATATAACAACATTCTTGATATTGATTCTGCATCAAAATTGATATTGGAATTCGATACTCCGGCATTTGCAATAATTAAGCATACTAATCCAAGCGGGGTAGGACTCGATGAAAGTTTAGTTAAAGCATATCAAAAGGCTTATGCAACAGACACAGTCTCACCATTTGGCGGGATATTTGTAGTAAATCGATTATTGGATTTAGATATAGCCGAAGCAATTCATGGTATATTTTCGGAAGTAATTATTGCACCCAAATTCACAGATGAAGCACTTGCATTATTAACAAAAAAGAAGGATAGGCGCTTGATTGTTATGAATTTTGAATTGCTGGCAAATGCAATTCGTTATGACATCAAATCCGTTACCGGCGGATTTTTAATGCAGGATACCGATAGAAAACTACAGGATGATTCTCAATTACGATGCGTAACAAAGCGTCAGCCAACCCAGCAGGAACAAGCTGCTATGCTTATGGGCTGGAAGGTTGCCAAGCATGTTAAGTCAAATTCAATTGTTTATTCGTCTGCTGATCGTACCTTGGGAATAGGAGCCGGTCAAATGTCGAGAGTGGATTCGGCTAGAATTGCAGTTGAGAAAGCAAAACAAATGGGACTTGACCTGAAAGGTAGTTCTGTTGCTTCGGATGCATTCTTTCCATTTGCCGACGGTTTGCTGCAAGCAGTAGAAGCCGGAGCTACAGCGGTTATTCAACCTGGAGGTTCTGTCCGCGATGAAGAAGTAATCAAAGTTGCGGACGAGAATAACATAGCTATGATTTTTACGGGCATGAGACATTTTAAACATTAATGAAGGAATAAATGGCATTTACTTTTTTCTACCGTGACCATCACACTTTAGGAGCCTGTTGAAAAAGAAAAGAAGATTGTCATTCTGAACGAAGTGAAGAATCCAGTTATGGCATTGGGACTGGATTCTTCACTTCGTTCAGAATGACATTCTTCCATTTAATTAGTTTTTCCACAGACTTTTAGGTCAGGTAATTAACCATTTACTGCCGGAAATATCAATGAATTGTTGAAATTTTCGCTCCAAAATATTATGAGAAGTCAAATAATATAGCGATATTAAAATTAGCCTTGACGAAAGGGAATACGGGAAATATTTATTAATTTATAAAATAAAAACCTCCAACTAAACGTTTCAGGATAAAGGATTATTTTTTGGTACTTTTTTTGTTATTATTGTTATATGTTGGTATTTAAAATATCCGGGGATAGGACAAAAAATGGATTTTAACTTAGATTTTATGGATAACACTTCGGATGAATCGGAGAGTATGAAGAATCCTTTTGCTGAGGAATTCAGTTCTGCCGATGTAGTTAACCGTCCGGAAAAAGATAAAGACAAAAGAAAGGGAAATAGTTATTCCGAAAAACCATTTTCAGAAGAATTTAGTCGCGATGATGTTGTTAATCGCCGAATTGACGATTATCAGCCACAAAGAGGAACCGGAACAGTCAAGGTTCATCATCCGGGTTCCAGAAGTGATGAGATAGACGAAAAAATTGTTAAGCGTTTACTCAAGGACTACGATGTAGATATGTTGGTTGAAAGCATCGTTAAATTAGAAGATGATTTTCGTAGAGATAAGAGTTTTAAAAAAGACCCTAAACGAAACGAACCGGAAAATATTACCGATGAAAACCGTCGGATGTTGACCTTCAATGATTATTTATTAGCACCAAAAATTTCAGGTAAGGTATCGGACCTGCCTCATAGCAGCCGAATACCAAAAGAATTTGCACAGCCGGGTGGAGAGAAAGTTGAAATAAAAGATGACCCCTCGTTAGATAGCCCTCATAAAAAGACATCAACAGCTTTGATTAATAGAAATGAAGATGGCATTATTGAAAGCATTGAAGTATTCTGCAATTGCGGCGAGCGGACATTAATAAAATTTGATTTCGAGGATGTGGATGATTCTTTGGGTGAGTCTGAATATGAGGAAGGAGTTGAATCTCATCTTGGATTTGATGTTGTCAGGGAAGGTATCACTGAACCTGAAGTAAGCATTGAGGACTTGCTTGAAGCTGATGGACAAAAAAGTAAACCTGATTCTGATGCCGATGTTCAGAAAGATATTGGGGAAATTAGTTTCGGTACTGACTTCGATTTTCAGATGTAAAATTCAAAACCCTCACCCTACCCTCTCCCACTGGAAGAGGGTAGGGTGAGGGTTTATCAAAAATAAATTAAATAAATTATGCCAATAATTCGTTCTATATCAGGATTGCGAGCCACACTCGGCGATAGTATTACACCGGCATTAATTTCGGATTATACAGCTTCATTTTCATCGCTCCTTCCAAAAGGTACGGTTGTCGTAGGGAATGACGGAAGACCATCAGGAAAATGGATTGAACAAATTGTTACTGCTACACTTATTGCATGTGGAAGACATGTATTGAAACTCGGTGTAGTACCCACTCCGACAGTTCAATTATTTACCGAAAAAACTGATGCCGTCGGTGGTATTGCAATCACGGCTTCGCATAATCCGGAACAATGGAATGGATTGAAATTTATCGGGGAATCCGGTATTTTCTTAGATGAACATGAAAATGCTGCACTTTGGCAAATACTCGACAATAAAACTTTTACTTTCGAATCTGAAAAGTTCGACTCCGGTATAAAAGAAATTCACGACCCAATACAACATCATATCGATGCGATATTATCTCTTCCTCTTTTTGCAAATTCCGGTATGATACAAAAAATTAAAGCAAAAAATATAAATGTAGTTGTCGATGCAGTAAATGCATCAGGTTCTGAGGCAATACCTCGTTTGTTGGAATCATTCGGATGCAAAGTAATTAAACTCTATTGCGATGGAAGCGGCATTTTCCCTCATACTCCGGAACCACTTCCGGAACATCTTAAGGACCTATCACAAGCAGTGAGAATTAATAATGCCGGTTTAGGTATAGCCGTTGACCCGGATGCTGACAGGCTCGTTCTAATCGATGAAACAAGTAATCCTATCGGAGAGGAGATGACTATCGTTTTGGCAATCGAATCGGTATTTGAATTTAGCAATTATTTTACCGAAACAAAGAATTTGTGTGCTGTTGTGAATCATTCAACTACGATGGCTACGGATTATGCTGCCAAAAAATATGGTGGCAAAGTGAAACGAAGCCCTGTTGGTGAAATTAATGTAATAAATACAATGAAAGATTCGGGAGCAATCATCGGTGGAGAAGGCAGCGGAGGAGTGATTCTGCCGGCTTGTCATTACGGGCGCGATTCACTTGTCGGAACAGCCCTGATACTTGCTCTTATGGCTGAAAGGAATTCAACTTTATCACAATTGAAGCAGGTTTATCCGAAATTCGAAATGAGAAAAACCAAAATATCTTTTGATGGTGATTTTGAAACACTTTTAAATAAAGTAATCGAAAAATTTCCCGGAACAGAAATCATCAAAGAAGATGGAATTAAGATTATTTTTAAAGATAGCTGGCTGCAAATCCGGCGTTCCAATACAGAACCTATTATCAGGATAATTACCGAATCGATTTACCCGGAAGAAATCAGCAGACTCAATTGTATCGTAACGGATTTACTCAATTCTGAATAAAAAGTAATTTTTTGACTTGATAAATTGATATAATTTTGTAAATGACAAGTGAACAGGAAATAACAAACAGCGAAGAAGAAACGATAAATGCAGGAATTCGTTTCGCGAAGAAACTGCATCCTGGCGATACCGTAGCTTTGTTTGGTACTCTTGGTTCGGGAAAAACCGAATTTATCAAGGGAATTTGCCATCAATTTCACGTTACCGATATTGTTTCCTCCCCTACTTTTACCATTATGAATCAATATACAGGCTCTGATAAGGATTCCATTTTTCAAATTTATCATATTGATTTATATAGAATAAAAAATAAATTGGAATTGGCAGAAATAGGTTTTTCAGAATGTTTGGACACAAAAAATGCAATAAAATTTATCGAATGGGCAGAAAAAGCCAATGGTATGTTGCCATCCAAAAGATTCGATGTTAAAATTGAGTGCGATGTCGATATTGAAAACCGCCGAAATTTGATAATTGAAAAAATTTAATTGAAATAAAATGAATAGATATTTACTTTTTGTGGATATTTTATTCATTATACAAGCAAACCAGAACGCCGGTGTTCCGCATTTCGCGGAAAGAATAGACAAGCAGGTGAGATTCCTGCACGGTTGCGCCGCTGTAATGGGAGACCAAGGTTTCATGCTATAATTATAGCAGCCACTGTCCTTAATTCAAAAAAGATGGGAAGGTGAAACCAACGGATTGACCCCTAAGTCAGAAGACCTGCCTGCGTTCTCTCGTTGACGTTACTGTACATCTGCGCTAACAGATGCAATGAGAGGAATTTTCTGCAAATCATTTTCTAAATTCCCCTTATTTATAGCACAGATAGACTAAGCATTACTATTACTGCTTATGTCACGCTTATTTATTCATATTTTTTTCACTATATATAAGGGATTTTTATGAAAAACCGTTTTGCATTACTGTGTTTATTTTGTTTAATAACCTTATTGGTTATTATCTCCTGCCAAAGCACCCCCACCACTCCAACAGATACCGGAGAAATTCCGTCAAAAATTACAAAAGCCGCATTCATACTGGCGGAGGGTCTCTGGGAAAAGAATAATTCATCGATTACTCTCTACAATTTTCCTAATTCCACAGTTTACCAGAATTTCTATGGCAAAGCTAATCCGAATTTGGTATTGGGCGACGGTGCTAACGACATCGTCCTGCATGGCGATACTGCTTTCGTAGCAGTCTCCAATTCTCATTCAATCGATGCATTCCGTATATCGACGGGAAAATTTGTTGGCAGAATCCGGGATTCAAGCAATTTCTACCCCCGGAAAATTTGTATAATTAACGATTCTTCAGCCTTTTTCACAGATGCTTTCTCTAATTGTATCTATCAATTCAATCCTAAAAACTTTACTTTTAATAAAAATAAAATATTAGTTGGTCCGGCACCGGAACTCATTACATCAATTGGTAACAAAATTTTAATCGCTAATTCGGCATGGGGTGATTTATACGCTGATAAACCAAAAGCAGGGACAATTTCTGTAATCGACGCTAATACTAAAATCGAAATTGCAAATTTAAAATCAGGTGAGAATACCGTAGAAGTGATTTCCGCACCGAACAAAAACCGGTTTTATACCTGTTATTATAACCTGCCATCGAAGAAGGATAGTGGTGGAATTGTTGAATATGATGGCGAAACATTAATGGAGTTAAGGCGCTGGCATTTGAATTCAACGCATATCAAGCTTAATAGTACATCAGATATTTTATACTATATAGGTTGGAATGGTATTTATTCAATAAATTTGAATGAAATTTCTCCAAAACCTTTACTGTTAATACCAAATAACAAATCAGATGAATTTTGGTACACTTTTTCAATTACTCCTGATGATAGCCGGATTTGGATTGGTAATGCAAAGGATTATAGTGTTGCCGGTGAAGTGTTGGTATATGATATAAAGGCAACATCATTTCCCTTGTTCAAATTCGATTGCGGCATAAATCCGAATACAATAGTTTTCTACGGTTATTAGTATCTATTTGTTCTTCTTTAATGATAAGCCTGTAAATAAAATTCTGCCGGAAGAGATTTCGGTCGAACCGGCAGATAAATGTACAATTACTGAGTCGTTTGGCATTAATGCCAAAGTATCCGATGTAACGGATATCTGCTTCCATTCCTTCGACGAATCAGTTACAGTCCATATATTAGTGGATTTGGATGTTTTGTGCTTTATACTCATAATACCGGGCTTGTACAGGCATTTGACCCATCCGGTAAGTTGGAATGAGAAAGTACCTGATAAACCGGAAATCCCGGATTCTGCATAACCTTCCTGAGGGAACCATGCAGGGGAAATTTGTACTGAGTATTGTGCAATCCCATGCGGTGCATTGGGTACAATCGTATCGATTAAGCCATGCCAGAACTGAAAAGAGGGTAATTTATTTAATTCGAAATTCGGATTTTTCAATAAATTCTCGCTATTATTATTTTTCGTAGAATTCTGGCAAGAACTTACAAATATAATCGAAAAAATAAGAAGAATAATTTTTTCCATTTGGCAAGAACAATTTATCAAATATATAAATCAACCATTAACCATTAACCATTAACCATTAACCATTAACCATTAACCATTAACCATTAACCATTAACCATTAACCATTAACCATTAACCATTA